>QCER01000001.1 GCA_003280515.1 Prochlorococcus sp. AG-355-P18
TTGGAATTAGACCCTCTATGTTAGTACTATGATTTAAAACTAACCTTCCCAATTTTGATTTATCTTTATTCTATTGAGAAAATTTTGTTTCTGAGAAATTAACTTTAACTTTAAAATGATAAAAAATATTTGGAGTTCTGTTATATTTGTATTAGCGATTTAAATTTAATGATCTTTCAAATAGGTTGGGCAGCATTGGCTGCAATTTTTACTTTTTCAATTGCCATGGTTGTTTGGGGAAGAAATGGTGATGGTTCAATTGATATATGATTTCATTTTTAACTTATGAAGTCTTTTTAAGTAAATTTCTTATTTTAACATCTTTCGTTTTACTCATATTCATAACATTCGCTGTAATTTATATATCCTATGTCTCTTGGAAAGATAAAAAAAGATTAAAAAAATAGAATTTATTCTTTTTGTTCTTTTTTCTTATTTTTGGTCCTAAGCTCTGCAATTAATTCTTTAGCTTGTTCCATTTTTGATATACTGCTTTTATAAATTCCAATATCTTTTTCTGCTTTATTAGAAGATAAGTTTAACTTTGCAAAAATATCAGCAATAAATTTATTTGTCTCTGATTCATCTTTATCTTTTAGATCCTGAGCGTTTGAAATTAATATATATATCGCTAAGTTCAAAATCCTTGAGGGATAAATTTTAGAATTGCTTTTTTCTAATAACAATTTCGAAATATCGTTAGATGTTTTATTCTTGAATTCCTTTTGAGATTTTTGAGATATTTCATTAATTTCTTTCGCTTCAAAATTTGTAGAACTGCATAAAGAAGCAAAAAGTAGATCCAAGTGTTTCTGAGGTTGATATCCTTTCATTAATTCTTTGAATGTTTCAGTAAGACCGAAACAAAAGAGATAATCTTGTGCAAATTCATTTTGATGGTTTAGAAGATTAAGTTCGACAAGCATTTCATCAACTATTCTTTTATATAAACCTGGAATGACGTAAGGGAATTTTTCATGAAATAACTTTTTGCTATCTGAAACAGTCAATTTTTCTTTCAATTTTTTATATGTAAACCTTAATAAGGTTAGCGTATGTTGACTCAATATCGTTAATATCTAATAAACAGATAAATATTATTATGATCCCTTTAGTATTAGAAGAATCTGGTGGAAGCGAAAGAGTCTTTGATATTTATTCGAGACTCCTAAGAGAGAGAATAATCTTTTTGGGAGAACAAGTTACTAGTGAAACTGCTAATAGAATTGTTGCGCAATTATTATTTCTTGAAGCAGAGGACCCAGATAAAGACATATATATGTATATAAATTCACCAGGGGGATCCGTATATGATGGATTAGGTATCTTTGACACAATGCAACATGTTAAACCTGACATTCATACAGTTTGTGTTGGTTTGGCTGCTAGTATGGGTGCATTTTTACTTGCGGCGGGCACTAAAGGCAAAAGAAGTAGTCTTAGGCATTCAAGAATAATGATTCATCAACCACTTGGAGGTGCTAGAGGACAAGCTAGTGATATAAGAATTCAAGCTGATGAAATTCTTTTCTTAAAAGAACGTCTTAATACTGAATTATCAGAGAGAACTGGTAAAGATTATGACACTATTAAAGAGGATACGGATAGAGATTTTTATATGTCTCCAAACGAGGCAGTTGAATACGGATTAATTGATCTTGTATTGGATAAGAAGCCAATTAAAGTTTAACTTAATAATTGAGGAGTTCTTTCTTTCTCAGGAATTTGAGTGAATTTTGAAAGAATATTTACGAATTCTTCTCCATCTAATGTTTCTTTTTCGATTAAAAGGTCAACTATTTTATCCATAGCTTCTCTATTTTTGCTAACTATATCGTAAGTTTCTCTATAGCATTCCTTAACCATTACTCTTACACTTTCATCAATTTGCTTAGAGATTGAATCAGAAACTTCGCTTCTAGTCATTAAATCTCTACCGACAAATACTTCTTGATTTCCACTTTCTAAAGCTATCGGACCTAAATTACTCATCCCAAATCTAGTAACCATTTGACGAGCCATAGAAGCAACTTGTTGGAAATCACCTCCAGCTCCTGTTGTAATTTCACCTTTTCCAAAAACAACATCTTCAGCGGCCCTTCCTCCCAAGGCGCCCATTATTCGTGCTTTAAGTTGAGCTCTGCTAACAAGGGTTTGTTCATCATCTGGGGTAAACCAAGTTAATCCTTTAGCTTGGCCTCTAGGAATGACTGTAACTTTTTGTACAGGATCATGGGCTTTAACTAGTGACCCTATTAGAGCATGGCCAACTTCATGATAAGCAATTAATCTTTTACTTCTACCATCTGTTAATGGAGAACCTTCCATGCCTGCGACAATCCTATCTACAGAGTCGTCAATTTCTGAAATACTAATAGAGTCTTTTCTTCGCCTAGCAGTTAAAATAGCAGCCTCATTTAATAAATTTGCTAAGTCTGCCCCAGTAAAACCAGGTGTCCTTCTTGCAATGCTTTCAAGTGTTAAATCCTCTTGAAGTTTCTTATTCCTTGCATGAACTTCCAATATTGATAATCTGCCCTTTATGTCAGGTGCGTCTACAGTTACTTGTCTATCAAACCTACCAGGCCTCATAAGAGCGGAGTCTAGAACATCAGGTCTATTTGTGGCTGCAATTATTATTATGCCGCTATTACCTTCAAAGCCATCCATTTCTGTAAGTAATTGGTTAAGGGTTTGTTCTCTCTCATCGTTACCTCCACCAATGCCAGCACCTCTTTGCCTTCCTACAGCATCGATTTCATCAATAAAAATTAGACAAGGACTATTTTCTTTGGCTCTTTTGAAAAGGTCTCTTACTCTACTCGCACCAACACCAACAAACATTTCAACAAATTCAGAACCTGATAATGAGAAAAATGGTACACCTGCTTCACCTGCAATTGCTTTTGCTAGAAGCGTTTTACCAGTACCAGGAGGTCCAACTAATAGAACCCCTTTTGGAATCCTTGCGCCTACAGAAGTAAATTTTTCTGGTTTTTTCAGAAAGGTAACAACTTCTTGTAAATCCTGTTTGGCTTCATTAACACCAGCAACATCATCAAAAACTACTCCTGTTTCAGCTTCCATTGCAAATCTTGCTTTGGTTTTCCCAAATTGCATAGCTTGTCCAGGTCCTCCAGGCATCCCATTTGATCTTCTAGCTAATAAGATTAGACCTCCTATTAAGATAGCTGGGAAAAGTAAGTTACCCAAAATTCCTAATGCAGGTGGGGCTGTTTTAACTGGATGTACATCAAAACTGATTCCCTCATTTTTTAAAATGTTTATAAGTTCTGGTGTCAAACCGGGAAGATCTACACGCAACCTTTGTACTTTATTATCCAAATCCGAATCTATAGTTTCTATGACTGCATTTCTGCCTCCCTCAAAAATATCAACTGATGTAACCCTTCCTGAACTGATGTAATCTAAAAATCTACCATAGCTAACTCTTGCTACGGCTGAATTTCTTGGGGCAACAGTAGTCCCATTTGATTTTAGTGAATCAACATTGCTTGAAGATAAAAATTGGTAAGATAGCGCTATTACTAAAAGTATAGGTAAAGCCCATAAAATTAATGTTTTGAATTTCTGATTCATTAATTTGTAGAAAGTTAATTCTAAGATTCTAGACTGAATCAGTTCATTTCGTTGATATTTTCTCTAACTTTGTGCTTATACTACTCTTGGGTGTTTCCAACTTATAAATGAAATTTGAAATCAATGATAAGGTTAAGTTAATTGCGCCGGTACCTTATTTAAAGACTTCGGATAATATGCCGATGTTAAGACCACCTGATCTAGTAGCAATTGATGAAATTGGAAAAATACTATCAATCAAATCTCCAGATACTGTTGAAGTGAAATTTAGAAGAGGTTCGTTTTTAATTGATATTGATAAGATTGAGAAAAACTAATTTAAAAGTTTTTGTTCCACCTATTAAAAATTTCTAAGCAAATTTTTTCATTTCCCGAAATACTCAGAAAAGGTTTTGAAAAATACTTATTAGTTAATTTAAGAATAATTAAAGAACATATTTCTTCTATTTTAGAATTTAAATCAATTTCGGATATTGGTGAAATACCATAACTAATTAATTGTATCTTTCTCTGTAAAATTTCATCTATTGATTGATTCCCTAATAGAAAAGAACCTTTTAGTTTTTCTTTTGCTAAAAATATTTCAGCATCAGTCAAAGGATATAAAAGTAAATCTTTCCATAGACTTGATAGAAGTTCAAAAGCAAAAAGTGCTTGCTTATTAGATACGGATAAATAAATTAAAAATGGGGCATTACCACTCCTAATAGGATAATAAACACCTAAATCGTAAGTGATACCATGTTTCTCTCTAAAAAGTTTAAATAATGCAGCGCTCATTCCGTAAGATAAATATGACTCCAAAACCTTAAGTGGCAAATATTCACTACTTCTTCGCGAGCAAGTTTGATCCCCCATCATTATTATTGTTTGATTTGAATTATTTTTATTAAAATCAAATCTATGGTTAGGACTTAAATTGTTATTTATAGTTCTTGATTTTTCTTCTAAGGGTTTTTTTTCTAATGAATCTATACATACTCCATTTATTTCTAAATTATTTGAAATTAAATACTTATCTCGATTTTTGAAATTTTTAAACTCAAGCAAAACATCTTCATAGGTAATCTTCGAGACATCATTTGCATTGCCATTTGTATTAAAGGCATAAGGATGATTTGAGTAAACAATTCTTCTCCAGTTTTCAAAACAGATATTAAATGGATTCTCTTTATCTTTTTTTATAAAATCAATTGAGGATTTTTTTACTTTTTGAAATTCAGTTTCTAATAGAGTCGGTTTATTAGTTATTAAATCTAATAATGGGAATAATTTACTGAAATGTTCATTAAGGGATTTAATGCTTATTGAAATACCATCTTCAAATACTTCTTGATTTAATTCGGCTCCATATGACTCAATATAATCCGAAAGAGTGAAATTATTAAATCCTTCACATCCTCTGGTAAGTAATGAACTGAGGATCTTGTTAATACCTTTTTTGCCAACACTATCCACATCACTGCCTCCTTTAATCCAAATTGAAGCAGTTGAAAAATTCCTTTTTTTATTATTTAAGAAATATCTTTTTAACATTTACCAGGGGATGCAACTAAAGTGAATTTTTCTCCACGGATATATTCAGTGATCTCTTTGAAGTTATCTAAATCATTCCAATATTTTAAATGACTCTCTAAATTATTGATCGAAGATTTTCTTCCCCAAAGTAGTTCATTTCCAAAGAATGAAGAGAGTTGAGTAGATGTCTCTAAATTAAAGATATAATTACTTTTTACAATATTTATTGCTTTATTTATTTCATCCAAAGTTAAGGATTTACAATTTGAGATCTCATATATTGTTTTATTAATTTGCTTTTCTACTAAATCAATATCTTTGGACTCACAACTTGCTTCCATTATAAATAATCCTCCTAATTCTCCAGCATTTACATCTACATATACCGATTCAACAAGATTACTATCTTCTTTTAAAAGTTTAACTAATCTGCTGTTTCTTCCAACAGAAAGTATTGATGCTAATATTTCCAGTCCAATAATATTTTTTTGATCATTTAAGTTTGGGATAAACCAAGCCATAAATATTCTTGAAAACTCTAAATTATCAAACTTAACTGACTCTCTACCATTCCTCATTCTTAAAGAAGGTTTATTTTTTAGATTTATTAAATTTGGACTTTCTTTAATGCCAGATAGATCACTTTTTTCAAAAATTTTATAAATTTCTTCAGATAGATTCCCCGCAATTGCAATACAAATTTTTTCGGCTGTGTAATGTTTGCTATGAAATTCTACAAGGTCATTTATCTCTAAGTTTTTAATACTATCTTCAGTTCCCAGAATCGAATTGGCATAATTCGGATTTAACCAAACCCTTTTCAAAAAATAATTAAATAGTTTTTCTTCAGGCTGATCATTTTGTTGTTTTATTTCATCAATAACTACCCCTTTTTCTTTATTAAATTCATCAGGATTAAAATCTGGATCAACGATAATATTTGTCAAAAGAGCAAGTGATTCTTTAAAGTTACTTGGTGGAACTAATACATGGTAATGTACATCATCATAACCAGTTGAAGCATTACTTAATCCGCCAAGTGATTCAATTTTATGGTCAAATTCACCTGGCATTATATTGTTAGATCCTTTAAAAATCATATGTTCTAAAAAATGAGCAGTGCCGTTTTTATCAATTTCCTCAAATGAAGAACCTGCTTTGCACCAAATATCAATGCTTATAAGCGGCAATTCTTTATTATCCACAAACACACATCTAGTTTTGCTTGAATGGATGTAGTATTTAAGATCTCCTACGTTCATTTCGGTGCTCTCTTTAAATTCTATTTTGGTACTTTTTAGCCTTGTTGTCTGAATCTTTAACTAAAACAAAATTAACTGACCCTCTTATTTTGGAGTTATTACAAAATATTAGAGAGCATAGATCTATGCTTGAGGACCTTAAGAGTATAAAAATTGATCCAAAACTAACAAACATAACATCTAAAGAAATAGGCAGAGAACTATATATTGAAAATGAATTTCATAAAGCAAAAGGTTTTAGAAAGTTACATATTGAAGTAGCAGAATTTTCAAAGAATCTTAAGATATTACACTGCGTTTTTTTCCCTGATCCAAAGTTTGATATCCCAATTTTTGGGATGGATTTGGTAAAAGTAAATGATATTGTTTCTGCTGCTATTGTTGATTTATCCCCGGCATCAAAAAACCAAGGTTTGAAATATGAAAAATTACTTTCTGAAATTGATAAAAGTTCTTTTACCTCTTTGAGAGAGATTCCTAAATGGGGCGGTATTTTTTCTAATAATGTATTTTTTGCCTCCTTAAAAAGGAAATCTGAAAAAAATGATTTTTGTAGAGTTGTGGATCAATATCTCTCTACTTTGATCAAATTAAGTAAGAAAGCCAAACAGGAAGTTAATGAGGAAATTATCCAAGAGAGAATAGATTTTCAAAAAAATTATTGTGTTCAACAAATGAAAAATCAGAAGACTAGTATGGTTCTTTTAAAATACTTTGATGAAAAATGGGTCAATAACTATATAAAAACAGTACTCTTCGATTTTTAATGAAATTTAAAAAATTAAAAAATTTATTTATTTATTTTTTATTATTTACACCAATAGCTCTTGGTGTTATTTCCTGTTCTGGAAATAATAAATCTAGTTCAAAATTGAAAGAGGCAATAACTTCAGATTTTATACCTCCTATTACAGCCGTTGCTGCACTTGGTCAACTTTCTCCTTCGGGAGAGATTAGAAAATTGGCAGCTCCAATAAGTCAATTTGGCTCTTCCCCCCGAATTGTCGAAATTTTAGTAAATGAAGGAGATTTCGTTAAAAAAGGTGATATCCTCGCAATTTTTGAAAATGGAGAAAAATTAATTGCTGATCTTGAAAGAAATGAAAATCTAATTAATACTATTAACGAAGAAATTACCCTAAAGAAAGATCAAATTCAAAGGTATGAGTTAGCTATGAGCAAAGATGTATATTCTTTTGTAGAGTTTTCACAAAGAAAAGATGAACTATTAAAATTGCAAAAACAGAAAATAAACCTTATCGGAGATCAAAAAAATATCAAGATAGATCTATTTAATTCAAAACTAAGGAGTCCAATTGATGGTTTTATTCTTGGAATAAACACGAGAGTTGGTGAAAGACCTCAAAATCAAGGAATTTTGGATATTGGTTCTAGTCAAAAAATGGAAGCTTTGATAGAAGTTTATGAATCTGACATCGATAGAGTCTTTATCTCTCAGAATGTTGAATTGAGCAGTGAAAATGGAGGTTTCCAAAAAAATCTTGTGGGAAAGGTTATTAGGATTAGTCCACAGGTAAAACAAAGAAAAGTTCTATCGACTGATCCCACGGGGGATGCTGATTCACGAATTATCGAGGTATTAGTAAAACTAGATCAAGATTCTATAGATATCGTTCAAAACTATGCAGGAATGAAAGTGATTGCAAAATTTATTCCCTAATGTGTTTTTCTTTTTTAAAATTTAGAAAAATACCACTAGCTTGGTTGTTATTAACTAGGCAACCATTAAGGCTAGCAGTTGCCATAGCTGGAATAAGTTTTGCAGGTATTTTGATGTTCATGCAATTAGGTTTTAGAGATGGTTTATTTGATACGAGCGTAACTATTCATAAACTTCTAGATGCGGATCTTATTTTGATAAGTCCCAGATCAAAAAGTTCTATAAGCATGAGTGGATTCCCAAAAAGAAGATTAATTCAAACTCTCGCGGTAGAAGATGTTGAAAAAACTGCTCCCGTAAATCTAAATTATTTACTTTGGAGAAACCCCGAAAATCTTAAAACTAGATCAATACTTGCATTAGGTTTTAATCCCTCCGATTCACTTCTTTTAGATGATGGATTCTCAAAGAAAGCTTATAAATTGAGAAATCCATCAAGAGTTCTTTTTGACAAACTATCTAGACCTGAATTTGGCCCGATTGAAGAATGGTTCTTATCTGAAAAAAAAGTTGAGACTGAGGTTGCTGGAAAAAGAGTAATTGTTGAGGGCCTTGTGGAGTTAGGACCATCTTTTGGTGCAGATGGTAATTTGATAACTAGTCGAGAAACCTTCTTAAGACTTTTTCCTGCTAACCCCCCTGGCAGTATAGAAATTGGTTTGGTAAAGCTAAAAAAAGGATCTGATCCTGAATTTATTTCAAGGATATTAAATAACTCACTACCAAATGATGTTAGGGTTCTTACAAAAAAACAATTTATAGAGTTTGAAAAAAATTATTGGAAAAATAGTACTGCAATAGGTTTTATATTTAGTTTGGGAGCCTTGATGGGTTTTGTTGTAGGGTGTGTGGTCGTTTATCAAATTCTTTATAGTGACGTTACAGATCACCTCCCAGAGTACGCCACCTTATTGGCAATGGGGTATAGACTTAAGTCCCTTTTCTTTGTCGTAGCTAGAGAGGGGTTTTTGTTGGCATTGTTTGGTTATTTACCTGCTTATTTCTCGGGTCAAATACTTTACTCAGTTATAAGAAGTTCTACTAAACTCCCTATAATAATGGACGTAAATAAAACTGTTTTAATTTTCGTATTAGTTTTAGTTATGTGTATGGGGTCCGCCGCTGTCGCGATGCGTAAATTAGTTGACGCTGATCCTGCTGAAATTTTTTAACAATTAAAGATAAATGGTTAAAGCTAATAAATCAAAAAATAATGTTAAAAACCTTAAAACAGTCTCAATAAATAACTTGAGTCACTTTTATGGAAAAAATGAGAATAAAAAAAAAGTTCTTAATGACGTTAATTTAAATATTGATAAAGGAGAGTTGGTTCTTTTAAAAGGACCTTCTGGATGTGGTAAAACGACTCTATTAACATTAATTGGTGCCTTGAGAACCTGTCAAAGTGGAGATTTAACTGTATTAAATAATCAGTTAAATGGAGCATCAAGGAAAACTCGTCAGATTCTTAGAAGAAGTATTGGAATGATTTTTCAAGGTCATAATCTTCTGAGATGTTTAACAGCAGAACAAAATGTCCAGATGGGCGCCGATTTAATAAAAGGTTTAACATATTTGCAAAGACGAGAAATAGCACGGAATTGGTTGTCAGCAGTAGGATTAGAAGAACATCATAAAAAGTTGCCAAATGACTTATCTGGTGGACAGAAACAGAGAGTAGCAATTGCTCGTGCTTTATCTGCTAAGCCAAAACTTTTATTAGCTGATGAGCCCACTTCTGCTTTAGATAGTGTCACAGGAAGAGAAATAGTAACCCTTTTAAGGAAACTAGCAAAAGAGCAAAATTGTTCTGTACTTATGGTGACGCATGATCCAAGAATTTCTGATATGGCTGATAGGATATTAAATATGGAAGATGGTAAAATATATAGTGCTCATAGTGAGCTAATATAATTAAAAGTTAAAAATTTTATGGCTAAGAGAAGGAATCTAAAAAAAGAAAAGCAGGAACGTAATAGAGCATATGCTAGAAAATTCAAAAAAAGGAAATTAAGAACTGATGGAAGACCTGATGGTGGAAACGTTACGGGCACAGCAAATAATGGCGGTGCAGCTGATTAGGCGGTATCTTTTATTTTTATCTTTTGAAGTTCATTATATTATGCATACTTAAGACATAATCATGAATGTAAGTATTATTATACCGACTTACAATAGATTACCTATATTAGAGAAATGTCTCTTTGCGCTCGAGAATCAAAAATTAAATACAAATATCCTTAATTATGAAGTAATAGTAGTTGATGATGGATCAACTGATGGGACATCCTCATGGATAAATAAAAACAAAGCTAATCTCCCACATGTTAATCTCTTTCAGCAAGAACATGGAGGGCCTGCACTTGGAAGAAATCTGGGAGTAATTAAATCAAAATATGAAATTATTATATTCATTGATAGTGATCTCATTGTTTTAGACAATTTTATAAATTGCCACGTAGAAAAATTACTTGCCTCTTGGAGAAAAAATGATAAAAAATGTTTTACCTATGGCTCGGTTATCAATACATCTAATTTTCTAAATCCTCAGAGTGAAAAACATAAAATAATGGATACTTCTTTTGCGTACTTTGCTACTGGGAATGTAGCGATATCAAAAGAATTGATTTTAAGTGTGGGATTATTTGATACTTCTTTTAGTCTGTACGGTTGGGAGGATTTAGAACTTGGAGAAAGATTAAAAAAAATTGGGACAAAATTAATTAAATGCCCAAATGCAGTAGGTTTTCATTGGCATCCTCCATTTAATTGTGAACAAATAGATTCATTAATAGCTCAAGAAAAAGAGAGAGCAAAAATGGCTTTAGTGTTTTATAAGAAACATCCAAATTTAAGGGTTAGATTTATGATTCAATTAACTCCTTTTCATAATTTACTTTGGCAAATTCTTTGCTTGGGAGGATTAATTAGTGTTGATAGAATCCTTCCTTTATTAAGATTCCTTGTAAATACAAGAAGAAATAGACTTGCACTTGAGATTCTTAGGATCCCTCTAAATATGATTTACATTAAACAGTTAACTAAATCAAGATAAAAAACTTTTAGAAATACACATCACTTGCTAGAATCGTGGAAATTAAAATCCACACATCTGACAGTTTCGGGTGATTTATTAAAATTAATTTCCCGTCAGATGGAGGCTAACCCGAAACCCTTTTTAAATTATGGCTGTTGTATCACTATCAGAAATGATGGAAGCTGGTGCTCATTTTGGGCATCAAACTAGACGTTGGAACCCCAAGATGTCTAAGTATATATATTGCGCGAGAAATGGAGTTCATATTATTGATCTCGTAAAAACAGCATTGTGTATGAACAATGCATATAAATGGACGAGAAACGCTGCAAAAAGCGGTAAACGTTTCCTATTTGTTGGCACAAAAAAACAAGCATCAGATGTAGTAGCTCAGGAAGCTACACGCTGTGGAGCTGCATATGTAAATCAAAGATGGCTTGGAGGGATGTTGACTAATTGGACAACAATGAAAGCTAGGATTGAAAGATTAAAGGATCTAGAAAGAATGGAAAGTAGTGGTTCAATAGCAATGAGGCCTAAAAAAGAAGCTGCAGTATTAAGGAGAGAACTTGAAAGATTACAAAAATACCTGGGTGGACTAAAAGGTATGAGAAGATTACCAGATGTAGTTGTATTGGTTGATCAGAGGAGAGAATCTAATGCAGTATTAGAAGCTAGAAAATTAGATATCTCATTAGTATCAATGTTGGATACAAATTGCGATCCAGATTTGTGTGAAGTTCCAATTCCTTGTAACGATGATGCCGTTAGATCTGTGCAACTTATTTTAGGAAGACTTGCAGATGCCATAAATGAGGGTAGAAAGGGCTCTAGCTCTAATGCCGAAAGAAAAAATTAAATTCCAATTTAAAACTCACTTATTCACTATTTTTATTACTTCAAATGGGAAACATTACAGCAAAACTTGTAAAAGATCTTAGAGACAAAACTGGCGCAGGAATGATGGACTGCAAAAAAGCACTTAATGAAACTGAAGGGAATTTAGATAAAGCTTTGGAATGGTTAAGAAAGAAAGGCATAGCTAGTGCTGAAAAGAAATCTGGAAGAGTAGCGGCCGAAGGGTCAATTGGTAGTTATATTCATACTGGATCAAGAGTCGGAGTTTTACTAGAGTTAAATTGTGAAACTGATTTTGTTGCTAGAGGTGATATATTTCAATCTCTGTTGAAGGATGTCTCAATGCAAGTAGCAGCATGCCCAAATGTTGAGTATGTATCAATTGATGAAATACCAGAAGATGTGGTGGAAAAAGAAAAGCAGATTGAAATGGGTAGGGATGATTTATCTGGAAAACCAGAACAAATTAAAGAAAAAATAGTTGAAGGGAGAATAGCAAAAAGACTCAATGAGCTTGTCTTACTTTCACAACCCTACATTAAAGATAGTTCTCTAACAGTTGAGGATCTTGTAAAACAAGCAGCTGCAAAAATTGGGGAAAATATTAAAGTAAGACGCTTTACAAGATATACATTGGGTGAAGGAATCGAAAAAAATCAGATGGACTTTGCAGCAGAGGTTGCATCAATGCAAACAAACTAGTCACTTGAATAATTTCAATAATTACATAGATATAGAAAAAGTTAATTCTCAAATAGAGAGAGCAGACATACAAAAAAGAATATTAACTAGAAATATCTATAGGGAATATGAACTTTATCTTAATCTCGTAAGGGATCTACTTCCCATCTCTGTAGAAAAAGGCCTTAATCAAATATATAGTTATCCAACAGTTAATGATAATTTCTTAAATGAAAATGAATTCTATAGTCTTTTTGAAAAAAAAATAAGTAAATTAATATCTAAGAATTTGCCCTTTTTAACAGTAGAACAATTAAAGATTAATGAAATTGAAAAAAATATAAATAAGGAAATTAATTTTACTTTTTTTGATAGTTCTACAAAAATAAAGGATGATCAAAAAGATAATTTTCAATATGAAGATGGTTTTCAATTAAAAGAACCCTCTCAGTTCGAGATTACTGAAGACTTTTCAAATGCTTATGAATATTATCAAGCTCATAATTATGAGAAATTCGTATCACTTGATTTAGATAATAACGACCATAATAATTATTTATCTAAAAACAATATTTTTGAAAATCTAGGAGTGGAAAAACAATTTATTTCCTCCTTACTTGAATTAATGGGAGAAGAAAAAATGGAAAAACCAAGATATCCAGAAAAAGAAAATATAAATCAAATGGATAATTTACCAAAAAATAAGATTCTTAATAATTTTGATTTAATAGACAAGTCATTGGAAAATTTACTATTGAATCTTTCATATAATATTAACCAAGAATTATTCAAGGCAAATCTAATAAAAAAGTTGATATCTAAAGATTCCTTTGATTTCTTATTAGGCAAAAATTTTATGATAAAACATCCATATCCTTTTGTTATTAATTTTGAATTAAACTTAAATCGGTCATCTTTAATAGGCAATAATTTACCAAGTATTATTTTCTTCAATATATCTATTGTTGAGTTAGAGTTTAAAAATTTAAATCTTTCTATTCAAAGGAACAAAATAAATGAGCTAAAAAATCAATTTCAGCGTTTGATTAAAAAAGAGACATATTGGAGGCAAAAAGAAATAACTTTGAATAAAATACGTTGAAAAAATAACTCTTTTTTCAAATGTGACTATTAGCGGGAATAATAATAATAAATTAATTAAAGATTGGATAAGACCTCTTCAAAAGTCTCTTACTATTGAAACTGAAAACAAATTTATTAATACTTTAGGAAGAGAAAGATATTTTAATGATTATTTGCATGATTCATTGCAAAAACTCGATAATCTTAATATCTCAGAAGAATATTTAAGGATATTTTATGAATTTTCTCAAAAATATAATGAATACAATGAATTAGATGAAAATCAAAGAAAAAGATTAATTATAGATACAAGAAAAAATCTTTATAAACTAGGTAAAACTCTAGAAATAGAAAGTTCTAATAATATTTCTAATAATGTTTTTCTGAATAAAGCTGATTCAAGTTTATCTTTTGATTCAGATATTTCATTAATAAAAAATGTAGGAAAAGTTTATAAAAATAAGCTTAATGAATTAGGGATATTTCATATAAAAGATCTTATTAATTATTTTCCACGAACATATCTAGACTATACAAATAGAGTTAAGATAATAAATTTAAAACAAGATAATTTATACACGTGCATCGCAAACGTTAAAAGATTTTATATTCATAAGAGTAAAAAAAATAGTAATTTATCAATAATGAATATTGTAGTTTCTGATGAAACTTCTTCAATAAAGGTTACAAAATTTTTTTTAGGAAGAAGATTTAGATCTTACTCCTTCTTCTCATCTCAAAAATCTTTGTATACTCCTGGAACCAAATTAGCAATTTCCGGTAAGGTTAAATTGACAGAGTATGGCAAAACTTTTGTAGATCCGCAGATTGAAATTCTTAAGGATAACAATGATAATTTTAATTTCTCAGGCAAAATATTACCCTTGTATTCATTAGGTGAAGCATTATCAAATATGAGTTTTATAAAACTTATGAAAAAGGTACTAATTTATGCAAAGCAATATCCAGACATTTTAAATAAAAAGCAACTTGATTCATTATCTTTATTATCAAAAGGAGAGTCGTTGATTAATATTCATTTTCCATCAACTCAACAGGCACTAGTGGAGTCAAAAAAACGTTTGGTTTTTGATGAGTTGTTCCTACTTCAAATAAAGTTCTTACTTAGAAAAAGAAAGACTAATAAAAATGTAACTTCCCAACAATTACCCCAAAAGAAATCTTTATTAAAAGAATTTTTAAGTACTTTTCCTTTTGAATTAACAAAATCTCAAGAAAATGTTTTAAATGAAATTAAGTATGATTTATCTAACCCTGCACCAATGTCCAGATTGCTTCAGGGAGATGTTGGGAGCGGTAAAACCATAATTGCAATAGCGTCTCTTTTACTTGTCATTGAAAAAAACCTGCAAGGTGCATTTATGGTCCCAACTGAGGTATTAGCCGAACAGCATTATAAAAATTTATTAAAATATTTGAATCCCCTTTTAATTTCTGTTGAACTACTTACTGGGAATACTCCTCAAAAAAAGAGAAAAGAAATTTTGTCTAATTTGAATAATGGATTAGTTGATATCCTCGTAGGAACTCATGCACTATTTGAGGATAAGGTCATCTTTAATGCATTAGGGATGGTCGTAATTGATGAACAACATAGATTTGGAGTTACTCAAAGAAATAAATTACTAAATAAAGGAGAAAATACTAACTTGTTATCAATGACAGCAACACCAATTCCAAGAACTCTTGCTCTTTCCATTTATGGTGATTTAGATGTGAGTCAAATCACAGAACTCCCGCCTGGGAGAGTTCCTATAACTACAAAAATAATTTTAGAAGATGATTTAACTAACTTGTTCAAGATTGTTGAAGATGAGATCAATAAGGGAAAGCAAGCCTATGTGATTTTGCCACTTATAGAAGATTCAGAAAAAATGAATTTAAGCTCCGCAAAGAAAATATTCAAATACTTATCAGAAGAAGTCTTTTTTAACAAAAAAGTTGGATTATTACACGGCAAATTAAGTTCACAAGAAAAGAATGAAGTGATTAATTCTTTCTTAAAGAATGAAATTAATATATTGGTTTCAACCACTGTAATTGAGGTTGGCATTGATGTGCCTAATGCCACAATTATGATTATTTATAATTCGGACAGATTTGGATTATCCCAACTGCATCAATTAAGGGGAAGAGTTGGTAGAGGATCAACAAAATCTTTTTGTTATCTGGTAACCCCCGATAAAAATGGATTAGAAAATAAAAGACTTTGTGTTTTGCAAAAATCTAATGATGGCTTTTATATCGCTGAAAAAGACTTGGAACTTAGAGGACCAGGCCAGATTTTAGGATATAGACAATCCGGATTGCCTGATTTTGTACTGGACAATTTACCTAACAATAAATTTCTTATTGATAAGGCTCGTGCAGAGGCTATTAAGATTATTAGTGATGATCCTGATTTAAAAAAAAATATTATTTTAAGGAATATACTTATTGATAATTCTGATAATAAATTTATTCATGATTTCTTAAATTGAAAACTATCATTGTAATTTTTGATATATATGCCACTATAAATCAATTGCAAATTTCAATTGAAAATTTGGAATAAAATACCAATTAAAGATAATGGAGATAAATTAATAGCTATACCTAGCTGCCTAAAGTTTTTTGATCCCCACCCTTACTCTCATTTAGGTGCACCTTACAAAGATAAAACTTCTTTTTGGAAATTAAGAGAGGAGGTGGTAAATAGATTAGTAAAAGTAAATGATTATTTGATATCAAAGAGTAGTTTTAATCTTTTAATTTATGACAGTTGGCGACCTTTAGAAGTCCAAGAATTTATGTTTAAAAGAGCATTTTTATTAGAGTGTGAAAAATCCGATATTGATATTTCTTTTGAAAACATAAAGTCCTATCCATCAATTTTAAAAAAAGTTGAAAAATTTTGGGCATATCCTTCTTATGACACTATGTGTCCCCCCCCTCATTCAACTGGGGGTGCATTGGATGTTTGTTTATCAGATAAAAATGGAAATATGGTTGAAATGGGTAGCATGGTAGATCAAATGGATGAGACCTCAAATCCTTATTTTTATGCAAACATGAAGAATGAAGAAGCAATTATTTGGAATAGTAGAAGAAATTTATTAAGGGAAATTATGACTAAATTCGGATTCGCTCAACATCCTAATGAATGGTGGCATTTTAGTTATGGTGATCAATTATGGGCTTGGAAAAATAAAAAGGCAAATGCCCTTTATGGAAAAATATAAATTCTATTGATTTTCGTTTAGTAAATTCAATATATAATTTTCATCTTGGGTATTTATAAAATCTCCGAAATCTAAATCCAAATTACTCTTCCAATTATCAAATAATGGTTGAAGAGTTTTTTCTAAATCGCTAAGTTCCATTCTTTGTAAAAATGGTTTAGCAAGCCTTTGTAAATTTTTACTTCCCCCCAACCATAATTGGTATTTATTTTGCCCACTTCCAACAAGAGCTAATTCGGCCATATAAGGCCTGGTACATCCATTCGGACATCCTGTCATTCTGAATAATATTGTCTTTTGTATTTTTAGATCTAATAGTAAATTTTCAATCCTTTTTAATACATCAGGTAATATTCTTTCAGCTTCAGTCATTGCAAGACCACAAAGTGGTAAAGCGGGACAAGCTAAAGCGTGTCTTTGTATTTCATTAATGTTTTCTAAATTTTCGTATCCAATTTTTGATAGAGATTTTTGAATTTCACCTTTATTTTTATTGGCAATATTACAAAGTAAAATATCTTGATTTGGTGTGAGTCTTAAATCTAAATTATATTTTTTAACAATACTTGTAATGGTATTTTTCTTATTTCCAGATAATCTCCCTGATAACAATGGTAAACCAACAAAATGGGAGGTTTTATTTTGTTTATGCCAACCTAGGTAATCAATGAGAACCTTATCAGGTTCTTTTCTAATTTTTTTAATTTCTTTTTTGAAATACTTATCAGTAAGTATCTTTTTGAACCATTTAATTCCTTTTCTATGAAGAAGGTATTTCATTCTCGAATTTTTTCTAGATTTTCTATCACCATAATCTCTTTGAATAGCCACAATGCTTTGTATTAATTCATAAACATCAGGTTCTTCAACATATCCAAGTGGATCTGCAATTCTGGCAAAGGTCTCTTCGTTATTATGTGTGCGACCCATACCACCTCCAATATAGAAGTTGCACCCTTCTAAGTTTCCATCTTTAGAGGTAAAGGCAACTATTCCTATGTCATTGGTAAGAAGATCAACAGAATTGTCCCCAGGAACTGTAACAGCACATTTAAATTTTCTCGGTAAATAAGTTGAACCATAGAGAGGCTCATCTTTTATCCCACTAAAAACATTGTCTTTGAATTGGAGCTTCCTAATTGCTTCAATATCTTTGTCAGGCTTTATGGTGTACTCTAAATCTCCATCAGCCCAAAGCTCTAAAAAAGTGCCTTGCCCAGCCATTGGGGTGAGAAGATCTGCAACTTTTTTTGCCAATGATCTTGCAATATTATAATCTGGCGAATCAAATGGAGCAGCGGGTGCCATAACGTTTCTATTTATGTCTCCACATGCAGCTAATGTGGAGCCCATTGAATTTACTATTGTTTGGATTACTTCCTTTAGATTCTCCTTTCTAATTCCATGCATTTGGAAGGCTTGTCTTGTAGTGGCCCTAAGTGTTCCATTACCTAATTTGTCAGATAATTCATCTAATGCTAAAAATAATTTCCCAGGGACTTCACCGCCAGGATTTCTTAATCTAAGCATCATTTGCCAATCTTTACTTTTGCCAGGCCTTCTATTTTCCCTGTTATCTTGTTGATAACTACCATGAAATTTTAATAACTGAACTGCATCATTGGTAAAATGATCGCTCTCATTGACTAATTCCGTAGCCAGTGGCTCCTTAAGAAATTTGCTACCTTTTTTAAAATTTTCAAATTTAGAAACTTCTAATCCATTTGCCAAACAAACAGTTTCTTGCTTGGCAGGATCTTTTTTCTTTTTTACTTTCTCAACTTTGATCAAAGGACCAAATAATATCTCTTTTTATACATTAGCGAAAAGCTTATTTAACTGGTAGTAAATTATAGTAAGTGAAGTCATATTTTTTTCTTGTCTAAATATTTACTTGAGATAGGAACAGAAGAGTTGCCCGCAAAATTTTCTCATTCTGTTCTAGAGCAATTTAAATCTCTAATAGAATTTGAATTGGATAAAAAATTAATCAAATTCGAACACATAGTTGTTACCTCCACACCAAGGAGGATAGTTCTACTTCTCGAAGGTTTAGTTGATTATGCAGAAGATAAGATAATTGAAAGAAAAGGGCCTAAAGCAAATTCAGCTTACTTAAATGGATGTCCTACTAATGCTGCTTTAGGATTTGCTAATAGCTTAGATATAGATGTAGGTGAACTAGAAATAAAAAGTACAGAAAAGGGTGATTTTGTATTTGGAAAGAAAATTGAGAAAGGACAATCAACAAGAATTTCTTTGTCTTTGATTATCCCAAAATTAGTAAAGAGTCTTCAAGGTCCTCGATTTATGAAATGGGGTGCTGGGAACATAAAATTTTCAAGACCTATTAGATGGATTGCCTCTATTTATAATGATGAAATTCTTAACTTTGAATTTGATGAATGTGATCCAAAAATTCAAATAAGTAATAAATCAAAAAGTCATAGATTAATAAATGAAGTTTTTGAAGTTAAGCATGCTGATAATTTTTTTGAATTATTAGAACAAAATAGAGTTTTAGTTAAACGACATGAAAGAAAAGAAAAAATTGAAAGTTTAATAAATCAGGCATCTAAATCTTTAAATCTGAATCCTGACCTTTCAGAAGGATTACTGAATGAACTAACTGATTTAGTTGAATGGCCAGATTTAATAGTTGGAAAATTCAGTGAAGAATTTCTTGATCTTCCAGTTGAAGTTCTCTCAACAGTAATGAAAAGTCATCAGAGATACGTTCCTCTTTTATTGAAAAACAAAAGTTTTTCTAAACTAGATTTAAGCTCTGAAAAAAATATTAGTACAACTTTCTGCATTATTTCAAATGGTCTTGAAGAATCAAACATTAATATTACCAAAGGGAATGAGAAAGTATTAAGGGCAAGATTTTCAGATGCAAAGTTTTTCGTAGAAAGTGACAAAAAAGTTGCTTCAATCGAAAGAAATGAAAAGCTTAAATCTGTTTCCTATTTGAAAGGACTTGGAAATATATTTCAGAGGGTAGAAAGGATAGAAGAAGTTACTAAAAAAATTCTTAAATTTTTAAATGATAAGTCTTTAGAAGAAAAAAAAATAATAGAAGCTGCTAGATACTGTAAAAACGACTTATGTAGCGACATTGTTTTCGAATTCCCTGAGCTGCAAGGAATTATGGGTGGTAAATATCTCAAATATGAGGGATTTAGTGAGGATGTTTGCTTGGCTGTCGCTGAACATTATTTACCTTCTTATTCCAAAGATGCTTTGCCCTCCACAAAATATGGTGCAATAGTTTCCATAGCAGATAAGGTCGAAACTTTAATAAGTATATTTATTTCTGGTAAACGTCCCAGTGGATCATCTGATCCTTATGCTTTAAGAAGAAATTTGAATGGAGTGATCAAAATAATTTGGGATTATGAACTTGATTTACCTTTAGATAAATTATTCAACGAACTTATTGATTTTTGGAAAATCGTATTTCCGAATTTAAACTTCTCAAGAGAAACAGTATTTAATGATCTTAATGAATTTTTAGTTCAAAGAATTGTTAGTCATCTAGAGGAAATATCACTAAGTAAAGAATTAATAAATGCCGTTTGCTCTTCTGATCAATTATCTCAAAAAAGAGTATTGAATATTGTTGATCTTAAAAATAGGATTAAATCTATTATTAATTTTAAGGAAAAGGATAATTTTGTTGAAACCCAAAAGGTAATCACTAGGGTAAGCAAATTAGCAAATAATAGTGATCTTTTAAGAGACGTTCTCTTAACAAGAGATTATGTAGACCCAAAACTTTTTGAAAAAGATTGTGAATTGAAAGTTTTTGATTTTATTGGAGAATTAGAAAAACTTTCTTCAGAAGGGTATTGCAATTATTCGGAACTTCTAAATTTGTTTGAGATTAATGTAAATACTATCGAGGATTTATTTGATAATGAAAAGGGAGTTCTAATAATGTCAGAGGACTTAAAAATAAGAAAAAATAGACTCAATTTGCTGAGCTTAATTAGAAATTATTCTTTAAAAATAGCCGATTTTACACTTTTGAACTCTTAACTTTAATTCCTCCCTTTATTGAATAATTTTCTAGCATTTTTTCTACTTCTTTATTTTCCCTTACGGCACTATCAACGGGTTTATATTTTAGAGGTGCAAGGGCTTTCCCTCTTAAAATCGAACCAAGTGTAAGCATTGTGATTTTAAGTTGCTGTAATGGTTTCATGGAGACAACTCTTTTGTATAAGTAACTATCAAAAGTAAGTCTTTGAACATCCATGTCATCACACATCTCAACAAAGGCTTCTCTAGCAGAATCATTTCTGTAGAAAATATTTTGAAGGATTTCTAGCACCTTATAAGTTGTGCCGTATTTTTTATCCCATCTTTTAAGATAGTTTTTTAAATCTTTTTCTGATGGAATTACTTGACCATTTTTTGATGCTTCAACAATTTCTTCGGCACACATTCTTCCGCTTTTTGCAGCAAAATAGATACCCTCTCCAGAACTTTTTGTAACATAACCAGCTGCATCACCAACCAATGCCATTCTTCCAACTACTCTTCTTGGCCTTGGATGTTCAGGAATAGGGTGGGCTTCTACTTTTATTACTTCACCATTAACAAGTCTTTTCTTTGCCCTATTTCTTACACCCTCTTGAAGTCCTTTAATTAAAGACTGATTCTTTTGCATGGTTCCAGTGCCCACAGCAACATGATCATATTTAGGAAATACCCACCCATAAAAATCGGGAGAAACATCAGTTCCGACATACATTTCAGCAAGATCTTCGTAGTAACTCATTTCTTCTTTAGGTAATTTAATTCTTTCCTGAAATGCTATGGCAACTTTGTAATCTCCTGCATCCATTGCTTTTGCGACTCTGCTATTGGCTCCATCAGCTCCGATTAAAAGGTCAACAGTAAGCTCTTTGAGTTCCCCTTTTTTATCTCCATTCGTAAAATCTGAGTAGGAAAGCTTATATGGACCTTGATTATTATCGCCAGTATCAATAGAAGTTACTAGTCCATTTATTAATGTAGCCCCAAGATCTGATGCTCTATTGCGCATAAAGGCATCCATAACTTCTCTTCTACACATTCCAATAAACTCATTATCACTTTCCCCATAAACTCTATCTAAGCTTATATCTACCTCTCTATTTGATGGAGATATCATTCTCATATGCCTCACTTTTCTATCAATAATTGACTCAGGTAAATCAAATTCTTCGACCATGCAAAGTGGAATTGCTCCTCCACATGGTTTTGCATTATCTAATTTTCTCTCGAAGAGCCAAGTTTTTATTCCAGCTTTAGCAAGTATTTCTGCCGCACATGAACCACTTGGACCTCCACCAATAACAGCTACCCTCAACATATGAAAAAAAAATAATACTGTATATAAAAACTACATCTTTTTTGCTTATAAAAGTGCATTTCTTAAAATAATAGTTAATATCGAAATATCTTTTCCAAATTCAAATCTAAATATTGGAACTAAACAAAGATATCGATCAATTTGATTTACCACTTGCCAAAAGAACTTACTTAAACAACCCAAATTCAACATTATTAAAAAAATTATTAATATTTTCTCCATTTCTTTTTCTTATATCTTCTGTAGCTGCATTGCGATTTATTAGAAATGTAGAATTAATACCTCTTAATAATCTCAAATTTGAGGTTAAAAGAAATCATGATGGCAGAATTTTGGGCCATCTTCCCTATGAGGAAACTCCTAAAGATAAACTAGTTTTAATTGAGCCTAATATTGAAGTCCATATTGATATGCGCGATTCTCTACTAGAGATGAGAGATGAAGCCAAAAAGGATGGGATATATTTGGTCTTCTTGAGTGGTTATAGATCAATAAATTTGCAAAACAAAATCTTTTATTCTTTAAAATCTATTAGAAATCAAGAAGCTGCTGAAAGAGCTAGAGTTTCAGCCCCTCCTGGATATTCTGAACATAGTACAGGTTTTGCAATCGATATTGGTGATGCTACTAAAAGAGAGACAGATTTTGAAACCGACTTCGAAAATACTGACGCCTTTAGATGGCTCATAAAAAATGCAGCTAAGTTTCACTTTAAGTTATCGTTCAACAAAGACAATAAATATATTGATTACGAACCCTGGCATTGGAGGTATGAGGGTTCTATTGAAGCATTAAAAGTTTTTGAAAGCGCAAATAGAAAAAGATAAATCTAATTGATCTAATTATTCAATTAGATTATATTTTTCAAAGTCTTAAAGAGAAAATTCTCATAATAAGCATACTTTGAGTTAGCCTTAATAAAGTCAATCTACTATTTATATAAATTCTATAAATGTCATCTTCGATAAAAGAAATTAGAAATGTTGCAATTATTGCCCACGTAGATCATGGGAAGACAACACTTGTAGATGCATTGTTATCTCAATCAGGAATATTTAGAGAGAATGAAGTTATCCCTACATGTGTAATGGATTCAAATGATCTTGAGAGAGAGAGGGGGATAACAATTCTCTCAAAAAATACTGCAGTTAACTATAAAGACACCAGAATTAATATTATTGATACACCTGGACATGCTGATTTTGGAGGAGAAGTTGAAAGAGTTTTGGGAATGGTTGATGGTTGTCTGCTTATTGTTGATGCAAATGAGGGACCTATGCCTCAAACAAGATTTGTTTTAAAAAAAGCATTAGAAAAAGGACTTAGGCCTATAGTCTTCGTAAATAAAATTGATAGACCACGAGTAGTACCAGAAGTAGCAATTGATAAGGTCCTTGATTTGTTTTTGGAGTTAGGAGCTGATGATGATCAATGTGATTTTCCTTATCTTTTTGGGAGTGGCTTATCTGGTTTCGCAAAAGAAGAGATGGAATCTAATAGTGACAATATGATGCCTCTTTTTGAAGCTATTATCAGACACGTTCCTCCTCCAGTAGGTGACTCTAATAAGCCTCTTCAGCTACAAATAACTACTTTGGATTATTCTGATTTCTTAGGCAGAATAGTAATTGGAAAGATCCACAATGGAACTATAAAAAATGGCCAACAGGCAAGTTTAATAAAAGAAAACGGAAAAACTATAAAAGGTAAGGTTAGTAAGCTTTTAGGATTTGAAGGATTACAAAGAATTGATATAAATGAAGCATTTGCAGGTGATATTGTTGCTGTTTCAGGTTTCGATGACGTCAATATTGGTGAGACCATAGCATGTCCCGATTCTCCTCATCCTCTTCCATTAATCAAAGTTGATGAACCTACCCTGAATATGACTTTTGTTGTCAATGATTCACCATTCGCGGGAAAGGAAGGGAAATTTGTTACGAGCAGACAATTAAAAAATAGATTGGAGAGGGAACTTTTAACAAATGTTGCCCTGAGAGTAGAAGAAACTGATTCTCCTGACAGGTTCTCAGTTTCAGGAAGAGGAGAATTACATCTGGGGATATTGATTGAAACTATGAGAAGAGAGGGTTTCGAGTTCCAAATCTCACAACCTCAAGTAATTTTCAGGGAAATTGATAATGTTGAATGTGAGCCTATAGAGACTTTGGTTTTAGATGTACCTGAAGTATCTGTAGGTTCTTGCATCGAAAAACTTGGATCTAGAAAGGCAGAAATGAAAAACATGCAGACAAGTTCAGATGGAAGAACTCAATTAGAATTTCTTGTTCCATCAAGAGGATTAATTGGATTTCGTGGTGAATTTGTTCGAATAACAAGAGGTGAAGGTATCATGAGCCATTCGTTTTATGAATATAAACCTAAAACAGGAGAGTTTGAAACCAGAAGGAATGGCGTTCTTATAGCTTTTGAGGAAGGTGTAGCTACATTTTATGCTTTAAAGAATGCTGAAGATAGGGGAGTCTATTTCATTAAACCTGGAGTTAAAGTTTATAAAGGAATGATAATTGGAGAGAATAATCGACCTCAAGATCTTGAGTTGAATATATGTAAAACTAAGCAGTTGACTAATATGAGATCTGCAGGGGCAGAAGAACTTGATACTTTACAGTCACCTGTGGATATTACCCTCGAAAGAGCACTCGAATATATTGGTCCAGATGAAATGCTAGAGGTAACACCGGATTCAATAAGAATGAGAAAAATAAATAAAAAGAAAAAAAATTAGTAATTGGTTTAATGAACGAAGAAAGTGCAAAAAGTTTTCAAGATTCCCTTTTTACAGCTTTAAATCTTTTTAACAATCATGAATGGTATGAGGCTCATGATGCTTTTGAAGAAATATGGAATTCCGTAGATGGTGACGAAAGACAAGTTATCCAAGGAATTTTACAAGTATCTGTTTCTCAGTTTCACTTAACTAAAGGAAATTTAAATGGTGCTACTATTTTGCTTGGAGAGGGTTTAGGTAGAATAAAAACTAGAACCAAGATTGATTTAGGAATCGATCTTGAATCTTTCTGCCAATGTTTGGAAGATTTATTAAGGAAATTACAATATAAAGAACTATTAAATGAGAACGATAAGCCTTTTTTGAAACCTCTTTGATGAATATATCCGTATCTTCAATTAAATTATTATTATATATTTCATTTTTTTTTAAGAAAATAAAAAAACTAATCGATCTCAAGGAAAATGAACCTAAAAATTCATAATGTATCCCTTTCAATTAAAGGAAGATTAATCGTAAATGATGTTTCCATAACTGTTAATCCAGGGGAAGTGGTAGGTTTGATGGGACCTAATGGTGCTGGGAAAACCACAACTTTTAATCTTGCAGTTGGGAATATAAAACCAGATAAAGGTGAAATTTTAATGAATGGTAAAAATATAACTAATCTTCCTCTACCAATTAGATCGAGACTTGGTTTAGGGTACTTAACTCAGGAAGCGAGTATATTTAGAGACCTCACAGTAAAGGATAATATAGATTTGGCTTTACAAAATTCATCTTATAGTAAAGCAGCGATAAGAAATAGAAGAGAACAATTAATTAATGAATTTAATTTGAATAACTTTGTAGATAATTATGGTTATCAACTTTCGGGAGGTGAGAGACGGAGGTGTGAGATAGCTAGGGCTCTCACTGTAGGCAGGAAAGGACCTAAATATTTGTTACTAGACGAACCTTTTGCAGGAATCGATCCTCTAGCTGTGAATGATCTAAAGAAACTAATTATTAAATTAAGTAGTGATGGGGTGGGGATTCTCATTACAGACCATAATGTGAGGGAAACCCTTCTAATAACTAACAAATCATATGTATTAAGTGAAGGAAAAATTTTAGCTAACGGTTCATCAAGTGAATTAGCTGATAATCCAATAGTTAAGAGGTATTATCTAGGAGAAAATTTCAAACTTTGAAATGCTTTTAAAAAATAAATTAAAACTTTATTATTAAAGATTTACTCATATAAGAATGATTTTAATTATTATTTGTTTGTCATTGAATGTAAAAATTTGAGAAATTTCTAGAAATGATACTAGATAATTTTTTTAAAAATTTAATATATGAACCGGTTTCAGTTTTAGGTCTTCTAGTTTTTTATTTTTTATTAATTAACTTACCAATATCTTTGAGTGCAGTTTTTAAAAAAAAATCTTCTTTTACTGTAAGACTTATTACGATTTTAGTGAACTTATTAATAACATTACAATTACTTTTTAGGTGGTCAATTTCTGGGCACTTTCCTATTAGCAATTTGTATGAATCTCTTTATTTCCTTGCTTGGGGTATCACATTAGGTCAACTATTGGTTGAGAGAGAATACCAAGCTCCAATAATTCCCTCAATTGCTATACCTATTGAGTTACTTACTGTGGCTTTTGCTTGTTTTGTTTTACCTGAGGATTTGAAATTATCATCCAATTTAGTTCCAGCTTTAAGGTCTAGTTGGTTAGTAATGCATGTAAGCGTCGTAATGCTTAGTTATGCAGCATTAATAATAGGTTCTTTACTTTCAATGTCCGTTTTGTTTATTAATAAAAATAAGCCGCTTCAAATCAGAAGCAGTTCTATAGGTATAGGAGGATTTAAAATTTCAAATAGCTATCCTGTAAATGATTTTGTTGAACCTGTTGAATTTTCTCATTCAGAAGAATTAGATACATTAAGTTATCGTTCTATATTAGTAGGTTTTGTTCTTTTGACTCTCGGTTTAATTTCAGGTGCAGTTTGGGCTAATGAGGCCTGGGGCACATGGTGGAGTTGGGATCCAAAAGAAACATGGGCATTTATCTCATGGTTGTTTTATGCCGCTTATCTGCATATGAGAATAAGCAAGGGTTGGCAAGGACGCAAACCAGCATTATTAGCATCTTCAGGCTTTTTAGTTGTTTTAGTATGTTATTTAGGAGTTAATTTTTTAGGAATAGGGTTGCATAGTTATGGATGGATATTTGGGTGATTTCTTAATTATTCAAAATATTTATTGAGGTTCAGAAAGAACAGTCCCCTTTTGTGCTTCTTGTGCAACTTTTCTCAAGTCATCACATCCTTCTTTTAATGTTGGGTAAGCAAACATTCCGCTACCTGCAATAAAACAATTAGCACCAGCATCGGCACATTGTGAAATAGTCCAATTTGCTTTTATCCCCCCATCAACTTCAATGTCGACATTTAAGTTTTTTTCGATAATGAAGTTTCTTATTTCTCGGATTTTATTAAGCATTGTTGGTATATAAGCTTGTCCTCCAAAGCCTGGATTAACTGTCATAACTAAAACATGATCTACCATATCCATAATGTTTTTAATCATTTCAAAAGGAGTATGAGGGTTTAATGCAACAGAAGGAGATCCTCCTAAATCTCTTATTTTTCCGAGAACTCTATGCAAATGAATATTTGCTTCGGCATGAGCTATTACTACTCCTGGTTCACCATTCGCTCCCTTAGTAGCGTTTACATAGGATTCAAGCATGGTTTCGCAGTTGTATTGACTAACCATCAATTGGGTTTCAAAAGGGACATTGCAATATTTCCTGCACGCCGCAATCATTTCAGGACCGAATGTAAGATTTGGCACGAAATTCCCATCCATCACATCAAATTGAATTCTATCTACCCCAGCTTCCTCGAGCTCTTTCACACATGCCCCCATATTTGCCCAATCTGCTGGTAAAACTGAAGGAATTATTTGAATTGGTCTATTGACACCAGCTAAAATTGTTTGATTTGACGCAGTCATTTAATTTTTAGAATATTTAATAAAGATACTATATTTGGTTGTTTATTCCTAATTTCAAGTCACGGCCTGATAAAGTATCACCTGTAAAGAGTTAAAAAAAGCTTACTAGCATAATAATTCTTATAAAAAATGACATTTTTTATGAGATCATACTCAAAACCTTTAAGAAAATCCTCAAAATTTAATTGTGAATCAAACTTTAATTCAAGAAATTCTCGAAGTTGTCGAGCAGGCAGCTATTGCCTCAGCAAAACTAACAGGACTTGGTCAAAAAGATGAAGCTGATGCTGCAGCTGTAGAAGCTATGAGATTGCGAATGGGCAAAATTGAAATGAAAGGGAAAATTGTTATTGGAGAAGGTGAAAGAGATGAAGCACCTATGCTTTATATAGGTGAAGAAGTTGGTAGTGGAAATGGCCCAGGGGTTGACTTTGCAGTAGATCCTTGTGAAGGAACAAATCTTTGTGCGAATAATCAAAGAGGTTCTATGGCGGTTTTAGCTGCATCTGATACGGGTGGTCTTTTCAATGCGCCTGATTTTTACATGAACAAATTAGCAGCGCCTCCTGCGGCCAAAGGTAAAGTAGATATTCGAAATTCAGCTACTGAAAACTTGAAGATACTAAGTGATTGCTTGGGCCTTTCTATTGATGAGCTTACTGTAGTTGTAATGGATAGAACTAGACATAAAGATTTAATTAAAGAGATTCGAGGATGTGGTGCAAAAGTACAACCGATTTCTGATGGTGATGTTCAAGCTGCGATTGCATGCGGTTTTGCAGGAACTGGAACACATTGCTTGATGGGTATAGGTGCAGCTCCAGAGGGTGTTATTTCTGCTGCTGCAATGAGAGCTCTTGGCGGACACTTCCAAGGACAACTAGTTTATGATCCGGCAATCGCTCAAACTTCTGAATGGGCTGATTACACAAAGGAAGGAAATATAAAACGTCTTAATGAAATGGGCATAACAGATATAGATAAAATCTATGAAGCAAATGAATTGGCATCGGGAGAAAATGTTGTTTTCGCTGGAAGTGGAATAACTGATGGATTATTATTTGACGGAGTTAAATTCGAAAGGGATTGTGTTAGAACAAGTAGTCTAGTTATTAGTACATTAGATAGTACTGCAAGGTTCACAAATACTGTCCATATAAAAGATGGTGCTAAGAGTATCAGCCTTTAAAAATTCACTTTTGATTTTATGCATATTGTTGTCGTCGGACTGAGTCATCGCACGGCACCTGTCGAAGTGCGTGAGAAGTTAAGTATTCCTGACCAATCCATAACAGAGTCATTGAAAGCATTAAAAGCTTTCTCTGATGTATTAGAGGTGTCAATTTTAAGTACTTGTAATAGGCTTGAAATATATGCGCTAGTAAAGGATAAAAATACTGGAATTTCATCTATTAAAGAATTCATATCAGAATATTCTGGAATTATTTTTGAAGATTTAAATCCACATCTTTTTTGCTTTAGACAGGAAGAAGCAGTTTTGCATTTGATGAAAGTCTCGGCAGGACTCGATAGCCTCGTTTTAGGTGAAGGACAAATCCTTTCGCAGGTAAAAAAAATGATGAGATTAGGTCAAGAGAATCAATCAACTGGACCAATTCTTAATAGATTATTAACTCAATCAGTTAGTACAGGTAAAAAAGTAAGATCCGAAACAAATTTAGGAACTGGAGCTGTGTCAATCAGTTCAGCAGCGGTAGAACTAGCTCAATTAAAAATTGGACAAGAAAAGGGTTTTGATACTCTTGTAAGTTTGGAATCAGAGAACGTTCTTGTTGTTGGCGCCGGACGAATGAGTAGGCTTTTAATAACTCATTTAAAATCAAAAGGATGTCATAAACTTATCCTTTTAAATAGAAATATTGATAGAGCATTAAATCTTGCACAAGACTTCCCTGATTTAGAGATTGTTTGTAAAGAGTTAAATGAATTAGAAGAAAACATATCATTATCTTCTCTTGTTTTCACCAGTACTGCTTCTGAAGAGCCAATTATTGATCTCACAAAAATTGAAAAAATCAATTTGAGTAATAGACTTAAATTTATTGATATTGGTGTACCGAGAAATATATCTAATGATGTTAAACAACATGAATTTGTTAAATCATATGATGTTGATGACTTACAAGAGGTCGTTTCAAGAAATCAAGAATTTAGGCAGAAAATAGCAAAGGAAGCGGAATCTTTAGTAGAAGAAGAAAGGATCATTTTTCTAGAGTGGTGGGCAAGTTTAGAGGCCGTTCCAGTAATTAATAAACTTAGATCAGATTTGGAGTTAATTAGAAAAGAGGAATTGCAAAAAGCACTTAGCAGAATGGGACCAGATTTTTCGGCTAGAGAAAGAAAAGTTGTGGAAGCTCTGACTAAAGGAATAATTAATAAAATACTTCATACGCCGGTCACCAAGTTGAGAAGTCCTCAATCAAGAGAAGAAAGACAAGTTTCTTTGAAAATCGTTGAAAAATTGTTTTCTTTGGTAGAAGAGGATAAAAATAACTAATTTTTTTCGATTTATATTAAGTTTTTCCAGTGATTTAATGAAATACCTTTGTAAACTGACCATTTGTATTTCTAAATAAGCCCATAATCAGTTACTTTAAATAGTTGTATATCTACCTCCATTAGATTGAATGAAGCGTGTGTTGGCCATAATCCTCGGAGGAGGAAAAGGTTCTAGACTTTACCCTCTAACAAAAATGAGGGCTAAACCTGCTGTGCCATTGGCAGGTAAGTATCGTTTGATAGATATTCCGATTAGTAATTGTATAAATTCAGGCATTGAAAAAATGTACGTATTGACCCAGTTCAATAGTGCATCTCTAAACAGACATATAGGAAGAACCTATAATTTAAATGGCCCTTTTGGTCAAGGATTTGTGGAGGTTTTAGCTGCACAACAGACTCCTGATAGTCCTAAGTGGTTTGAAGGTACTGCTGATGCTGTAAGAAAATACCAATGGTTATTTCAAGAATGGGATGTTGATGAATATTTAATATTGTCAGGTGATCAACTGTACAGAATGGACTACAGTTTATTTGTTCAACATCATAGAGATAATGGTGCTGATTTAACTGTTGCAGCTTTACCTGTTGATGAGGCTCAAGCAGAAGGTTTTGGCCTAATGAGAACCGATGATTTAGGAAATATAAAAGAATTTAGTGAAAAGCCTACTGGAGAGAAGTTGAAGGCTATGGCAGTAGATACTTCAAAATTTGGATTAAGTAAGGAGTCAGCTGTCGAAAAACCATATCTAGCCTCTATGGGGATTTACGTTTTTAGCAGAAATACTCTCTTCGATCTTCTAAATAAATTTCCAAATTATACTGATTTTGGTAAGGACATAATTCCAGAAGCCCTTAATAGAGGCGATACTCTTAAAAGTTATGTATTCGATGATTATTGGGAAGATATCGGCACAATTGGAGCATTCTTTGAGTCAAACCTTGCATTGACTGAGCAACCAAAACCTCCATTTAGTTTTTATGATGAGAAATTTCCAATTTATACTAGACCTAGATTTTTACCCCCTTCTAAACTTGTAGATGCTCAAATTACTGATTCAATTGTCTGTGAAGGCACAATCTTGAAGTCATGCAGCATTTTACATTGTGTTTTAGGTGTAAGAAGCAGGATTGAAAGTGACTCGGTTCTTGAGGATACTCTTGTTATGGGAGCCGATTTCTTTGAATCCCCTGAAGAGAGGATTGAATTAAGAAAAGGTGGCGGAACGCCTCTTGGAGTAGGAGAAGGGACTACTGTAAAAAGAGCAATTCTTGATAAGAATACAAGAATTGGCGATAATGTCGTGATCATTAATAAAGATAGAGTAGAAGAAGCAGATAAGCCAGAATTAGGCTTTTATATCAGAAATGGAATTGTTGTAGTAGTTAAAAATGCAACTATTGCAAACGGAACTGTTATTTAAATCTTTTCCATCATTTTTCGCTGACATAAGTATTTTTTTTGAGCAATTTTGTTGAGTTGAAGGCACACTATATTTATTGAGTTTTTTAATTTTTTATGTCCAAGGCACATTTTGGTTTAATAGGTCTTGGTGTTATGGGCGAAAATTTAGTTCTTAACGCAGAGAGAAATGGATTTTCTAGTGTAGTTTTTAATAGGACTTACTCAAAAACCGAAGAATTTTTACAAGGTCGTGGCCTTGGGAAGAATATAGAAGGAGCTGAAACTCTTCAAGAATTTGTTAATAAGCTAGAGAGACCTAGAAGAATTCTAATGATGGTAAAAGCTGGGCCAGCAACAGATGCTGTCATTGATAATATTTCTGGATATCTCGAGGAAGGAGATTTATTAATAGATGGCGGTAACTCTCAATTTAAAGATACAGAAAGAAGGGTGAATACTCTTGAAAGTAAAAGTTTTGGATACATCGGAATGGGAGTCTCTGGGGGTGCCAAAGGAGCTCTAGAGGGCCCAAGCATGATGCCCGGTGGTACTAAGGCTTCATATGATGCAATAGAGAGCTTACTAACAAAAATGGCTGCCAAAGTTGAAGACGGACCATGTGTTGCATATGTTGGTCCAGGCGGCTCAGGTCATTTTGTAAAAACTGTTCATAACGGAATTGAATATGGAATTGAACAAATACTTGCAGAAGCTTATGACCTTATGAAGAGAGTCAAAGGTATGAATGGAGAGCAGATGTCAGAGGTATTTGGTATTTGGAATAATACTGATGAATTAGCTTCTTATCTTGTTGAGATAACAGAGATTTGTCTAAATACAAAAGATGATATAACTGGAGATGATGTCGTGGAAAAAATATTAGATAAAGCTGGCCAGAAAGGTACAGGTTTATGGACTGTTGTGAGTGCTCTAGAACTGGGGGTATCAGTCCCAACTATTTATGCATCTTTAAATGCAAGAGTAATGAGTTCTTTAAAAGAGCAACGTAGTGAGATTGAAAAAACTATTCCATCTAAAGAGATAGAGGATTTTGATTTAGGAAATGTATCGGATGGAATGAAACCTTTATTTGATGCTGTAGTCCTTGCCACAATTGCTAGCTATGCCCAAGGTATGGATATTTTAAGAGAAGCATCTGCAGTATATAACTATGGTTTGAATATGCCGTCAATTGCACAAATATGGAAAGGTGGTTGCATAATTAGATCAAAATTATTAAGTAAAATTCAAGATGCTTATAACAAAGATCCTGATCTAAAAAATTTAATTTTTGATGATTGGTTTAATAATGAAATTGCGACAAGATTAGATAACTTAGCTAAGGTAGTTTCTCTATCCACAAAGGCAGGTATACCAGTCCCATGTTTATCCAGTACTTTAGATTATTTGAATAGTTATAGAACCAATAGACTTCCTCAGAATCTTGTGCAGGCAATGAGAGACTGTTTTGGCTCTCATACATATGAAAGAATTGATAGGGAAGGTAGTTTTCATACTGAATGGATGAAATGATTGAAAAGGTTAAAAATGGATACACCTTAAATATATACAAAGACAAGTTAGAACTATCAACAGCGGTTTTTAAGTTTATTCAAAGCCATATTATTCATACTTTAAAAAAGAAAGATAGATTCAAATTTTGTGTAAGTGGAGGTTCAACTCCTAAATCTGTGTATCATCTCTTATCTAATAATGATCTTCAATGGGATATGGTTGATGTCTTTTTAGGAGATGAAAGATGTGTTGATCCAAATTCAGAATTAAGTAACTCGTTAATGTTGAGAAATTCTTTGCTAACTAATTTTGGATCTAAAGCTTATTTTTATGAAATTTTCAATGATTTAAACGCTGATGATGAAACTACTAAAAATCAATTTATTTCTAAATTATTTGAAAAATGCGGATCAAACCCTCCAACTTTTGATCTAACATTATTAGGTCTTGGAGATGATGGTCATACAGCCTCACTATTCCCTTATCAAAAAAATAATAATGTAGATGATTTTGTTATTTTTAATGAAGGTAAAGGTTTAAAAAGAATTTCATTAACTCCAAAGGTTATTTCAGCTTCTTCAAAGATAGTATTTTTAGTTAGTGGAGCTTCTAAAAGAATTGCTCTTGAGAGGTTATTAGATGAAAAAGAGCCACCAGAAAGAACACCATCAAAATTAATAAAATCTATTAATCAAATTTCAATATTTTGTGATCAGGAATCAGCAAAAGAATTAGAAATTTAGTTAGAGTCTATTAATAATTTAAATTATTTAATGAGTAAGAAAAAATTTTTATTCCAGAAAAAGGAGTTCGATGGTTGGAAAACATTAAATGATACTGTTATGGGCGGATCAAGTTCAGCTTTTTGTGAAACCTCAAATTCGGGTTTGATATTAAAGGGTAATATTGTCGAGAAAGCAGGAGGATTTGTTAGTTGTAGATCTTCTATATATAAACCTTCTTTAAATGTATCTGAGTATTCATCCTTTGAATTAAATATTGATGGACAAGGAAGAACTTTTAAATTTGCTGTCGCTTGTGAAGATGATCTACTAGGACTAACCGAATTTATTCCTGGTGGACTTAGATGGATTAAATCATTCCCAACAAAAAAATTCGGGACAACAAATGTTCAAATTCCTTTTAATGATTTAAAACCTTCAGTAAGAGCTAATAAAGTACGTTTTCCATTTAAATTCAAGCCATCTAAAATTAAAAGATTGCAACTACTACACTCTAAGTTCGGTGATGATGGATTACTTAATAATGAGTTTAAACAGGGTTCAATAAAAGTTTTAATTAAATCAATAAGTGTTATTTGAAAATCCACCTAAAAATATAGAGAGCTTAATCGCTAAGTCAGCAGATTTAACAAATAAACCTTTTGTGCATTCTGTCGTAAAAATAAATGGTGAATACGAATTCGAAGATGAAGATATTGATTTAACAGTTAATATCTTATGTAGAGATAAAGAAGGTAAAAGATTAGAAATTTATGATCTTGAATTAGAACTTTTTAAATCAAATAAAGAGTTGGTTTTAGTAATCTCTAAGCTCAACTTCCCTGATGAACCAATATTATGGTGTGGAGTTAAAACATTATGGATGGATAGCAATAACGGGAAAAAATGCAATTCACCAAAATACAGCGCTAGATTGGAAAATTTAGCAAATAGGATAAAAAGTTTTATTGATTAAGAAAAAAAATTTGAGCTGTTTTATAAATCAGTAACAGCCCCTAAACTTGATGTGCTTACGATTCTCGAATATTTTGAAAGAATTCCTCTTTTGTATTTTTGAATAGGTTTTACCCATTCTTTTTTTCTTTTTTCTAATTCTTCGTCAGATAAATCAACTTCAATTAGTTGTTTTACAGCATCTACTGTAATTAAATCACCTTGTTTGATTAGAGCAATATTTCCTCCTACAGCAGCCTCTGGAGCTATGTGACCCACAACAAGGCCATAGGTACCCCCGCTAAATCTGCCATCGGTAATTAAAGCCACCTTCTCTCCTAGCCCTTGACCAACAATCGCAGATGTTGGAGCTAACATTTCTCTCATGCCTGGACCTCCTACAGGACCCTCGTTTCTAATAACAACAACATCACCAGCTTTGATATCGTTATTTAATATCGATTTTAAACAATCCTCTTCACTTTCAAAAATCTTTGCGGGACCTGTTAATACAGGGTTTTTTACTCCGCTAATTTTGGCTACAGAACCTTCGCTCGCTAAGTTACCTTTTAATATCGCTAGATGTCCTTTTTTATAAAGAGGGTCATCTATATCTCTTATGACATTTTGATTAGTTGGAGGCTTATCTGGAATATTCTGTAAGTATTCTGAGATGGTTTTGCCTTCAATGTTTTTGCAATCGCCATGAATTAATCCTGCATTTAAAAGTATTTTCATTACTTGTGGAATTCCACCTGCCTTATGAAGATCCACCGTCACATATTTACCACTCGGTTTAAGGTCACAAATAACGGGTACTTTTTGTCGGATTCTCTCAAAATCATTAATGTTGATATCTATTCCTGCAGTATTCGCAATAGCTAAGATGTGCAATACCGCATTTGTTGATCCGCCAATTGCCATAATTACTGATATTGCATTTTCAAATGCTTTCTTAGTCATTAGGTCTAGAGGTCTTATATCTTTTTCTATTGCAGAGACTAATATCTCAGCACTTTTATCTGCACTTAGTTCTTTTTCAAGATCTTCAGCAGCCATAGTGGAACTGTGAGGAAGACTTAACCCTAATACTTCAATAACGGCAGACATTGTATTAGCTGTAAACATTCCTCCACAGCTACCAGCACCAGGAATACAATTTTTCTCAACTTGGATTAGCCTTTCTTCATTAATTTTGCCTGATGTTAATTGTCCAACAGCTTCAAATGCACTAACAACAGTAAGATCTTCTCCATGCAATTTCCCAGGTTTTATTGTCCCTCCATAAATGAAAATTGAGGGAATATTCATTCTTGCAATCGCAATCATTGCACCCGGCATATTTTTATCACATCCACCTATAGCAAGTACCCCATCCATACTCTGAGCATTGCACGCTGTTTCAATTGAATCAGCAATAACTTCTCTTGAAACTAGGGAATATTTCATGCCCTCTGTTCCCATAGAAATTCCATCACTTACTGTTATAGTCCCAAACATCTGAGGCATTCCACCTGATCTTTTTATTGACTCTTCAGCTTTGAGAGCTAACTTATTTAAACCAATATTGCATGGAGTTATGGTGCTATATCCATTTGCAACTCCAATAATAGGTTTATTAAAATCTTCATCATTAAATCCAACAGCTCTTAACATCGATCTGTTAGGTGATCTTTGCACACCTTGTGTTATTGCAGATGATCTGAGTTTATTCATATTATTTGAGAACCTTTTTTATTTTATTGCCCCAACTCTTCAAGTTGCTTCCTCACATCAGCAATTGCAGAATTAAGTTGCTCAACTTTCTTCTCCAGATTCTCTCCTTCAACTTCATTTATATTTTTATTTGAATCAATCGCTTCTGAGCCGTCTTGAATCCTGGAGGAATACATCATTGCTTTTTGTTTTTTTTCCTCCTTTCTTTTGTCTGCTTCGGATATTAACCACCAAGCTAGACCTGCTGCTCCAATAAAAGCACCGCTTATTAATGATAAAAGATTATTTGAAGACGAATCTCTGTATTCAGACATTGGTAAAATATTTACTCCTATATTCTATATTAGTTCTTATCTTGAAATATAGTACTCAAACGCAATAAAGGATTCCCAATACCAGGTAACAATAATTTTGTGTTTTCATCTTCCTCATCTATGCAAGAAGTGTAGATTACCTGATTAGGGAATAATTTTGCAATTTCATTCAACCCTTTATTTGAGCAAATTGCAGTTATTAACAAAATCCTATTGGAATCAACACCTAATTTCTTTAATTTAATTAAAGTTTCTAATGTTGCAGATGTTGTCGTTATTTGTTCAGAATAAAGAATAACTCCTTCATTTGATTCAATACTCTTAGGTAGTTCTCCCAATGAAAGTGTAGAATTAGGAATTACCTCTTTAGATCCGTACCATAAAGATAAGCCTTCCGGCATCATTGCGAAAACTTTTATTGGATATTCATTGTTAATAAAAAAACCATCCGCTACACCATTTTTAGTATTTATAGTTTCTTTTTTATACGGGAGCCAATTACGTAATGCTTCATATGTTAGCCATTTCCCCAATTGTTCATATCCTGTTGAGTACAAAATATTAGGAGTGTCTTTTTCTCGTAATATAGAAAGCCAATGTTTTATTAATGGATGAGGAGGAACAATAACCTTTAGTGACATTGCCATATATTTTCCTTTAAGATACTCTTACAAACTTTAAATACTTAAGTTCTAAAATACAGTCTTATTATGATTAAATCAATTGTTTTCCCCTCATTAAAGAATGCATTAATTACTTTGTTATTCGTTGGGATTTTATTTTTTAATTCTGTAAATTCCGCATGGGCTAAAAGACCTCCTGAGATTAGAAATCAACAAGACCTAAATTTAGAGCCAGATATGCATGGTCAAGACTTAAGCGGTAACGAATACGTTAAGTTTGATTTGAATGGGTTTAATTTCAGTGAAAGTAATTTAGAAGGGGCGGTGTTCAATAATAGTAAATTGCAAAACTCAAAGTTTACTGGAGCAAATTTAAGAGATGCACTAGCTTATGCAACAGACTTTACAGATGCTGATCTTTCAGATGTTAATTTTACTAATGCTTTATTAATGGAGAGTAATTTTGAAGGCGCAAAAATAGATGGTGCAGATTTTACTGATGCTGTTCTAAGTCGTACACAACAAAAACAATTATGTGCGATTGCTAATGGCACAAATAGTTCTACAGGAGAGAGTACAGAATATAGCTTAGGTTGTTAATCATCAAAGATGAAAAAAAAAATTCCAGTTATTGTTGTTTCAGGATTTCTTGGTTCAGGTAAAACAACTTTTCTAAGATATCTATTAAAAGAGAGTAATAAAAAATTTGGTTTAATAATTAATGAATTTGGTGATGTTGGAATTGACGGTGATTTGATTAAAAGTTGTGATAAATGTGATGAATCTGAAGACGACTGCGTTATCGAATTAAACAATGGATGCTTATGTTGCACTGTTCAAGATGACTTTGTTCCATCAATAAAAGCTCTCCTAGAATTTAATCCTCCTATCGAATCAATAATTATCGAAACAAGTGGGTTGGCACTACCAATTCCCTTAATTCAAGCACTTAACTGGCCTGAGATTAGGTCTTCCATCTACCTTGATGTTGTTGTTGGTATCGTTAATGGAGAATCAATGCTAAATGGTTCCCCAATTAATGATTTAAATAAAATAACAAAACAATATAATGAGACAGATAAAATTGATCACAACGCCACTATAGATGAACTTTTTGAGGAGCAACTAGAAGTTTCTGATGTCGTTTTAGTCTCTAGATCAGATATCTTAAATGATGATCAGTTTGACGTTGTAAAAAATAAAATTCAAGGAAGTCTAAATTCATCTACACCAATCCTTAAATCCAAGAATGGCAAAATTGATTTAAATTATCTATTTGATTTTAATTTTAAAAAAGAGACTTATAAAGAATTTTTAACGGAAGAACATGACCATAATCATGTTGAGCTTGTATCAGATTCATTTAAATTAAATTATTTTCTTGAAAAAAATGACTTTGAAAAGGAGATGTCAAAAATCTTGGATGAATTAAACATTCTTCGAATAAAAGGACGTATTTGGATACCAAACAAATCATTGCCTTTACAAATACAAATTGTAGGAAAGAAAATTAATACTTGGTTTGAAGAAGCTCCAAACAATTGTTGGAGACCAAATGATAATGCTGGGCTTGAATTAGTAATAATTTCCTTTGATGAAAAATCTATACAAACTTTCAATAAAAAAATTAAAGAGAAATTTAAGATTTTAAGTGATCCAAAAATAGCAATTTGACTTTATAGTTACTTGTCGGGATACTTTCTTTAGTAGACAGCCCAAGATGGAAAATTCAAAAATTGCTTTAAAACAAATAATCTCTGAAGAAGTTTCTTCAATTGATAAAATAAAATGTTCAAAATGTGGGGGGTCAGGAAATTTTAAAACACCTGAAAATTCAAGAAAAACTTGCTTAGTTTGTTTTGGTAGAGGCTACATAGACATTTAATAACTCAGAAAACCTTATGGAAAAAAAATATTTGTTTATTAATCAATAGTACTTTTTATTAAAATTTAAACTAATCTTCTAGTAGAAATTAATTTTTAATTGGACCAATTTGCTGTAAAAGTTTTTGTAAGACTAAGACCCTCAGTTTTAGATCCAGCAGGGGAAGCTACTAAATCTGCTTCTATAAAACTTGGAGCCGAGGGAATAAAATCATTACGGATAGGAAAAATGATTGAGGTAAAAATAGAAGGTGATGGTGAAAACGAAGTAAGAGAAAAAATTGATTTATTGTGTGATAGGTTATTCGCAAATACTGTTATTGAAGATTACGAGTATTCACTAGAAAAATTATAAGATGGATAATTTTACTGTAGGAGTTGTTGTCTTCCCTGGTTCTAATTGTGATCGTGACGTTTCATGGGCATTGGAAGGTTGTTTAGACATAAGAACAAAATACTTGTGGCATGAGTCTTCAGATTTAAGCGATGTAGATGCAATAGTTTTACCCGGAGGATTTAGCTATGGTGATTATTTAAGATGTGGAGCAATAGCGAGATTCTCTCCATTAATAAATGCTTTGGATGACTTTGTGAAAAGTGGAAGAAGAGTTTTAGGAATTTGTAATGGGTTCCAAATTTTGACAGAATCAGGCTTTTTGCCTGGTGCCCTAACTGCAAATAAAAATCTTAATTTCATCTGTGATGATGTTGAACTTGATATTGTTTCTTCAAAAGGAGGTTGGTTTAATGATGGAGGTGAAAAACAAACTATTAAGTTACCCATAGCGCATGGGGAAGGAAGATTTCATTGTGATTCTGATACTTTAAAAAAACTTGTAGATAATGAATTGATCGCGTTGAGATATAAAAATAATCCTAATGGCTCCTCATTCGATATCGCAGGCATAACTAATGAAAAGGGTAATGTTCTTGGTTTAATGCCTCATCCAGAACGAGCATGTGACGAGACAATTGGTGGGACTGATGGTCTCTTTACATTAAAATCATTAATATTGAAATAAAAAAAGACCCCCAATTTTGGGGGTCTTTTTTATTTAATATGGGAAGAAATTAGACAGTAGCTTTTACTTTTGGATCTAAATCACCTTTAGCGTAAAGATCAGCAAAGTAATTGGTGCTGTTTTGCTTGATCTTACTTGCTTGACCTTCGCACCAGAACTGCTTGTATCTATCAAGACAAACTTGCTTCATGTATTTTCTAGCAGGCTTGTTGAAATGTCTTGGGTCAAAGTTTGCCTTATCAGCAAATGCTGCCTCTCTAACCGCGGCAGTGAAAGCAAGTCTGTTATCGGTATCAATGTTGACTTTTCTAACTCCATTTCTTATTCCCTCTTGAATCTCTTCAACAGGAACACCATATGTTTGAGGGATTTCACCACCATATTTGTTAATGATATCCAACCATTCCTGAGGAACTGAACTAGATCCATGCATTACAAGATGGGTATTTGGGAGTGCTTTATGAATTTCAGCAATTCTGCTTATTGCAAGAACTTCTCCTGTAGGTTTTCTTGTGAATTTATAAGCACCATGACTTGTACCTATAGCAATAGCTAATGCATCAACTTTTGTTTTAGCAACAAAATCTGCAGCTTCTTCAGGATCAGTCAAAAGCATATCTGTAGAAAGTTCACCTTCAAAACCATGACCATCTTCAGCTTCTCCTTTCCCTGTTTCTAATGAACCTAAGCAACCTAATTCTCCTTCAACACTAACCCCAACTGAATGAGCAAAATCTACAACTTTTTTAGTAACTGCAACATTATATTCGTAACTTGCGGGTGTTTTTGCATCTGCCTCTAGAGAACCATCCATCATTACTGATGTGAAACCATTTATTGCTGCTGAATAGCATGTTGATGGCTCATTACCATGGTCTTGGTGCATTACAACTGGAATATTTGGATATGTTTCTGTAGCAGCAAGAATTAGATGACGTAAGAAAATTTCTCCTGCATAATTTCTTGCCCCTCTTGAAGCTTGGAGGATAACTGGACTATCAGTTTCATATGCTGCTTCCATGATTGCTTGAACTTGTTCAAGATTATTAACATTGAAAGCTGGAATACCGTAACTATTCTCAGCAGCGTGATCTAAAAGTAGTCTTAGTGGAACGAGGGCCATAATTAAAATAAGTTAGATGCTATACAAAGCACTTGTTTCCGCGAGTTTAGTACAAAGAGGGATCAAATGTCACGTAATTAGATATACAAAATCTATATTTTTATATTTAACCCGCTCTTCGACGATTCTCTTATAGCTTCGCAAACTTTATGACTTGCAAGTCCCTCGCATAAGCCTGGAATGATAGGTGTTTTATTAAAAATACTCTCAGCCCATAAATTTTGAATTCTCAAAACTGGAGCTATTCTCCCATCAGTCCATGTTTTTTCAAAATTAAAACTTGAATCTGCAGTTAGATTTTGTATTTTATTTTTGTTGTTTGAATATTTTAAATTAAAACCATGTACATAATCTTTTTGGTTTTCGCTTTTAAGAATTAGTGAACCTTCGCTTCCATATATTTCTAAACTAAATCCTCTACCATTTTTAGAAATTGATGATAAAGATACCTGACATGGAATAAGATTCGAGCTGTAGTTTGATATTTCTATATTGGCTAAACATACATCTTCACTCGTAACACCATTTAAATCAGATGAATTAGGTAAAGGTCTTTTTTTTATTGATGTTGCTAACTTGCCAGACACGTTTATTGCTTCTCCAAAAAACCAATTCAACATATCGAATGCATGAGTACCTAAAGCGCCAATAACTCCTCCACCTTTTTCTTCCAAAGAATACCAATTCCAAGCTCTTTTAGGATCGGATCTACTCCCCATTAACCAATCTAATTTGACTAAATATATTTCTCCTAAAATATTTTCATCAATAATTTTTTTTGTCTGAAGGAAAAGAGGTACTGCTCTATATTCAAAATCAACACATACGCTTAAATTATTAATTAAAGATATTCTCTGAAGCTCTTCAATTTCTGAGGAGGATAATGAAACGGGTTTTTCTAGGAGCAAATTTTTATTATTCTCTAGAGCTTGTTTTGCTAACTTAAATCTTGATTCAGGAGGAGTGGCAATAATAATTCCATCAATTTTTGGAGATTTAACTAAGTCTTCCCAATTATGAAAAAAATCTAAGCCCGTTTCTTTTTCTATAATCGATTTTTGCTCTTTCTCGTAATGATAAATTGCTACAGGAGTTAAGTGATCAGACTCTTTTAATGCCTCTAAATGAACTTTTTTCCCAAATCCTAGTCCAGCGATTGCTATTTTTAATTTTTTATTTTTAGTATTCATTCTTATTCATTAATAAACTCTGAACAGCTATTTTCAATAACAACATCTATAAGTTCATCATTATTAGAAGTTTGCCATTTTGAATTGAATTGTGGAATTCCATTTATTGATGTATCTTTAAACTTTTTTTCATTGCAATTAATTCTCATTACATAAAGTGATAACTCTCCATCATCATCAGAATTAGTTGGATTCTTAAAGAACTTTGTTAATACACTTATTTCACCATTTGGGAGCGACTTAATACTCCCTTTATCAAGCCATTCTTTCCCATCATCATTCTCTTTTAGTAGCACCCAGTCAACATTTCCTATCGCATATGAATAGGAGGCAAAGTTAAAAATAAAGAGTAGAAGGCTTAAAGAAAAATAAAATAAATTAGAAATTATTCTCATTTTATATATTTACTTCTGTAAGTTCTTTTACACCATGAATTTTTAAAATTTTAGTCAGAGTTTCCTTGAGATCTTTCCTTTTTACTATTACATCAACAAAACCATGCTCAAGCAGATATTCAGCTGTTTGAAAATTATCGGGTAATTTTTCTCTTAATGTTTGTTCTATAACCCTTCTTCCAGCAAATCCAATAAGTGCTTTAGGTTCCGCCAAAATTAAATCACCTAACATCGCAAAGCTGGCTGTAACCCCTCCAGTAGTTGGATGAGTTAACAAGGGCATATATAGGAGATTTTTCTCTTTATGTTTTTTTAGTGCTCCAGATATTTTTGCCATTTGCATGAGACTTAACATACCTTCTTGCATCCTTGCTCCTCCTGATGCGCAGACAATAAGAATTGGAAAATTTTCCAAAGTTGCTCTTTCAATTATCCTTGTAATTTTTTCACCAACTACTGAACCCATGGATCCTCCCATAAATCTAAAATCCATAACAGCTAATGCTAAAGGCATTGAATTCACAGAACAGATACCTGTTACGACTCCATCTCTTAAACCTGTACCTGCTTGACTTTCTTTAATTCGATCAGCATACGCTCTTCTATCTTTAAAACCCAAAGGATCTGTAGGACTTAGTGAACTATCAAATTCTTTGAATGAATTTTTATCAGCAATTATATTTATCCTTTCATCGCTATTAATCCTATTGTGGTGTCCACAATTACTACAAACATTGAAATTTGAAATTAGGTCTTTTCTATAGGCTACTTGCGAACACTCTGAACATTTAACCCATAAACCATCTCCTTCGTCAGTATCTTGGGAAACTTTCCCAACAAATTGATCTTTACGCCTTGCGGCAAACCAGTCGATTAATGACACAACTTTTCCTGTTTTTTCTATTTAAATCTAAGTAAGGTACTTTTATCAAGAAAGATATATAAAAATTTGAGATCCTCTAGATTAAAAACTTCTCAAAATAAAAAAATAATGATTTAAGTTGATAATCGAAAATTAATTATTATTTATTTTTCTCCTCAATCATTTTATGAATTATTGGAGTGAGAATTAGTTCCATTGCAAATCCCATTTTCCCTCCATTTACAACGATACTTGTTGGACTTGACATAAATGAATCATTAATCATTCCAAGCAAGTATTGAAAATCAATCCCCCATTTCTCTCTTGCCCCTTTTCTGAAATGTATGATCACAAAGCTCTCATCAGGAGTTGGGATATTCCTGCATATGAAAGGATTAGAAGTGTCAATTGTCGGAATTCTTTGGAAATTAATATCGGTTTTGCTGAATTGTGGGCATATATGATTTATATAATCAGGCATTCTTCTCAATATAGTATCTACAATGGTTTCCGCTGAGTAGCCTCTTTCTGCGTTATCTCTATGGATTTTTTGAATCCACTCTAAATTTGTTATCGGAACAACTCCAACAAGTAGATCAGCATAAGAGGCAACATTGTATCCATCACCTTCTACCCCGCCATGCAAACCTTCATAAAAAAGTACATCTGTTCCCTCAGGAATATCTTCCCATGGAGTAAATTGCCCAGGTTCTAGGGATGTCCCAAGTCTTGTATTATGTTCTTCTGCTTCTTCAAGACTATGTAGATAATACCTTTTCTTTCCTCCTCCAGTTTCACCATAGATTTTAAAAAGTTCTTCTAGCTTGTCAAAAAGATTAGCCTCTGGACCAAAATGTGAGAAATTTTCACCTTTTGAAAGAGCGTCTGCCATAGCTTTTTTCATAGGCATTCTTTCAAATCTGTGGTAACTATCACCTTCAACAACGGCGGGAACAATATCTTCTCTGGCAAAAATATGCTCAAAGGCTCTTTTTACTGTACTTGTTCCTGCTCCTGAAGATCCTGTTACAGCAACTACTGGATGACGTTTTGACATTTTTTAAAAACAATATCTAATGATTCTGACAGGTCATATGCCAACTTTATGTTTTACTTAAAAATATTTTTTTATTTATTAATTTTTTTTTAAATTTCATCAATTATTTTATCTCCGATTTCACTGCAAGATAAAACTTCAGTAGACCCATCAGCTAAATCTGCTGTTCTAAATCCTTTTGATAAAACTTTATCAATGGCAGTTTCTAAATTTTCTGCAGCTTCTTCTTCATTTAATCCAATTTTTAACATCATGGAAGCAGATAAAAGCATTGCAATAGGATTAGCTATGTTTTTACCAGCTATATCAGGAGCCGAACCATGAACAGGTTCAAAAACGCCTGGGCCATTATTGTTTAAAGAAGCAGATGGAAGCATACCAATAGAACCAGTTAACATTGCGGCTAAGTCGCTTAAAATATCTCCAAATAAATTACTAGTTAAAATCACATCAAATTGACCAGGATCTCTAACTAATTGCATTGCTGCATTGTCAACGTACATATTGCTTAGAGATATATTTTTATCTTTTGAGGTGATATTTAAAACTGTATCTCTCCACAATTGACTAACCTCAAGAACGTTTGATTTATCAACAGAACATATTTTTTTATTTCTTTGGTTAGCAATTTTTATTGCTATTTCGGTTATTCTTTCTATTTCATTCGAATCATAAACCATAGTATTGAAAGCTTTTGGGATTTTTGTATTTGTTATGTGGCCTCTTGGTTTTCCAAAATAAATTCCTCCTATTAATTCTCTTACGACAATAAGATCTACATGCTCAACGATTTCTTTTTTTAATGTACTTGCATCTAATAGAGATTTTCTTATTTTGACAGGCCTGATATTTGCGAAAAGGTTTAGGGCAGATCTTAACTTTAGTAACCCACTTTCTGGCCTTAATTCTCTTGCAAGAGAATCATATTTAATATCGCCAACACATGCTAAAAGTACTGCGTCACTTTTTTACATTGATCTAGTGTCTCATCTGGAGCAGGAGTACCATATTTTTCATACGCTATCCCTCCAAATAATTTTTCAATAATCTCAATATCGAAATTATGATTTTTTGAAAGCTTTTTTAAAACTTTTTTTGAAACTTCTGAAATCTCTGGTCCAATCCCATCTCCTGACAATAAAACAATCTTATATTTCTTCATTTAAATTTTTGTTTAATAGAACAATAAATTATTGCTTGTCTAATTGTCTAAGTTTTTTTGCTAATTCTGGTAATTTTTTAAAAATACTTGAACTCTTTAGCCATGATTTATTTTCCATCGCGGGGAAACCACTTATTACCTTGCCATCTTCAATGTCACAATGGATTCCGCATTTTGAACTCGCAATGACATTATTACCAACTTTTACTCTATTATTGACTCCTACTTGCCCTGCCAAAATAACACCATCTCCAATATTTGCGCCTCCAGCGATACCAACTTGAGCTGCAAATGCACAATTCTTTCCAATTTTTACGCCATGACCTATTTGTATTAAATTATCCAACTTTGTTCCCTCATCAATAAAAGTAAATCCAACTGCGGGTCTATCAATACAACAATTAGTTCCAATTTCTACAAAACTCATTATTTTTACACCACCTTTTTGCGGCATCTTTACCCATTTGCCATTTTCAGGAATAAAACCAAATCCCTCTGACCCAATAACAGAATTTGAATTAATTACACAATTATTTTTTAGAGTGGTATTTTCGTAAATAACACAATTAGGATGAATTATATTATTATTTCCTATTTGAACATTGCCTAAAATTGATGATCCAGGAAGAATATGATTATTGTCTCCAATTACGGTATTTTCTCCAATATAGACATTAGGTCCAATATGGCAATCTGCTCCAATTATTGCTGTTTTATCTATAACTGCTGAAGCATGAATTCCTGGTTTGAAATTGATAGTTTTATATAAGTAATCCAATACTTCTGCAAATGCAATTCTTGGATTTTTAACGATTATGTTAGATATATTGAGTTTTTTTAGGGCACTAACGATTTCATCGTTGTTAGTAGTTATTATTGCTGAGGCTTTAGTTTGATCTAATTTTTCTTTAAGGATATTATTTTCCTCTAAAAAAGATATTTGATGTTTAACTGCAGCATCTAATGAGGCAGCATCATCTATGTTTAAATCTTCGAAAATATTGGCACTAATAAAATTTGAATTTCCTTTTTTTATTAGATCAACTAAATCACTTAAAAGCATTTTTCAGTTTTAATTTTTTCTAAGAGAGAGCAAGAACATCTCTATGAACGACAATTATCGAGGAGTTGTTATTTTCTTTATTATTTAAGATACTTCTTAATTTGTCGCTACTTATTGATACTAAACCTTTTGCAACTTCTTTATCATTTGTATTTACGATTTTAACTGCCTGATTAATTGTAAAGTTTCCTTCTACATTCTTAACACCAACCGCTAAAAGTGAGGCACCTTTTTTTTTAATTGCAAAAGAAGCGCCATCATCTAAAGTAATTTTCCCTACTGTTTGAATTGCGTGTGAAAGCCAACTTTTTTTGTTTCCAATAGGTTTTTCTACTGGATAAAATAAAGTTCCAATTTTATTATCATTAAATATTTCAATTAAGTTTTTTTTATTAGTTCCATCAACTAGTTGGACTTCGACTCCTCCTTTTGTTGCTATTTCTGCAGAAATTAATTTTGTAGAAATTCCTCCTGTTCCCCATTCATTATTTGAGTTTTGAATATTTTTATCTTTAATTTCCTTTAATTCACTATTATGAACTTCTTTAATAGGTTGCGCATCTTTATTATTACGTGGATCTTTTGAGTATAGATTTTCAATATCGGTTAATAAAATAAGCTTGTTAGCATTTATAGCCAAGGCAACTAAAGCAGAGAGGGTATCATTATCTCCATATTTAAGCTCTTCATTTGCTACGGTATCATTTTCATTTACTATTGGAATAACATTCAAATCGATTAATCTTTTTAAAGTTTTAGAAGCGTTATTAAAGGATTCTCGTGAATTAAAATCAGCTTTAGTTATTAAAATTTGAGCAATATTAAGACCTAATTTATTAAATACTTTATCGTATAAGGACATTAAATTAACTTGACCTACTGCCGCAGTAGCTTGAAGGGTACTTAAATCATTTGGTCTTGTTTTAATATTTAACTTTTGGCAACCTAATCCAACGGCTCCACTAGTTACTAAAATTAACTTGTTTCCTTTTGAAAGAAAACTTGTAAAGGATCTAGAAAGGTTTTCAATAACTTCTTCTGTAGATGTTTCCTCTGTTCCTCTTAAAATACTAGTACCAATTTTTATAACCCAAGTTTTCATTTTATAAAATGAGAAATTAATTTTTCTATTGTCAAAGTTAAATTAAATTTTATAGGCAGGCCATCTCTATTTAATCTCTTAACTAATATTGTTTTTATATCACATCTATTCCCAACAATAATATCTGTAAAAATTCTGTCGCCAATAATGGCTATATTTTTTGGCTCTCTGCCAATTTCTTTGATAGCAGACAAAGTTACTTTTTTTCTAGGTTTTGATGCATTGTATTTATAACTTAGATTTAATTCTTTCGCTATTTTTTCGATTCTTTTTTTTGATGGATTATTACTTATTAGATATAAGGAGAAAAGTTTTTTAGATTCTATGATCCAATTTTTTACAGCTTTTGGGATCATATTTGATTTTCTATTTACTAGAGTCCCATCCACGTCTAGCAATAAAGAATTAATTCCTTTTTTTTGCAACTCAGATTGAGAAATATTATATATTGGTAAGTTTGAATCCCAATTGATATTTAGGATAGATCTCATTTATTTTAAGAACTACTTTTTTCAAGCTCAGTTTCAATCAAAGGTTGAATTTTATCGAACTCATCATCTTCAACTAATAAGGCACCTTTGTCTTTTAATTTACCAACAATAAAAAAAGGATCTAGTGGTATATATAAGCCATATTCTTGGTCAAAAAGATTAAAGTTAACGAGCAACTCATAACTCTCACTATCATCATCGACGTAATCTTCTTCTAATTCATCGTAAATTGGTTCTTCAAGTTCTCCTGATACTGTTAATGTAACTGCTGATCTGACAAGTCTTAAATCATGTTCTTGAAGGACTGCTTCAGCATTTTTTAGTATTTGTTCATTTTTATCTATTTTCTCAATTAGTTCAGGTTCATCTTTTTCATTTATCTTAAAAAGACTTACTGGTGTATCAACTGGGGTTAATAAAGCATATTCTTGGCCTTCAACACTTACTAATTGTTCAAGATAACAAAATAGCTCGTTTCCATTTGAGTCATTTAATAAAAGAGTCTGTGCATCATAATTATCATTTGAATTGGCTTCTTTCATTTAAAAATTATCTATCCTTTTTAATACTAATATTTTATCTGACGTTTACCAGCTATTTCTTCTAATTCAGGACCTTCTTCGATCCATTGTTCAAGTATTATTTTTGCTGAAAAACTATCAATTAATCCGGATTTATCTTTTTTTATTCCAAATCTTTCTGAAGATTCCCAAGTTGAACTATGTTCGTTGACATAAGAAAATGGAAGCTTTAATTCATTTGAAAGTAATTGACCGTAATTTTTACAGTCAATAGCTTGAGTGGTCATTTTACCTTTCTCATCTAGCGGAATACCCACAATAAAACCAGTCAAATTAAATTCATTTATATAATTTCTAATGATTTTAATCTCTTGATTATTTTCAAATCGTTTTACTGCTGGAAGTATATTTGATGTTATGCAGAGGGGATCACAATAAGCTAATCCTATTCTTTTGGAACCTATATCCAAACTCAAAATTGATTTGGGCTTGGGTTTGCAAAATTTCACTTTGTTTTTAATGGAAAAGGAGATGGATATGGATTACCTTGTGGACTTAATTTTTCAAAGATTGATTCCAAAGATTGATTTATTATATTTACTTGTTTGGCTTCATTCTTAATTATTGTGTTCCTAATAAGAATTATTTCTTGATTTTTTTCTTTGATATTACACTCTTCAAGAAAAACATTTAATTGAGAATTTTCTTTATAGGTTTTTAAATATGAAACAGGTGATTTTTCAAAAAATCTTTTTATAAATTCTTTTAAAATAGAATTGAATCTCTTATCCCAATATCTACTAATAGTTAAAGTATAAATTTCTTCATTTTGATAATTAATATCTTTTAAAATTGTACATAAAACTGAATTTTCATATATTAAGGCACCACTCTTAGAATTATTTCTTTTAAGAATGTCGTCTTGATCAAAATCTAAAATATTTCTTATTAAGGGAGATTGATTTGATCTTATGAAATTAACTATTTTTAATATATTTTGTTTATTAATGTTTTGGAATTCATTAATTAATGTATAGGCATTGGTATTTTGATTTTTAGGTTTATTTAGATCAGAACCATCCCAAAGGATTATCTCTCCTAAAGGTTGAAAGCCTAATTCTCTTGCGTTTGATATGAGGTCAACATTATTTATATCTGAATTAATTATCCAACTTGAAGTTTTGATTTCTTTTATTGAGATGGATTTTTTTATCAATCCTAAAGTTAATTGTTTATCGGTTAAAGAACACTTGCTTTTAATCAACTTGGGCTTAGATATTTTTAAGCAAGTCTCTTTTTTGTTTAAAGGAAAAATATTCAAATAACCAATAATTTCGTTTCCATATATAGCAATTATGCATTTATTTTTATTTTTCTTAAGATTATTCAAGAAGATTTTTAAGTCATCAAAGGTATTGATAATTGCCATCTTTAAAAACCAATTATTCAATTCCTTATTTTTAATATCTATTAAAAGATTAATGTGCCGTATATGGAGTTCTTCAAAAGTTACTTCCATTCCTTTTTTAGATTGAAAAGAATAAGAGGTATCTTTTTTCATTTACTTTTTTCTCTTATTAATACTATAGGGGTTTTTTCATCTCCATTGCCAGCTGGATTTGATAATAAGTGTTTTTTGAGTATTTTATTTACCTTTTTATTTGAACTTGCTAAGACTTTCACACCTCCAAGATCATTAACATCGACAACTGCAACATCTATATTTAGATAGTTCGAGACCTCCTTACAAAATAAATCCGCATTGAGAGGACCCATAACTATACTCTTGTCGTAAGGTGTAACTGTACCGCTTATATCATCAATGAGGGATGATTCTGAACCAGTTAACCTATAAAACATACCTTTAATCCCAACTAATTTGAAGAGATATCCAACAAATAGTGCAAAGGTTATTCTTGTGACTCCGATTCTATTTATTAATAATTGCATCCCGCAAGCTGTTGCGAGACTGCTTGTAGGGTGAAAAAAATAACATAAAGCTTTCGAAAATAAACTATATTTTAAATTTTGAGGAGAAATATATCTATTTTGCATAATCGCTAGCGGACTCTCACCGATAGTTAAAATATCATTTTCTTCTATAATTCCTTTACAGTATTCAATCACAGTATTTACTGGGTTATCAAAGCAACCAAGTAAATCAGTTTTAATAGCAAGTGCTTTATATTTATTATTTATTGGAATTTCAAAAACTTCTTTCGGCCTTTGTTTTTGACCATCTAAATTAATTAAGAAACAATCCTTATTATTTGAAATACCAAAATGTCCATAGTTCTCCCAATATATTTTTAACCATAGATATTTTATTTTTTTTCTAAAATTATCATTGCTAAATTTATATATGATTCTTACAAATAATTCTGAATTTGACTTGATAATTGTTGTTGGCCAGTAATTATTTAAATTCTTAATTTTATTATTTTCATATATGTAAATATCTTGTTGATAATTAAAATTTTGGCAATATTCGTTACCTTTACTTTTAAAACAATCTAACTCAAAATTTATATTAGAAACCATAGTCTCTTTAGTTTTACTTTTATTAGTTATTTTTAAATCAATAATTAATTCGTTTAAACCATCCTTTTTTTTGATTTTGTAATTTATAGGTACCAGATTTAACTTTGATTTGGGTGAGTTTTTAATATATAAATCTGAAATAATTAAAAAAATTAAAAGAACTAGGAAGATATTTATTAATATCATTTTTTTTAATTAATTTTTGTTTTTATTTTTTTTTTCAGAAATGATACTGTTGTATTCATTAAAACTTTCTACAGAAAATGTCGTTTCTTCTATATCAATTCCCTTTAGTTCTCCAATAACTTTGTTTAATTCATCGATATTAATCATTCCATTTTTATCAAATTTAACTTCACCATCACTATTTAAAATAATGGTTTGTGGAATTAATCCGTTCCAATAATAATTAGGTTCATTTCTAAGATCAGACTTTTCTTTATCCTGTAATTCATCAGTAGTTAGAGCAATGATATCTATATTATTTCTCCATATCAAATCTAAACCGGATATTATCGGAGCCATAGCTTTACTATCCGAGCTGTCGTCAAGATAAAAAAATAAAACTGCAACTCTTTTATTTTTTAATGATTCCTGAAGAGTTGTCTGGGGGGGGACTATAGCCCCATTACCTGCGTATATTGGGAAAATGTTGCCATCGTAACTATCAGTATCTCTAGAGGCATTTGCTTTAAACGGGCTTAAGAAAATTAATGCTATCAGGATCCATTGAATTATTTTCATTAAAGTTTAATAACTTACTTTGAACTTGATCTTCCTAATCCTTGAAGGATTCCTTTCCCCACTAAACCGATAGCTTTACCAACGACCTTTGTAAGGAAAGTTACGAAAAGATTACCGATATATTTTACAGCAACTTCCAACTGCGGTGCTACGGCATCTCTTATCTCAACTAACAATGTAACTTGTTTTTGTAGCCATTCTAGATTCTCTAATTCTTTCTCCCTATTTTCATTTTTAAAGTAACGGGTAAATTTTTTATCGATAATATCAATATATTCTCTTTTACTCTCATACAAGTAGATAGGCATATAAATGTAGTCATGCCAGCGATTGTAGTTATTAATATTATTTCTAAATCTTTCAAAATTTCTTGTCGATTGTAATTCGGGATTTATAAGTACAGTTCTTAATTCAGGCCAAGAAGAACAAATATTAAAGATTTCAGAAGCTAATAAATTACAGTTCCTTATTGTCCAATTCGAAATGATATTTTCAAGGATCAAAAACGATTCTGTTTCATATAGAGGAAGTAATTTTCCATCGTAGTCAAGAGCTTCATTTTTAATAATTGGCTCAATAAACATTATTGATTCATGTGATTCTCTATCTATCTCTTCACAACTTACCTCACTATAAATAAAATCATTTATTGAAATAGATTCGCTTCCTTTTTTTAATCGAAAATAGCTGTCTGTGATATTTGAAATTGTATTAACTTTAAGTTCTTTTATAAGAGAATTTAAATCATCTTTAAAATCTTTCTCCTTATAGTTTTCCTTAATATTTTTTACTAAATTATCTAACTCGTCTAACATTTTGCAAATTAGTCGTGAAATAAATTCTTTTTTTATCCCAGAAAGAATTATTGATGAATTATTAAATTCAACCTGTAAGTTAGTTGAGTTATACCTTTCTTTTAGTCTATCTAAAATTAAATTCCAAATTTCAGTAGTGTTTTTATCTTTAATGAATACAGTGTTCTTATTTTCAAGATTAATTTTATTTTCAGTGTAAATTGCCTCTGTATAAAGTTCTAGTGAATTACCCCATAAAAAAATTAGAAAAGATTTTGCAGTAATAAGTTCTCTTAATCTTCCTTTTAAAATAAATTTATAAAATTCTGGAGTTGAATCAGAGTTGACATATTTGAATATATAGTTAATTTCAGAATCTATTTGTTTAAGACCTGAAGTAAGAATTTTTTGACTAAAAGAGAGAGGCTTCTTTTTGTTTAATTGAACTCGGGAATTATTTTCAATATCAAATACCCTTCCTCCATTTAAAATGGTATCAATAGATTCAAGAACTTTTTCTGCACTGGGATTTAAAAGAAAACCTTCAGCATTTAACGATGGAGTGATATTTGCTTCATAAACAAGTTCTCCAGAGAGAATTATAAGAAACTTTGATTCATCATATCTTTCTCTTAATTTTAATAATTCTAACCTTATAAGATCTTCTGATTGAAAATTAAGAACATTCCATATAACTAAATCCGGAGTTTTATCACCTGTTCCATTATTGAAATTAATGTCTAAATTTTGGTCTATTGATGTTAACTTAAGCGATAAAGATTCTGCTATTAAGCTTGGAGCAATAATCAATATCGATTTTTTTGAAATTAATTCCAAGACTAGATTTCTTATCTCTTATACAAAATTAACTAACAATTACTGCAAATACCAGCCTTAAATCAATTTTTATATTCTTTTAGGCGTAGTAATTTCTGTTTAAATCAAAGTCATTTAATCTATCTGATGACAATACATTATTCGCTTCGTTGATCGTGAATTTTTTTTCATAAAGAGCTTTACCTACAATTACTCCAAAGAGTCCAGAGTTTTCAAATTTTACTAACGATAATAAATCAGAAATTGAACCAACACCTCCTGAGGCTATTACTGGAATATCTGTAATTTCAAGTATGCTTTTTATGAATTCTTCATTTGTCCCTTCTAACGTTCCATCTGTATTTATATCTGTAACAATAAAACTAGCAATTTTAAATGAAGAAAACTCCTTTACTAAATCTGTGGCAAAAATATTAGATTGTTCAAGCCAACCTCTTGTACTAACTTTTCCATCTTTTGCATCTATCCCAACAATTATCCTTCCAGGAAATTTATTTGATAAGTCTTTAACTAGCTCTTTATTTTCTATCGCAGAGGTTCCCATGATAACTTTCTCAATACCATAAGAAAATAATTGCTCTATCCTTTCTTGAGACCTTATCCCCCCTCCTATTTGAATTGGTATGTTAACTGTTTTTGCAATCTTTTTTATTGATTCATCGTTTGTTGGGGATCCTGATTTTGCAGCATCCAAATCAACTATATGTATATATTTTGCCCCTTCGCTTTCCCAAAATTTAGCTTGCTCATGAGGCTCTTTGGTGAAGTCTTTTCTTTTATTAAAGTCGCCTTTAAAAAGCCTCACACACTTACCATTCATTAAATCAATTGCTGGAATTAGGTCCATAGAATCATCCTTTTCATTAATTACTTATTAGTAGTACTATTCAATATGTAATTCTATTTAAGATTACTACTTCAGTTAAATATTTTTTGAATATGAAAATTCTTGTAATGGGTGGCACTAGATTTGTTGGTAAGTCTTTGGTTGGAAAGTTATTAAGTAAAAATTATGAAATTGATATTTTTACGAGAGGTAATAAAAGTAATCCTGAAAAAACAAATTTAATTAAGGGTGATAGAAATAATTTAGAAGATATCGTCCAGCTAAGAAATGAAAAGTATGATGTTGTTTTTGATATTTCTGGACGAGAGTTAGCACAAACCAAACTTCTTATAGAAAATTTAGATAACTCTTTCCAGAGATATATATATGTCAGCTCTGCAGGTGTTTATAAAGATAATTGTGAACTACCCTTATCAGAACTTGATCCAATTGATCCAGAAAGTAGGCACAAAGGAAAGTTTGAGACAGAAAATTGGTTAAAAAACCAAAAAATTCCTTTTACTAGTTTTAGGCCTACTTATATTTATGGACCAGGAAATTATAATAAAATTGAAAATTGGTTTTTTGAAAGGTTATTTACTAAAAAATCTGTACCAATCCCTGGTGACGGTTCTTTAATCACTCAGCTAGGCCATGTTTCTGATCTAACTGATGTAATGATTAGGTGCATAAATTTTGAAAATTCTAAAAATAATATTTATAACTGTTCAGGTGAAAAAGGAGTAACAATCAAGGGTTTAATTGATTTCTGTGCGAAGGTTCTTGGGTTAAACCAAAATGAGATTTCTTTAAGAACATTTGATTATCAAAAATTAGATCCTAAGTCTCGAAAGGGATTTCCAATTAGATTAAATCATTATCAGACTGATATATCTAAGATAAAACGTGATTTAGAGTGGGTGCCAACTTTTGATTTACTTAATGGTCTAAAAGATAGTTTTGTGAATGATTTTAATAATAAAAAGAATGAGGAGTTTGATGAAAATTCAGATAATATTCTTTTTAATTCTTAAATAGCCTAATAAAGTCACAAAAGTCAGGATGAATCCTAACCAATAAAAAATTAAAGCCAAATTATTCAATAAGCTAATTTTTAATGGTGTAAAGAAGGTGATTACTGAAATAAAAAAGAAAAATGTTTTATATTTTCCTAACATTGATGCTGGTAAACCGTCTTTTGTAGAGTTTCTTAAGCTAGTGATAATTAATTCTCTAAATAAAATTAATGACAAAGACCAGAAGGGTATAAAATTATTTTTACAAAGGAAGGTCAAAGGAATTAAATAGAATACTTTATCGCTTAAGGGATCAAGGATAGCTCCTAATCTGGTTTTAAGATTAAATTTCCTTGCAATTAACCCGTCAAAATAATCAGTTAAGCCTCCAATAATAATCAATATAAAGACATAAAAAGGTCTGTTAATTTCTAAAAACAGTATTAATGGAAATACAAGGAAAAGTCGAGATATCGATAATAAATTGGGAATATTCAATGCCAATTTTTTAAGATTTTTTCTTAATAACAAATTAGTTTTTGTATATAAAAAATATATTACACTCTTAACAACCTTAAATTTTTAGTAAAAATATTAAATGGTTTTTGATGCTAGATTCTAAAATTTAATTTAAATCTGAATCCTAAAGATTATAAACTCAACTTCTCTTTATGAATGATGATGTTTTATATTACAAAATTATTCCTTAATATCTAATGCAGCCACATAGCCTAAAGCTATCTCCAGAATCTGATTTGATAAATTCAATTAAAGAATATTCTTTATCGAATAATTTATACGGGTATGTTTCTGGAGTGGTTGGTAATCTTAGAACAGTTTGTATTCAATGCCCAGGTAATCAAAAAATAAATAAATTTGAAGGGAATCTAGAGATAGTTTCTTTAAACGGACATTTTAATAAAGGAGATGTTCATTTACATTTGAGTTTTGCAGATGAGGGATGTAATGTATTTGGCGGGCATCTTGAGGAGGGATGTACTGTAAAAAAAGGTACTGATATATTATTAGTTTCTTTTGAAAAGAAAATTATTAATATCTCAAATCTTGATTTAATCACTAATGAATCTCGTGTAAAAGCATATATTTTAAAGGATTGTCCTTGGTCTAAAAGAGCAATTAGGTTGCTTAATTCTTTATCTATCCCTCATGAAGTTACTTTAATAGACAATGATGAGAGCTTTCAAAAAATTATGGCTCAAAGTAGCCATAATACTTTCCCTCAAATATTTTTGGATAATGAATTTTTTGGAGGATATGATGAACTTGCAGAACAAGCAAAATTGGATAACTTAATTTCATTTAAGTAATCTAAATTTTTTAACTATCACGATTAGTAAGCTTTTCAGCAACTAATTCGTCCTCTAACTGCTTTATTAATCTTGATACAAGACTTTGAAATTCTGGTTGACACCCTTTAAATGCAGCTTTATGTCTTATTGGCTCATTTCTAGTTCTTAAATCAGTAAGCATTAATTGTAATGCGTCAATTTTGGGATTTATTTTCATAGTTTTAATTTATATATTTACATCTTTTAAATCATTTGCATAGCTTTTTTAAAAGATATCTTTTTATTATCATTCGAACTTGTAATTTCTATTAATTTATTTATGGATTCTTTGTTTTTTAAAGAATCTATACAACATTGCGCAACTAATCTTCTTGGGATTGATCCATTAATTTGAGTATCCTCCTTTGAATAATTTATATTTTCTGATTTAATATCTTCATTTTCCTTTAATCCTCCGGGTCTAATAATAGTCCATTCAAAATTTGAATTGCGTAGAAAGTTTTCACCTAATTTCTTCCAAATAAGAATTAAACCAAATAAGTTTAATGGGTGAAATAATTTACCAGTACAAAGGGAACTAACTAAAATAACTCTTTTAATACCAACTCTTTTGCAACTCTCTAATTGCCTGTATACACCTAATGCATCAACCTTTGCAGGACCAGTTAAATCTAATGATGCTCTCGCTCCAGTCGCAATTATCAAAGCATCAATATCTTTTAAAGCTTCATCAAGTTGTCCTTTTCTGTCTAATGGAACCCTAATTGTTTCTAAACGCTCTAATCCCGCTGAGACTTTTGAATTCTTTCTGATGATTTGCCTTACTTTATATCCTTTCTTAACTGCTTCTTCGGAAATTCTATAACCTGTTTTCCCCGATGCACCAGTAATTGCTATTTTCATGATTAAAAAAAACTAATTCAAATATTATATAAATTTCTTAAGGCTTTTTACATATAAATTTCTTTTTTCTTTTGGGATAAAGAGTACGACATAAATAACATTTTGTTCCATCACAACCTCTTGCTGTACAGTATTCTCTGCCATAAAAGATTATTTGTAAATGTAAGGTATTCCAATCATTTACAGGAAATATTTTTTTTAGATCTTTTTCTGTTTGAACGACGCTATCTCCATTTGATAGGCCCCATCTTTGTGCCAACCTGTGTATATGAGTATCAACTGGGAATGAGGGAATTTTAAACACTTGAGACATTACAACTGATGCTGTTTTATGACCTACCCCTGGAAGAGATTCAAGCTTCTCAAAAGAATCTGGGACCGTACCATTATGCTTCTCAATCAATAATTTAGATAAGTTATAGATGTTCTTTGATTTTTGATTAGATAGACCTAAAAATTTTATGTATTCGTAAATGCCATTAATACCTAGCCGTATCATCTTTTCTGGATTATCTGCAACATTAAATAAGCTTTTTGTTAATTCATTGACTTTCTTATCTGTTGATTGAGCACTTAAAACTACAGCAACAAGAAGTGTATATGCGTTTGTATGATCAAGGGGTATTGGAGGAGATGGATATAGTTTTTTGAGTTCCTTGCGAATTATTTCTGCTCTTTCAGACTTTCTCATTAAATTTGAAAATTAAATGGTGTATAAAATTATACAAGGGATATTTTAGGTGAATATTTTCTGCTAACTTAATATATTTGAATAAGAAGAACTTAGTGAAAAATGATGCGTTAATAATTGATGATTTGCATCATAAATATGATAAGCGAGAATGTTCAAATTGGATATTAAACGAAATTAACCTGAAAATTAAAAATGGCGAATTGTTAGGGTTGCTTGGTCCTTCTGGTTGCGGAAAAACTACTCTTTTAAGATTAATTGCGGGGTTTGAATACCCCTCTAGAGGGAGGATTTCTCTAAATGATAAGGAAATTTCAAGTAGGAAACAAATTCTTAGTCCTGAGAAAAGAAATATTGGTATGGTTTTTCAAGACTATGCACTTTTCCCTCACTTAACTGTTTTGGAAAATGTAAATTTTGGTTTGAAAAACAAAAAAGACAGATCTAGAGTTGATTATTTATTAAATGTTGTTGGTCTTGATAGTTTTGTTGGAAGGTATCCACATGAACTTTCGGGAGGTCAAAAACAAAGACTCGCAATTGCGAGAGCTCTTGCTCCAGGTACAAATTTTATTTTATTAGATGAACCTTTTTGTAGTCTTGATATGCATGTCAAACTTAAATTGAGAAGTGAACTCCCTAATATTCTAAAAGGTTGTAATGCCAGCGGATTGATGGTTACTCATGATCCGGAAGAAGCGATGTCAATTTGCGATAAAGTCGCAGTTATGAATGAGGGTAAAATACATCAAATTGATACACCAATTAACCTTTTAAACAATCCCAAGACCCTATTTGTTAGTAGTTTTATTTTGGGGAATAATATTATTAATCTTCAAAAAAATGGTAATTCATATATGTCTTGTTTAGGTGAAATAAATAGTTCAGGGGTTTTACAAAATGCAAATATTAAAAGTATGTCAATTTCGCCTAAATTTATTTCAATTAAAAGATCAGAATCTGGAAATGCGAATGTAATATCTAAAGAATTTCTTGGAGAATTTCTTATATATAAAGTAACTATTAATGGAAACATATTGCGGGTTAGAACTGATATTAATAATCTTCTAAATAATGGTGATAAATGTTCTCTTTCTATAAATAAAAATAGTTATTATTTTTTATATCCTGGAGCACATAAGGTATATATATAGAATTTATTTATAGGCAATTACACTTCCCCCCCTTCCAATTAGAGCATTTTTTCTTTTTACATTTCTTTTTTTTATCTTTATATATTTTATTAGTTAAAAGCAGTTCAGAAAAACTGTACTTTAAATTCATTTATAGTATTGCGAGTGATAATCATTATCATATTATTTAATTTAATTTAAATTATTTATTAATTACTAATTTATACAAAATGTTGTAGTATTCATTTAGATCCCTATTCGAATATGAATGAAAATAATTTAAAAACAAAGAAATTAGTTAATTTTGGTCCATCTGGAAGAGCTGTTGCTCAACCGATAGACAAAAGTTTGTTGGATAACATCTCTGAACATCTAACAATGGAAAGATATGCCAATGTTCAATATTTTTCTATGTATCTATGGTTTCAAGAACGTGATTTAAATGGATTTGCCTCTCATTTTCTAAGTGAATCACAAGGCGAAATGGAACATGCTCAGAAATTTGCAGATTACTTAATCGCAAGAGGACAAAGTGTAAAATTAGATGAAATTCCTGCACCCGTTCAAACATGGGAATCCATAGAGGAGCTGATTTCTTATTCTTTTAATATGGAGGCTGATTTAACTTCATCTCTACAACAGCTTTATTCAATATCAGAAAGAATTTCAGATACAAGAACTAACGTATTTTTAGACCCTATTATAGAGGCTCAAACACAATCAGAAGATGAATTTGCGAACATACTGGGCAAGGTTAAGTTTGCTTCTAACCAACCTTCAGCAATCCTATTAATAGATAGTGATTTAAAGAAAAAATAAATTACTTTCAGATTTATTTTCATTCAATGTCCTTTTAGTTATTTCAAAAAGTAAATTCGAAAAGTTAATTTTCTCATTATTTTTATTTAATAGTTCAGCTATTTTATGAATCTCATTAACTCTTTTGAAAATATTTTTGTTTTCAGCAAATAATCTTCCCTTCAATGCTTTATTTTCTGTAGTTTTATAGGATTTCTTGATATTCCTGAGTCTATTCGATAAAACATCAACTTCCATTAACAAGTTGTTTGTAAGTGAATGTGATTCCTTCATGTTTTTATAGCGGCGATGTTTCAATAAAAGAAGGAGCAACACTGACTGTTTGGGTCCCGATAGGAGCTATTAATAATTCAGATGATCTTAATTTAGAAATTAATCTTGTTGATGTTACTCGTGTAGAACCTATTAATTCGCCAATCCTTTCGTGAGTTAACCTAAAAGGCAACTCACACCATTGGCCACATCTTCTACCTAGACGATTTACTAGTATTGAAAACAAGGCTTTTAATCGCTGCTCTGCATTTCCTAAGTGTCTAATCCTAAGGAGTTGCAAAGTCCATTCATTTACTGCATCGAAACCAATATTCTCATCTATATTTACATTGCTGTGAAACGACAAATCTGTTAGTGCTTCAACGCAGACACCTTCGCTACATAAAAGGTCTGTCCTTAATTGATCTCCTGATTGTAAAAATGCAAGTGTCATTCCTTCAGTTTCTTCACAAGGGCAATAAACTCTTGCAATACCACTTTCAACTTCTAAGCATGTACCTTTTGGTCTTGATGAAGGGTCTATTAAAACGGATTGCCCAGTTATTATTCTTACCGAATTGTACGGAGATTCACCATAATTCTGGAAATGCATTAAATAAAATATGATAATGAGAATTATTATCAATTATGCACTAAAAAAACGCTTATTGCAATAGATTCTCATTATCAACACATTTTTGAATTTTTTCTTTACAAAGCATTTAGCAATATAATTTAGGTAGAATTTCTAAATGTTTTATTTTTGATGGAAGCAAATAGAGTATGTTTTAATTGTGGAAGTTCTTCATTCGTCTCAGATCGATCTTTAGGAGGTAAGATTGTGTGCTCTAAATGTGGATCTTCTTCATTTAAAAATAAATCCTCTTCATTTTTTAAAAGTAAAAAATTAGTATTTCTTGCTATTGCGGTAGTTATTTTTATAATTGTTATTTAGATAATCTGTTTATAGACCAAATTCCATTATTTTTAGTTACCTCTACATCAATACCATATAACTTTTTAAGATTGTCACTATTTATAACCTTACTTTGTTGTCCATCAGCAATTATTTTGCCTTCTTTTAACATTATTACCCGGTCATAAATTTTTGTAATTGTTGAAATATCATGAGTTACGCATAAAATTTTAGTTTTTAATTTTGATAATTCATTAATCTTATCTATTACAAAAAACTTTGATTTATAGTCTAAATTTGCAATTGGTTCATCTAGGATTAGGATATCCGGTTTTTTGATCAACGCCCTAGCAATCAGAGAAATTTGTTTTTCTCCATCTGATAAGTAGGAAAAATATTTATTTGATAAATTAGACATATTCATTTTATTTATAATTTTTTCTACCTTGTAAGAATCTTTTTCAGATTTATTTTGTATATAACAATATTTTCCATATAGTCCACTTAAAATTAGATCAAAAACTTGTAGATTTGGATTTATTCTATTTTTTATATCATTATTTACGGTACTTATTCTTTTTCTTAGTTCCCATAAATTTATAAGTTCTTTGTCAAATATCTTCAGTCTCGAATTATTAGTTATTACTGGGTATATGTTTCTATTAATTACTTCTATTAAAGATGATTTACCTGAACCATTTGGTCCAATTAATATGACATTTTCTGAATACGTTATCTTTAAATTTAAATCTTTAATTACTTCAAAGCCATTTTTAAAACAATTTATATTTTTTGCCTCAAACCAAAATTTATTAACCACTAAAACTTATTGCTCCAAAATATAATCAATTGAATTGAGCTTAAAATAAATATAAAAAGATAAAGCCAATTCAACCATGAAGGTCTATTTACTTTCTTCATAAATTATATTATTAACATAAAAAATATAAGCGGAGCAGCAAATCGTACAAATGTCTTTCTAATAATATCTATATTATTAACAATTTCTAACTTCTTTATCTCAGGAGGATATCTCAATATCACTTTGTCATAGACATCAAGATTTTGGTTTTTTATGTTATTTTTCCATGGTTCATCTTTATCTTCAGACTTTTTGTACCATTTCCAAAAATAATTTATTATTCTGTCTTCTCCCAATAATTTTATTTCATCTTTACTTATAAATCCCATATTGTGATTATATGTTTGTGTTTTTAAAATCATATAATCCTCATCAAATATCTTATAAAAGATCTTTCTTTGAGTCTCTTTAAACAACATGAGGTTATTAATTAGTTTATTTCTCAAAAATTTCCTGTAGTGTCTTACTATTACTCTCGCTTTGTTATTTCCTAGTGGAATATGATCTAAAACTTGTAAATATCTAGCTGCAGAAGGATCACCTTTATAAATTAATATTCTTCCTGGTGGTATGTACTTTATCCGGATAAATTCTTTTGTGGGTTCTTTCTTGTAGTAATAAATACTTTCAATGTATTTAGGAGTAACATTAATTTTCTGGTTAAAACTAACTAGAACGTTTTTATTAACATCTTTATCAGGGATTGTATCTCCATGAACCCAAAAAAGATGAAGGATATCTAAGTGATTTTCAATTATCCTTGACCAATCACATTTAAAGTCAACTAATACCTCTTCAAATACATAATCATTATGCGTAAACCCATTTTCATATAATTCGTAGTTATCTATTGGTGAATCTTCACTTATATTGCTTAAATCAGTGTCAGATTTTTTAGAAAAATGTACAAAAATATATCCATTCTTTTCTAAAGCTTTGTATTGAGATAAGTGTATTCTTTTGGCGTAGTTATCATAGTTATTATCTACTATATGCCTGCATGTTATTCTGTCGAGATTTTGGCAAGTTCCACCAGATGAGAATTTAGCTCCATGATATGGACAGGTTATTACCCCGTCTGATAATGATCCTTCAAAAAAAGAGGCCCCCCTATGTGGACAAATATTTTTAATGCACCTAACGTTTTCATCTTCATCTCTATAAAGAACAAGAGGCTCATCATAAAGTGAAAAATAATATAGTTTATTTTTTTTTAGTTCTTTCGAAGGACAAATAGCATACCAACCAAATAAACCTATTTTTAATTCATTTTGATTTTCTCTAATATCAAACGAGTCAATTTTTACTACCGTTCCTTTTTTAAATGGCTTAAGAACGGTATTTAAGTCTTTTGATTTAAAAAAATTAATTTGTCTGTTTTCCATAAATTAATTTCTTTTTTAATTGACTGTTTATCTTTCGGAACTATAACCCAAGTAAATAATCAATTTCTTATAAAAATAAAATTCTCTATTATTTGTAGCAATAATTATGTAGTTCTTGAAAAATATTGAGCTTCTACCGAATTTATGTATCTTTAAATGATGTTTTTTGTATCTTTTGTGATTCTTTCAAATTTTTTATGTAATCAATAGCATCATCAATATTTTTGTGGAAATTGCACTGACCTAAATAACAACCTATGAATCTTAAGAATTTTCTCTTGCCACCACTAATTTCATATTTATGTATTGTTCCGCCATCTATAGGCGCATAAATAAGTTCCGGTAATGCCATATTAATTTTGCATTTAATACTTTATTAAACAATAATTCATGTTCAAATACATTTCCATAGCTCATCTATATATTTAATAATTAATTTATTTATTTTGTGATAATTATTTATTGAATACTCAAGTATTATTTGTTATTTATTAATTATTGATATGGATTTTTTATTATGCCAAGAGCATTTAGGCGTTTTTTAAAAAAACTTCCAAAAAAAATTCAAACTATAAAGCATTCATTTAGAGAGTTTCTATCTTCCAAAATATGAAATAGCTTTTATGTTTAACAAATTTTTAATTTCTAAATTTTTAATAATACATAGTCGGCAAAGTTAAATTTTAAACTATATTAAACATGCAATTTATGAAATATTATGATCAAAAGAGTATGTACCATATTCATTTTAACTTTGCTTTTTCTATTTAATAGTCCAGTTTACTCATTAGATATTTCTTCTAAAACTCTTGATAAGTATACTAAAAAGATTTCTAATAAGTTCACTAGAACTTATTGCAACACTACAAAATTCGGGATTTCTTATGATGGAGCTTTGGCATTTGCTGTTGGAGAGACTAATAAGGAATTTAAAAATAATAAACTCAATAAGTTTATAGATTATTCTCTATTAAAAAATTCAATAGTTAATGATTTAGGAAATAATTGCCAAGTTTATGATTTTGCTGTTAGTAAATTAAAAAATTTAAAATTCAACTAGAAAAATATAAATTGTTAAATTCTTATTTTTTTCCTATCCAATCATTGGGTTTCTCCATCATCCATTCGAAAACCCCTTTAGCATCAAGGTTTTTAGATGCATAAACAAACAAAACTGGAAATATTAAAATTACCGCGCCAATAACTGCTAATTCTATCTTGCCGATCCCCATCTCAGTTACTGTTAAAGCAAAATAATTAATCATTATCATTATTGAATTTAATTTGTATCTATATAATTTACAAAAAATTTTAATTCTTTCACTTTTCTATGAGAAATCTTAATTTTTTATAGTGAAATATATTTGTATAAAGTACCTATTTTATTGGTGAAGACTTTTTAATAATTTTAAGAATATGCTTCTGTTTGATGGTTATGAATCATGAAATTATTATTTCCACTCCTATTTTTGTAGTATTGATTGGATTTATAGTTTTTAGAATTTTAAAAAAAAGAAAGAGATCAGCTAAAAGTATTTATAAATTAATAGATGATTTAGAAAAAAAATATATATATTAATTTCTTAAGTAGAAAAAAATCAATCAAATTCTATACCAACTTCTTCTTTTAAATCTCTCTCCAAATCTGGTAGATGTGGTTCAACCCAATGGTCTTTGTTATCAATGCCAGCTGCATTTACATAATTCATAATGTGTTGATCCACTTGCTTGTAAAGATCATGCAAATTTAAATCCATACGAATATGTTGCGCAATTTCAGAGACTTGTTTTTCAGTTAGACAATGATCTGGATGAAGTAAATCACAACATGGAATTCTCTTCTCAATCAAATCATTTAGATTGATTTTTATTTCGTAATCTTGATGAACAGTCATCTATTTTATATCTTTATATTTATTTTAATTATGTTTAAGGCTTTGTATATATTTAGTCAAGAAACAAAGTTTTTTTTATAAAATAAATAATTTTAAATAAATAGATCTTCTAAATCTTTATACAAATCATCATTTTCTTTTTCCTTAGGGTCAAGATGATCTAGTGAAAGTTCTTTTTTTGAGGTGTAGAAAAGATATCCAAGCGCTCCTAAAAGTAAAGTTGTTGGTAAAATCATTAGCATTTAATTGACTTATAATGAATATAGTGCAACACTTAATACAGTCAAGTGCTGAACTTTAATTAATTTATAAATGCCTACCAAGAAAAAAAGAGTTGGTTTTATCCCTAGGGAAGATGTTATGAGAATAATTGATAAGTTGAGCATCGAGAACAATTTAAGTAATTCAAAAATAATAAGTATTTTGGTAGAGGAAGCACTTTCTATAAGGGGCATATTTAATAAAAATAATGGTAAAGCAGCCCAATTATTTCAAATGCCTGAGGGAAATTCACAAAACTTATCTGATAAATCTGCTGACTTTATAGATAAATCAGAACCCTCAATCAATACTAAATTAGAAAATCATCTTTATCCAAGTAATTCTGCCCATTTAAATGAGGTAAATAACGAGGCTTTTGACTTGAAAACTTATAAAAAGTTTTTATCATTCCTTAAATTTCAGGAAATGACAGAAAAATATGATAAATAAAAAGTGTTGCTTAGTGCTGTACTGTGCGCTAAATTAGATTTGCATTTATAGAGGATTTTCGTATTAGAAATTATTTATTACCATTTCAAAAACCTAAATTAAATTTTCCATAAAATATTTATTCCTATGAATTCATCTCTCCCAGTTTTATCTGTAAATCTACTCCCTCCAGAGAAGTTATATTGTAATTTTAGTTATTGGAGTTCTTTGTTCTCTCAGGATATGCAAATTTTATGGGATAGAGCACATGGAATACCTTTAGAAAAATTGCCAAAAGGGCTTTCTGATATGATTTTTCCGTATTTATTGCTAGCACTTTCAGACTATAAGACTTCTCAAATAAATAAAATGAATGGAATAGGATTAGACAATCTATTAAGCCTTTGGTTTGATAAATACTTATTAAATAAAAATGGTTACTTCGAGCTAATTAAAAAATAATTTTAAATCCGATTTATAATATCAAATTTGATTGTGATCAAAAATATATTGCCACTAAAAATTTTATAAGTGATTCTTTTCGAATTGGCACATCAATAGTCTTGCTATAAATAAATTAATTGGTTTGATGATGAATTATTTAAACTTCTGTTTAGCAAATATGTGTTTGGTAGTTTTGATCACGCTAATCAGTAGAGATATAAAAATAAGAAAAGCAAGATAAATGAAATTTAATTCAAAGACCCTAAGCTTGATATTAAATCTATTATTTTGCTTATTAATATTTATTATTTAAATTTATAGTCTTGATTCATTAATTTTTAAAATATCAAAAATTAATATTCAAGTTTGGTTGACTTTTATTTTTAATGAGACGATAATGACAAAAAAAATTTAATTGTGAATCCTTTTCCAGATACTTTTGATGATTTTGTTGATGATTTACTTTCATCCGATGTTAATTTGTTAAAAGGGGAACTTGATTTTCTTCTTATGCAACATTTATTTAATTCTATAGATTTGAAGCTTATAAATAAAAATGAGACTAAAGATGACCAATCATTGGCTGCTTAATTTTTATGAAATATTTTTATGAAAAGTTTTGGGTACCAGTTTTTGGTTTTATTTTATCTAAATTTGTTTTTTTAATAGAAGGTAAAAAGCAAGACTCTAAAAATAAAAAAAAATAGATTAATTACTTTTTTCCTCATAAAGTATTTTTTAATACATAAATTAAGTGAATATATTTTGATAACAACAAAAGTAGTGCTTTAAATTTATGATCATATGCATGGTTGATATATAGTTATTGCTTTTTAGCAAATTTAAATGAACAAGATTAATATTTTGAAGCCATATACAGTGCATTACCGTGATTTTCAAAATATTAGATTAGAAAATTGTTTTTATGCTTCTGACGCATACGAGGCTAGAACACTAGCAATGGAATTTAATAAATATATAAATGAGCATCCAAACAGTATTGACCTAATAAGATGCGAAAAATGAATAAAAGTTTTTAATTAATCTGGATAATTTATTTAAACACTTAAGAACTTATCTATAACTGCTTGACTCAACTCACTAGTATTTCCGCTTGCAACAATTCCTCCGCGTTGCATCGCATAATATCTATTGGCTTGTCTTACAAAATGCAAGTGTTGTTCTACTAATAAAACACCAATTCCTGTATCTCTAATTATCTGATTGATTGCATTTTCTATGTCTAAAACTATATTTGGCTGAATCCCTTCCGTTGGTTCGTCAAGTAATAGTAGTTGGGGTTTGCCCAGCAATGCTCTTGCAATAGCTAGTTGCTGTTGTTGTCCACCACTGAGATCTCCTCCTTTCCTTTGTAGAAAATCTTTTAGGATTGGGAAGAGATCATAAATAAATGGATCTATTTTCTTGTTCTTAGATAATCCACCTGGCAGTGATTCCATTCCTAACATAAGATTCTCTTCAACTGATAAATATGGAATAATTTCTCTCCCTTGAGGAACGTAAGCCATTCCTTTTCTCGCCCTCTGATGAGGTGCTTTTCTATTGATATTTTCGCCAATCAAAAATATATCGCCTTTTTTTTGTCTTAACAAACCAATAAGTGATTTCAATAAAGTTGTTTTGCCAACTCCATTTCTTCCAATCAAACAAACCATTTCTCCTGATTTAACATTTAAATCTACATCTCTGAGAATATGACTTTCGCCATAATATGTATTCAATGATTTGATTTCTAGTAAGTTTTTCATAACTAATCCTCAGGCCTTCCTAGATAAACATCAATAACTTTTTGGTCCTTTTGTATAGTTTCCATTGTCCCCTCGCATAATACTGTGCCTTGATTTAATACTGAAACATTACTATCAAGTCTTCTTATAAATTCCATATCGTGATCTATTACAACTACAGTATTTTCTCCTGATAGTGATTTTAACAAATCAGCTGTAAGATCAGTTTCTTCATCGGTTAAACCAGCAACAGGTTCATCAACTAACATTAAATCTGGCTTCTGTCCCACTAACATGGCTATTTCGAGCCATTGTTTTTGGCCATGCGATAAAGAACCAGCTTTAGTATCAACTTTTTGGGCTAAATTGACAATCTTCATAAGACGTTCAATCTCATTAAGCTGCTCATCCTTAATACTTTTATTTATAAGGTTTAAGGGGCTTTTAGGAGTTGACACTGATATTTCAAGATTTTCTTTAACTGTTAGATTTTCAAATATTCTTGGACTTTGGAACTTTCTTCCCACTCCAAGTCGAGCAATCTTATGCTCCTTTCTACCTACTAAAGATTTTCCTTTGAAAATTACTTCACCTTTTGTTGGCTTAACCTTTCCAGTTATTACATCAAGAAATGTTGTTTTACCTGCCCCGTTGGGTCCTATTACAGCTCTTAATTCTCCTTTCTTTAAATTTAAATTAAGTTTGTTGAGAGCTAAAAAACCCTCGAAACTAACAGTAATATCTATTAAATTTAGAAGATATGTTTTATTCATTATTTCCTTCCTTATTGTTAACTTCTAAGCTTGGATAGGTTTCAATCTTCCTTTTCAAACCAAATCTTTGAAGAAAATTCCTAGGACCGTCTCCTTGAATCCAACCTAAAACTCCCTCTGGCAGAGCTGTTACAACTAAGATAAATAATCCTCCTTGGATAAACATCCAGCTAGCGGGCAAAGCTTCACTTACTAGACTTTTTGCATAGTTAATGAAAACTGCTCCTAGTATCGCTCCCAATAAAGTTCCTCTACCTCCAACAGCAACCCATATAACCATTTCTATAGAAAAAGGAACTGTCATAAATTGAGGTGATACTATTCCAGACTGAACAGTATATAAAGCCCCCGAAATTCCAGCAAGACCTCCAGCAATAGAAAATATTATCGTCTTGAATATAACTGGGTTATATCCTGTAAACCTAACTCTTGGTTCATCATCTCTTATTCCTATAAGAATATTTCCAAATCTTCCTTTAACTACCCACTTTGCAAAAAACCATGCAGCTATTACGAGTATGGCGGTAATCCAAAAGAATATTCTTTGCATGGACTCAGAGCCTACCATCTGACCAAATAGTTGTGTCACATCTGTTTTTAATCCATTTGTTCCATTTATAAGTTTTTGTTGTCCATTAAAGAAGTTAAAGAATACAAGAAGAGAAGCTTGAGTAAGTATAGAAAAATAAACCCCTTTGATTCTATTCCTGAAAACAAGAAATCCAATTAAACCTGCAACCAATGCTGGAATTATCCAGATAGCGAAGAAGGTGAAAATTGCTGATTTAAACGGTTCCCAGAAAAAAGGCAATTTTTCAACACCATATAAAGCAAAAAATTCAGGAATATTATTTGGGAATTCAGAAGAGCTGGTTATTTGCAAATACATTGCGGCACAATATCCACCTAATGCAAAAAATATACCTTGTCCTAGACTTAGTAAACCTGTATATCCCCAGATAAGATCTACACCAAGGGCAACTATGGACAAAGATAAGTATCTACCAAGAAGATTTAGTCTAAATACAGGGAGTAAAGTTGGTGCTGCAATAATTAGAGCTATTAATATTATCCAAAATGATAATACTATTTTTTTATCAAATTTAATTTTACTTATGGACATTAGTTTTCAACCATCCTTCCTTTTTGAGGAAATAAACCTGTAGGTTTAAATTGTAAGAATATAACAATTAGTGCAAATATCATCACTCTTGCCATACTTGTGGTTGCAAAAAAGTTGATTGTATTTGATAGAGGTAAAGGCATATCTGGCCATATGGATAAGAGCCTTCCAGCACCAATTAAATCAGTCATTATTCCTATTCCAAATGACGCAAGTACTGTTCCTAATAAATTTCCTACTCCTCCAAGCACTACAACCATAAAACAACCAACTATATAGTTTCCGCCAACATTTGGTCCTACAGAACCTAAAAGAGATACTGCTACCCCGGCAACACCTGCTAGGCCAGATCCAATTCCAAAAGTAATTATATCCACTTTTTCGGTAGATATACCAAGGCAATCACTCATTTGCCGGTTCTGAGTAACTGCTCTTATACGCATCCCCCAAGCACTTTGATTAAGAAATAATGTTATAGCTATAACAGAGATAAGAGTAATGACAATTATCATTAATCTTGTTTTAGGAAATGCAGTACCAATAATTTCTACTTGACCTCTCATCCATGAGGGTGCTGTTACATCAACATTTCGAGCGCTTGCTCTACTGAGTTTGCTGACAGAGGAAGAAATTAGACTACCAGTAAGAACTCCAGTTAAAGCAGCAAATATCCAAGAACTAAATTTAAAATATTTGAAATTTATTGATTCTTTTATTTTTAAAGGAAATGTGGTTGGTAAAAATAAACCAATTAAGAGACTTATAACAAGACCGGTCCCATAAGCTAAAGGTACACTTCTAACAAATTGTTGAAGAATTAAGCTTACTCCCCAAGTTGCCAGAAGTGTTTCTAGTGGACTTCCATAAAGTTTTCTTATTATAGTTTTTTCTAAGAGAATGCCTACCACTCCACTAACAATAAAAGCAAGGAAAATTGAAACTATTATGTACGAATTGTAGAAAGGTTTTAATATAGGTAATTTAAAAATTAATTGTGTTACGTATGTTGTGTAAGCCCCAAGCATCATAAGTTCTCCATGGGCTAGATTTATTACACCCATAAGACCAAAAACAATTGCTAGACCTAATGCAGCAACAAGCAGTACAGATCCGATTGCAACACCATTAAAAAGACTATCGAGAAGTAACTCCAATTTAGAAAAAGAAAATATTTGATTATATAAAATAAAAGGAGGTGTTAACCTCCTCTTATTTTGAAGTATAGGTTTTAATAAAGTTAAAGCTTATACTTTTCTCCTTTTGAAGGATCTGTCCAATCACATGCAAATCCTTTTGAACTTGGGTGTTTTTGGTTCCATGCTTGTGGAAGAACAACTCCTGTCTCTTCAAGTATTGTAAATCCACCCTCTGCATTAATCTCTCCTATTCTTACTGTTTGAGATAAGTGGTGGTTAGGCATAACTTCAACAGGACCTTGTGGGGCATCAAACTTTTGTCCAACAAGGGCTTCCCTTACAGCGTTGTCATCGAATGTTCCAGCATCCTCAACTGCCTGTTTCCATAGATAAACCATGTTATAGGCAGATTCTTGAGGATCAGCTACAACACGATCAGATCCCCATCTTTTCTTGAAACTTTTAGCAAATTTCTTTGATGCAGGAGTATCAATTGACATCATGTAGTTCCAGGCGCCGTAGTGACCTTCAAGGAACTCGGGACCAATTGTACTAATCTCTTCTTCCGCAATTGAATAATTCATTACGTAGTATCCACTTGAAGGTGTGATACCTGCATCTTGAATCTGTTTGAAGAATGCCACGTTTTGGTCACCATTAAGTGTATTAATGATTATTCCACCTTCAGGAAGCGCCTTTTTGATTTTTGAGATAATTGGAGCAACTTCAGTGTTTCCTAATGGAAGGTAATCTTCTCCAACGACTTTACCTCCTAACTGTTTGACCTGTGCTTTTGTGATTGTGTTTGAAGTTCTTGGGAATACATAATCAGAACCTACAAGGAAGAAATCTCCACCAGCTGCGGGAGAACGCTTATACATGAAATCTGTAGCTGGTTCTGATTGTTGGTTTGGTGTGGCTCCTGTGTAAAAAATGTTGTTTGAACATTCTTGAGCTTCATATTGAATTGGGTAGTAAAGGAAAGCATCCTTTGATTCGTAAACAGGTAACATTGCCTTTCTACTTGCAGATGTCCAACCACCAAATACGACAGGAACTCCGTCTTGGTCAATAAGTTTCTTTGATTTTTCAGCAAAAGTAGGCCAGTCAGAAGCACCATCTTCAACTATGTACTCTATTTTGTAGCTTTTGCCGCCAACTTTTACACCACCAGCAGCATTTATCTCTTCAATAGCCATTTTTTCAGTGTCAACAAGTGTTGATTCAGAAATCGCCATTGTTCCGGATAAAGAATGTAAAATACCAACGGTTACTGTGTCATCGAAACTTCCGGAGGTTCCTCCACCACCACATGAAGTTGCTGTAACAGCAAGTGAGGCAGTAGCTAATCCTGCCAAAATACGCCTTGAAATTCTCATGAATTAGGATAAATTAGGTAATTGACCCTCATTAGGGGGATAAAGTAAAAGTTATTAACGAGTGAGGATTCGTTTTGTATCAGTCGTAACTTTTTGTTGAATCCAATATATTAGAAATAGACATCTTTCTAGTTTCGATTGTTGGGTATATGTGATTCTAAAAAATGAGTTATTTCTTCAACGCCTTTGCCGCTACTAAGGTTGGTAAAAAACCAAGGTTTCCCTTTTCTCATAAATTCCGTATCACTTTTCATAACATTTAAATCTGCACCAACCATATCTGCTAAGTCAATTTTGTTTATTAGTAATAAATCTGACCTTGTTATCCCTGGGCCCCCTTTCCTAGGGATTTTGTCTCCAGCAGATACATCAATTACATATATTGATAAATCTACAAGTTCTGGACTAAAACTTGATGCTAAATTGTCACCTCCACTTTCAACAAAAACAAAATCTAAAGGATTATATTTATTTTCTAAATCTAAAACTGCATTTTTATTTAGGGAACAATCCTCTCTTATCGCTGTATGAGGACAACCTCCTGTTTCCACGCCTATAATCCTTCCTTCTTCTAAAACTTTTTTATTTATTAGAAAGTTAGCATCTTCTTTGGTGTAGATATCGTTAGTGACAACTGCTATCTCATAATTATTTTTCAGGCTTAAGCATAGAGTCTCTACTAATGCAGTTTTTCCTGAACCTACAGGGCCAGCAACTCCTACTCTCAATTTGCTGCTCATAAATTAATTTCTAAAAAGTTTTGTATAAAGGTCATTATGATTTTGTTGTGCCATAGCTAAACCTACATTGCCAAAATAGATGTCATCAATTTCTTTGTCCATAATTTCTTTAGAAACTTTTGAAATTATTGCTAATAAATCTCTCTGAATTAATTGTGCTTTTGTTGAACCAATGGGAATAATCCTTAATGCAGCACTAAGTTGGTTTGCACTCCACGCATAGAAAAAATTCTCAACCATTTCCAACTTTGTAATTTCAAAACAATAACAAGCCCAACTCCACGCTAAAGGCCACGAGTTTTTTTTATTTTTTTTATATAGATATTCAAATCCAAATTCCTTGTTTAAATCAAAGAGTGATTTTGCCATTTGAATTTGTTGTTCTTTCATTTCGACCGAGTCTTTTGATGAGAGGATCCATTTATCTAAACTCAATAGCTTATGCAAATTACTTTTTGAATTTTTGCCTTGGCTTAACTCATTGAAAATATCAAAAAAATCTAATAATAGTTTTGCATCTAGTCTAATCTGACCAATTTTTAATTCACTTATGATTAATTCTTTTACCGAATTTGCGTCTTTCAAATCTTTATTATTTAGGAAACTCTCCAATCCCTCGGAATAACAAAATCCTCCAACTGGTAAGTTAGGGCTGATTAATAAATATTTTAATAAATGACTTTTACTCATGACTGTGGGCACCTCTTTCCGGAAAAAATTTTTTCTGGGTATTTACGATCTCAACACTAAAATTTTTAAGCATATTTTCAATTACGTAATCACCTTTTGTTAGAAGAATATCTTCTTCAATTTCTACTTCTACATGCCTATTTCCTAGATGATAAGCAGTTTTAATAAGTTCAATTTTAGAATTGGAACTTATTTTAATTAAATTTTCTGTTTTGGCAATTATCTCTACATAAAAATTGGACACATTAGTTATTAAAATATCTCCATCATTTAATTTGCCCTCTCTAGGTAATTGTAAAATTATTTCTTGATCACAATCAGTTAATCTTTTACCTCGTAAGATTCTTCTTTCATCTGAACTTAGGGTAAGTTTTAAAAATGAACCTAGTCGAGGTTTTTCCTTAATCCAATCAGTTACAACTATTTGTTTATTCATTTTCATAATCAAAATTTTTGGTTACTTTAATTTAGTAATTAAAGAAAACAATTTATGATTAAAACTTCTTGGGAAGGTAATTGTTTCTTAAATTTTTTCAATAATAAAGCAAGTTTAGGAAATGTTGATAAAACAATCTTTAAATCTAAATCAACTTCTCCTTACAAGTTATTAAAGTCTACTCATGATCAGGAGGGCAGATGCATTTTACCTGTTCTTCATACTGCAGGGGGATTGGTTGGCGGCGATTTGCTTGAGTTTGAGGTAAATCTTGAAAAAAACTCTAAGGTATTGTTGACTACTTCTTCAGCTCAGAAAGTATATGGATCAGTTGGGATATCTAAAATTAATCCAAAAGGAACTTTTTCAAAGCAAAAAAATCTCATAAACATTCTTGATAATTCCCATTTGGAATATCTCCCTCAAGAAACAATTATCTTTGCAAATGGTTTATATGAGCAAAAGTTTAAAGTATCTATTTCAGAAACTTCAAGTTTTTTATTTACTGATTTAATAAGACTTGGAAGATCTTCTTCCGGAGAATCTATTGAGCGTGGAGTTTTTAGGTCTAAATTAGAAATTATGAGAAATAATGATTTATATGATGATTGGGAATATGTTGATCAAATTGAATTATCTAAGGTAAGTTATGTGGCCAGGTCAGGTATGGATTACATGCCTGTTTTTGGATCCTTAATTTGGATTTGCGAAAAAGATTTTTCTAAGTCAAAAATTAATAAGCTTGTGATAAATATAAAAAAGATTTTCAATGAAACTGATAATAATTTATCTATTGGAATCCTTGAAAATGGAATCTCTGTAAGATTCCTGGGTAGTTCTTCTCAAGAAGCTAGGAAATGTTTTTTTTGTATTTGGAAACAAATTAGATCTGTTAGTGGATTTTGTGAGCCAAAATATCAAGGTGTATGGCCTTTACAAGATTCTATGAATTATTAATTATGTTCAGAAAGAACCTTTTTTAAGAATTTATAGACTAATTTTTTATTATGCATCTTTCACCTCAAGAAAAGGATAAATTATTGATTTTTTCTGCTGCTCTCTTAGCTGAAAGAAGACTTAGTCGAGGTCTTAAGCTTAATTATCCTGAAACAATTGCTTTTTTGAGTTTTCAAGTTCTTGAAGGAGCTCGAGATGGAAAAAGTGTAAGTCAATTAATGTCAGAGGGAACTACCTGGCTTTCAAAATCACAAGTTATGGAAGGCATTCCTGAAATGGTTGATGAAGTCCAAATAGAAGCAGTTTTCCCTGATGGGACAAAGTTAGTTACTATTCACAATCCGATTAACTAGTTATGAGTAATTTAATTCCTGGCGAAATAATTCCTGAACAAGGTGAAATTGAATTAAATCTTGGTAAGGAAGTTAAAACAGTAAAAGTTTCTAATTCTGGAGATAGACCTGTACAAATTGGATCTCATTATCATTTTTTTGAAGCTAATAAGGCTTTAATTTTTGATCGAGAATTAACACTTGGTATGCGTCTTGACATTCCTGCAGGAACAGCAATTAGATTTGAACCTGGAGATACAACTGATGTCAAATTAGTTCCCTATTCAGGTTTAAGGTTTGCATATGGTTTCAATTCATTGGTTAACGGTTCTTTAGATACTTAAAATTATGTCCTATAAAATTAACAGAAATACTTATGCGCAGACTTACGGACCCACTACCGGTGATAGAGTAAGGCTTGCTGATACCGAACTTTTTATAGAAGTAGAAAAGGATTTAACTACATACGGAGATGAAGTTAAATTTGGTGGAGGTAAAGTTATTCGAGATGGGATGGGACAGTCTCAAGTGAGAAGATCTGATGGAGCTGTAGATACCGTAATAACCAATGCTTTGATCGTAGATTGGTGGGGAATAATTAAGGCTGATGTGGGTATTAAAGATGGAATGATTTTTGAAATTGGTAAGGCTGGTAATCCTGATATCCAGGATAATGTCAATATTGTTATTGGCGCATCAACAGAAGTAATAGCTGGAGAAGGCCATATTCTCACTTCAGGTTCAATAGATACCCACATTCACTTTATCTGTCCCCAACAAATTGAGACAGCACTAGCCTCAGGAATTACAACCATGCTGGGAGGAGGAACTGGACCTGCAACTGGCACAAATGCCACTACTTGTACTCCCGGTTCTTTTCACATTTCAAGAATGCTTCAATCTGCAGAGGCATTTCCCATGAATTTAGGATTTTTTGGAAAAGGAAATTCAACAAACGAGATTAATCTTATTGATCAGGTTGAAGCTGGTGCATGTGGATTGAAGCTTCATGAGGATTGGGGAACAACTCCCTCTACAATAAATTCATGTCTTAATGTTGCAGATAAGTTTGACGTACAAGTATGTATTCATACTGATACTTTGAATGAGGCAGGCTTTGTTGAAGATACAATCAACGCTATTGCAGGAAGAACTATTCATACTTTTCATACCGAAGGAGCAGGTGGAGGTCATGCGCCAGACATCATAAAAATTTGTGGAGAAAAAAATGTTCTTCCAAGTAGTACTAATCCAACAAGACCCTATACAAGGAACACATTAGAAGAACATCTTGACATGTTAATGGTTTGTCATCATTTAGATTCTAAAATCCCAGAAGATATCGCATTTGCTGAATCAAGGATCAGAAGAGAAACTATTGCTGCGGAGGATATATTGCATGATATAGGTGCCTTTTCAATTATTGCTAGTGATTCTCAAGCTATGGGAAGGGTTGGTGAAGTAATTACAAGAACTTTTCAAACCGCTCATAAAATGAAAGTCCAAAGGGGGCCGCTATCGCAGGATTCTGATAGAAACGATAATTTCAGAGTAAAGAGATACATTTCTAAAGTCACAATTAATCCTGCAATAGCTCATGGTATTGATAAACATGTTGGTTCTATAGAAAAGGGTAAAATTGCTGATTTGGCGTTATGGAAACCTTCCTTTTTTGCGGTAAAGCCTGAATTAGTTGTTAAAGGAGGATCTATAGTTTGGGCCCAGATGGGTGATGCAAACGCTTCAATTCCTACTCCAGGTCCTGTACATGGTCGTCCTATGTTTGCAAGTTTCGGTCAATCTCTAGTTAAGAGTTCTTTCACCTTTTTAAGTAAAAATTCAATTGATCAAAATATTCCAAATAAATTAGGTTTACAAAAGAAATGTATTGCCGTAGAAAATACCAGAAACATCAATAAATCGAACTTAAAACTTAATAGTAAGCTACCAAATATTTCAGTTGATCCCCAAACTTATGAAGTTTTTTCTGATGGGGAACTTCTTACTTGTGAACCTCTTGATGAAGTCCCAATGGCTCAAAGGTACTTTTTACTTTAGAAGTTTTTAATTAATTCTTTTTCAGTTGTTTTTATATCTTGTGACCCAGCAATTGCCAAATCTTCTTGCAATTTGTTCTCACAAGATAAAACTCTTGACCAACTTGGTAACTGCTGCGTCGTAGGGCAAGCAAGGTATTCTTCCGTGGCTGGTCTTAGTAGTTTAGCAAATTTTTGTACTGATAACTCTTCTTCATGCCTATCGTATGGAAGTTGATTAACAGCCGAATCTAATCCAAATTGTTTTACTCTATCTTCGCCAACTCTTTTATAAAGAACTTCCAGGGTTGCTAGTTGAGTACTTGTTAAAGTCTCTGCTTGATGCTCCATAAGACCTCTTAAAACACTTGAAAGTATTTCTGTACACATTTTTTGCAATCCTTCTTTAGATGAATCACCAATATTCTTATGTTTATGATCAAACAAACCTAGGTCAACTTGGGCTATTTTGGAGGTTCTTACGTTTCTGTAGACCTCTGATAATAAACCTATCTCTAAACCCCAGTCACAAGGAATTCGTAAATTCATAGCAAGGTCTTTAGTGAAAGCAAACTCACCCGCTAATGGATATCTAAATGATTGTAGATATTGTAAAAAGGGACCTTTCCCTACTAACTGCTCAAGACTTGCCAATAGGGGGCCCACAAATAATCTTGTTGCTCTTCCTTGTAATTGATTTGTCTCTAAGGATAATCTGCTATAAAAAGCCTTTACATATGATATTCCATATGATTCATCTAGAAGTGGAAGTATCATTCTTGAAGGATACAAAGGACTAAAAGTTCTTATATCTGCATCAAATAGAGCAACAACTTCTGATTTTCTTGTAGCAACTCCTATGCCTTGCCAGACAGCCCATCCTTTTCCTGGAGTTCCTAAAAGTTCTAACCCATTTTTTTCTTGGCTTTTTAATAGTTCTATTACAGAGGGTGAATTAGTCCATTGAACGTGAACTGGAAATGGCATTGATTCAAAAAATGATTTTGCTGCTTTAACTTGCTGAACAGTTTTTGCAGAGAGAGCGATAACTAATTCATTTAAGCCTGTAAGGTCTTTTAAAACTTCTCTTATGTCTTTTAATGCTGGACGCTCAAACTCTTCATATAAGCAAGGTATTAAAATGCTAGTTGATCTTTTTTTAAGACTTTTATTTAATTCTTTAAGTAAATTACTTGTAACTCCATATTCATGTATTGTTGTGATTAACCCTTGTTGAAAGTCCATTTTCTAATTGATGTGCAGAATAGTATTAATACTTCGTTGATTTTTTCAAAGTGAAGCAAATTGATTCAGAGAAAAAATTAGATAGATTAAAAATTGGTAAATTGTTGAAAACAATTTATTCAAATAATACTACAGAAGAAATTAATTTTATTTCAAATCAATTATTACAGATTTTAGAAGATTTCTCTGACAAATCTTCTTATGAAGAAATAAGAGATAAGGAAAGGTGGAATGAATCCCATTCAGTTTTGATAACTTATGCAGATAGTATTTATAAAAATGGCGAGGCAACATTAATTACTCTTAGTGAGTTGTTAAGTAAACATTTTGGCAGTCTTTCCAAAGTTGTACATATTCTTCCTTTTTTGAAATCTACAAGTGATGGAGGTTTTGCTGTCTCAAGTTATGATTCCTTGGAAGAAAAATTTGGTGGTTGGGAAGATCTCAAAAGTATTTCTAAAAATCATGATTTAATGGCTGATTTAGTATTAAACCATGTCTCATCATCTCACCCATGGGTTCAACAATTTATTAAATCCCAAGAACCAGGGATATCAAATGTTTTTTCACCGAACCAAAATCTTGACTGGTCAAATGTAGTTAGGCCACGAAGTTCCTCTTTGTTCTCTCAAATCAATACTGAAGATGGCCTTAAACAAGTTTGGACAACTTTTGGTCCAGATCAAATTGATTTGAATTGGCATAATCCAAAGATGACTCTTGAGTTCTTGAATTTGATTATTACTTATTTATCTAATGGAATTAAATGGTTCAGGCTTGATGCTGTAGGTTTTATTTGGAAGGAATCAGGGACAACGTGCTTGCATTTACCAAAAGCACATTCAATAGTGAAACTTTTAAGAGTTCTTTTAAATAATCTTCTTGATGAGGGGGTTTTAATAACTGAAACTAATGTTCCGCAGAAGGAAAATCTATCTTATCTTATTCCTGACGATGAAGCCCATATGGCATACAATTTCCCACTGCCTCCTCTTCTACTAGAAGCAATTATTACTTCAAGAGCTGATATTCTAAACTCATGGATTTTTGATTGGCCAGAATTACCTGATGATACTACTCTTTTTAATTTCACCGCATCACACGATGGGGTTGGTCTTAGAGCTCTTGAGGGTTTAATGAATGAGCAGAGAATAAAAGATTTATTAATTAATTGTGAAAAAAGGGGAGGATTAGTAAGTCATCGACGTTTATCAAATGGTGATGACAAACCTTATGAATTGAATATTAGTTGGTGGAGTGCAATGGAAGACTCCAGTAGAGATGCTAAAAGATTTCAATATGAGAGATTTATTTTGAGTCAATTATTAGTAATGTCTCTGAAAGGGGTTCCAGCCTTTTATTTACCAGCATTACTTGCTTCAGAAAATGATATCAAAAGTTTTTCTATGACAGGTCAAAGAAGAGACCTAAATAGAGAAAAGTTTAAATCAGATAATCTTTTAGCCGTTTTGAATAATCCTGGATCTAATGCTAATAAAAACCTAAAGTATCTTCGTAAAGCAATGGATGTTAGGTCACAATTAAAGCAATTTCACCCCCGTTCGGAAATGAAATGTTTGTCTAAAGGTAGAAGTGATATTGTTGTAATCAAAAGAAGTAAAGGTACCGCGTCTGTTTTTGCAATCCATAATATGACTGAAAATAAAATTAATTATCAATTGAATGATAATGATTTACCAAAAATGATTGATAATGATTTCAATACCCAAGATTTTTTAACATCCACTAAATACAACTGCAAAAATATTAGTCTTGATCCTTTTCAAGTAATTTGGCTTAGTGTTTTATAAAAATGATAGAAAATTCTTCTATTTGGGTAGTAAGTGATGTCGATGGCACTTTAATGGATCACTCCTATGATTTGTCACCTGCTAGAGAAACTATAAAAAAACTACAAAAATTATCTATACCTGTAATTCTTTGTACAAGCAAAACCGCTTCTGAGGTAAAAGTTATTAGAAAGGAACTTAAGTTGACGGATCCTTATATTGTTGAGAATGGTGCAGCAATATATGGTGAATCTCTTAAAGGAGTAAATGGAGAAATTATTCTTGGAATAAAATACGAATCTCTTGAAGAAATCTTAAATTTTATTTCTAATGAAATTGATTACAAACTTACTCCTCTAAATAATCTGACTGATCAAGAAGCTACTCAGCTCACAGGTTTAGAAGGCAACTCATTAAACTTAATGCGTGATAGGCATTGGAGCATGCCTTTTTTAAATCCTCCAAGTTACTTAGAAGAGAAAATTAATATCTGTTGTAAAAAGTTCAATGTTAATATTTTCAAGGGAAATAGGATGAGTCACTTATTATCTACAAAATCTAATAAAGGGAAAGCTATAAATGCTCTTAAAAAATATTCAAAGGTTGAAAATATTGAAATTATAGGTTTAGGTGATTCTCCAAATGATTTGCCTCTACTACTAAATTCAGATATTAAAATTGTTATTCCTGGAATAGATGGACCTAATTTAAATTTTTTAGATCAATTAAAAGATGTTGAATTTATTTTAGCTTCTGAACCAAATGGTTATGGTTGGAAAAATGAAATCAATAAATTATTAATTAAACGAAAACTAAGTTAGAAAGATGAATGATTTAGATATTAATTTTCCTCTTGATAAATTTGAAAAATTAATTATTGATATTGGTTGGGAATCTTTGGATGTTTGGTTCGATTTCTGGAATAATCAAAGAAAAATTCTTTCAATTGATAAATATTGGAATAATAAAGTAAATGATGATTGGATATGGGGTTTAGCTTTACCTCTTTTATCTCAGGCCTATAAATTTCAAAATAATTTTTCTGATAGAAAAATAATTGGGATCTCTGCTTTACCTGGTACAGGTAAAACAACACTTGGTAAATGGCTTGAAGCTATATCATTAAAATTAAATTTCAAAATTGCGGTTATTTCAATTGATGACTTTTATCTCCCATCAGATGAAATGAAATTAGCAATTAAGAATAACCCCTGGAATGTCTCAAGAGGATTTCCTGGAAGTCACTCAGTAAAATTAATGCAAGAATCATTAATAAATTGGAAGATAAATGGAGAATTGAATGTACCAGTTTTCGATAAATCTTTAAGAAGTGGTTTAGGAGATAGATCGCATTGGAGATTAGATAATCCTGATTTATTAATCATTGAGGGATGGTTTTTGGGAATTAAACCTTATTCGGTTGATATTAATGATGGATCGATAAATACAACAAATTTGAGTATGCATGAAGCTTCTTATATTTTAAATATTCAAAATAATTTAAAAGACTATTTAGATATTTGGACTTTAATAGACAGTATTTGGCACTTAAAGCCATTGAAGATTGAATATATGAATAAGTGGAAATCAAATCAAGAAAAAGAAATGTTTTTACAGAAAGGTAACGCCCTTCAAGATGAAAAATTATCTAATTTCCTGAGAATGCTTAATGTCTCTATTCCACATAAAAGTTTTGATTTTATAAAATCTTACGCCCTTTTATTAATTGATCAAGAAAGAAATTTAGTAGAGGCAGGATTGAATTTGTAGAATTTTATGAATTTCTTTTTTTTCAGTAATTCTTTATACATTTTAATTTACTTTAAATGGTGTTAAATAAAGCATGTTTTGCTGTTTAGGGATGGTTGAGTTTTCTTACAAAAACGAAGGTTCTAGAATGGTTGTCTTGAGATGTATTGGTCCATCAAATTTTTTCTTAGAGAGAGTTTTATTCCCAACTGATATTCTTACTTTTAAGGCCCCACATGATTCTAGAGTTGAAATCTGGGGGAATGAATTATATGGTCCTAAGTTGGAAGAGAGAATAAGAATTTCTGCCGATAATGAGGATTCGACTTTGGTTGCATAGAACAGTTACCCTTTAATTGTCTTCGAGTCAAAATTTTTTACAAATACCTATGTTTTATTGATATTATCAAACTAGTTTTAGTTTTATAGATGTATTATTTTTCTTCCTTTGCAATAGGAGGCTTTGTTCCTTCTGCAGCTGTTGCTGGAGTTTTACTTTTAGTTGGGTTAGGAGCCTTCTTTTATCTTGGTATTAAAGGACCCACAGATTATTAACCATAGTTAATTTGTAAATGGTATTTTTAAATTTTGATGACCTTCCTGAATAGTTTTACAGTATGGATTTAACAACTATTTTATTTATATTAAGCTTACCTTTCGTTTTATTAACAGTTTATTTTGGCACAAAAAATGATTTTTATGAGAGTGAAAATTACAAAGGTGATGGTTGCGCTCACGATGTTAAAAGGTAACTCTATTTTTAATCGCCTCTAAAAACACATGTCCATTTACTATCAAATTGCCAAACAGGTTTATATATTTTATTTGTGATCTGTTCCCCTGCTTTGTTACAACTATCTAAATCTTTCATCGGAATAGAATGTAACGAGGGGCTAGTTATTCCACTAACCTCTGGCCTTCTTCCTGGTCCTTGTCTATAAGTTCCAATTATTAACCAATAGTTGGCTTCTGCAGATTCAGAAAATATTAAGGAAAAAATAAAAAATAATATTAAAAAAAATTTTTTTTTCATTTTTCTATATTAGCTTTTAATAATTAAATGTAAATTGCTATTAATTAATTAGGTAATTTAATAATTTTTTGGAATATTTAAAATTTATTTTATATGGTTTAATTCAAGGGTTGACGGAATTTATTCCTGTAAGCAGTACAGCCCATTTAAAGATCATATCTCTTTTTTTAGGTATTGATGATCCTGGTGCATCTTTGTCAGCTACTATTCAACTTGGAAGTGTTTTGGCTATAGCTTGGTATTTTCGGAATGATATATTTAATTTCAGAAGTCAATCTTCTAAAAATTTTTTTGAATATATCTTACATGAAAGATTATTAAGGTCTGTTTTGATTGGCACGGTCCCAATTGTTTTACTTGGTGGGACTATAAAATTATTTATCCCTTATTTTTTTGATAATGTTCTTCGCTCAAACTTATCAATAGCATTGGTCTCATTTCTAATGGCTTTTTTTATGTACTTAGCAGATAATTCAAAAAGAGGTTTTATTAATATAAAAAACCATAATTATTCAGATAGCTTTTTGATAGGTTTCTTTCAGGCATTTGCAATTTTCCCGGGTGTTTCAAGGTCGGGCGTTACTATTTCTAGTGCTTTAATATCAGGATGGGAAAAAGGCGATGCTGCAAAATTTTCTTTTCTTTTAGGAATGCCAGCTATCTCTCTTGCTGCGATTGTTGAGTTTATTTCTTCTTTCAATGATTTTTTTTCATTAGGTTTTCTCCCTCTTTTTGTTGGTCTCATTACTACATTTTTATCCTCTTTATTTGCCATAGATTTCTTATTAAAGTATTTTTCTTCAAATGGGTTGAAAATATTTATTATCTATCGAGTTATTTTTGGGGTTGTAATTCTTTTGAATCTATAGTTTTTTGCAAAAAAAATATTTTCAATTGTGTTAAGGTTTAAAAAAATTCTTTCTAATGAATATATTTATTTCTTTCCAGCTAGGTGAAGTAGAAGTTTCCAATCTTACTATATTGGTGTTAGCGTTTTTTTCTTCTTTTACATTCATAGCTGTAGGTATAAGTTCATATAAACTATATAAATCACTTATAAATGAAGACGATAAGTAATCGGAACGGCGGGATTTGAACCCACGACCCCCACTACCCCAAAGTGGTGCGCTACCAAACTGCGCTACGCCCCGTGTCTTTACTATAAAGATAAGATTGATTTAAATGTTATTTTTTATAGGATTGTTATTAGATCTCAATACGCACTTATCAACTTCCCAATTAAAGTTGTCCCATACATGTTCTTTTAATTTGAAGTTGCTTCCAGTAAAATCTCCTAACTTAACTTTTGTAGGAGAGGCAGAACAATACTGCCTGCTTCCTATTGATGCAAGATATTGTTGATGATATTGTTCTGCATAAAAATATGAATCAATCATTTTTATTTCCGTTTCTATTGAACCAAGATTTTTTTTGTTTAGTTCCTTTTGATATTGTTCCTTACTGGCTAATATAGTCTTAAGATTATTTTCATTTGTGTAATAAATTGCTGATCTATATTGCGTTCCCGTATCATTACCTTGCCTGTTTTTTTGAGTAGGATCATGACATTCCCAAAACATTTTCAATAAATCACTTATATCTATTTCCCTTTTATCCCATATAACTCTTACAACTTCTGAATGACCAGTTAAGCCGGAACATACTTCATAATAAGTTGGGTTGAGTTTTTCACCACCAGCATAACCAACAGAAGTTGTGACAACTCCAGGGAGTTTCCAAAAACATTTTTCAGCTCCCCAGAAACATCCACATCCAAAAATTATTTCATCCTCTTGTATATTAGGATCTTTTTTAATATCAGTATTTAATATTCTATGAAAAGAAAAAATATCGTTAGTTAAATTTGCCTCCTCATTATTCATGATTTTTTTTAGGAATTTAAACATAATTTAAATGAATTTATTATAAGTTGAAAAACAACTCTTAGCTCTTAACAATTCTGGTAGCTAATTCTCTCTGCCAAAGTTGTTTATATAGTCCATTTTCTTTTACTAAATCTTTATGAATCCCTTCTTGTACAATTTCTCCTTTATCCATGACTAGAACCCTGTCACAAGTAGCTGCAACAGAAAGTTGGTGACTAATCATAATGATTGTTTTATTATTTCTTTCACTCATTTCATCTATTATTCTTGCTGCGGTTTTATTATCTACGCTTGCTAAAGCATCATCAAGAACAATAATAGGAGAATTAACAAGTAGTGCTCTTCCTAGTGCAGTCCTTTGCCTTTGCCCTCCACTTAATGTAATACCTCTTTCACCAACAATAGTTTTAAATTTTTGAGGAAAACTATTAATATCGTCAATTAATCCAGCTTTTGTAGCGCTCTCTTTAACTAGAACTTTAGAAGCTTTGGGTTCTCCAAAACTCAAGTTTTCTGAGATTGTAGAAGTAAATAAGAATGCTTCTTGAGGAACGATTGAAATATTTTTTCTAAGATCATTTAATTTTAGAGTTTTTACATCAATTTCATCTAAAAATAATTGATTGTCTGGAATTTCAATAGTTCTTCCTAGAGACTTCGCTAATGTTGTCTTGCCACAACCAACTGGTCCAACTATTGCAATAAGTTCTCCAGGATAAATTTTAAAATTAAGACCATTTAATGAGTTAAATTTTGAACCGGGATACTTTATCGTTAAACTTTTTGCTTCTAACAATCCTTTAACCTTTCTTTTTAGAAATTTTGTTTCTGCTCTATCTAAAATATTCGGTCTGTTTTGAAAGATTTCTTCCACTCGATCCAAACTTACTTGACCGAGTTGAAAAGTATTTAAGGTAAAACCTAATAAAGCTGTAGGGAATACAAGTCTCTCTACGTAAAGAATTAAAGCTACTAAACCACCTATCGAAATAAATCCACTCTCTAGTTGAAAAGTTCCTAATGATAATAAAATCAATAATGAAATTGAGGAAATACCTTGTAACAAAGGGAATAGGGTACTCGCTGTTCTTGCAAGTTTTATAGCTGAATTTTGATATAAATTATTATAAATGTTAAATTCTTTCTTTTCTGCATTTTCTTGGGCATAAATTTTAATGGCGCTTATACCAGATAGATCTTCTTGTATCAGATCACTAAGTTTTGATAATGATTCTTGTTGAGCTTTTCTTTGATTAACCATTCTGCCGCCGAAAAGACTTACAATTCCGAGGATTAATGGAAATATCATTAAAGCTGATATTGTTAATGTCTTATTAATTGAAAACATTGAAGGAATAGTAAATGAATAAGCTAAGACAATATTGCACAAGCTTAGAACAGTAAAACCTAAAAGTCTTCTTATGTTTTCAACATCGCTTGTGGCTCTACTAATAATGTCTCCACTACCCTTTTTTTGAATCCATTCTGGATCTTGAATAAGTAAGTGGTCAAAGAGTTTTTGACGTAGATTTACTTCTACTTTTCTACCTATACCAAATACAATCTGTCTTGAGAATAATCTTATTAAACCCATACAAGTTGCTAAAAATATTAACCATAAAGATTTAGAAATAACGAAATCTGAAGAAAACCCATTTTGTAATTGATCAATTATATTTTTTACTTCTAAAGGGATTACAACACTAAGTATATTTACAATTAAGAGAGCAAAAGCTCCATATAAGAATTCTTTTTTGTATGGTCTTAGGTATTTAGATATAACTTTAATGTTTAAATTTTTCATTTTATTTTGCCGATATGATTAAGATAATGTTTCATTTTTGAATATGTGAGCTAATTTTATAAATGATTCAGTATTTATTTATGGGTAACGAGCAAACTCATCCATTACATGAAACAGACAAGAGTATTATAGATTCCCTTATCACTAAAAAAACACCTGAAGATCTTGACTATATAAATTTAGCTAGATTAATAAATCGTTATACTAATTTCCCTGGAGAAATTGAAATTAAAGACGATATTGAAAAGATTTTAAATTTTTGGAAGATAACTAAAAATGATCTTTTTTCAAAAACAAAAAATATTTGGTCAAAAAACTTCAGGCCTTCTAATACAAATAAAGATTTAGTTGGCTCAGGTTTTGACACCTCAAATTGAATTTTATCTGAATAATTTTTCTTCAATAAATAAATGTCTTCTAATCTATCAAACGCTGAAATTTTAAATAATTTGTTGGAGGGAAAGAACCTCGATGAGCTAATTTCTAGATCCTTGATGCAAAGATGGCTTAATGATGAAATATCAGATGTTGAAACAGGAGCTTTTTTGAGTGCTTTGAGAGCTAAGAGCCCCAATGGTGTAGAACTAAGTTCAATGGCTGAGGAGCTTTTAAATGCTTGCGAATTGCCATTAGCAAGACCAAATTTGTATTTGGTAGATACTTGTGGAACAGGAGGTGATGGAGCTAATACATTTAATATTTCAACTGCAGTAGCATTTGTAGCTGCATCTTGTGGAGTAAAAATTGCAAAACACGGAAATAAAAGTGCTAGTGGGAGAGTAGGCTCTGCTGATGTTTTATTGAATCTTGGTTTGAATTTAAATTGTTCATTAGAAAAAATAATCACTGCCTTAAGTGAAATTGGAATAACTTTTTTGTTCGCACCGGTTTGGCATAAATCTTTAATAAAACTTGCTCCATTAAGAAAAACCCTTGGAATAAGGACAGTATTTAATCAACTCGGACCATTGGTAAATCCTTTAAGACCTAATGCGCAAGTTTTGGGTGTTGCTTCTGAGGATCTTTTAGAACCTATGGGAAGCGCGCTTTTAAAAATGGGTATGAATAGAGCAATAGTCGTCCATGGTTCTGGCGGTCTTGATGAGGCTTCGCTTCAAGGAGAAAATAAATTAGTGTTTGTTGAAAATGGAGAATTACGCTTTTCAGAAATAAATATTTCAGTTTTTAACCATGAAAATATTGACAACGAAAAGCTTGTAGTTTCTGATTATGAATCTAACGAGGAAATATTAATGTCTGTTTTAAATGGTTCTGGACAAATACCTCATATGAATGTTGTTGCCTTGAATGCTGCTTTAGTGCTTTGGGTAGCAGGAATTGAGGATGATTTAAATGAAGGATTTAATAAAGCTTTATTTTCAATGAACCAAGGAGATCCTTGGAAAAAGTTTTTACTCTTAAAAAATTATTTAGCAGCAAATTAATTAATTTCAAATTAATGATTAATCCATATAAAAAAAATGCGAAATTAGTTTTAAGTAATGGAATTGTATTCCCTGGATTTTATTTTGGTGCCTATGGAACGGCTATTGGTGAAATAGTTTTTAATACGGGAATGACTGGTTATCAAGAAGTTATCACTGATCCAAGTTATTACGGGCAGATATTAACGTTCACTTATCCAGAGATAGGAAATACTGGTATTAATTTTGAAGATTCAGAGTCTAATATTAATGTTAAAGGGATAATTGTTAGAAATTTTTCCTCTAATAATAGTAATTGGAGATCTAAAAAAAATTTCAATAAATGGTTAGTTGAAAAAAACATAATTGGTCTTCATGGAATTGATACAAGAGCTCTTGTTAAGATTTTAAGATCTAATGGCTCTATGAATGGAGTTATTACTTCTGAAGATAAAACTGTAGAAAGTTGTTTGAAGATAATTCATGATACTCCAAAGATGGAGGGATTAAATTTATCAAAAATAGTTTCAACAAAACAACAATATTTATGGGATAGTCACACCCAAACAACTTTTGATTTAAGAAAAAGATATTTTGAATCGTCTAAAAAATTAAAAATAATAGCAATTGATTTTGGAATTAAAAATTCAATTCTAAATAGACTTGTATCCCATGGTTGTGATGTTTTGGTTTTGCCTTCTCGATCCTCCTTAAAAGATGTTCTATCTAACAACCCGGATGGTATTTTTTTCTCAAATGGTCCGGGAGATCCTTCTTCTGTTTCTGAGGGCATAGACTTAGCAAAATCACTTATTAATTATGGTGAAATACCTATGTTTGGTATTTGCCTTGGCCACCAAATATTTGGATTAGCATTAGGAGGTTCAACTTATAAATTACCTTTTGGACATCGTGGTTTAAATCACCCTTGTGGTGAAAATAATAAAATTGAGATAACTAGTCAGAATCATGGCTTTGCAATTGATCCTAATTCTCTTTCAAAAGATATAGTTAAAATAACTCATTACAACCTTAACGATAATACTGTTGCTGGTCTAGAAGTTAATAATAAGCCAATATTTAGTGTCCAATATCATCCGGAAGCAGGACCCGGACCACATGATTCGGATTATTTATTTAAAAAATTTGTTTCTCTAATGTTAGAAAGATGTTGACATATTGTTTTCTTTTGATTTGATAATTACATTTGATATATTTATTTTTTTTTAGGAGGAATAGATCATAGAAGATTTTCAGAAGTTAACGGTTTCTTTAAGAGGAAACCTTGAGGTTAAAACAAACATTATTGTTTTTACTTTTAAAGGCCAACTTGATGCTTTCTCAGAAAAACAATTTAAGAATTTTGTTACTAATAATTTAGAAAATCGGTTTCCATTCGTTATTGATCTTACTAAAATAGATTTTTTAGATTCCTCGGGTCTTGGAGCTCTTGTTCAAACTGCTAAAGAATGCAAAAAGTCAAAACTTGCTTTTTCTGTGGTTGGTAATTCAAGAGTGGCCCAAACAATTAAACTTGTTCGTTTAGGGGATTTTCTTAATTTAAAGTCAAGTCTTGAAGATGCATTAAATTTTTTAAAAAATTGAATTATTGGATTCAAAACTTGGTTCCATATGGATCTCCAGAGGATATAGGTGTTATTCAACTTGCTTGGCTTGGAGATTCGGTATGGGAGCTTCATCAAAGACTAAGACATGTTCATTTCCCTTTAAAATCAAAAGATCTTCATTTATCTGTAGTAAATGAGGTAAAAGCTAAATCTCAGTCAAAATCATTAAGTCAAATTGAACATTTATTAAATTCAAATGAAATGGATCTCATTAGGCGTGCTAGAAATAAAACAAAGAGATATCCAAAGTCTTCAGACCCCACTATATATTCAAGAGCAACTGGTTTTGAAACTCTTATTGGATGGCTATTTCTAAAAGATCCTCAACGATTATCGAAACTTTTTGAATACTTAGAAATAAAAATGAATTGAATCTATGAAAAATTTCTCTAAAAATAAATTTCCTGGAAAAAATAGTAAAAATTTCAAAAAAAATTCAGATTTTGGTTATCACTCTAATGATGCAAATCGTTTCGAAAAAAATGAAAGATTTTTGAATAATTCCCCTAAAAATAATAATGTAGAAAATTTAAAGAAAAAAGATACAAATAATAATTTTTCATCACAAAAAAGAAATAAGCCAATATTTAAATCTAATAAAGAATTTTCTAATAAAAAATATGAATTTCATCAAGAGCTTATTAATAAGAGAAATTTTGATGATTGGATATGGGGCAAACATTCTGTTTATGAGGTTCTTAAAGGTGAAAGACCGATTAATAGGATTTGGTGTACTACGGATATCTTTTCTTCAGATAAATTCTATATTTTGCTTAAGGAACTTAAATCAAAAGGAGTTCTTATTGAAGAAGTTTCTTGGAATAGGCTTTCGCAATTGACTTATGGTGCTTCACATCAAGGCGTCGCATTGCAGTTAGCATGTTCTAAAACAATATCCATTGAACAATTAATCAATTTTTCAAAACGCAACTGTGCAAATCCTATACTACTTGCATTAGACGGCATAACTGATCCACATAATGTTGGTGCGATTATAAGATCAGCGGAAGCGTTTGATTGTAAGGGCATCATTATCCCTCAGAGAAGATCTGCTGGATTGACGGGTACAGTCGCCAAAGTTGCAGCAGGAGCCTTAGAACACCTGCAAGTAAGTAGAGTTGTCAACTTAAATAGATCACTTGAGGTGCTTAAGCAAAATGGCTTTCTTGTTGTTGGATTATATGGAGATAGTCAATTATCTATCTCAAATTTCCTAGAAAAAGCCCCCATGGTAGTTGTAGTCGGCTCAGAAGATAAAGGTATTTCTTTGCTTACTCAAAAAAAATGCGATTTTCTATTAAGCATTCCTCTTAAAGGGAAAACTTCAAGTTTAAATGCCTCTGTTGCCGCCGCCATATCACTATTCCAGCTTACGAGTAATAACCATAGTTGATAATAATTCTCGTTTTAAAGATCTCTAAAATGTTGTTGTTTCAATACATTTATATGATTAATAAAAATTTATTGAATTTTCACTACGAAATTGTATAGAATTTGACAAGAATTGCTGGTCCAACAGACCAAAAAAATTGATTAGAAACTTTGGAAACAAACTCGGATTAGCCTGGTGGGCTAAAATTGAGACAGATCAACCTAGTGGTACTTACTGGTTTGGCCCATTTATTACTAAGCGTAGTTTAAAAGAAAATTTGTCTTCTTTTATTAAAGATCTTTCTGATGAAGGGTCTAGAAATATTAAACATAGTTTGGTTCGCTGCAAAAAAGAAGAACCACTAACTGTTTATTAATTTACTTTTAAGAAATGAATTTTAATTCTTTCAGAAAAGAAATCAATAGCAATAATGCTTCTGTTAAGGAATTAATAAATGATATTTTTGCCAAAATAGATCATAAGGATTCCGAAATTAATTCATATATTTGTACTACAAAAGATAGTGCTATCTTGCAAGCTGAGAATATAGACAAATTAATTCAAAATAATTCTGAACTTCCCCCCCTTGCAGGGATACCAATAGCTGTTAAGGATAATATTTGTACTAAAGGTGTTGCTACCACTTGTGCAAGTAAAATGCTTCAAAACTTTGTTGCACCTTATGAAGCTACCGCTTCAAGTAAATTATGGTCCTCAGGAGGGATTTGTTTAGGAAAAACAAATTTAGATGAGTTTGCAATGGGTAGTTCAACGGAAACTTCAGTATTTGGTGTCACTTCAAATCCTTGGGATATTAATAGAGTGCCAGGAGGAAGTTCAGGAGGTAGTGCTGCTTCAGTCGCTGCGGGATTTTGTGCGGCTGCTATAGGTTCTGATACAGGTGGATCAATAAGACAACCAGCATCTTTTTGTGGTGTTGTAGGTCTTAAACCCACTTATGGCAGAGTTAGCAGATGGGGATTGGTAGCATTTGCAAGCTCTCTTGATCAAATTGGTCCAATTACAAATACTGTCTCAGATGCCGCTGAAATTCTTTATTCAATATCTGGTAAAGACCCCTTTGACTCAACATGTCTTGATAAACCAGTGCCAAATTATTTGACTGATTTAAATAAATCTATAAAAGGTTTAAAAATTGGAATTATTAAAGAATGTTTTGATCACCCAGGTCTTAATTCAGAAGTTAAGGAATCTGTTATTTCCGGAGTTAATAGATTCAAAAATTTAGGAGCTGAAATTATCGAAGTTGAATGTCCTAGATTTAATGACGGAATTGCTACATATTATGTTATTGCACCTTCTGAAGCCTCAGCAAATTTAGCAAGATACGATGGAGTCAAATTTGGCTACAGATCGAATGAAGGTTTAAACCTTATTGATATGACATCAAAAAGTAGAGCTGAAGGATTTGGAGATGAAGTGCAAAGAAGAATTTTGATAGGAACTTATGCTTTGTCAGCTGGCTACACTGATGCCTATTACAAGAAAGCACAAAAAGTTAGGACTCTTATAAGAAAAGATTTTGATAATGCTTTTAAGAAAGTAGATGTTTTGTTAACTCCAACTTGTCCAACTACTGCTTTTTTGAAGGGTGATTTCGTGAATGATCCACTATCGATGTATTTGTCTGATTTATTAACAGTTCCTGTTAATTTAGCTGGTCTACCAGCAATCAGTATTCCTTGTGGTTTTGATACTAAAGGATTACCTATAGGAATGCAATTAATAGGCAATGTATTAGAAGAAGATAGAATATTGAATGCCGCAAATATTTTCGAAATTGACGCTCAGGTAATTAAAAACAAACCTTTATTTTAAATTTGTATTAATAATTAATTTGTAATCACAAAGTATAGATCTTTTAGAAATTTTCTCTATCTTATATATATAAATTGTTTGAATATGGGTTTCGTTCCTCTTCATAATCATAGTGACTACAGCTTACTTGATGGAGCCAGTCAAATTTCAAAAATTGTTGATAGAGCTTCTGATCTTGGAATGGAATCTATAGCTCTTACCGATCATGGAGTTATGTATGGAGTTCTTGATTTGGTCAAAAAGTGTAAAGAGAAAGGCATAAAACCAATAATCGGTAATGAAATGTACGTGATTAATGGTTCTATTGATGATCCTCAACCTAAAAAAGAAAAAAGATATCATTTGGTCGTTTTGGCAAAAAATTATACTGGTTATAAGAATCTAGTGAAGTTAACAACAATTAGTCACCTAAATGGGATGAGAGGTCGAGGCATTTTTTCAAGACCATGTATTGATAAATCTCTTTTAAGTAAATATCGTGAAGGTCTAATAGTTTCTACCGCTTGTCTTGGTGGAGAGATACCTCAAGCTATCTTAAAAGGTAGATTAGACGTGGCAGAGGATATATCTCTTTGGTATAAAAAATTATTTGCAGATGATTTTTATCTTGAAATACAAGATCATGGTTCTATTGAGGATAGAATTGTTAACGTTGAATTAATAAAAATTGGGAAGAAGCATCAAATAAAAGTCATAGCTACCAATGATGCGCACTACTTATCAAATATGGATGTTGAAGCACATGATGCTTTGCTTTGTGTATTAACGGGAAAACTAATAAGTGACGAAAAAAGATTGAGATATACAGGGACAGAATATATTAAAAGTGAAAATGAAATGCTTGAACTTTTCAAAGATCATATTGATGATGATTCAATTAATGAGGCAGTAAACAATACAGTAGAGATTTCTCAAAAAGTTGAAATATTTGATTTGTTTGGTAATTATAGAATGCCAAAATTTCCTCTTAACGAAGACGGAGATTCATATTCTTTCCTAACACAATTATCTAAAAAAGGTCTCTTAAAAAGACTTAAAAAAAATGATTATAAAGAAGTTGATGAGAACTATAAAAAAAGACTATCTTCGGAATTAAAAATTATTAAAGATATGGGTTTTCCAGATTATTTCTTGGTTGTTTGGGATTACATCAAATTTGCCAGAGATAACTTTATCCCAGTAGGACCAGGAAGAGGTTCTGCGGCAGGCTCACTGGTAGCTTATGCCCTTCAAATCACAAATATAGATCCTGTTGAGCATGGATTGTTGTTTGAGAGATTTTTAAATCCAGCAAGAAAGTCTATGCCAGATATTGACACCGACTTTTGTATTGATAGAAGAAATGAAGTTATTGATTATGTCACTAATCGTTATGGGGAGGACAAAGTTGCGCAAATAATTACTTTTAATAAAATGACTTCCAAAGCGGTTTTAAAAGATGTTGCAAGGGTTTTAGATATACCATATGGAGAAGCGGATAAATTAGCTAAGTTAATACCGGTTGTAAGAGGTAAACCTTATAAACTAAATGAAATGATTGATAAAAATTCTCCTAGCCAAGAGTTTAGAGATAAATATATAAACGATAATAAAGTAAAAAAATGGGTTGATTTGGCTTTGAGAATTGAAGGAACGAATAAAACATATGGCGTTCATGCTGCTGGAGTTGTTATCGCATCAGATCCTCTTGACGAACTTGTACCTCTTCAAAGGAATAATGAAGGACAAATAATAACTCAATATTCTATGGATGATATCGAATCACTTGGATTATTGAAGATGGATTTCTTGGGTCTTAAGAATCTTACAATGATTGAAAAGACAGTTTCTCTTATTAATCAATCTACTGGAGAGAAAATAAATATAGATGAGTTACCTCAAAATGATTGTAAAACTTTTGAGCTTATTGGGAGAGGAGATCTTGAAGGCATTTTTCAACTTGAATCTTCTGGTATGAAACAGGTCGTTAAGGATTTTAAACCCAGCTCTTTAGAGGATATTTCCTCCATACTAGCACTTTATAGACCTGGTCCACTTGATGCTGGCCTCATACCTAAATTCATAAATCGAAAAAATGGGAACGAAAAGGTTGATTTCCCTCATCCTTTTATTAAGTCAATTCTTACTGAAACCTATGGAATTATGGTTTACCAAGAACAAATCATGAAAATTGCTCAAGATCTTGCCGGTTATTCTCTAGGTGATGCTGATTTACTTCGAAGAGCAATGGGGAAAAAGAAGGTATCAGAGATGGTAAAACATAGGAATATTTTTGTAGAAGGTTCTATGAAAAAAGGTGTAAATGAAAAATTAGCAAATGATCTTTTTGATCAAATGGTTTTATTCGCAGAATATTGTTTTAATAAAAGTCATTCAACTGCTTATGGTGCTGTAACTTATCAAACTGCATTTTTAAAGGCCCATTTTCCTGTTGCATATATGGCAGCCCTATTAAGCGTAAATTCTGGCTCTAGCGACAAGATGCAAAGATATATTTCTAATTGTTATTCAATGGGTATAGAAGTTATATCACCAAGTATTAATTTTTCTGGTGTTGATTTCACAATTAAGAATAAACAGATTTTATTTGGTTTATCTGCAATTAAGAATTTAGGTGATTCTGCCATAAGAAATATAATTGAAAACCGAAATAGTTTTGGCATCTTTAAGTCATTATCAGATTTGTGCGATCGTTTGCCTTCTAATGTTCTTAACAAAAGAAGTCTTGAATCATTAATTCATTGTGGAGCACTAGATGAGTTTTCAAATGATAATAATAGAGCTCAATTATTATCAGATCTCGAACATGTTATTGAGTGGGCTTCTTCAAGAAATCGTGATAGGTTATCCGGGCAAGGAAATCTATTTGATTCCAAAGAAGAATTTTCTAATGTTGCTTTTTCAGATTCACAATTAGCTAAGGTTGATGATTATTCACTTATTGAGAAGTTAAAGTTAGAAAAACAACTATTAGGCTTCTATTTATCTGATCATCCTCTAAAACATTTAACTAAGCCAGCAAAACTTATATCTCCTATAAGCATTTCGCAGTTAGAAGAGACAAAAGATAGGACAAAAGTCTCTTTAGTTGGTATGATCCCTGACTTGAAGCAAATTACAACTAGAAAAGGAGATAGGATGGCTATAGTTCAGCTAGAAGACCTTTCTGGAAGTTGCGAAGCAATAGTTTTTCCAAAAACCTATGTCAGATTATCAGAATTTCTTCTAACTGATACAAGATTATTGTTATGGGGAACAATTGATAAAAAAAGTGATAAGACTCAATTAATAATTGATGATTGTAGAGAAATTGATAACCTTAAATTGCTAATTATTAATCTTGAAAGTTATCAAGCATCAGATGTAAGGGTACAAAATACTTTGAGAGACTGCTTAATTAAATTTAAACCAGATAAAGGTAAATGTGGAATCAAGATTCCAGTTTTAGCTGCAGTAAGAAATAAAAATAGTGTTACCTACGTTAAATTTGGTGAACAATTCTGTATTGGAGATATTCAAGGAGCTTGCAAATTATTAGAAGATAAATCATTCCAAGTTAATTTGAAATCTTTAGTTTCCTAGATTAACTTTTATCTTCAAAATTTTGAGTTGCAGGTTTAAAGGCAGCTTTTGCACGTTGTATGTTCATTGGTATATTTTCAATACCAAAAAAAGATCCAGGCTCTTTATCCCAACTAGCTGATAATATTCCAAAACTCAATCCTGCTAGACCTAACAAGAAAAATAAAGCTGAAATTGCAATGGTAGAGGAAGGAGGTATTTCAGCAATATTTTTTGTAACTATAATGTAGCTAATAACAAAAACAGACATTCCTAATATTGTCGGTATTCCAGCTGTAAAGAATATTCTTCTTGCCATTCTATCAGCAACATATTTTGGGATGCCACTTGATGATCGCTTTGGCTTGGTTACAGGAGTAGATGTTTTTTCTAGATTAGCGAAAGCATTTGTTTCAGAGTTCTTTTTTTTCTTTTTATTTTGTGTCTTTTTTTTTGATTGTTTTTTATTCATTAATTGAGATCATCCTCTGATTCCAATTTTCTTAACTAGTTCTTGATATCTTTGTACGTTTTTGTCTTTTAAGTAAGACAGTAATCTTTTCCTTTTGCCAATCATTTTTAATAATCCTTGTCTTGAAGCGAAATCATGAATGTTTCCTTGAAGATGGTCACTTAATTTCGATATTCTTTTAGAAAGCATTGCTACTTGTATTTCAACTGAACCTGTATCAGTTGGATGCACTTGATGATTTTCAATCAGCTTCTGTTTTTCAGCTGTATCTAATGACATAAAATTTATTTCTTTTTATCTATAATACTACGTCATCAAGCTATATTACTACTATCCTTATCCAGATAATGCATAGCTAATTTCAATAGTTTTTCAAATGATAAATTTTTTTCTTTTTTACCTAGGAGATCTATTTCTCTAATAATAATTGGCAAAATAATATTTATTTCTTTGTTTTTGTAACTTAATGATTGAAGGGTTAACTGAAGGTCTTCTATCATTTTATTTATCTCAGGATCCTTAATCTCAAATTCATCTTTGCTTTTTTCTTCTTCAGATAATATTTCGCTTTTAAATTTACTTTTTAATTCTAAAATTAACCGATCACTCATTTTTTGTCCTATACCAGGTACGGAACAAATTAATTTTTTGTCTTGTGTTTTTATTGCATTTATAACTTCACTAATAGAAAATTTGTTTAATATTCCAATACCAATTTGAGATCCAACGCCTCTAATACTTAAAATTTCAATAAAGAAGTTCTTTTGATCCTTTGATGTAAAGCCAAATAATAAGTCTGAATCTTCTTTTTTTATATGCTTTATCCAAAGAGTGATTTTTTTAGTAGATTTCTGATTAGTTTTTAATTTGATAAAAACGGATTCTAGAATTTGTATTTCGTATCCTAATCCTTGACAATTTATTAAAACAAAATATTTTTGATTAGTTTGCCATAAATCAACTAAATCTCCATTTATCCAACTAATCAATTAACCACCATCCACCTGACATCCAATAAGCGCTCCAGCAGTTCCTCCCGCTGGTACGGCCCAAAACCTGTCTTTTCCTCTAGATGAGGATAATGCAATTCCAGCACCAAGAAGACCTCCTATAACTGAACCTTCACTACAATCATTATCATCTATTTTTTCAGCTTTGCTTTGATCTACACAAGGTATTACAACGTCTACCTCATAACTTTTTACATAACCTGGGTTTGATTTCGTTCCAGGAATGTACTCTTCTCTATATTCGGTTCTTGTACAAGTTACTGATTTTGGTGTGGTTGCATTAACTTGAACAATAGGAGAAAAACAAAATAATAAAGCTAAATAGTAAAATTTCATCATTATATTTTTATTCTAATAATATTCTATGTCCTTTTGATTATTTTGGTAGTAGTCATAATAGTTCCTAATAAAACTAGTGAGGCGCCTAACAAAAAATTTACGTTTATTATTTCACTAAAAAACAAAATCCCCCAAATTGAACCAAATAAAACTTGTAAATAATTAATTATTGATGCTTTAGAAGCAGGTAAATTTTTTAATCCTATAGTTAAGAAAGTCTGACCTAATTGAGTAAATAAGCCAATTCCTAATATCCAAACTAATTCACTCCAATTAGGGGTAACCCAATTGATTAATACAATTGGTAATAGAGTTATAAAAGAAACAAGTGGAAAATATTCAATAATTACATAAATATCTTCAGTAAATGAAAGCTTCTTTACTGTAACGTAAGCTAATGCGGTGCAGATTGCTCCAAGAAATGCTATCAAAATCGAAATAATTTCAATTTCAACGTTTATATTTGATAATTGGCTGGGATTCAATATTACTAATATTCCAATCCAGGCAATAATTAAAGCAAAAAGTATATTACGCGTTATTTTTTCGTTTATAAATATGCCAGCAAATATAGATATAAAAATAGGATAAGTATACTGAATGACTGTAGATATACTAAGAGGCATATTTCTTATGGCATAAAAAATACAAACTAAAGCTAAAGTTCCTAAAAAACCTCTTAAAATAAGTAATGGTTTATTTTTGCCCCAAGGATCTATATTTTTTATATTAATTATTAAAAATGTAATTATTAAACTTAACAATGATCTGAATAAAACTAATTCATAAATAGGTATCCTTTTATCGATATTTTTTACGCACAAAGTCATCAAACTGAAGAAGAATGAGGCAAGTACCAAATTATACTTTTTTAATGAATTAAGTCTTTTTTCTAATTCTTCTATATTTATCATTTAAAAAAATAATTTTATTGTGAAATTAAGTAGATTCTTATTTGATTTTGACCTATAACAAATAAATCATTATTTATTTTTCGATAAAAATCTCAATGGTTCATTCTATACACCCAAGAACTATTCAAGAGGTTAAGGAAAAAGCAGATATTGTTGACGTTATATCTGAACATATTGTTCTTAAGAAGAAAGGCAAGGAATTTGTTGGGATTTGCCCTTTTCATGATGATACTAAGCCATCTATGACAGTATCTCCTAGTAAACAATTCTATTATTGTTTTTCCTGTGGTGCTGGAGGTAACTCTATTAAATTTTTAATGGAATTTACTCGTGCAAATTTTTCTGATGTTGTACTCTCTCTCGCTAAAAAAAATAATATTAATGTTGAAAATCTTGAGGGTCCCCAAGTAGAAGCTTATAAAAAACAATTATCTAGAAAGGAAGAGCTTTATAGAATATTAAGAGTCACTAAAAATTGGTTTAAGTCTCAATTAAATAATTCTCTTGGTGTTGAAGCTATGAAATATTTAACATCAAAGAGAAACTTGAGTAACAAGATTATTGATAACTTTGAATTAGGTTTTGCTCCAAATTCATGGAATGATTTATTTAACTATCTATCCAAGGTAGAAAAATTTCCTATTAACTTAATATTAGCTTCAGGCCTTGCAATTTCTAAAGATAATTCTGAGAAGATTTATGATCGTTTTAGAAATAGATTAATTGTCCCTATACATGATATGCAGGGAAGGGTAGTTGCTTTTGGAGGAAGATCTCTTGATGGTCAGGAACCTAAATACCTTAATTCTCCTGAATCAGAGATATTTGAAAAGGGCAAAATGTTGTTTGCATTCGAAAAAGCTTCAAGCAATATTAGGAAAAGAGATAAAGCTATTATTGTTGAAGGCTACTTTGATGTAATTTCTCTTCATTCAAAGGGTATTACTAATTCTGTGGCTTCTCTCGGTACTGCATTAAATAAGTATCAAATTTCTCAACTGTGTAGATGTACAGATAATAAAAATATAATTTTGAATTTTGATTCTGATAATGCAGGAAATTTAGCTACAAAAAGAGTAATTAAAGAAGTCGAGAGTCTATCCATTCATGATCAAATTAATCTTAAGATACTTCAACTAAGCGATTTTAAAGATCCTGACGAATATTTAAATAGTCATACTCCTGAAGATTATTTTAATTTAATTGATAATTCATCCTTTTGGATTGATTGGGAGATTGATCAGATTTTTAAAGATAAAGATTTAACTAAGTCTGAAATTTTCCAGAGTGTTATTTCGTCATTGGTAAAATTGTTGAGTAAATTACCTCAATCATCAACCAGAACTCATTATCTACAAAAAGTTTCCGAACAATTAAGTAAGGGACAAGCTAGGTTAGCAATACAGTTTGAACAAGATTTAAGAAATCAAGTAAAGGGATTTCGTTGGCATGGTAGATCAAAAAAATTTGAACAACCAAACGAAATTTCCCGACGGGAGAAAAATGAATCGGAAATAATTTTTTATTATTTACATTGTCCAGATCTTAGGCTATTTATTCGTGATGAATTTCTCAAAAGAGAAATTAATGGTTTTAATACTAGTTATATTCAAAGCCTATGGGAAGCTATTTCAAAAATTGAACAAAATAATTTAGGTTTAAACTACTTAAATGATTTAAAACAATCAAATAGTCAAAATCTTCAAAAAGATTTTTCTTCTATTAACTTAATTTCACTTCTGCCTGATTACTTAGCTCTCAATAATCCTGAATCATCAAATAAAATTAATATTTTTATTAATCCAAATGAGTTGTTTTTAACATTGCTTAGTAATCCTAAAGACAATTTACTAGGAACATTATCACTTCTTGAGAAATATAATTCTCTTAAAAGATGTAGACACTTAATTGAATCTTGGGGATCTCAAAGATTAAAAACTTTAGAAAATTGTATATCTATTTTAATTGATAATCCTTCTTCAGGTTCTTCAAATACAAATAAAGAGATAGATGATCTTTTTAAAGATTTAAACTCAGATGCGATCAAATTTCAGGAATTATATTACCTAGAAAGGCAACATATTGATTTTTTAGATAAACAACGTTGTGGCAATTTCATCGCTAGTTAATATAAAAATTTTTAATTTATAGGCAGTATTTTTTAATCAAATTTTTAACTTTTTTGGGTTTATCTTCAAGAACATAAGCTTCTACTTCTTTCGCATAAGTCCCAGAAAAATTTGAACTAGAGAACTCTAATGCTTTTCTTTTACTTTGATGCAATTTGCTTTCTAATTTTTTTATATCCCCTATTGTTTTATTGTCATTACATTTTTGTATCGCATGAGTCGCTTCGTGTCTTAATGCTTTTCTTATCGCCCTTTCTGTTTTGAAGTTATCTTTATTTGGTTTTTGATTCTTATTTCTATAATTTGTTTTCCTTTTTGCGTTTTCAGTACATATTATTATTTTATTTTCTTTAAAATTATGTAGCCCTTTTATTTCTTTGTTTAATAGACATTCAATTTTATTTTCTTCAACTATGTAGTTTGCTTTCATTAATAAGTTAAGAATCTCTTTATCTAATTTGCTCAAAAATAATATAAATTCCATTCTATTTTGTTTACTTAATTATAGTTGGGATTTGTTCTATATCAGTTGTAGATGAGCGACTTAAGAAATTCTTATTCATCTTCCAACTTTGTGGATTTTTTGTAATAGCCCATGTAATTGCATTGTTATTAAATCTTTTATTTAATAAATCAATCGTTCTCATAAGATTTGCTGATTTTTTTAAGTCTTTCTGAGATTTGTAATTGATAACTGATTGCTGTAAATATTCGCTATTAGTTAAATCCTGCATTAAAACACCAGCTTTTGAGAATTTATATTCGGGATTATAAATTTCTTCAGATAATTCAACTATTATTTTTAAAATTTTATTTGTGTCATCTGTTGCATTTGTAAGTTTTCTATGAGCACTTCTTTGATAATTTTGACTTGAATATTTACTGGTTCTGGCAAATACTCTAATATCAGATGATTGCAAATTCTGACTTCTCATTTTTTCAGAGGCTTTTATTGCGTGAGTTGCCAGTGCTTGAGTTAAGTCTTCTAATTTTGTGATAGGCGTGCCGAAACTCCTGCTCACCTGAATTTCTTTTTTTGATTTCTTGTTTTTTTCTATGGGCAGGCATCTATGACCTTTCAGTTCTAATTGCAGTCTTTTCCCTACGATGCCTAATTTCTTAATGATTTCATTTTCTTCCATATCTCTTAGTTCTCTCGCATTTTTAATACCTTTACTTCGCAACCAATTAGAGGTTTGTTTCCCGACTCCCCATATTTTATCTACACTAATTCTTTTCAAATAATTATTCTCATTTTCGGTTCTGGCTAAATCAAATATTCCAGCTGAATAATCAATATTTTTAGCTAGTTTATTAGCAATTTTTGCTCTTACTTTATTTTCTCCTATTCCTACTGTTATGGTAATCCCTAGATTCTGATATATTAATGATCTTATGCTTCTTGCCCAAGGATATAGATTTTCATCATTAGGTCTAGAAATCGAGACGAATGCTTCGTCAATAGAATAAATTTCTATCTGTTCACAGTAATTTTTCAGTAAATTCATTAGTCTTCTGCTCATATCCCCATAAAGCGAGTAGTTTGAGCTTAAGATTGCTACATCTAATTTATTTAGTCTTTCTTTGACCTTAAAATACGGAGTTCCCATTTTAATTTTTAAAGCGCGCGCTTCAGGGCTTCTTGCAATGATACATCCGTCATTATTAGATAAAATTACTACTGGTTTATTTCTCAAATGAGGATTAATATTTTGTTCACATGACGCGTAAAAATTATTAGCATCTATAAGAGCTATTGCATCAATATTTGAAATTCTCATAAATAGCTATGTATTGAATAAATAACAACTCCCCATATCTGTACATCAATATGGTTTTTAAATCTAAAATCAGGATAATTATGATTTTCTGCTTTTAAATATAATTCATTATTTTTTATAGATAATCTTTTTATTGTAAATTCTCCATCTATCATTGCAATGATGATATTCCCTGGCCTGGCTGTTAAGCTCTTGTCTACTATTATTAAATCTTTATCTTTAATTCCTGCATTTATCATCGAGTCACCTTTAACTCTAAGAAAAAAAGTGCTAAACGGATTAGATATTAAATGTTCGTTTAAATCAATATTTTCTTCTGTGTAGTCATCTGCAGGAGAAGGAAACCCTGCGGATACCGAATCAGTTAATAAGGGGATTTTAAATTTTTTAGTAGTTGAATCAAAAGAATCCAAGGCTAAATTAATAGTATATATGTACTATATAGCAAAAAATCAAAAAATAGTTAGTTATTAAACTTTTATAGATTAATTTTAGATTGAATCTAATCTTTTTAAGAACGATGATAAGGGGAGTTGTTAGATATAGAAATAGCTCTATAGATTTGCTCGATTAGGATTAATCTAGCTAATTCATGAGGAAAAGTTAAAGGAGACAGACTTAGTACAAGATCTGATTTTTCTTTTATATCTGAACTAACTCCATCAGTATCACCGATTAAGAAATTAATTTTTTTATTTTTAAAATTCAAGAGTAAGGAACATAGTTCAACTGAATTAAACTGCTTCCCTTCTTCACTTAGGCAGATAATAATATTGTTATTGGATCTAAGATTATTTAAATTAAAAGTCTTTAACTCATTAATGACAAGTTCAGGCATTCTTTTTTTGTACTGATTAATTCCATCTCTAATCCAAAGTTTCTTTATTTTGCCGATAGCATAAATTTCTAATCTATTACTCTGAAGCATAAGTAAATATTAAAACTAATTATTCATCAAGAAGATAATTAAATTCATCATATAGTTCCTCTTCAGTTGTTAATTTATTTGATAAATTATGTTTTTTAGAATTCATATTAATTTGATTAATCTCACTTTCTCTTAGTGAATTATTAACGTCAGAAGTCTCTTCTAAAGTTTCTGAATTATCAATTAACGAATAAAAAATTTTATTGGGATCTTCTGAATTAAATGGATTAGTGATTAAATTATCATTATTGGTTATATTTGTGTAATTATTTTTATTTATATTTTTACATTCGTTATTTAAATTTTTCATTTTTTTAAATTTATTGAGTTTATCTAAATTTTTTTTTGATAAGCTCATGATATAAAGTATTAAATAAATTCATATTTAATTTAAACATATTATTTATCTTTATAGATGAATTCTAAAAACTATCATCAAAAAAAAAGATTTGGACAACACTGGTTGGTAAATAAAAAAATATTAGAAAAAATTAAAGAAATTGCTGTTCTTAATGAAAATGACTTTATTTTAGAAATTGGTCCTGGCAAAGGAGCTTTAACATCTAAGTTATTAGATTCAGAAATTAAAAAATTACATGCAATTGAATTAGATAAAGATTTAATTAATTTATTAAATGATAAATTCAATAATAATGAGAAGTTTTCACTGCAGCAAGGAGATATTCTTTCTGTAAATTTAGATTCGATTAATAAGAAAATTACAAAAGTGATTGCAAATATTCCTTACAATATAACGGGCCCAATATTGGATATTTTCATTGGTCGATTGGGCATTTTAAGAAACTATAATTACGAAAAAATAATATTTTTAATGCAGAAGGACGTTGTAGATAGGATTTTGTCAAAAGAAGGTAGTCCCAATGCTGGTGCGCTTAGTATAAGAATGCAACTTTTATCAAAAATAAAAAGAATATGTGATGTGCCGCCTTCTTCATTTAGTCCACCTCCAAAAGTTTTTTCTTCTTTAGTAGTTTTTGAACCAATTAAAAATGATTTAAGATTAGATATTAATCTAGAAAAATATATAGATAAACTTCTTAGAATTTCATTTAATTCAAGAAGAAAAATGCTTAGAAATACTCTTAATTCAATACATTCTAATGAAGAGATAAAAGAATTATCTGAAGCTTCAAAAGTTTGTTTTAATTTAAGACCACAAGATATTTCAATTGAACAATGGATTAAGCTTGCAGAAAATTGTATTAAAATTAAAAAATAAAAAATTTAAGTATATGCAAGATTTACCTAAAACGAAAATTAATATAAAATCTCCTGCCAAAATAAATTTGCATCTTGAAGTTATTGGTAAAAGAGAGGATGGATTTCATGAGTTAGCAATGATTATGCAAAATATCGATCTTTCTGATTATTTAGAATTGGAAATTAATAATAAAGGTTTAATTAAACTTAAGTCTGATTGTAATGATTTAAGCTTATCTGATGATAACTTAATTGTTAAATCGGCAAATCTTTTAAGGAAAAAATCAAATATAGATTACGGTGCGAATATATTTTTAAGGAAAAACATTCCAATTGGGGCAGGATTAGCTGGTGGATCTAGTAATGCAGCAGCAACATTAATTGGACTTAATAAGTTATGGGATTTGAACTTAGATCAAGAAACATTATGTTCATTAGCCTCAACTTTAGGATCTGATGTTCCCTTTTTTATAAATGGTGGTATTCAATTATGTTTTGGAAGAGGAGAAATTTTGGAGAAATTAGATTCAAACTTTGAATATGGAGTAATTCTTTTAAAAAATCGAAATGTATCAGTATCTACAGCTGAAACTTATAAAAAATATAGCAATAGATTTTGTGATCAATATCTTACTGATAGAGAAATGATTGAGAACATAAGAAAAAATTTAAGAGATAATGGTTTAAATAACTTAAATTTTGATAATCAACATTTATCTATTAAAAACGATCTGCAGTTAGTTGTTGAAAATGAAAATGATTCTGTAAAGCAGGCATTATATTTACTTTCTAAATTAGAAAATTGCCTCACATTTTCAATGAGTGGATCAGGACCTACATGCTTTGCACTCTTTAAAGATATAGAGATTGCTAAAAAAGAATTAACTGCAAATTATAAATTGTTTAGAAATAAAGGTTACGATTCATGGGTTTGCACATTCCTTGAAAAGGGAATAACATTCATTTAAATTTTTTTATACAAAATTTTGTTGTGGCTGAAAATAGTAATGAGAATATTGAAAAAAACATTCCCGAAAAAGGACCGTTAAATTTTATTGTAGGATCATTAACAAGTTTTTTATTATTTATATTTTTTTATTTTTTAAGTAATAAAATTGCAATTTATTTTTCAGTACATAAACCATCTAATTCTTCTGAAATAGTCCAAAATATTTCTTCTAGTATTAATACCTTAATAATCGGATTATCATTTTTGCTAACGTTCTCTTTTGCTTTTATAGGTATAGGACTTTTTATTGTATTTATTCGCAGTTTTTTTCTGAAGAAAAATTGAATTACCAATATTATTAAGAAAACACTTTCTTTTAATGTCTTTACATGACCTAGGTCTTTTAGTCCTTTTGCTGTCACCTGGAATGATTTTATCAATATTACTACTCATAACCTTTGCTGAAGGAGGTTGAATTATTCAAAGTGGTAGGATTATATATGTGATTAATTAGGTAATTAATTGTGGCTGGAACATTATTGTTTAATGCTTTGAAAGAGGCAATTGATGAAGAAATGGCAAATGATGTAAATGTTTGCGTTATGGGGGAAGATGTTGGTCAATATGGAGGATCTTATAAGGTAACTAAGGATTTATATGAAAAATATGGAGAGTTAAGAGTCTTAGATACTCCAATTGCAGAGAATAGTTTTACGGGTATGGCTGTGGGTGCAGCAATGACTGGCTTAAGACCAATAGTAGAAGGAATGAATATGGGTTTTTTGCTTTTAGCTTTTAATCAGATATCAAATAATATGGGTATGCTTAGATATACAAGTGGCGGAAATTATAAAATACCAGCAGTAGTTAGAGGACCTGGAGGAGTTGGTCGTCAACTTGGTGCTGAGCACAGTCAAAGACTTGAAGCATATTTTCATGCAGTTCCTGGCATAAAGATTGTTGCATGTAGCACACCCACAAATGCTAAAGGTTTAATGAAAGCAGCTATAAGAGATGATAATCCGGTTCTATTTTTCGAACATGTTCTTCTATACAATTTGTCTGAAGAATTACCTGAGGGTGAATATACTTGCGCTTTAGATCAGGCTGACGTTGTAAAAGAAGGGAAAGATATTACTTTATTGACTTATTCAAGAATGAGACATCACTGCCTTAAAGCTGTTGAAGAATTAGAAAAAAAAGGAATAGATGTTGAGTTAATAGATTTAATAAGTTTAAAACCATTTGATATAGAAACCATCTCAAAATCAATAAGAAAAACAAATAAAGTAATTATTGTTGAAGAATGTATGAAGACTGGAGGTATTGGCGCTGAATTAATTGCCTTGATAACAGAAGAGTGTTTTGATGATCTTGATGCCCGACCAATTAGATTATCTAGTCAGGATATTCCAACTCCTTATAATGGAAATCTTGAGAATTTGACAATAATCCAACCACATCAAATAGTTGAAAAAGTTGAAGATTTAATTGGTGGGAGTATATAGACAATGAAAAGAAGGCAAGGTTGGCTTTTTTTTATTATTTTTCTACTTACTTTGTCTGTTTATCTATTAATAAATTATCCCTTACAGTTGGGATTAGATTTACAAGGGGGTTCTCAACTTACACTACAAATTATTAAAGAGGAAGGTAAGGTAACAAGGGATGAACTTGAAGCAGTTAATTCGGTTATAGATAAGCGCGTTAACAATTTAGGAGTTTCTGAGTCTAATTTGCAAACTCTTGGTGGAGATCAGTTGATTTTAGAATTACCAGGTGAACAAAATCCATTAGTTGCTTCAAGGGTATTAGGTAAGACTGCTTTATTAGAATTTAGAACCCAAAAAGAAGGAACATCTAAAGATTTAAGATCCCTGCAACTACAGAGATTTAGTATTAAAGAATTAATTGAAAAATATTCTTTTGCAGAAAAAAATCAAAATGATGATAATTTCTTAAAAGTTATTGAAGATGATCTTAAAGATTTAGAAAAAGAATTGAATTACTCATCTACTAGTAATGATTTATATGGGAAGTTAATTGAAATCAAAAAATATATTGATAAAGAAATTACAGATTTATTTATTAAAACAGATTTATCTGGAAGGGATCTTATTAACGCAGGAAGGAGACAAGAACAAACAAATAGTAATTGGGAAGTTTTATTAACTTTTAGTAATTCAGGAGGTGAAAAATTTGCAGAAATTACAAAGTCAATTGCTGGTACTAATCAACTATTGGCTATCATTCTAGATGGTGAATCAATAAGTGAAGCCAGTGTTGGTAATCAGTTTGCTAGTACTGGGATTACAGGTGGATCAGCAACAATAAGTGGTAATTTTAGTGCTGAAAATGCTAGAGAATTAGAAGTTCAACTTAAAGGAGGCTCATTGCCATTGCCAATTGAAATAGTAGAAACTAATTCAATAGGGGCTCTATTAGGATCCAAAAATATTTTAAAAAGTCTTTATGCAGCTATTAGTGGTTTAATTTTTGTTGGTATTTTTATGATTTTTAACTATAGAATTCTAGGTTTTGTTTCAGTTCTTTCTCTAGTACTTTATGGTTTCTTTAACTTAGCCATATATTCTCTAATTCCTGTAACTTTGACTTTACCTGGAATATCTGGGCTTATACTTAGTATTGGGATGGCTGTTGATGCAAATATTTTAATATTTGAGAGAATTAGAGAAGAATTATATGATGGTAATACTCTTACAAGATCTATTGATAGCGGTTTTCAGAGAGCTAATTCATCCATAGTTGATGGCCATATTACAACTCTTCTTAGTTGTTTTGTATTATTTTTATTAGGAACAAATTTTGTTAAGGGTTTTGCGGCAACATTAGGTATTGGAGTCCTAATAAGTTTGTTTACCTCATTAAATTGTTCTAAAAATATTTTACGATTTTTTACAACATATCAATCTTTGAGACAGAAAAATCTCTATCTGCCAAGGAATAATTTTTCAAATTAACTATTTTATTTCTAATTTCCCATGAAATACAATCTTGAGCTAATAAAAAATAAAAGAAAGATAATTGGGTTTTCAACTGTTCTTATTTTGTTGAGTCTTTTAGGAATTTTATATTCTACTTTTAATACCTCTTATAAGAAACCTATAAATTTAGGGATGGATTTTGTTGGAGGAAATGAACTAAGAATAGAGAGAATTTGTAAGGAGGAATGTTCTGATTTTTCTCCTGATTCTGTTTTAGAAAAATTAAGAGAGAACTCTAAAAATAAAAACTTATTAAATAATATTAAATTACAATCCCAAAATAATAATAAATTGATTTCAATAAGAACACCTTATTTGAGTATCGAAGAATCAAATAATCTTATTAGTAATCTTGATAATATTATTGGACCTTTAAATTATGAGAGTAAGGATTCAAGATTAATAGGTCCAAAGCTTGGGAAAAGATTACTTACTAATTGTGTTACTTCATTGTTAGTTTCTTTATTTGCAATTTCATTATATATAACTATTAGATTTGATAAAAAATATGCATTATTTGCATTATTAGCTTTATTCCATGATTTATTAATTGTTTTTGGTATATTCTCTTGGTTGGGAATTATATTATCTGTCGAGGTAAATAGTTTATTTGCTGTGTCCTTGCTTACTATTGCTGGTTATTCTGTAAATGATACTGTTGTTATTTTTGATAGAATTCGTGAAAATTTAAAATCAAAGAATGAAGGCTATAACGAAACTATTCAATTATCAGTAAACGAATCATTTAGGAGAACAACGTTTACCAGTATTACAACTCTAATCCCTTTATTAAGCTTAATTTTGTTTGGATCTTACTCGCTATTTTGGTTTTCCTTAGCCTTATCATTAGGAATTATAGTTGGAAGTTATTCAAGTATTTTATTGGCTCCATCTTTGTTGCTTAAAGACTGAGATTATGGTTCTAATTTTATGAAATTGAATTATTATTTGATAATTTTATTTTCTTTAGTTTTAATAGATCTTTCTACTGAGCTAAGAATATTATTTGATCATTTAACTTTTAATTCACTATATTTTGCTATTGGTAAACATCCCTTAGCTTTCTTTATACTTTTTTCTTACCCATATTTATATAAAAAAATAAAATAGTTTTTAAATATCTTTAAATGATTCTTTGATTAAAACCTGAATCACTACAGCTAATGGAAGAGAAAGTATTAAGCCTAATGGACCAAAAATGAAGGTAAATCCAAATTGTGATATTAATGTTAAACCAGGAAGTAAGTTTGCTTTTTTCTTCATAATAGATGGCATTATTATATAACTTTCGATATTTTGAATGATTACATATGCTCCTAAAACGGCGAGTGGTTTCCAAAAATTATCTAGTAGTGCAATTGAGATTGGAAATATCCCACTAATAACTGGGCCTATATTTGGAATAATGTTAAGAACCATTGCTATTAAAGCATTTGAGACAACATATTTAACGTCTAATATAGACAGAACTATTAATGATAATATACCTACTGATAATGAGCTTATGACCATAGAAAAGGTCCAATTTGCTAATGCGGTATTGCATTTTTCCAGAATATTTCTAAAATTGTTTCGATAATTCTTTGGAATTAATAGAAGTATATTTTCTTTATATTGTTTTGGTTCAATAGAAATCATTAAACTCACTGCTAATACGAATATTAATTTCAAAAGACCTGAACCAAGATTCCCCGCTATATTTATTAAATTTTTAAAACTTTCTTGAATAGCTTTTGCAATAGTTGAGGCATCTGGAATAGTTACTACATTATTTATAAGACTGAAAATGTCTATAACATTTTCTGATTGTTCACCATATAATAAAACATTAAATTTATTCAGATTTGTATTAATCAAAATATTTATTTTTGATAAACCATTTGGAATATCAACTAGTATTTCATTGAATTCTTTTATAAATGGAGGCAATACAAGAATAAAAATAGTAAATACTATTACTGATATAACAGTTAAGACAAGAAACAAAGAGAGCGGTCGGGGAATTTTCAACCCCTTTTGTATTTGATTACATAAATTACATACAATATTTGAAATTACTAAGGAACAAATTATTAATAGGAGAAAATCTCTTAGAGTCCAAACTATTAACGAAGTTATTAAAATTACTACTAGCTTGAAGTATAAAGAACTACTCAATTTTCACAATATTCTACTTCTTTTCAGAATATCCTAATCCATTTGATTTGGCATAACTATTTGCAAATCTCATAAATCTATCAAAGTCAGATGTATTCTTCCAAATATATACTGCTTCTAAAAATATTGGTTCTCCATCAACAAACTTTACTTTAACCTCCCTAGTTAATATTTCACCTTCTGAGTCAATCATACGCATACCTGTGATTTCACCATCCGTAATCGAAGATAATGCCTGAGGTTTTTCGAACAAAAATAAAGCTTGGCCGGTGGTACCATCCTTACTCCTAGTGAGTCTTATTTCAGGCACTACAGGTTCATCAGTTCCTTCATAAAATTGTATTTTTGCAGTTTTATTTGCTGACATAATTTTAGTTTAATAATTTATTATCTTAGGAAATATTTTTCACATTCGTTTGTAGTTATTTATAAAACATTATTTACTAACTCTAGGATACTTTCATCATATTTTTTGTCGGTTAAATCTAATATCTTTATATTTGTTTTACTAACCTTTTCATATTCATAACATTTATCGTAATAATCTAGAACTGATTTGCAAACTAAATCCCATTTCTCATTGTTAATTGATTCGAGAGCTATTTTTGTTCTTTGTGGTCCTAATCTTTTTTTAATCCTTAATACAGATTCTTGGAGTTCTTCTTTCTTAAAAACACTATATGTATCTATCAACTCATCTAACCTGTTAGATTCGCTCCTTATAATTTCTATTCTCCTTGAATTTTTCATCTGATTGAAGAATTCATGGGGTATTTTGCATTTGCCTATATTTGCACTTTCAGCTTCTACAAAAATATTATTTGAAATTTTAAAGGAATATAATTTTTCTGCAATTTTATTTTCAAATTGCTCATTTGAAGGTTGTTCTTTCATTCCTAAACCTCCAAATGTACTTCCTCTATGACAAGCAAATCCTTCAAGATCAATAGTTTGATATTTATATTTTTCTAGTAATGATAATAATCTTGTCTTCCCTGTTCCTGTTTTTCCGCCAATAACTATTATATTCAACTCTTTTGAGAAACTATCTAATACCCATCTTCTATAAATTTTGTATCCTCCCTTAAGTGTTATTGGATTTAATTTATATTTATCTAGTAGCCAAGCAATGCTTTGTGAACGCATTCCACCTCTAGAGCAATATATTCTGATAAAATTTTCATTTTTTTTGTTAGGAATAGTTTTATAAGATTCAATACTCATGAATAAATTATCAAGAAGTAATTCCATTTTTTTTTCAAAAAAATTTAATCCCTCTATGACAGCTTTTTTTCTTCCTTCTTTTTTATAAATCGTGCCAATTATTGATCTCTCTTCATCATCAAATAATGGAATGTTAATAGAATTAGGCATGTGTCCTTTATAATATTCACCTGGGCTCCTAACATCTATAAGTGGTCCTTTAAAACTACTAAATTTCTCTAGTTCTTTTCTTTTGAAATACATGGATAGTTTTTATTTTTTTGATTGATTTTTAAAATGAATAACAAAGAACAAGATAACTATAATAATGCTACATTAGATTTGATAAAAAAATTTGTAGATTCCAATCAAAGAAAAAGAATAAATTCATTAACTCAAATAGAATCTGAAGTCGAAAATATTTTTAATCTTGGCCCTTCACTTTTTGATATCTTTGATAATGATGGAGATGACTGGGCTGCTGGTTGGATATTGCAAGTTTTAAAAAAATTTAAGCCTGAATTCTTTGAAAACCCTAAATTCAATAATTGGTTTAATACATATTCAGACATTGATATTAATTATGAAGATTTGCAATTGAAGTTGGTTGAGCAAAAATATGAAGAGGCAGATAGATTAACAAGTTCCTACTTAAGGAAATTAGCTGGAAAATTAGCTGAGAAACGTGGATATGTTTTCTATAGTGAAGTTAAAAATATGTCAGTTAAAGACCTACAAACGATAGATAGATTATGGATTATTTATTCTACTGGTAGATTTGGATTCTCAATTCAAGCAAAGATATTAAAATCAGTAGGTAAAAAATATGAATTAATGTGGCCGAAAATAGGTTGGAAAAAAGAAGGCTTATGGACTAGATATCCAGGATCATTTCGCTGGTCATTGGATGCTCCTGATGGACATATGCCTTTAATAAATCAACTAAGAGGAGTAAGACTTATGGACTCCATCCTACGGCATCCTGCTATTGCAGAGAGACATAATAATATTCTTTAAATCGAGGTATTTAATAAGTTAAGATTAATACAGTATCAAAATATTATTATGTCCTTAATTCGGGGCAAAAATATTTTAAAAAAATTTTTTAAAAGACCAAATATTAACTGGTCAAACTTCGAATTCGAATCATCATTACAGTTAAATGATTTTGTAGATCAATTATTAGAACCTATTGAAAATTCTGAATCAACTTATCTTATAAAACTTGGTTTACATGAAGCTTTAGTTAACGCAGTAAAACATGGAAATAAATTAGATCCTAAAAAAAATATTAGAGTAAGAAGGATAATTACTCCTAATTGGTGTGTTTGGCAAATTCAAGACCAAGGTAATGGTCTAGAAATAAAAAAAAGAGACTATAAATTACCAAAAAAAATAAGTAGTGTAAGTGGGCGTGGCCTTTACATTATTAATGAATGTTTTGATGACATTAGATGGAGTAGTAAAGGTAATAGGCTTCAGTTGGCTTTAAAAAGATGATTTTTACTTGGGCATGGTTGATCTATGTTAATTTCTTTTAACCATTTAATACTTTCTTCTAAATACTCAATAGTTTCTTTTTCATTACAAGAAATAATTAAATGGCATAATCCCGCCGAAATTAGTTCTGCAGATCTTTTATATTTATTTCCTTTATCTTTATGCCAATTAGAATGATCAATTTTTAATTTGTCATTAAGACTTTGAACATGCTGAATTGTATCTTTATCCCAAAAGGTCATAGAATTTTTTATTTACTTTACAGCAGACCATACTTTGGTCATAAAAAAGGAATTTGATTTTACATCTTTAAACCCTACTTCCTCTATTTTAGAATCTATATCCTCTTTTATGTAATCACAATAAAAAGGCTCATGAAAAGATTTATAGAAGTTTTCCATTATAGATATAAAATCAGGTGAATCACTTATTTGAATTGAATCGGCTATTACTAATATCCCACCAGGCTCAAGAACTCTAAAAAATTCATTTAATACTTTTGCTCTAATTGTTCTAGGTAATTCATGAAATAAGTAAACACAAGAAATGCATTGAAAACTATCATTTTCAAAAGGTAATTCTTCAGCATTACCTTTAAGTAATTGAATTAAATCTCCATCTAAATCTGAAATATATCTACTTGCCTCTTTTAAATATGAATCAGATAAATCAATTCCTGTAATTTTTTCTTTAGGAAATGCGGCTCTTAATTGTTTTAATGTTCTTCCTGATCCTGTAGCTACATCAAGTATTTTTAAAGAGCTTTTTTTTCTATCACTAAAATTTTTAAGTCCTTCTTTTATTGGCTTAATTATTCTTCTCCTCATTGAGTCAGCACTTCCATTGAAAAGTATCTCGACTTGTAAGTCATAAATACTAGCTGAAAAATCTGATAAATAACCATCTGTTTGATGATGAAAATTTCTCAAGTAATATTGAGGATAATTATCTTTATCAATTGATTTTGGCAAATCATCATAATTTTGTTTTCTTCGTCTATCCCAAGTATTAGGCATATCGAGCCAAATTTTAGGATATTGAGTTAGATATCTAAGCCATGGCTCGTCAAATAATAATTTTTTTGGATATATTTTTTTTTCTGCATCATTCCAATCTTCTTCTCTTAAAATATCCATTGAATTTTGGATTTGTATTAGTAGATCCTTATCAATATCAAAATTTTCAAGTCTCGAATCGGGAAGAATAAAATTCATTAATCTTGAACTAATCTGCTTGTGAGCGAAACCTGCAATGCTTTTACTTTGTTGTAGCGTTTTATATGCAATTTTTGAGATAGATTCCCTAGCCATTTTTCATTTTATATATATATATTTCAACAAAAAAAAAATCAATTTGAGAATATTTTGTGATATTTCTCAAATTGATTAATTTAAACTACTAAGTTCTTTTAATTACGCATCATAATACATGAAGAATTCATGTGGATGAGGCCTTTGTCTTAGTTGTTGTACCTCTTCATATTTTATATCGATAAAGTTATCAATAAAATCTTCAGTAAATACTCCACCAGCTAATAAATAATCCTTATCTGCTTTCAGTGCATTAAGTGAGTCATTTAAAGATGAAGGTACTGTATCAATTTTTGCAAGTTCATCAGCTGGAAGTTCAAATAAATCTACATCTACTCCATCACCAGGATCAATTTGATTTTTAATTCCATCAATACCAGCAAGCATCATTACAGAAAATGCTAAGTAAGGATTTGCAAGTGCGTCACCTGATCTGAATTCTAATCTTTTAGCTTTAGGGCTTGGACCTGTTAAAGGAATTCTTACTGCAGCAGATCTATTACCCTCAGAATAAACTAGATTTACAGGTGCTTCGAATCCTGGAACCAATCGTTTATAACTATTTGTGGTTGGATTAGTAAATGCTAGGAATGATGGAGCATGCTTAAGTATGCCTCCGATATACCATCTTGCAGTTTGAGATAAATTTGCATACGCTCCTTCACCAAAAAATAGTGGCTGGCCACTCTTCCATAAACTTTGGTGAACATGCATACCAGTACCATTATCGTTAAATACAGGCTTGGGCATAAACGTGGCTGTTTTACCATATTTTTTAGCAACATTCCTGACAACGTATTTATAAGTCATTACGTTATCAGCAGAATTTATTAATGAATCGAATTTCATTCCTAGCTCGTGTTGACCGGCACCAGCAACTTCATGGTGATGCTTTTCAGTGGGTATGCCTAATTCACCCATTAAAAGAAGCATTTCAGATCTGATGTCTTGCGCAGTATCATTCGGAGAAACTGGGAAATAACCCTCTTTGTATTGGATCTTGTATCCTAAATTTCCACCTTCTTCAATTCTTCCTGTGTTCCATGGAGCTTCAATTGTATCTACACTGTAAAAGCAAGAACCTTCTTTTGAGTCGTATCTCACGTCATCAAATAAGAAGAATTCTGGTTCCGGTCCAAAAAAAGCTGTATCAGCAATCCCTGTAGATTCTAGGTACTTTAAAGCCTTTTGAGCTAAAGATCTTGGGCATCTATCATAAGGCTCTCCACTTCTAGGCTCTTGGATAGAGCAAATCATACTTAGAGTTTTATGCTTGTAAAAGGGATCTATCCATGCTGTACTTGCATCAGGGACCATTGACATATCGGAGGCATTAATTGCTTTCCAACCTCTTATTGATGAGCCATCAAATGCTAGACCTTCTGTAAATGAATCCTCTTCTATCATGTCTGATGTAAGAGTTAAATGTTGCCATTTACCATGGATGTCTGTGAATTTTAAATCGATGAGTTCAATTCCTTCATCTTTAATTTGACTTAAAACATCTTGTGGAGACTTAGACATAACTTTTGAGATACCTTCTATGAAATTAATAACTTGATGATTCTTATTATGTATCAACCGTAACTTTTTTCAACACTAGATGTCTTCTTTGAGTGTTTCAAGTCATAACTTTAATAATTATTTACTTAATTATTTAAATTGAATTAATTTCTATAAAAAAATATCGCTTAAGTGACGATATTAGTCTAATTTAAAAGTAATTGAATGTAATGCTTTGACAGAAGCAAAACTTATTCCGGCTTTAAATAAAGAGAATTTATCTCATTTTTCTAAGACTTATGTTCCCCCTAGACTTTTATTAGGACCTGGACCTTCAAACGCACATCCAGAAGTCTTAAGCGCTCTTTCTTTAAATCCTATTGGTCATTTAGATGAGGCATATATCTCGTTGATGTCTGACGTTCAGCAACTTTTAAGATATACCTGGCAATGCAATAATCGTCTTACGCTCCCAATGAGCGGCACTGGTAGTGCAGCGATGGAAGCTTCAATAGCTAATTTTATTGAAGAAGGCGAAAAAATTCTTATTGCTAAAAAAGGATATTTTGGAGATAGATTAGTTGACATGGCAACTAGATATAAAGCTCAAGTTTCCTTTATTGAAAAACCATGGGGTGAAGCTTTTACTTATGAAGAAATTAAGTATGAAATAGAGACTAAAAAACCCGCTATTTTCGCTATCGTCCATGCTGAAACATCAAGTGGTGTTTTACAACCTCTAGATGGTATTGGGGATATTTGTAGAAAAAATAATTGCTTGTTTTTAGTTGATGCTGTTACTTCACTTGGTGCTTTAGAATTATTGATAGACGAATGGAAAATTGATCTAGCATACAGTTGCAGTCAAAAGGGATTAAGTTGTCCCCCTGGATTAAGCCCTTTTACAATGAATAAAAGAGCTGAAGAAAAGCTAGGTTCAAGAAAAACAAAAGTACCTAACTGGTATTTAGATTTATCTCTATTAAATAAGTATTGGGGTTCTGATCGTGTTTACCATCATACTGCTCCAGTAAACATGAATTTTGCGATTCGTGAAGGTTTACGATTAATTGCGAATGAGGGTTTAGAAAATGTTTGGAATAGACACAATACTAATGCAAAAAAATTGTGGAATGGTTTAGAAAGTCTTGGAATGGAATTACATGTATCAGAGGATTATAGATTGCCAACTTTAACAACAGTTAAAATACCTCCAGCAGTTGATGGGGATGGTTTTAGAAATCATCTCTTAAGAAACTTTGGAATTGAGATAGGAAATGGACTTGGAGAATTATCCGGTAAGGTGTGGCGTGTAGGACTAATGGGTTTTAATTCATGTGAGGAGAACGTTGATAGATTATTAAACCTATTTGATACCGAGCTAAAGAAATTTTCTATTTTTGAGTCCTCAACTTTTTGAACCAAATCTGTAAAATTTGACTGCATTCATCTTCTAGGATACCTCCAATTATTTCCATTTTGTGATGAGCACTTTCATGTTTTGATAGGTCAATTGAACCACCCAGTCCACCTCTTTTCTTATCGTAAGCCCCGAAAATAACTTTACCCATCCGTGCTTGAATAAGTGCTGAGGAACACATAGTACAAGGTTCTAAATTTGTGATAATAGTACATTCATTAAATCTCCAATCATTTTTTATTAGAGATGCCTGCCTAAGTGCCATTATCTCAGCATGACCTAATGGGTCTTTATTTATATTCCTTCTATTAACTCCTCTCCCGATACATCTTCCTCTCTCATCTAAAATTATTGAACAGATTGGTAGTTCAACTTTCCCAATTTCTTGTGATCTTCTTAATATCGAATTCATCCACAAAGTGTATTTTGAAATATTTGTATTTTTTTGTTTTTCTTCATTACTATTTCCATTTTCAAAAATATATCTCATTTGCCAAGATTGAGAATAGAATTATTAATAGATATTTTATCTGATGGCTGAAGATTTAATTAATAATAAAGATATATATTTCCCCTCAAATTTAGGGACTAATGACAAATTGATTATTCTTCTGAATAGAGCAAGTCAAACACTTTGTGACTGGTTCTCTAAAGCTGATAAAAATGGTCCTTTACCTTTTGATGAGAGTTTCAATTGTATTATGCCTGCGGAAGATGGGAACTCTGAGGAAGATTTGTTTTCTGAGATTGAATCTCTTTTGAATAATTCATTTAATCCCGTTCATCCTGGCTCACTAGCTCATCTTGATCCCCCACCTTTAATTTTCTCTATTTTGGGAGATTTAATTGCTGCTGGTTTAAATAATAATCTTCTCGCTTACGAGTTATCACCAAGTGTAACCATGCTTGAGGAATCATTATGCAAATGGTTTGCCAAGAAAATAGGGTTTAATGATTTCTCAGGCGGTATAGCTGCTAGCGGAGGTACATTAAGTAATCTGAATGCACTTATTGCAGCTAGAAATAATGCTGGATTAGGTACAAATCCTAATTCTGTATTACTTGTTAGTGAAGATGCTCATTCTTCATTTGTTAAATGTATAAGAGTAATGGGTCTTGATACTAGGAATCTTGTCAGGATTAAAACTGATAATCAAGGTCGAATGGATATAAACGATCTGAGAAACACTTTACATAAATGTTCAATAGAAAATAAAAAAATATTTGCTATTGTTGCTACCCTTGGGACAACTGTAAGAGGAGCCATTGATCCTATTAAAGAAATAAGTGAAATCTGTAAACAAAGAAACATATGGTTACATATTGATGGTTCAATTGGAGGGATTTTTGCCATAACTTCTATTCCAATAGAAGGTCTAAATAATATTAATCAGGCTAATTCGATAACGATAAATCCACAAAAAATTATTGGCATTACAAAGACTTCATCTTTGCTATTGGTTTCAAATATGAGTACTTTAGAAAATACTTTTAATACTGGTCTACCATATATATCATCTAAAGAAAATATTATAAATAGAGGAGAAATAGGCATACAAGGTTCTAGACCTGCAGAGGTTATCAAACTATGGCTTGGGTTACGTTTTTTAGGTCTCAAAGGAATAGAAAATATATTAAGCTCATCAATTAAAAGAAAAGATTTTTTTGTAAAAAATATTAGTAAAAATAAATTTGATATATATTCAGGTCCTCTTCATATTGTTTCATTCTTACCAAATAAACTTGAGCCAAAAGATTCTGATGCATGGACTCAGACTAAAGTTAATGAACTAATTAAAAATAATTTTATGCTTTCTAGACCAAAATTTAAGGGTAAATATTTTTTACGGGTTGTAATGGGAAATTACAATACAAAGGATTCTCATATTGAAGAACTATTGAGACTTCTAGATGCTTAACAAATGAATATGGGAAGACCAAAAATTATTGCAATATTAACAGGGTTTATCTCTATAGCTATTTGTATTGCTTATTTACTATTAATAACTATCTTTGACTTCAGAACTTTTCTAAATGATCAATTATCCAATATTAATTAGTAAATGGAGGCAAACTTTTATTTGATTTAAAATATTTTTTCATTTCAATTTTTGAAATAGCTTCTTTTACGAATTTATTTAAAATATCCTCTCTTTTACTAATTCTATAGATCTTATCTACTACTTCTTGAATTCCTCCATCTCCCCAATCTTGACCATTTTTAAAATATTCAATCAAACTTAGTCCTACTATTCTTATTAACCAGCCTGCTGTAACTGATTGTATAGATTTAGATAATATTATTTTAGTCAAGCTTGTAGCTAAAGCAGGAGAAAGAATGGCGAGACCCCCTTTTAGTATGCCTTGTTTAGCCAATGCGCTTAGCAATGAAGTCGCCAAATCTTTTGCATCTTTTTTTGTAAGCTTTATTTCATATATTTTTGATAATTCCATTATCATTTGAATGTTTACGGAGGTAGTAGTAAGAAAATCAACAGCTGGAAGTGGATTAACTAGTATTACTCCTCCTGTTATCCACATATATTTATTAATCACTTTATTTGACATTAAATATCTTTGTTCTTGTACGAAATTTTTACTTTTAATACCTAACTTATTTGAGCGAAAAAGAATATTATCCGCCAATAATTCTTCACCATTATTATCAAGGGTTTCAATTATTTCTCTAAATAAACTTCCTACCTCTGGAACTAAATTTAAAGCATCTGATTTTGTATAGGGAGATTTTTGAGAGACTGCAATTGTTTGAACGACTGAAATTTTATTTTTTCTAGCGGAAGTTATAGAAATAATATTTTCTTTGATAAGGTTATTTTCATCTTTAGACCTCAAATCACATTTATTTAGAACTATTATTATTTTTTTTCTTAATTTTAATAATTCTTTAATTAAATATTTTTCGTATTTATTTATGTCCTGATCTAACACAAAAAGAACTAAATCAGAATTCGATGCTTGTATAATTGTTGCTTTTTCTCTTTCTTCTCCTAATTTAGATGGTTCGAATAAACCTGGAGTATCAACTATATTAATATTTCTTTTTAAAATTGGTATACGAATTTTATAGCTATTAATTTGCTTTGTTGTACCTATTTTTGCTGAGGTTTGTCCGACAATATTTTTCAATAAAGATCTTGCTATAGATGTTTTGCCTGAGGAACCTGCTCCAAAAAGAGTAACCTTATAATCTCCTGTTTTTAATTGGGACTCTAGTTTATTTTTTTGGTAATTTAACAATTCAGCTTTTACTTTATCGCTAATTTTTTTGTTAATATTCTCGACTCCTTCCAAACTTATCTTGGCAGCACCATATGTATTTTTAAATGAAAGTGTATTTTTCTTATTTTTATATAAAACTTTATAAACTATTTTTTTAAATAATTTTTTATCAACATTATAAAAAGTATAAATAATTATAATTAAAAATAAAAGAGTATAAATATTTACTATTCTTATAAATATTGAAAGTAAAATATAAAGAAATAATATCAATAATACATACTTTAAATACTTTAATTTCAAGTAATTCATTTTATCGATTATTTTTAAAAATGTTATACAGTAAAATAATGAAACCAATATTAATTGATATATCAGCAATATTAAATAATGGAAAATTTATAATATTTAAATTTATAAAATCAACTACAAAACCTCTATAAATCCTATCTATACCATTACCAATAGTTCCCCCAAGAATAAAGCTATAAGAATATAGATCTAATGAGTTTAATGTATTCTTCCTAAATATCAAATAAATTAGTAATATAGAAAAAAAAATACTTATTAAAGATAAAAATATTCTACTACCACTAAATATGTTAAATGCTGCTCCGTAATTTTTTACAAAGTCTAATTTGAATAAAAGAAAATCTTTATTAATAAATAATTTTCTATTATAAAACATTAAATATTTCGTAAATTGATCTATTAGAACAATAAAAATACTTAAAGATACAGAATATAATTTTGTTTTTATATTATTATTCATTATTTGCTACGTTTTAAACGTTCTATAGGTTTTATAAGTAATAAAAGTGGAAAAAGCATTAAAAAATGATATCCAATCTTACCTAATGAGTATTTCCCTAAATTATATAAAAATAAATTGTATTGACTGTAGAAAATAATTTGTATGAAGTTGTAAAATATTCCAGTTAAATGCATAGCACCTATAGCTATAAATCCGTGTTTTAAAAAGTTTCTAATGTTTATTTTATTTTTATTATTTAAATTATCAATTATTTTGATTAATGGATATAAACCTAATAAATATCCAAAATTTGGAGTAAGCAAATAACCTAATGAACCTCCTTGATGAAAGACAGGAAGTATAAATAATCCCAAAATTATATATATAGAAAATGCCCTGAGAACAACTTTTTTATGGAATATAAGTGTTAATAAAATTATGGTCGGAATTTGCCATGTGGTAGGTAACTCAAAGTTATTACTAGATTTATAGATAAATGGTAGTGGAATATAAACAGGTAACATTGATGTTATTACTAGTGATTGAAGACTCACCAGTATCTCAATTAATTTATATAAATTGAGCATTATTAAAATTCTATTTATAAACTTCTCAATGCAACAATTGGATCTAATTTAGAAGCTCTTTTTGCAGGTAAAACGCCAAAGATTAAACCTATTGATCCTGAAATAATCATGGTGGACAAAGTAGTTGTAATTCCTACTGATGCAGGAAGTGGTGTTATCAGAGATAAAAGAAAAACGCCTGATAATCCTGTTGTTGTTCCAATTAATCCGCCAATTGTAGATAAAATCAATGCCTCAATCAAAAATTGAATTAATATATCTGACTGTTTAGCTCCTATTGCTTTTCTAAGTCCAATTTCTTCAGTCCTTTCACTTACAGAAACTAACATGATATTCATGATTCCTATGCCTCCAACCACCAAAGATACTGCCCCAATTCCAGCCAATAAAAAAGTTAGCCCACTTGTTATGTTGGTTACTATATTTAATGCATCTTCTTGTGATCTAACCGCAAAGTCATCATCTCTGATTATTTTATGTCTTTGCCTTAATAAGTTAGTTATCTGAAATTTAGCGGCACTAGTTGCATTTTTATTTATAGCTTCAACACTAATGAAGCTTAAACTTACTCCATATGTTGGGTCTTTCCCTGTAATCCTGTTGACCATGGTGGTTAATGGAATATAAGCATTTTTGTCTTGATTACTTCCAAATACAGCACCTTTTGGTTTTAATATTCCAATAATTTCATAAGTATGATCTTTAATTCTGATTTTTTCCCCAAGTGATGAGGAATTGTCTCTGAAAAATTCATCTTTCAGATCAGGACCTATTACTACATAACTTCTTGCACTATTAATATCACTCTTAGATATAAATCTTCCTTTATCAACTTCAAAGCTTCTTACTTCAAGAAATTCAGGAGTAACTCCTGCAATTGATATATTTAAACTTTTAGAATTTGACTGCACTATTTCGTTAGCAGAAATTTGAGGCGCAACTTTTTTCACTGTTGGGACTTGATTACTTATTGCTAATGCATCTTCTAAAACAAGATTTTTAGGAAATGAAATACCCCTTCTTCTTGTGTCATTATTTCCAGGAACAATGAATAAAACATTAGCACCCAAATTACTTAATTGGTTTTTAGCTAATGTTTGAGCACCTCTTCCAAGCCCAACAAGTGTAATAACTGATGCATTTCCTATAATTATCCCAAGCATTGTTAACGAACTTCTCAATTTGTTCGAAACTAAGGTTTTTGTGGCCATGCCTAAGGCTTCTTTTATTGAGATATTCCTAGACATATTTATATTTATCTAATGCATCATCATCTTCAATTTGCCCCATGTATATAACACCTTCATTTAGTTGCAGTGTAATAAGGTCACCGTTGCTAATTTGATGATCATCCATATATTCTAAATTACAAATTGTAGAAATCTTTTTATTATTTTTGTTAAACAAAGCATAAACATCATTTACATTTTGGTTCGTAACAATGCCCGCAATATTTTTACTAAGTGGAATATTTTCCATTAATTCCTTAGGAACAAATAATATTTCTCCTGAACAAATTAATGACATATCTAGATTATTTTTTATTATTCTTGCTTTACCTGTAACACCGATTTCTCCTATTGATATTCCTCTTGATACAATCTTTCTTACTAAACCGACTTTTATTAAATCTGTAGAACCACTTATTCCAGTTAATGTACCTGCAGTTTGAACTACTAAATCTCCTTGATTTAGTATCCCCATTTCCTGAGCAATTTGCATAGCTAAACTAAAGGTTTTTGCAGTTCTTTCATCATTTTTAACTACTATGGGAGTAACTCCCCAAACGAGTTGTAATCTTCTCGCTACACTCCTCTCTGTAGTAGTTGCCAATATAGGTGTCGGTGGTCTGAATTTACTTACATTTCGAGCGGTAGAGCCTGATTTTGTTAAAGGGATTATAGCTCCTGCATCAAGTTGTCTAGCTATATTGCTTACTGCTGCACTAATAGCATTTGGGATGGTACTAGGTAAGTGACTCTCAATAGCTTTTAGTGGATAATCCCTTTCAATTCTTCTTGCTATAGTTGCCATCGTTTTTACTGCCTCTACAGGATAATCTCCAACTGCAGTTTCATTTGAAAGCATTACAGCATCTGTCCCATCTAGAATTGCATTTGCAACATCACTAACTTCGGCCCTTGTTGGTCTTGGATTCGAGGCCATAGAGTCAAGCATTTGAGTCGCTGTAATTATTGGAATACCTAAAGTATTAGCTTTTCTTATTAATTCCTTTTGCAAAAGAGGAACTTCTTCAGCAGGCATTTCTACTCCTAAATCACCCCTTGCAACCATAACTCCATCACACAAAGGTAATACTGTATCAATTTGATCAATTGCTTCAAATTTTTCTATTTTTGCGACTACGGGAGTTGAATGACCATTTTTATTTATTAAATCCTTTATCTCATTTATATCGGATGGATTTCTCACGAAACTTAGGGCAATCCAATCAACCCCTTCAGAGAGACCGAATTTTAAATCCTCCTTATCTTTGTCTGTCAATGCTTTTACTGATAATTGAACATCTGGAAAATTAACACCTTTATTATTTGAAAGAACACCTCCTACAGTTACCATGCACTTCAAATTATTAGCTTTTAAATCAACTTTTTCTACAATCATTTCTATTTTTCCATCATCTAAAAGTATTCTTTTCCCTTCGCTAACTTCTTGAGAAAGTTTGTCGTAGGTTACATTTGCAATAGCATTTGTACATTCGACTTCATTTGATGTAAGGGTGAATTTATCGCCTTTTTTAACTTTTACTGGCCCATCTTTAAAGCGCCCTAATCTTATTTTAGGTCCTTGAAGGTCTTGCAATATTCCAATATCTATATCTAACTTTTTTGATACTTCCCTTATGGTTTTTATTCTCTCAGCATGATCTTTGTGATCTCCATGTGAGAAATTTAATCTGAATGTTGTTACTCCAGCTTTAATTAAATCTGTAATTATCTCTTCAGATTGAGTTGCAGGGCCAATAGTTGCTACTATTTTTGTTCTTCTTTTTAAATCAATATTCGACATATATAGATAATATTGCTAGATATAAATAAATTTACCATACCCAAAGTTAGTTATTTAAGTCATGGATTTTAAAACTTATCAGAAAAAAGCTAGAGAAACAGCACAATATCCAGATTTAGGCTCAAATAATATTTATCCAACTCTTGGGTTAGTGGGAGAGGCTGGTGAGGTGGCAGAAAAAGTAAAAAAGGTAATAAGAGATAATAATGGAATATTTGATAACGAATCGAAGTTAGGTATTAAAAAAGAGTTAGGAGATGTTTTGTGGTATATATCAAATCTTTGTACAGAATTAAATTTTAATTTAGAGGATGTTGCGTTACAAAACCTTGAAAAACTAAAATTAAGAGCTTCTAAAGGGAAGATAAGAGGTTCTGGAGATGATAGATAAATTCAGCTATAACCTAAGCTGGCATACTGGAGATTTGTAATTAAATTTTGAATAACATTTAAAAGTAAAAAAGCTAATAAAGATGAAATATCAAATCCACCTATTGGAGGGATAATACCTCTAAAAATATTTAAATAAGGATCTGTGATAGAAGATAATGCAGATAAAACACCGTTACTCCAATCTATCCCAGGAAACCATGTAAGTAAAATTCTTATTATCAATATGAAAGAATAAATTGATAAGGTTTGGCCCAGAACTGCAAAAATCTCAGATAACATTATCTTTTCGGAATTTAATACATACTAACATTTACTTATTATTGCTGCTTATTATTGCTGCTTCCTATATTTGAAAGATATTCATTACTTACTGCAAAAGTTTGAAAAAACTTTTCTGATAATGATAACCAATATGATCTACCATCTTTTTGCTTTCGTTTGACGATAAATTTCTTTTCTAATAATTCTTTAATATGATCATAAGCTCCTGAACCTCGAAGAAGTATAAGATCCGATTGCAGGATCTTTTTTTTGATAGCAATAGTAGCCAATGTTCTTAATTCGGATGTTTTCAAATCAGAAGGAAGTAAATCATCTACAAATTCATTAAGACTAGATTTCAGTTCGAGAGAAAAACTGTTATTAACTGCATTTAATTCGATAGCTGAGTTGGGATTAGAGTATTTATTTTTTAGATATTTAATTGCATCATTTATTGAGTTGATATCAGAATTAGTAATTTCTGAGAGATCCTTTTTTGTTATTGGTCTGCCTTTTAAATATAGAACAGCTTCAACCTTAGTAACTAGATCTATATCAGATATAGGCGTGGTATTTAGTTCAGATTGATTGATTTTAATTACCGAAATCTTTCCTAATTTAGCCTATATTTAATCTGTTGCACCTAGGAATAATTTATATGTATCGTTTTGAGTCTCATCCCAGAATTTATAGCCCAGAATTCTAACAAATTTGTTCCACTCCAGAATTTCATTTTTATCGATTAAAACTCCAATAACTATTTTCCCGACATCTGCTCCATAATTCCTGTAGTGAAAAACGCTTATCGACCAATCAGATTTCATATTATTTAAAAAATTTATTAATGCTCCAGGTCTTTCAGGAAACTCAAATCTGTATAAAAGCTCAACAAAATTTCTATTATTCATTTCTTTAAAATTCCTTGGTAATCTTCCTCCTACCATATGTCTTAGATGATTTTTAGATAATTCATCATCACTTATATCAATAAATGTGTATTGCGAATTTCTAAATTTATTTAAAAGATTTTTTTTATCATTTAATCCATAGACTTCAACTCCTACAAAGATCTGGGCATTATTAGAATTCGACATTCTATAGCTAAATTCAGTTAAGTTTCTATTGTCAAGTAGCTTGCAAAAATTAATTAAACTACCTGCATGTTCCGGAATTTCAACTGCCATCATTACTTCTTTACACTCTCCAAGTTCTGCTCTTTCTGCTACAAATCTAAGGCGCTCAAAATTCATATTTGCACCACATGCAATCGCAACCATTTTTTTATTTGAATGATTCGAATTCAAAATATCTTTTTTCATTCCTGCAATTGATAATGCTCCTGCTGGTTCTAGTATTGATCTAGTATCCTCAAAAACATCTTTTATAGCAGCACATATTTCATCGGTATTAACCCTAATCATCTTATCTATATATTTTTTTCCAATATTAAATGTATTTTTACCAATTTTTTTAACTGCCACTCCATCTGCAAATTGACCGACAGAAGATAATTCCACAATTTTGGATTCTTCCAAGGATTTTGTCATAGCGTCTGCATCTTCAGGCTCTACACCAATTATTTTTACTTCAGGCCATATTTTTTTAATGTATAAAGATATTCCTGATATCAATCCACCGCCACCAACTGCAATATATATTGCATAAGGTTTTTCCTTTAATTGCTGTTCAAGTTCAATAGCTATAGTTCCTTGTCCTGCTATTACATCAGGATCATCAAATGGATGAATAAAACATAAATTGCTTTCTTGGCTAATCCTTATTGCCTCTTTGTATGTTTCATCATAATTATCTCCAAATAATATAACTTTTGCTTTTAAATTTTTTACTGCATTTACTTTTACTAGAGGTGTTGTAATGGGCATTAATATAGTTGCTTGGCAATTTAACTTGAGAGCACTAAGTGCAACTCCTTGAGCATGATTACCTGCACTTGAAGTAATTACTCCCTGAGTAAGCTGTGATTTGCTTAGCTTACTCATTTTGTTGTATGCCCCTCTTATTTTAAATGAAAATACATCTTGAAGATCTTCTCTTTTTAGAAAAACTTCATTATTAAGTGTATTACTTAGGTTATGAGCTTTCTCAAGTGGTGTTTTTTTTGCTACTTCATAGACTTCAGCTTGAAGTATTTTTTCAAAATAATCATTCATATATATATTTTTAGCATTAAATATTAATCTAATAAAACATTACATGATCTATTTCAAAAAAAATACTCATTTTGCACCTCGGCGTTTTAGATTATATAGATACCAATTTTTGTTCAATGCTTTTAAGTGAGTTAAGTCATCCAAATCAACTGCATGGCTTAACAGTTTCACAATTAGAGGAAATAGCTTGTCAAATCAGAGAAAGGCATCTACAAGTAGTATCTACTAGTGGTGGACATCTTGGTCCCGGATTAGGAGTTGTCGAGTTGACATTGGCCTTATATCAGACTCTTGATCTTGATTTCGATAAAGTTGTTTGGGATGTTGGACATCAAGGTTATCCTCATAAATTAATAACAGGACGTTTCAGTCAATTTGATTCTCTTAGGCAACAAAATGGAGTTGCAGGATATCTAAAAAGAAGTGAAAGTAAATTTGATCATTTTGGTGCTGGACATGCAAGTACTTCTATTTCTGCTGCTTTAGGAATGGCAATAGCAAGAGATAGAAAAGGTGAAAATTATAAATGTGTCGCTGTTATTGGAGATGGAGCATTAACTGGAGGAATGGCATTAGAAGCTATAAATCATGCAGGTCACTTACCAAATACTCCATTAGTTGTAGTTTTAAACGATAATGATATGTCTATTTCACCTCCAGTGGGAGCTCTTTCTTCTTACTTAAATAAGGTAAGATTAAGTCCACCCTTACAATTTTTATCCGATAGTGTTCAAGAAAGCGTAAAAAATATTCCCTTAATTGGTAAAGATATTCCAGAAGAGCTAAAAAATATCAAAGGAAGCGTTAGACGACTTGCAGTGCCAAAGGTTGGAGCTGTCTTTGAAGAACTTGGATTTACATATATGGGACCAATTGACGGTCATGATATTGGGAATTTAGTAAACACATTTAACGCTGCTCATAAACTTAAAAAACCTGTACTTGTTCATGTTGTCACAACAAAAGGGAAGGGTTACCCTTATGCAGAAGCTGATCAGGTTGGATATCATGCACAGTCTGCATTTGATTTGACAACCGGGAAATCTATTCCATCGAAGAAACCAAAACCTGTCAGTTACAGTAAAATATTTGGGCAAACCTTATTGAAAATATGTGAACAAGATAGCAAAGTTGTTGGTATTACAGCAGCAATGGCTACAGGTACTGGTTTAGATATATTGCAAAAAAATATCCCGGAACAATATATCGATGTAGGAATAGCTGAACAACATGCAGTTACCCTTGCTGCTGGAATGTCATGCGATGGTCTAAAACCTGTTGTAGCAATTTATAGTACTTTTCTTCAACGTGCTTTCGATCAATTAATTCATGATGTAGGTATACAAAACTTACCCGTATCATTCGTACTTGATAGAGCTGGAATAGTTGGAGCTGACGGTCCTACGCACCAAGGACAGTACGATATCAGTTATATGAGATCTATACCTAATTTTGTGCTTATGGCCCCAAAAGATGAGTCTGAGTTACAGAGAATGCTAATAACTTCAATTAACCATAAGGGTCCTACAGCTCTAAGAATACCTAGAGGTTCTGGATTAGGAGTAGCGGTAATGGATGAAGGTTGGGAACCTTTAAATATAGGAGAAGCTGAAATACTTGAAGAAGGAGAAGATATTTTAATTATTGCTTATGGATCAATGGTTGCATCAGCTATTGAAACAGCAAATATCCTAAAAAATATGAACATTAATGCATGTATTGTTAATGCAAGATTTGTCAAACCCCTAGATAAAAATCTTATTATGCCTTTAGCAAATAGGATTCAAAAAGTGGTAACTATGGAAGAGGGAACCCTTATTGGTGGATTTGGTTCTGCAATAGTTGAATTACTTAATGATAATGAAGTAAACATTCCTGTATTCAGGATAGGTATACCCGATGTTTTAGTCGATCATGCTTCACCTGACCAGAGTAAAGAAAAATTAGGACTTTTGCCTGATCAGATGGCAGATAAAATTGTTAAGAAATTTAAGTTAAATAATTAAAAATTTAATAAATAAACTTTTATAAAACACCACGTGAGGCTAATCCTAAGATTGCACCAATTCCGAAAATATGACCTAGGCAATTAGCACCTACAACAGATGCGTGACTTAAACCACCATAAAATTTTGAATTAGGTATTTCAAAACCTTCATTTGGTTTTCTGATAGTTGCCCTAGCAATTGCATAAGCAAAAACATTACATGCAATCATTACGACGGCACACTTTGGAGACCAAGAAAAAGTTGCTGGATCTGCAGCTGCAAATAATGTAGTAAACATAAAAAATCGTTATTTTCATATATTCTCTAATACTTTTACCTAAAAAACACAAAATTGTAAAAGGTCTTAAGAGTTGTTTACTTCTAAACTATTTAACAACTTTATAAATCCAAACAAAATCACAAAATCACTTAGGGTTAGGAAGAATTCTGCAAAGCCATGCAGGAAGTCAACCTCAACGAGGGTTTTATCATAGTAATTTAGCGTGAAGATAGATACCAATATAGTTATGAATACGAATAAAACAGTTAAGGAAAATCCTGTTTTTACAAAAACATTAACAGTTTTGATTTTATATAAGTAAAACAAAAATATTGCATATGGAATTATTGATACTGCGAACAATAATGTGTTATCAACTAAACCTAATTTTTCTATAAATTTAATAAATAAATCATTCATATGTTTCTTCCTTTTTAAAAATAGTGAATGATGCGAGAGCTAATGTTGAATTACCAATAAATGTAAATATCCCTTGAAGCGCTACTAATCCATACAATAAATCTTGATTATCATAGATATGCCAAGTAATAGCGCACATAGCTCCTATTAAGTTTGGAACCATAGCTAAGCTTAACCAAAAAAATAAATTGTATTTCTTATATGTTGAAATTTTGTATATAACAAAGATGGTAAATATCCATTCAATGACTGAAGAGATGTGAATTAACCAAGTTCCAAATGAAAGTTCGTGCAAAATTTATATTTTTTTCTTTAATTCATTAAGTACTTCCTTGGCATGATTTATAGGTAAAACACTTATCCATCTATAAGAAATTTCCCCTTCTGGAGAAATCAAAAAAGTATTTCTATCTGAAAATGGAGGAATCCAAGAACCATATTTTTCGCTAATAATCCCTTCATGATCGGATAATAAAGTGTAGTTTATAGATTTCTCGCTGCAGAAACTTTCATGAGAATCTTGATTATCAGCACTAATACCAACAATTTCGGCATTATATTTTGAAAAATCTTTTTTTAATTCCGAAAAACCTTTAGCTTCGAGAGTGCAACCTGCGGTAAAGTCCTTTGGATAAAAATACATAACAAGCCACTTACCTTGAAAATCATTTAATTCCCAAATATTTTTTGACTTTATGTTTTTATTAAAACCTTCTAACTGAAAGTTTGGAGCAATATCACCAACTTCTGGAGCAAAATCAAAAGCTAATGCTGAATTACAATTAAATAAAAAAATAAAAGATATTAATATACATACAAACGAATTCCTCATCAAATTTAGAATTTTTTTAAATCAACTCCACTTGATTTAGCAAATTTATCTAAACCTACTTTCTGAATAGACTTTAGTGCTTTGGTGCTGATTTTAATATTCACCCATTTTTTGCCTTCTTCCCACCAAAGTCTCCTTTTTTGAAGGTTAACTTGTTGCAATTTTTTTGTACGAATATGTGAGTGACTCACTGCCATCCCGTTATTAGCTTTTGCACCGGTCAGTTCGCAAACTCTTGACATATTTATTGGGTTATATCTTTAAAAATTCTAACACATGACTCAATTTGTTGAATTAAGTAGTTCTGAAATTAATTCGGCATTATTATTTTGTAAATTAATAATCTGTTCTTGATCTAATCCACCAACGGAAAGCTTAGCCATATTGTAGACATGATTAGCAATTTTAGATGCCAATGGATTCTCAATAGGATCTTTTTCATCAATAATTATTTTGTTGCCCGTAATTTTATTAAGACCAACAATAAGTGGATGTTCTTTGTTAATTAAGAGCACATGATATTCAGGTAAGCCAGGCATCTTTTGTTCCATGTACGCTCCCATATCATTAATTCTTCTCATTTGTTCTGGAAGCAAGATCATCGCTGGTGGAGCATCCTTGCTTGAAAGTGACTGCACTTTAACTGTTACTTTCTCATTGTTAAGGGCCTTAACTATTGTATCTCTAAGATTATCGGTATTTGATTTGCCATCCTTATCTACAATTTCTTTAGATTCTTTATCTTCTAGTTCATTTATTTCTGAATCTACTCTTTGGAATTGATAATCTTCATTTTTACTTTCCAACCATGGAAGAAATTGTGCGTCAATTAAGGGATCTGATTTAATAACTTCTTTATTATCAGATAAACAGATATTTAATGCACTAGACTGAGCAATCAAATCTGAACAGTAAATTATTTTTTTAGAATTAGTTAATTTATTTCGCTCTTTGTAATTTGCGAGAGTTGTGAAATATTTATCATTGGACTTGATTAGGGATTTATTTTCAATATCTTTAGTTACGTCTTTCTCTGAATTTATAATTGTTTCGAAAATTATACTGTTATTGACTAAATCAGCAAATTTTTCATCTTCGATAGCACCTATTTTAATAAAAGCAGAGATTGAATCCCAAATTTCTGCATAAAATTCTGGAGAATTTTTTATCAAATCCTTCAGTTTATTAGCGATTTTTTTTGAGATAAATGATGATATAGACCTTACTTTTCTATCTGTTTGTAATGCACTTCTACTAACATTTAGAGGTATATCTGTAGAGTCAATAACTCCTCTTAGAGGTAAAAGGTATTTTGGTACTATTTCTTTAATTGAATCGCTTACGAATACTTGATTGCAAAATAGTTTTATTTCTCCCTTTTCCCAATCAGCTCTACCTGACAACTTTGGAAAATACAATATTCCTTGTATATCATATGGATAGTCTGTATTTAGATGAATCCATAACAGTGGATCTCCCTGGAAAGGATAAAGGTATTTATATAACTCAATATAATCTTCATCTTTTAATTCACTAGGTTGTTTTCTCCAAGGAGGATTTTTCTTATTGATTGTCTCTCCCTCCAATAAGACATCTATTGGCATAAAATCACAATATTTTTTTATTAGTGATTTAATCCTTTCAGGCTCGATAAACTCTTTTTCTTCTTCAAGTAGGTGAAGAACAACATCTGTACCAATTGTCTCTCTTTCTGATTCCTCTAACGTGAAATTTGGCGATCCATCACAAGACCATTTGAATGCTTTTGATTCCCCAATTGCCGACTTAGTTAATATATCAACTCTATCTGCCACCATGAAGCTTGAATAAAAACCTAGTCCAAAATGACCTATGAATTCATCATTATCTTTTTTGTATTTTGTTAAGAATTCTTCAGCACTAGAAAATGCAACTTGATTTATATACTTTTTAATTTCTTCATCATTCATTCCAATTCCATTATCGGAAATTATTAAAGTATTTTTTTCACGGTTAATTGTTATTTTTACTTGAGCCTCCTCAGTATTCTCGCAATCACCTGCCATAGAGGCCATTCTTCTTTTACTAATTGCGTCGACACCATTACTAACAAGTTCTCTTAAAAAGATTTCATGGTCAGAATATACTGCCTTCTTGATAATTGGGAAAATATTTTCTGTATTAATACGAATTTCGCCTTTTTCCATTTAAAAAAATCAAATATATTAAATCTTATTTCGTAAAAACTAGTTAATCAAGTTTAATTAGGAGTATTGTCCGAACAACATATGAATTTAAATAAATTTTTAAAAGGTTTTATTTAACCCACAAAATATCACTACAATTATTTTCTTTCATTATTTGATTGGCTTTAGACAAGTCATTACATGGATTTAAATGTAAGACAGCAATATTTCCTTTTTTCTGTTGTGCTTTTTGTTCATTCATACCTTTTTCTAACAAATAAGAATCTTTAAACATCAATAAAATCTTTTTTTTATCTGTCTTTTCTTCCTTAATTAAATTTCTTAAAATATCTACTGAAATTGTAAATCCAATACCATTATATATTTTCTCATTAGGACTAAATGACCTTACTAACTCATCATATCTTCCGCCTTTTGCGATGACGTTTTTATTTTTACCATTATCCCCTATTAGTTGAAAAACTATTCCTTCATATAAATTCAAGTGAGGTTGAAAAGTGGGATCAAGTTGTAATTTAACACCATATTTTTTTGAAATTTTTGATAAAGTTTTAAATAAAAAATTTAAGTCATCTAATGTTTTACTAGGACCATATATATTTTTTAATTTTTTTAATATTGCAATTGGCTCTCCTCGGGTGAATAAAAGATCTTTAAGAATATTTTTATCATCTTCATCTATTACTAATTTAGATAAATTATCTTGATCAAAATTAACCAGACTTTTCTTAATTTCTTCAAAATTATTATTCTTATATTTGTTGAGAATCAAGTCCATTATTTTTGTAGTGCTTACTAGCAGAAATAAATTACAACCATCCTTCAAATTAATATTATCGATTGAATCAAACAAAATATTAATAACTTCAATTTCTGGGTATTTTGTATCATATCCAATTAATTCAATTCCACTTTGTAATTTTTCTTGTAACTTAAATGCATTTTTATTATTTTGTTTCTTATCAAAAACCATTCCATTGGTGAATAATCTTATAGGTCTTTTCTTATTTATTAATCTAGTAGATGACAATTTAACAATTGATGTTGTCATTTCTGGCCTAAGACATAATGAATTATTACTTACTATTCCTACAACCTGATTTTCGTCAATAACGCCACGGCCTTTTATGGTCTCTAAAGTATTTATAAATGAGGGTGAAACCTCTTCATATCCCCAAAGTTTATAAATTCTATTTAAATTATTTATGATGTTTGAGTTATTTTTTACATCAACTAATTTAATTTCCTTAATATCTGTCATTTTGATATTTAACTAATTTTAGGTGTAGAGATTTTTTTTAAATGGAGAGACTTTATCTAGTTCATTTTTTAATTCATTCTCAAGGCTGGGAGAACAAGCTAAAATTCTTCCTGAACTTAAATTAAATTCGCCTGATGGATAGTCAGAAATAATACCACCAGCCTCTTTAACAATAATAGCACCGGCCGCCAGGTCCCATACTTCTAATCCTCTTTCCCAATATCCATCTACCTTACCTGCCGCAACAAATGCTAGATCTACTGCTGCTGCACCCCCTCTTCTAACACCTCTGGTTTTATGTGTTAAATAACAAAATTCAGCATAATTATTATCCTCTGTCTCAAATCTGTCATAAGAGAAACCTGTTACAAGAAGACTATCAGAAAGATTAGAGGGATTCGATACTTTAAGTTTACTATCATTGCAGAATGAGCCTAAACCTATACAGGCTGAATATAGTTCATTTAAATAAGGTACAGAAATAGCGCCTATAATTGGCTTATTTTTATATACAAGACCAATAGAAGTCCCAAAAAAAGGATATCCATGGGAATAATTTGTTGTACCGTCTAATGGGTCTATACACCAAGTTAAATCCGAAGATTTCTTTAATTTACCCGATTCCTCTGCATTTATAGATATGTTTGGTGTCTCTTCTAATAAAAATTCTTTTATTTTATATTCAACTTCTAAATCTACATTGGTAACTAGATCACCCTTCCTACCCTTTGATGATATTTTCTGAATTTTATTGTAATTAACTTTTAAAATTTCATTACCAATTTGAGCGGAATTCTTGGCTATCTCATACAAAAAAGGTAAGTTTACTTGATTTGCTAGTTCTTCTATTGCACTTAATTCAAACATGTTAGTTAATCTTCCTCAAATTCCCAAGGTGGCGCAACTCTTGTATTTCCTCTCCCAAAATATTGTCCAAATTGTAAATCGTAAACTTCATCTTCATATGTGGTTTCTACCACAAGATCTGAAGTTGCTTTAGCGACACAAAGAAGTGCATAGCCTTTGTCTTTTAAAGCCTGTGATACACCCATGGCTTCAGGTTGTTGTAAGGTACCAGATTTAATTTTAACTGCACAACTTGTACAGCAACCATTTCTACATGAAAATGCTAGTTTGAAACCTTTCTTTTCAAATTCCTTAAGTATGTAATCATCACTATTTACCTGCTCTTGGTAGACCTTTCCGGTTTCCTTATTTTTAATCGTGATTGTGAAAGTATTTTTCAAATAACATTCCTCTAAAATGGGAAGATTAAGGGTTAATATGGTTATCTTGGGAGAGGTGGCCGAGTGGTTGAAGGCGCAGCACTGGAAATGCTGTATAGAGGCAACTTTATCGAGGGTTCGAATCCCTCTCTCTCCGTTTTATATTAGTTTATTTTGGTTAAATCCATCAACACCTTTGTTTATAAAAATATCATTTAAAATAGATAGAAATCTCATTAACAAGTTATAAATAATCTTATTTATTTAAATTAAGTTGAAAATATTTGATTTTTACTATTATATGTAAATATCTAAGATAAAAATTAATTAAATTATTAGTAAATTTTGCTTTAATTTAGCGATCTAAAATCATGGGGCAAATAGTTGGAATTGATTTAGGTACTACTAACTCTGTTGTCGGAGTAATAGAAGCTGGACGTCCAATTGTTATTGCAAATTCTGAGGGTTCTAGAACTACACCTTCAATAGTTGGATTTACAAAAGACAAGGAAATAGTAATAGGAGACCAAGCGAGAAGACAACTTGTTCTAAATCCTAAGAATACCTTTTATAACCTTAAACGATTTATTGGTAGTGACTGGGATGAATTAGATGAGAATAGTATTTCTGTTCCTTATAACGTTAAGGCTAATACTAATGGAAGCGTTAGGGTTCTTAGTCCAAATACAGAAAGAGAGTATGCACCAGAAGAATTAGTGAGTTCATTGATTAGAAAATTAATTAATGATGCTGAAACCTATCTTGGAGATACTGTTGATTCTGCAGTTATTACTGTTCCTGCTTATTTTAATGAATCTCAAAGGCAAGCTACAAAGGATTCTGCAATATTAGCTGGTATTAAAGTAGATAGAATTCTAAATGAACCTACTGCTGCTGCTCTAGCTTATGGTTTTGAAAAAAGTTCTTCTAATAATGTTTTGGTTTTTGATTTAGGAGGAGGAACATTTGATGTTTCATTATTGAAAATTTCTAATGGTGTCTTTGATGTAAAAGCCACTTGTGGTGATACTCAGCTAGGAGGAAACAATTTTGATTCAAAAATAGTTGATTGGCTTGCAGAAAAATTTCTAGTTAAACATGATATTGATCTAAGGAGGGATAGACAAGCTTTACAGAGATTAACTGAGGCTGCTGAAAAAGCTAAATGTGAATTGTCAGGATTACAAAAAACAAAAATATCTTTACCATTTATCACAACAAGTAAAGAGGGGCCGTTACATATTGAAGAAACATTAGATAGGAAAATATTTGAATCATTATCACAAGATTTACTTGATAGATTATTAGAACCTGTGCAAATAGCTTTAGATGATTCTGGATGGAACGCAGAAGATATTGATGAGGTAGTTCTTGTAGGTGGCAGCACAAGAATTCCAATGGTTCAACAATTAGTAAAGACTCTTGTTCCTAATGATCCTTGTCAATCTGTTAATCCTGATGAAGTCGTAGCAGTTGGAGCTGCGATTCAATCTGGAATTATTAGTGGTGATTTACAAGATTTACTTCTAAATGACGTTACTCCCTTATCTTTAGGTTTAGAAACTATTGGTGGTCTTATGAAGGTACTTATTCCTCGTAATACGCCAATACCAGTTAGACAATCTGATGTTTTTAGTACCTCCGAGGCTAATCAATCATCAGTAGTTGTTCAAGTAAGGCAGGGAGAAAGGCCTTTAGCCTCTGAAAATAAATCACTTGGTAAATTCAGGCTATCAGGAATACCTCCAGCTCCAAGAGGGATCCCTCAAGTCCAAGTAGCTTTTGATATTGATGCTAATGGTCTTTTAGAGGTAAGTGCAACTGATAGAACAACTGGAAGAAAGCAAACAGTTACAATCTCTGGTGGTTCTAATTTAAATGAACAAGAAATAAATTCGATAATTGAAGAAGCCAAATCAAAAGCTAATGAAGATAGGAAGAGAAGATCTGTAATTGATAGAAAAAATAGTGCTTTAACTCTTATTGCCCAAGCTGAGAGAAGACTTAGGGATGCTTCATTAGAATTTGGTCCTTATGGTGCCGAAAGGCAACAACGAGCTGTTGAATTAGCCATTCAAGATGTTGAAGAGTATATAGATGACGATGATCCTCAAGAATTAGAAATTTCAGTAAGTGCTTTACAAGAAGCATTATTTGGTTTAAACAGAAAATTTGCTGTAGAAAAGAAAACCGATAATAATCCCCTACAGGGCATTAAAAATACATTTGGATCATTAAAGGATGAACTCTTTTCAGATGATTATTGGGATGATGATCCTTGGGATAATCAAATGAATAGAAATTATAGAAATTCGAGGTATGGTAATTCTAGGGACGATGATCCATGGGACAATGACTACTTCCTCTAAAAAAGACTATTTGTCAATTTTGGGTTTATCCCCTGATTTTGATGATAAAGAACTTAAAAAGGCCTTTCGAAGAGAAGCAAGAAAATGGCATCCAGATTTAAATAAAAATGATCTTAATGCAGAAGAAAGATTTAAATTAATTAACGAAGCATACGAATATCTTCGTGACCCTAATAAAAGAAAAAATTATTCGGATGAAAATATCAAGGATGATTACGAAAATAATAATTTCAAGACAGGTTTTCCTGATTTTCAAGATTATCTTGATTCATTATTTGGCTATGAATATTCACCAAAGAATTATGAGGAATATGATGATGAACCGTTTGAGGATGAATCGATAAATACAAATAAAGATGATTTTAACAATTTTCAATACCCTACAACTTCTCCAGAAGAGCCACCTCCAGTTAAACTTCACCAAGATATTGAAACAGTTATTGAATTAACTCCTGATGAGGCTTTAAATGGATCTTCAATATTAATTGAGCTTGAGGATGAAACTGTAGTAGAAGTTGATACACCACCTTTCGCTGGAGATGGCTGGAGATTAAGACTTGAAAAAATTGCAAGAGGAGGAAAAGATCATTATCTACAGTTAAAAGTTCAAACGGATAGTGGTCTAAGAATTGATGGTTTAAGAGTTCTATATAAATTAGAGTTATTTCCTCATGATGCTCTTCTTGGTTGTGCAGTAGAGGTTCCTACCCTTGATGGAAATGTCACACTTCAAGTACCACCAAAATCATCTACGGGCAGAATGTTACGTTTGAAAGGGAGGGGTTTAACTTTTGAGGATAATGTAGGTGATCAATATGTTGAAATCTTGGTAGTGATACCTGCTGACATTAATGATGAAGAAATTGCTTTATATACAAGATTACAAGAATTATCACTTTCTGATTCTTAATCAAATATTATATAAATAGTAAAATCTATACTTATGGACATATTTGTTCTTTTATATAATTCAGGAACAGATAAGGAAGGAATTCATTCAATCGAACTTAAGGGAAGGACAATTGTTCTCATGTTTGAAGATAGGGATGATGCAACAAGATATTGTGGTCTACTAGAAGCTCAAGATTTTCCTTTGCCAACAGTTGAAATGATAAACATAGAGGAAATAAAAGATTTCTGTATTAAATTAGATTATGAATACAAATTAGTACAAAAGAATTTTGTACCTAAAACCCCAGAAGATAGGTTGTTAATTTCACCACCCCAAAAAAACCTAGAAGTTGAAAATTGGGCGGAAGACAAAAATAGCAAAAAAGATAACATTGATATAAATACCATTAAGGAAAACCTTGAAAAGTTGCTTTAGCTATTAAAATACCAATAAATTATTCAAAAAATAAAACATGACAACTGCATTATTTGAGACAGAAGTTGGAAGCATAAATATTGAATTTTTCTCTGACGACGCACCTAATACAGTTAAAAACTTCACAAACCTTATTAGTAACGGTTTTTATGATGGTCTAGCATTCCACAGAGTTATTCCTGGATTTATGGCTCAGGGCGGATGTCCAAATACTCGTGATGGAGCATCTGGTATGCCTGGAACTGGAGGACCTGGATATAATATTAAATGTGAAATTAATTCCAATAAACATCTAAAAGGTTCACTTTCAATGGCTCATGCAGGAAAGGATACAGGTGGAAGTCAGTTTTTTATAGTTTATGAACCACAGCCTCATCTAGATGGAGTTCATACTGTTTTTGGTAAGACAGATGATATGGATGTAGTGCTAAAACTCACTAATGGTTCAAAAATTCTAAAGGCAACTATAAAAGAGTAAATTAGCCTTCAAAAACAATACTAAATGTCTCTTTATCTAGATTAAATTTTCTTGTAGATGAATATAAGATTTCATTATTAATAGTAAATTTAGTATTGATTAATTTGATGCTATTTTTTGGGTGTAATGCTTGTTCAATATTTCTAGAAACAATAATTCCAATCTTTGTACTATTTTCATAATTGGATAAAAACTGTATAAATAATTCTATATTCTTTATTTCCTCATCCGTAATGCTTGAATTGGTTCTATTCTGATCATGTAAAATTCGCCAAACTAATTTTGGCCTATTCCAAAAAGCTAATAATCTTGGAGTACTTTCTAATTTAATATTAATGTTCTTATCACTACAGAATTTAATAACGTTATTTTTTATCGGAACTAGATCAATAGATTTATATTTTCCATCAAGAAAAATTGATATAAATGGATCAATATCTCTGGAATTTGGATTATCTTCATCAATCATGTGGCCTAACTTCGTTTTTTTTACACTCAAATATTCTGCATTATTATCGTTTGGACAAATTACTAATGGAACTCTCTCAATTACCTCTATTCCATAACCACCTAATCCAGCAATCTTTCTAGGATTGTTTGTAAGTAATTTTAATTTTTTTATCCCTAGATCGGTTAATATCTGTGCACCAACTCCATAATTTCTAAGATCAGCTGGAAAACCTAATTTTTCATTGGCTTCTACAGTATCTAATCCACCATCCTGTAAACTGTAAGCTTTTAATTTATTTATTAGACCGATACCTCTACCTTCTTGTCTCAAGTAAACAACAACTCCCTCTTCCTCCTTTTCAATCCTTGATAAAGCAGCCTCTAATTGGGGTCTGCAATCACAACGTAATGATCCAAAAGCATCGCCAGTTAAACACTCTGAATGCATTCTTACTAGTACAGGCTCACTTAATTTTGACGATTTTTGTTTAACTAATGCAACGTGTTCTGAACCATCAAGTTCATTAACATATCCATATGCCTTAAAATTACCAAAAATACTTGGAAGAACAGCATTGGATTTTCTAAATACAAATCTCTCAGTTTGAAACCGATAACTTATTAAATCAGCTATGGATATTAATTTCATTCCCCACTGTTTTGCATACTCTTTGAGTTGTGGAAGTCTTGACATGGAACCGTCAGGATTTTGTATTTCGCAAATAACTCCAGCGGGATAAAGACCTGACATTGCTGCAATATCTACTGCAGCTTCGGTATGACCTGCCCTTTTTAGTACTCCACCTTTTTTAGCTCTTAATGGAAATATATGTCCTGGTCTTCTTAAATCATCAGGTTTTGTATTTGGGTTTATTGCAACTTGTATTGTCTTTGCCCTGTCTTCAGCGGAAATTCCAGTAGTAACATTATTTTCAGGTCCAGCATCAATTGATATCGTAAAAGCTGTTTGATTTTCATCTGTATTTCTATCTACCATTAATGGTAAATCTAATGAATCAAGTTTTTCACCTTGCATAGCTAGGCATATTAGTCCACGTCCCTCAGTAGCCATAAAATTAATTTGCTGTGGAGTTGCAAATTGAGCCGCACATATTAAATCTCCTTCATTTTCTCTTCTTTCATCATCTACAACAATTATGCATTCACCATTTCTTATAGCTGCTAAAGCATCACTTATAGGATCAAATTCAATTTTAAAAGATTCATTTATATCCAAAATTGTTCCATTATTTGATTTGGGACTTGTTTCTTTCATTATTCCTATCAATATAGAAAAATAGTGTTTTAGTTATCTTAAATTCAACACTTTATAATCCTATCTCAAAGTCTGCCAATTCAAAGAAATGAATGTTGCAATAGTAGGTGCTACAGGTTACGGCGGTATTCAAGCGGTAAATCTTTTAAAGAAAAATAAAAACTACAAAATTTCATTTTTAGGGGGTAATAAAACATGTGGATCGAAGTGGAATGATAATTTCCCTTTTATTTATCTAGATAATGATCCATATATTGAAGAAATTTCAGTAGAAAATATTACAAATAATGCAGATATTGCATTGCTTTGTTTACCAAATGGCCTGTCTTCAACGTTGACAAGGAAATTATTAGAGAGAGGAGTAAAAGTTATTGATTTATCTGCTGATTACAGATATAAGTCCTTAGATGAATGGGAAAAAGTATATTCCAAAGAAGCTGCTATTTATAAAAGGAATGATGATGATTTATGCAAAGAAGCAGTCTATGGTCTTCCTGAAATAAATAAAGAAGCGATTTCAAAAGGACGATTAATTGCATGTCCAGGATGTTATCCAACATCTGCTCTTATTCCATTAGCTCCTTATCTTTCTCAAGGAATTATTGAAAATGAAGGTATAGTAATTGATTCTAAAAGCGGAACATCTGGAGGTGGTCGAGAACCAAACCAGAAACTACTCTTATCAGAATGTGGAGAAGGTCTTTCAGCATATGGATTGATAAACCATAGACATACTTCAGAGATCGAGCAAGTAGCATCTTTAATTTCAGGAAATAAAATTGAACTGCTTTTTACACCTCATTTGGTTCCAATTTCAAGGGGTATGCATTCGACTATATATGGGAGATTAAGAGATCCAGGATTAACTTCAGATGATTGCAGAATTCTTTTGGATAATTATTATAGAAATTTCAAAAATATTAAAGTCTTACCTGTAGATACATTCCCATCAACAAAATGGGTTAAAAATACAAATCAAATTTTCCTTTCTGTTAAGGTTGATATTCGAAATGGAAGGATTATTATTTTATCTGCAATTGATAATTTGTTAAAAGGTCAGAGTGGGCAAGCAATTCAAAATTTAAATATTATGAGTGGATTTTCGATGGATGAAGGTCTCGATTTAACTAATAATTTTCCATAAAATTATTTCTTATCAAAAAACCAGCTTGAGAAATTGAGTGAGGCAAAATTTTATGCTCAAGCATTTGTATTCTTTTTGAAAGTGATTCAATATCATCATCATCTCTAATTGACAATGCAGCTTGCATTATCAATGATCCACTATCTACTTCCTCTTCTACAAAATGTACTGAACAACCAGTTATTTTTGAACCATTTGATATAGATTCCTTTATAGCAGAACCACCTTTATATGCTGGAAGTAATGAAGGGTGAATATTTATTATCTTATTCTTAAATTTATTAATAAAAAATGGGGTAACAATTTTCATCCAACCTGCCATAACAACAAGTTCAACATCATAATGAATTAAAGTATTTACAATTTTTGATTCAAATTCCTCTTTTTGCAGAAAGTCTTTGCCTCTGATAATTTTGTGAGGTATTTTTTTACTTGCAGCTCTATTTATACAACCCGCTTCATCTTTGTTAGTTATTAGCACTTTTATATCTATATCTAATTCTCCTTTTTCTGAGAGATTAATTAATTCCTGAAAGTTTGTTCCATTCCCAGAAGCAAGTACACCTATTTTTAATTTTGGTGAAAATCTTCTAAATTCAGATATCTCAGGCGAAATTATGTAATTAAATGATCTATCCAAAGTTTTTTTATTTTATCCAATGATAAATTCATATGAAATAAAAAGAACCCTCAATTTTAATTGTTTATATTCAAAAACATATTTATTTGAAGATAAAAATTTAAACAAATTTAAATGATTCAAATCTATCTACTATTCATATAGATATAATTGAAGAATAAATAAAAGAAACAAATATATAAAATGAATGGAGATTTAAAATCTTGGGATAAATTTTGTAATTATCTTTGGTTTGATAATAAATTAAATATTTGGTTGGACATAAGTAAAATTAATTTCACAAGTAAAGAAATAAAAAATTTAGAAGATAAATTTAAGGATGTTTTCTCATCAATAAAAGAATTAGAAAATGGTGCAATCTCAAATATTGATGAAAATAGACAAGTTGGACATTATTGGCTTAGAAATCCATCAATTTCACCATCTTCAAAAATAGGAGAGGAAATTAGCGAAGATATTAATACAATCTCTGAATTTGGAAAACAAATTTTAAATGGAGATATTAGGAATAAGAACAATCAGAAGTATACCGATGTTCTATGGATAGGAATTGGTGGAAGTGGTTTAGGTCCATTACTTATTACAGAGTCACTGCAGAAGTGCTCTAAAGGTTTAAATTTTTCTTATATCGATAATGTTGATCCTTTTTTAATTAGCGAAAAGTTAGAAGAGTTATCTGAAAAATTATCAACAACATTATTTGTAGTAGTAAGCAAATCAGGTGGTACGCCTGAACCTAGAATTGCTATGGAAATTATTAAAAGTCACTGCGAAAACAACTCTCTTGAATGGAATTCTAATGCTATAGCTATAACTATGAAAGATAGTAAGTTATTTAAAAAAGCCACTTCTGAAAATTGGTTAAAAATATTTAATTTGCAAGATTGGGTTGGAGGAAGAACTAGTATTACAAGCTCTGTGGGATTACTTCCATTAGCTCTTATTAATGAAAATATATTTGAATTTATTAGAGGTGCAGCATTAATGGATGAGGCCACACGCATAAGTGATTTTAAAAATAATCCAGCAGCACTCTTATCATCCGCATGGTATTTAACTGGGGATGGTCTTGGAAAGAGGGATATGGTCGTATTACCTTATAGAGATAGGTTACAAGTTTTCAGTAAATATCTTCAGCAATTAGTAATGGAATCATTAGGTAAGAAATTTAATAGGAATGGTGAAGTAGTTAATCAAGGAATTTCAGTATTTGGGAATAAAGGATCTACAGATCAACATGCTTATGTTCAGCAATTGAGAGATGGTATTGATAATTTCTTTTGTATTTTTATTGAATTATTAGATTCTCCATCTACTAATATTTTTGATGAAAAAGAGAATCCTAAAGAATATCTTTCTGGTTTTTTGCAAGGAACCAGATCAGCACTCTCTAGTGAAAACAGACAAAGTATCACTATCACGTTAGAAAAGTTAAATTGTTTTTCACTAGGTGCTTTAATCGCATTATTTGAGAGGGCTGTATCCTTCTACGCTGAATTGGTAAATATAAATGCATATGATCAACCTGGAGTTGAAGCCGGAAAGAAAGCAGCCGCAAATATTATTGAGTATCAACAAAAAGTAAGTAATTTATTAGCCCAAGGTGGGGAGTACTCTATCAATGACATAACATCATTATTCGATAATTCAGTAAGTGAACCTATATTTTTCATCCTCCGTGAAATGTGTTTCAGTAATGATAATTATTTAGTTAAGGGCGATTGGTCCAATCCAAATTCCTTAATTATTCAAAAAATAAATTCTTAAACGACAATATTCATAATTTTTCCTTTAACAATAATTATTTTTCTTATTTCCTTATCTTGTGTCCATTTTAATATGTTAGGTCTTTTTAGAGTCAATTCTTTAATTTGACCTTCACTCATATCATTATTAATATTTACTTTGTCTCTAACTTTTCCATTCACTTGTATTACTAGTTCATATGAATCTTCCTTTAGTGCTTCTGCATTAAATGAAGGCCAGTGTTCTAAATGTACAGATTTTTTAAATCCAATAAGATGCCATACTTCTTCTGCAATATGAGGAGCAAATGGAGCCAACAAAATACAAAATGTTTTTAAAGCATCAATTTTTAAACTATTGTTTACATCATTAATGGAATTTGATAATGAATTATAAAACTTCATTAGTTCTGAAATCGCAGTATTAAATTGGTTATTTAATATGTCATTTGAAATTTCTTTTATAGCGATATTCATTGACTTTATTAAACTTTTTTCTTTATCTGGATAGGAATTAGATTTACTATTCATATCTTTTGCACAATTTATATAAAGCTTCCAAATCCTGCTTAAAAATCTAAATTGTCCTTCAACATCTGTATCTCCCCATTCCAAATCTTTTTCTGGTGGTGCTTTAAATAATATAAACATTCTTGCAGTATCTGCTCCATATTTTTTAATTACTGATTCAGGGTCTATTCCATTGTATTTAGACTTAGACATCTTCTCGAAAAGAACTTCGAGTTTAGAATTGTCAATTGGATCTGTAGGATTTGATAAATCAGTAATATCGGAAGGAGAAACATATTTACCAGTTTTATTGTTTTTATAGGCTGCGGCCTGAACCATTCCTTGAGTTAATAGTTTTTTGAAAGGTTCATCAATATCAAATAGTTCATTATCTCGCAGAGCTTTAGTGAAAAATCTTGCATATAACAAATGCAATATTGCATGCTCTACTCCTCCAACATATTGATCTACAGGCAACCAGTTATTAATTTCATTCTTTTCAAATGGCTTAGTAGAACATCTTGAAGATGGGTATCTTAAAAAATACCAAGATGAACACATGAAAGTGTCCATAGTATCAGTTTCTTTTCTTGCCGCTATTCCACATTTTGGACATGTTGTATTTATCCAATTATTATTATCACCTAAAGCATTAATCTTGTTAGCTGAGATTTCTATATCTTTTGGTAATGAAACAGGCAAATCTGATTGGCTTAAAGGAACAGCTCCACATTTTTTGCAATTAACGATGGGTATCGGACAACCCCAATATCTTTGTCTAGATATTAACCAATCTCTTAAACGATATTGAATCTTATTTTCGGCCCATCCATTATTTACTCCCTCTTCTGATATTTTTAATTTAGCAATAGTATTTGCTATTCCATTGTATTGATTTGAATTAATTAGATATCCATTTTCTACATAAGCATTATCAAGCTCATTACTTTGTTCGCTTTTATCCTTTATTATTACCTGTTTAATATCTATATTGTTTTTCTTAGCAAACTCAAAATCCCTTAAATCATGAGCAGGTACACCCATAACAGCGCCTGTACCGTATTCATCAAGAACATAACTAGCCACCCAAATAGGTATAGATTCAGAATTTACTGGATTTATTGCTAATAAACTGGTTTTTATTCCAATTTTTTCAAGTTCATTGTTTTTATTTTTTTTCAAATATTGTTTAAGTTCTTCTATATCTTGAATAGTTTCTTGATCAGTAATATTTTTAATTATTGAATGATTAACAGAAATTGCTAGATAAGTAACTCCAAATAAAGTATCAGGTCTTGTTGTGAATACTGTTATATTCTCAGTTGGATTTGTAATAATATTGAAATTAATATTTGTCCCAATTGATTTTCCTATCCAATTATCTTGCATTATTTTTACTCTTTCTGGCCAGTTATCTAATTTTTCTAAATCCTTCAATAACTCATCAGCATAATTAGTAATCCTTAAAAACCATTGCTTTAATAATTTTTTTTCAACTACTGCCCCAGATCTCCAAGATTTACCTTCTGAATCAACTTGTTCATTTGCTAAAACTGTATTATCAATAGGGTCCCAATTAACTTCTGATTCCTTTTGATATACAAGACCTGACTTGTATAACTCTAAAAATAGATATTGTGTCCAAACATAATAATCTTCATCACAAGTTGCAAATTCCCTGTCCCAATCAACTGACAGTCCCAAAAGCTTTAATTGTGACTTCATATGAGAAATATTTTTTTTTGTCCAGACACTTGGGCTAATTCCTCTTTCGATCGCAGCATTCTCAGCAGGTAAGCCAAAAGCGTCCCAACCCATTGGATGTAAAACGGATTTACCCTTAAACCTTTGGAATCGAGCTATTAAGTCTGTAATAACATAATTCCTAACATGTCCCATATGAAGATTACCTGAAGGGTAGGGAAACATTGATAAGGCATAAAATTTATCGCTATTCTCAGTTAAATCATTGGTTTTATATAGATTATTTTCTGTCCATAATGACTGCCATTTTTTTTCTATTTCAGATGGATTATATAAATTGGTATCAGTCTCATATTGTTGATCGGGAGAAATCACTTAATTTTTAATTGTTAAATTATTATTTTAATATCCATTATATAAAATAGAAATAGATTGTTAAAAGGAATAATTTATAATTAAAATTTAAAATATATTATCTACAAATGAAAAATATAACTTTTGAAAAATATCAAGGCAACGGAAATGATTTCGTAGTAATTGATTCTAGAGGAAATGATTTATATAAAAATTACAAGACAAATAAAATATTTGATATAAAACAAATTTGTAACAGGCAATTTGGTATTGGAGCAGATGGTGTGATTTTTATAGAAGAACCTAATGAAGATAATTATGCAAAAATGATAATTTTTAATTCTGATGGTTCTGAAGCACAAATGTGTGGAAACGGAATTAGGTGTTTAGTTGAGTATCTCCACGTAAATGATTCAATGAATAATAATAATTTAGAATATAAAATTGAGACTAAAGCAGGTTTAAAAATTGCAAAATATATAAACGATGAAATTACAGTAAAAATGGGAGTTCCAATTTTAGAATGTCAAAATATTCCAACAACAATTGAAAAAAAAATAAATTCAATACCTTCACACGAATTTATTGAAAAAGATTTTAATAATATGGGCTATGCCGTAGGAATGGGAAATCCTCATTTAATATTCTTTGTAAAAGACATAGAGTCAATTGTTCTTTCCAGACTTGGACCTATATTTGAAATAAATGAATTATTTCCTGAAAAAACTAATGTGCATTTTTGTCAAATATTAAATAGAAATAATATCAAAGTAAAAGTATGGGAAAGGGGTGCAGGACCAACCTTAGCTTGTGGAACAGGTGCCTGTGCTATCCATGTAGCAGCTTATAAATTAGGCCTTTGTAATTCTCAAACCATAGTAACTTTACCTGGAGGTAATCTTAAAATTGATTGGTCAAAAGACGATTGTGAAGTCATGATGACCGGTAATGCTAAAAAGGTTTTCTCAGGATCAATGTTAGTAAATTAATGGAAAATAATTTTATCTATTTTGATAATGCATCCACAACTCCATTATCTGAGAATGTTTTAAATATAATTAATTCAACTTACAGGAATTATTGGCATAACCCTTCATCTACATATGAGCTAGGGATAAAATGCTCTACATATCTTGAAAAAATTAGATCTAAAATTGCTTATATATTTGAAGCAGAACCAGAGGATATAATTTTTACATCTGGTTCTTCGGAATCGACAAATATTGTATTTAATAATATTCATGAGAACTTTAAAAATGGTAGGGTTGTTATTTCAAATGTTGAACATCAAGCAACAACTATTTGTGCTAATAAATTAAGAAAACAAAATTGGGATATTTACGAATGGACGGTAAATAATGATGGAATTTTAAATATTTCTAATATAGAAAAAATTTTAAACAATGATACTAAGCTTGTATCAATTATTTGGGGACAAAGTGAAATTGGGACAATACAACCTGTCCAATTTATTGGTTCCAAATGTGAAGAATTAAATATAATGTTTCATTTAGATGGAACTCAAATAATAAGTAATGGAATATTCAGTTGGAAAGATCTTAAATGTGATTTTTTAAGTTTATCTGCTCATAAATTTGGAGGTCCAAAAGGTATCGGTATTCTTTTAACAAAAGAAAAGTCTAGACAAATTTTAAAAAATAAAGACATATCACTTACTCAGGAATTTTCAATTAGACAAGGCACACAAGCTTTGCCATTAATCGCTGGAATGTATGAATCATTAAAGAATATTAAAGGAAAAATAAAATTATATAGTTACATAACTGAATTTCCTTCTAATAATATTAATAAACTTAAAAATTATTTTTTTCAAAAAATTAGGGACAATAATAATATAAAGATTACCGGTAGTATTAACCATAGACTTCCCAATCATATTTCGTTTCTTCTATTTAATAAATTTTTTGAGCCTATAAGGGCCTATAAGATTGTTAATTTCATGTCAGAAAATAAAATAGCCATAAGTAGTGGAAGTGCTTGTTCAAGCTCATCTGGGAAACCTAGCTCTACACTTAAAAATATTGGTTTAAAAGATGATGAACTATATTCAAATATTCGTGTTAGTTTAGGTTCAATAAACAATAAGTCAGAAATAAATAAATTTTTAGAACTTATTCAAATATGTATTGACAAATTTTAATGGAAACCATTTACAGACTACCTAAAGATTTAAATGAATCTCTTAAGAATATGGAGGATGCAATTATTCCAAGTTTATTAGATTCAAATAAAAGATTTACTATAGAATTTAATTTTGAAGGATTGAAGTTTAACAGAATTGGAATAACTATTTACAAGATATTGTCTAAAAATAATAATGTATTCATAACATTTGCTGATCAAGGTGCTGTGGCTTTGGCTCAAAGAGACTTTCCAGATATCAAAGATAAAATCTTTACTTTTAAATCATTTAATGAATCAAATAATATAAATAATATTGATAGTGCAATGATATCTATACTACCTCAGCCATATGATTTCGATTCATTTGAACCAATGTCTGAAAATTATCAAGGTACGCATTATGCATTAAATCCTAAATTTGAAGATGCCAATATTGGTATAGGAAGTGTTATTAGAGAGCGACGTAAAAACTTTGTAAAAACATGGAAAAATATTTATTTTCTTCAGCCTTTAAATAAAGCTGCTCTTATGCATATTTATCCAAATAACTGGTTGCTTTTCAAAGAAGAAAATAAAAGATATTTTTTTAAAAAAGAATTTGAAATTAAACCCGACAATGAATCTATTTTTGTAAATTTATAGATTGAATGTGATAAAAAAAATTTATTCATTTTTCTTATTTGTTCTTGTATTAGTAACAACTCCTTTCTTAATAAGATATTTACTAGCAAATCAGAAAATAACTATTTTAAATAGTATTTATTTTAATTTCCCGGGAATAATTACTAAAAACAAAATATGTCCTAATTATGATGCTTTATTGAATCAAACGCTTGATGATTCTTTTAGTGTATCTATAATTAATAATAAAGGGGAAATAATAAGTTCCTACAATGAGGATGTTCCAAGGTTGCCAGCATCTAATCAAAAATTATTCTCATCAGCTTATGTTTTGAGTAAATATAAATTAAATAATAATTTAAAAACTTCATTATTTAAAAATAAAAACGAATATTATTTACACGGTCAAGGTGATCCAGATCTTAATTATGAACATATAATCGAACTAATTTCAAATGTTAAAGAAAATAAAATTATTAACTTTAATATTGTAGAAATTGATTCAAAATTATATTGGCCTAATGGTTGGACAAAAACTGATAAACTTTACGAATATGGATCTCCAATTACATCTCTTGCAATAGAAAGTAATTACAATAAATATGATGATATTTATGCATTAAAAAATTTTATTGAAAATTATTTAAAAAATAAATTTCCAAATTCAAAAATATATATAGATTTTTTTGATTCAGAAAAAACTTTTTATTTAAAAAATATTAAAGAGATAAATAAAATATATTCAACTCCAATTTATTCATTATTAACTCTAACAAATTCTGAAAGCCATAATTTTACAGCTGAATCTCTCTTTAAAAATGCCTCAAATACATGGAATGATAATGACTATATAAAACTAAAAAGATGGCTTGAAAATAAAGGCCTCCCAGCAACTAATGCATACTTTGCAGATGCTAGTGGATTGTCTCGAAAAAATAAAATTACAACAAAGTTAGTAGTATTGTTTTTAGATAAAATGAGATATTTTAATGATTTTAAAGCTTATCAATCTACACTTTCAATTACAGGAGTAAGAGGAACATTAGCTAAAAGATTTGTTAATAGTGAATTATCTGGAAAGTTTTTTGGCAAAACTGGGACTCTTTCAAATGTCTTTGCATTATCTGGTTTTCTATATAAAAATAAAAAACCAATAATTATAAGTATTATCCAAAATTCTAATAACATTGATAAAGAAAAAGCTTTTAAATTATTACGTGATCTTTATTACATGAAATCTTGTTAATAAAAATATTATTTAAAATATTCTTTTAAATCCCTTTCAACAGAGGGGGGTACCATGTGATTAATTTCACCACCAAATTTTGCAACTTCTTTTACTAAAGAACTACTAAGAAAACTATAATTTGTATTTGTCGATAAAAATATAGTTTCAATATCATTATTAAGAGATTTATTTGTATGAGCAATCTGAAGTTCATACTCAAAATCACTCATTGCTCTTAATCCTCTAAGAATAAGATTAGCTTTTAGATCATTTGCACAATCAACAGTTAGACCAGAATAAGAAATAACTTCAATATTAGGCAAATGAGAAAGAGAATTTTTTATTTGTATTATTCTTCTTTCAAGATTAAATGTTGGCGTTTTAGAAGTATTTTCTAAAACAGCAACTACTAGATTGCCAAATATTTTTTCAGCCCTTTCTATTAAATCAAGATGCCCGTTTGTTAAAGGATCAAATGTACCTGGATAAAGAATTTTCATGAATTTATTATTATCGAATAAGAAATTTAGTTAAAATAAGATTATTAGATAAATCAATTATGACATTAAATCTAGAAGCAAAAAAAATCTTATTAAGAAAAATACCTCACGGATTATTTATTTGTGGCGTTAGAGACGAGGATAAAAACGAAGTGAATGGATTTACTGCAAGTTGGGTTACTCAAGGTTCCTTTACCCCACCATTAGTTGTAATGGCAGTTAGAGCAGAGGGTTCTAGTCATGAAATAATAAAGTCCACCAATAAGTTCTCATTAAATGTGCTCAAAAGTGATCAAAAGGATCTAGCAGCTGTTTTCTTTAAACCTCAAAAAGCCCTAGGAGGTAGATTTGAATCTGTTGAATTTAATTTAGGTGAGCTTGGATTGCCTATTTTAGTTGATAGTGTTGGAGGAGTTGAATGTAATGTTGTTGGGAGTGTTGTACATGGAGACCATACCGTTTTTGTAGGAGAGGTTCAATCTGCTTATCTGAATAATGATGTTGACTCACTAAATTTATCTTCAACTGGCTGGAATTATGGAGGGTAATCATCATAAATGAGTAATTCCTCTATCGAAAAAATAGATAACAAATATAATTTTAAAATTGAATATAAATTAATTAATAATAAAGAGTTATTAAAATCAAGATTATCCGAAATTCCACAGTCATCTGGCTGTTATCTTTTTAAAGATATTGATAATAACTTACTTTATATCGGTAAATCTAAAAAACTACGCAGTAGAGTAAGTAGTTATTTTAATAATTATTCGGATTTAACTCCCCGATTAAGTTTGATGGTTCGTCAAATAACTGAGATAGAAATAATAGTAACAGATAGTGAATATGAAGCATTAAATTTAGAGTCAAATTTAATTAAAACAAACAAACCTTACTTTAATATTCTTTTAAAGGATGATAAGAAATATCCATATCTTTGTATAACCTGGAGTGAAAAATATCCTCGAATATTTATTACAAGAAGAAGAAGAAATAGAAATAATTTAGATAGATATTATGGACCATATGTTGATGTCGGATTATTAAGGAGAACATTATTTACGATAAAAAAAATATTTCCACTTAGACAAAGACCAAGACCAGTCTATAAAGATAGAACTTGTTTGAATTATTCAATAGGAAGATGTCCTGGAGTCTGCCAAGAAGTTATATCATCTGAGGATTATAAAAAAATAATGAAACAAGTATCCATGATATTTCAGGGAAGAAATGATGACTTAGAAATATTTTTACAAAAAAAAATGCTGCAATATTCAAATGATTTAGATTATGAGAATGCAGCAAAAATAAGGGACCAAATTTCAGGTTTAAAATTATTAACTGAATCACAAAAAATATCAATACCAGATTCTTCAATTAATAGAGATATCTTTGGAATAGTTTCAGAAAATAATATTGCTAGTATACAAATTTTCCAAATGAGATCTGGTAAGCTCATTGGGAGAATAGGCTATAGTCAAAAATTAAATAATGAAGATGAAAATCTTATTCTACAAAAGATATTAGAAGAGCATTATATGAATGTTGAAGCTGTAGAAATACCATCAGAAATTCTTATTCAATATAACCTTCCAAAACAAGTAACAATAGAGGATTGGTTAACTGAGCTAAGAAAAAAGAAAGTAAAAATCTTAATCCCAAAAAGAAATAAAAAACATGAAACTGTAGAAATGGTTTTAAAAAATGCGAAATTGGAATTAGATAGAATATTAAATGGGATACAAGATAACGAATCATCAATTGAGGATCTTGCCCAAATACTTGAATTAAGCGAACAACCTAAAAGAATTGAAGGTTATGATATTAGTCATATTCAAGGTAGTGACCCTGTAGCATCACAAGTCGTTTTTATTGATGGAATTCCTTCTAAACAGCATTATAGGAAATATAAAATTAAAAATCCAAACGTTTTTGTAGGACATAGTGATGATTTTGCTTCGATATATGAAGTAATACATAGAAGGTTTAAAAAATGGTCAAGATTTAAAAAAGGCGGAGGGGATTTTTCAATATTAAATGATAAAACTAATAGTAAATTAGACAATGAACTTTTATCAGATTGGCCTGATTTAATAATGATTGATGGAGGAAAAGGACAGTTAAGTGCAGCTATTAAAGCATTAAAAGAATTAAATCTTGAGGAAGAAGTAACTATTTGTTCATTAGCAAAAAAAAATGAAGAAATATTTATTCCAGGATTTACTAAGTCTCTTGATACTGATGAAAATCAAAAAGGTGTTCTTCTATTAAGAAGGGTAAGAGATGAAGCACATAGATTTGCATTATCCTTTCATAGAGACAATAGATCTAAGAGAATGAATAGATCTCAATTGTCCCAAATTAGTGGATTAGGGCCATCAAGAATAAGAGAATTGCTTGAGCACTTTAAATCAATAGACGCGATAAGAATAGCTAGTAAAGAGGATTTATCAAAAGTTAAAGGACTTGGAAAAAATTCAGTAAATGATATATATGAATACTTTAACGAGTTATAAATATTAATTAATTTTTGAAAAATAGATTTCTTGATATTGTTAAATTTAACTATATTAAAAATATATATTTTTAAATTAATCAAGTAATTTGGCAGCTGAAGCATATCTCTGGTTTAAATCACTTCACATTATTGGTGTAATAGTTTGGTTTGCGGGACTTTTTTATTTAGTAAGACTTTTTATATATCATGAAGAATCTAAAAATATGGATAACGAATTAAAAATTGCCTTTAATAATCAATACTCCTTGATGGAAAAAAGGCTGGCGAATATAATCACAACACCTGGGATGATATTAGCTTTAAGTATGGCTATATGCATGGTTATTATGCAACCAAGTTGGTTAAGTGAGAAGTGGTTGCAAATTAAAATTTCTTTTGTTCTAGGATTAGTAATTTATCATTCTTATTGTTACAAAATAATGTATTCATTACAAAATGGGACTTCAACCATTTCAGCAAAAAACCTTAGATTATTAAATGAATTGCCTACTTTATTATTATTTATAATTGTACTTTTAGTTATTTTTAAAAATAATTTTCCAACTAGTGTTGCTACATGGAGCGTAGTTGGACTAATTATTTTCATGTTGGCTTCAATACAATTATATGCAAAGATTAGAAAGAAAAATGAAAATTCATTAAGTAATGAATAGGGAAGACTTAGTAAAATTAACTTCCAATATTAATAAAAATAGTTGTCCTAAAAATATTAATTTTCACTGTCATACAAAATTTAGTGATGGAAGTCTAGAACCATATGAACTTTTAGAACAAGCTTATAAAAATAACTTGAAATTTTTATCAATAACCGATCATCATACAATTAAAGCTCATGAATATATAAAAAAAAATAATACACTCAAAAATTATCCTAAAGATTCTTTTACATTAATTTCAGGAATAGAAATTAATTGTTTGATTCTAGGATGTTTAGTACATGTAATTGGATTGGGAATAGATATAAAAAGTAAATACCTAAAACCATACATCCTTGGAGAGTCTCCAATAGGTAATGATTTAAATGTTAAATCAGTTATTAAAGCAATAAATTTAGCTGGTGGTTTATCATTTCTTGCTCATCCAGCGAGATACAGGATTCCCTTTTATAAATTAATTCCAGAGGCCAAAATACAAGGTATTGATGGAATAGAGGTTTGGTACGATTATGATCTTAATGAAGTATGGAAACCTAGTTTATTTGTATGTTCAGAAATAGATAAATTAGCAGATAAATATTCAATGCTAAAAACATGCGGAACAGATAGTCATGGACTTTCGCTATTAGGTAGATAATTCAGAATTCGTTTTTTTCAATTATTGAATCAGTATTAATAATTATGTTCTTTAAATTTTCAATGACATCTGATGAACAATTATTCCACATTTTTCTATTGACAATTTCAAGAAATCTTTGTGCAATATCTCTTAAAGCCCATGGATTATTCTCTAGAAAGAAATTCATAAGATCCAGATCACATAACCATGATTTATAAACTTCCTTATAACACCAATCTGAGACAACTTCAGTAGAAGCATCAAAAGCATATAAATAATCTAGTGTAGCTGAAAATTCAAACGCTCCTTTATAACCATTATCCTTCATTCCATTTATCCATTTAGGGTTAAGTATTCTTGATATAACAACTTTATTAATTTCATCTTGTAATTTTGAAATTTTAGATAATCCAAATTTTGATAAATCACCATGATAAATTTCAGGAAATTTACCGCTCAATTTTTTTACTGCTGAAGATAATCCACCCTGAAACTGATAATAATCATCAGAATCTAAAATATCATGTTCCTTATTATCTTGATTATGAACAACTAATTGCACATTTTTAAGAGCATTTTCTAATGATTTTTTATCCTCAATAGGTTCAAGATTATCACTGTAAATCCACTTACTCCAATTAAGAAAAGATTCTCCAAAATCATCAATATTTTCCCAATTAGAATTTGAAATTAGTTCTTGCAGACCAGCTCCATATGAACCTGGCGCTGACCCAAATATACGATAAATTGAATCACCATCCCTTGATGCCCCAGCAAGAGGGTTAAATTTATCATCCTCATTAAGACTAGAAACAAGATTTATTGCTTTAGAAGTTAATTTAACTAACTGTGGAAATGCATCTCTAAACATTCCCGAAATCCTTAAAGTAACATCAACCCTTGGTCTTTCGAGAACAGATAAAGGAATAATTTCTAGATCTACTACTCTTCTTGAAGGCCCATCCCAAATAGGCTTTACTCCTAATAAATATAGTATTTGACAAATGTCTTCACCACCATTTCTCATTGTGGATGTCGCCCATACAGATATTGCTATATTTTTTAAATCTACTCCATTATCTTGTTTGTATAAATCAAGTATTTGAGAAGCGGATTGACAACCAACACTCCATGCTGATTCAGTTGGCAGTCCTCTAGAATCAACTGAAAAGAAATTTTTACCAGTAGGTAAGGCTTCAGTTTTACCTCTCGTAGGGGCTCCAGATGGACCACTTTTTACATATTGTCCATTTAATGAATTTATAAATGATAATTTCTCATTATATGAAGAATTAATGATTGGATATAGAATCTCTTTCTTTAATAATAAAAAATACTTATTATGTTTTTTTTCATTAAAGAAATAGTCTATTATTTTCTGATTTTTATATTTTTCTAGATTTTTTATATTGGTATTCTTTTTATAAAAAAACAAATATATTAAATACTTTGCTTGTTGTTCCAAAAAATCAATAGCCATCCTAAAGTTAAAAATGTTTTTGTTGGAAAAAGTCAATAATATTTTTTTATCCTTTTCACTTAACATTTGATCATATTGATTTGTCCAAGGATTCAAATCTAGTTTTAAATGTTTTGCTATATATTGAATAACACCAATTCGGTTGGCATTTGGTACTCTAGCAATACACAAGAATAAATTTATTTCATTAATATCATTCTGCCTATTGCCAAAAATATGCAAACCTGTCCTAATTTGAGATTCTTTAATTTTACAAAGAAAGGAATCAATTTCTTCTATTTGATTATTATTATCCTTTAAAGTAATTTCGCTAAAATCTTTTTTAATTAATTCAAAAATGGATTTTTCTATTATTTCAATCCGATTAGAATTTAATAATTTTGCTTCAAAATATTCGTCTAAATAATTTTCTAATATTGAATATTTACCATATAATTCTGACCTATCCAAAGGAGGGGTTAAATGATCAATAATTGTAGCAGCAGTTCTTCTTTTAGCTTGGGATCCTTCTCCAGGATCATTTACGATAAAGGGATATATGTTCGGTATTGCTGGACAAATAATATTTGGAAAACATTTATTGCTGAGACCTATAGATTTGCCAGGTAACCATTCAACAGTTCCGTGTTTACCAATATGGCACATAGCATTTGCATTAAAAACTTTTTCAATCCAAAAATATTGTGCTAAATATCTATGGGGAGGTGGAAGATCGGGAGAATGAATATCTCTATCAGTGAAAGCGTCATAACCTCGTTGAGGTTGAATCAATAATGTTATTTTTCCAAATCTAATACCATTAATTGAGAAGCCTTTATTATCTAAATCGATCGCATCAGATGGTTTACCCCAACGATTAACAATAATATTTTTGGGATCAAGTTCTAAATAATTCCAATATTTTAAATATTCACTAAGTGGTAAGTAATCTAATGGTTTATTATTTTGAGATTCAATATCATTAGTTCTAGATTTTATAAGCATTGACATTAATTCTGAAGAATCTTGAGGATAATTACAAGATCCAAGGTCATAACCTTCTTCTTTTAACCAATTAAGAATATTTATTATTGAAGATGGTGTATTTAGACCAACGCCATTACCGATTCTTCCGTTCCTTACTGGATAATTACTTATTACTAAACAAATTCTTTTATCAAAATTATTAAGTTTCTGGAGTTTCACATAATTTGTTGCGAATTTTGAAATCCATTGAATACCTACTTGATCAGCTTTGTAACTAGTTATTTCACTATAAAGTGTATTTTTCTTAGAAATTATTTCTTTAAATGCTGAAGGACAAGTAGTAATTCTTCCATCAAATTCGGGAATAATTATTTGCATTAATAAATCAGATGAATTCATTCCAATAGATGAATTTAACCACTTTTTTCTTGATCTATTAGAAGAAAGAAGCTGTAAAATTGGAATTTTAAGAGAATTAAAAATATTTGTTGAATTTTCAATTAATTCGTTATTTTTGATTTGAGATGAAGAAAATGAAGTTGTTGTAATTATTAGCTTAATATCTTCTTTTTTAAAAATTTCTATTAATTTCTTCTGAATAATATGATCTTTTAGTGTTGAAATAAAAAATGTTTTAGGAGATAGTCCGCATTTTCTTAATTGCAAGTTAAGTTTTTCGTTTACTTCAATTTCATTAGCCAAAAAAAGTGATTTATAGGATATTATTCCTATCTTTTCGCCTTTTTCATTTTTCCAATCATATAAATAGGGATCTGCATAAAAAGTAATATTTAAAAACTCATCAGGAATTAATTTTTCATCTACAACTAAATAATTTAAACAATTAAGAAACTTTCTATAATTATCCAGTCCTCCAGATCTTAATAATCTAGAAATATTTAATGCAATATACTTATCTATACTACTTATTTCACATAAGGAAATTTCCTGATCAATGGTACCTGATAAGATTATTAACTTCCTTTTTTTATTAACTGCTTGCCAATTTAAAAGTTGTTCAATTCCATAGTTCCATGTACCTTTATCTCCAAATATTCTAAGTACGACAACTTTTGCATAATTAATTGTTTTTAATAAATAATTATCTATTTGAGCTGAGGAATTTAAATTAGAAATTTCTAAAGCTCTTATATTATTTTTTAATGATGCAAATTCTTTTTCTAACAATAAGTTTGATATAAGATTTAAATCAGCCTTGACACTTGTTATAAAAATAAAATCTGCAGTTGGTTGCTCAATTAAATCATCCTTATTCTTTTCATTTCCTGCTATATTTAATATCCTGTGCATTTTTATATATAAATAAGGTTTAGAATACATAAGTAGGATAAAACAAGTTTACCTTAATTAAATAAATTAAATATGCATGAATTTCTTCCATACGCCTGGTTCGAAGGTAAATGTATTCCATTTAAAGAAGCAAAAATATCAATAGCTACTCATGCACTACATTATGGTACTGCTGCATTTGGAGGAATGCGAGCGATACCTAACCCAACAAACAAAGAAGAATTCCTTTTGTTTAGAACTGATAAACATATAAAAAGGTTATCTCAAAGTGCAAAATTACTCTTAACAGAAATTTCTGAAGACTATATTTTTAAGGCCTTAGAAGAAGTTATAAAAAGAAACAAGCCAGAAAAACCTATTTATATAAGACCATTTGTATATACAAGCGATTTAGGTATAGCTCCAAGGTTACACAATATCGAAACAGATTTCTTCATTTATTGTATTGAATTAGGAGATTATCTATCACCAGATGGTGTTTCTTGTAGAATGAGTAGTTGGACAAGACAAGAAGATAGATCTCTCCCCTTAAGAGGAAAAATAAGTGGAGCATATATTACTAGTTCATTAGCCAAAACAGAAGCTAGTTTATCGGGTTTTGATGAAGCCCTACTATTAAATTCAAGTGGTAAGGTAAGCGAAGCTAGTGGTATGAATTTATTTATTGTAAGGAACGGAGACTTAATCACACCTGGTGTTGATCAAGATATTCTTGAGGGGATTACTAGAGCTAGTGTAATTGAATTAGCAAAATCATTTGGAATAAATGTAATTGAGAGGCCTGTTGATAAAACAGAATTATTAATAGCAGATGAAGTTTTTCTAACTGGTACAGCAGCAAAAATTACACCAGTTAAAAAAATTGAATCAACTGAATTAAATGTTGAAAGACCAATAATGAATAAATTAAAAAGTAAGCTTATAGAAATAACAGAAGGTCGTTCTCAAGACTATGATAATTGGGTAACAAGAATTTCACTAAAATAAATTAATTTTTACTTAAAAATGGAATCTTTCAGAACCTATCTAAATAGAAATGAAAAACCATTAATTATTTTTGACGGAGGTACTGGAACATCTTTTCAGAACTTAAATCTTACTGCGGATGACTTTGGAGGAAAAGAATTAGAGGGATGTAATGAAAACCTTGTTTTATCATCACCAGAGGTAGTTGAGAAGGTTCATAATTCATTTTTAGAAGCAGGTTGTCATGTTATAGAAACTAATACATTTGGAGCCTCATCAATAGTTCTTGATGAATATGATATTGCGGATAAGGCTTATAAGATAAATAAAAATGCGGCATTAATAGCAAAAAAAGCTGCTGCCAAATACTCATCAGTTGATAAACCAAGGTTTGTAGCAGGTTCAATTGGGCCAACAACTAAATTACCCACCTTAGGACATATAGATTTTGATGAATTAAAGCAATCATATAAAGAACAAATTTATGGTCTTATAGATGGAGGAGTTGATCTTCTTTTAATTGAAACTTGTCAGGATGTTTTACAAATTAAATCTGCCTTATTAGCATCAAAAGAAATTCTTGAAAATAAAAATATTGATATACCTTTAATGGTATCTATAACAATGGAAACAACAGGTACTATGCTTGTTGGATCTGATATTGCTTCTGCATTGACAATATTAGAGCCATTTAATATAGATATCCTTGGACTTAATTGTGCAACTGGTCCAGAGCAAATGAAGGAACATATTAAATATTTGTCTGAAAATTCTCCCTTCGCTATAAGCTGTATTCCCAATGCAGGTCTTCCTGAAAATATTGGTGGTGTAGCTCACTATAGATTAAAGCCAATAGAATTGAAGATGCAGTTAATGAATTTTATATATGACTTTAATGTTCAATTAATAGGTGGATGTTGTGGGACAACACCTGAACATATAAAATACCTATCTTCAATAATCGATGAAATTAAAGATAATGAAAGGACTAACAACAATGGTAAGAAAAATTCAAGCAGTTTTATTCCATCTGCCTCATCAATATATAACTCTGTGCCATATAAACAAGACAATTCAATTTTGATAGTAGGAGAAAGATTAAATGCAAGTGGATCGAAAAAGGTAAGGGAGTTATTAAATAACGACGATTGGGATGGCTTAGTTGCAATTGCCAAGCAACAACAAAAAGAAAATGCTCACGTTCTTGATGTAAATGTCGATTATGTAGGCAGAGACGGAGTGAAAGATATGAAAGAAATAACTTCAAGACTAGTTACCAATATAAATTTACCATTAATGATTGACTCTACAGATGCTGACAAAATGGAAAGTGGATTAAAGTCAGCTGGTGGTAAATGTATTATAAATTCAACCAATTACGAAGATGGCAATGAAAGGTTTGATCAAGTTTTAAATTTAGCCTTAGGGTATGGTTCAGGTCTTGTTATCGGAACAATTGATGAAGATGGAATGGCAAGGAATTCAGAAAAAAAATATAAGATTGTCAAACGAGCGATTAATAGAACAAGAGAATGTGGTTTGTCAGATTATGAGCTATTTTTTGATCCATTAGCTCTGCCAATATCTACAGGGATAGAAGAAGATAGATTAAATGCTAAAGAAACTATTAGTGCCATATTAAAAATTCGTGAAAATTTCCCAGATATTCATATCATACTTGGGATATCAAACATTAGTTTTGGTCTTTCACCATTATCAAGAATTAATTTAAATTCAATATTTTTAGATGAATGTATTAAAGCAGGATTAGATTCTGCTATTATCGCACCAAATAAAATTTTGCCATTATCAAAAATTTCTGAAGAAACTAAAAAGCTTTGCTTAGATTTGATTTATGATAAAAGAGAATTTGAAGATGATATTTGTATTTATGATCCATTAGTTGAATTAACAAAGGCTTTTCAAGATTTATCTATTCAAGATTTCAAAAAAGCATCTTCAGACAATAAAAACCTAACTCTTGAAGAAAGTCTGAAAAATCATATTATTGATGGAGAAAAAATAGGATTAGAGGATCAATTAAATAAAGCGTTAAAAAGATATAAACCTCTTGAAATAATTAATACCTTTTTACTAGATGGGATGAAAGTTGTAGGAGATTTATTTGGCTCAGGTCAAATGCAATTGCCATTTGTACTCCAATCCGCTGAAACAATGAAATTTGCTGTTTCAATTTTAGAACCATATATGGAAACTGTAGATGAAAACATATCAAATGGAAAACTCTTAATTGCAACTGTCAAAGGCGATGTACATGATATTGGAAAAAATTTGGTAGATATAATACTTACAAATAATGGTTATGACGTAATAAATCTAGGAATAAAGCAAGATGTTTCAGCAATTATAGATGCACAAAAAAAGCACAATGCAGATTGCATCGCTATGAGCGGATTACTTGTTAAATCAACTGCTTTTATGAAAGATAATTTAGAGGCTTTTAACAATGAAAATATTAGTGTCCCAGTAATATTAGGAGGCGCAGCCTTAACCCCAAAATTTGTAAATGAGGACTGCAGCAAAATATATAAAGGGAAAATTTTGTACGGAAAAGATGCGTTCACTGATCTTAAATTTATGAATGAATATATGGAAAATAAGAAAAAGGGTAATTGGTCAAATACAGAAGGTTTCATTAACAATGAGGGTATAAATATTAATTTAGCCTCATCAAAATCCAACCCTCAAGATGTTAAAAAATCAATATCAATACATACCGAGACTACCAAATTAAATTTAAAAGAAAATTTGATAAGATCTAAATTTATAAATGAAGAAGATCCAATTCAAGCCCCTTTCTTGGGAACGAAAGTCTTGAAAGATGTTGATATAGATTTAAATAAGTTAATATTCTATTTAGATACAAAAGCTCTTTTTAGCGGGCAATGGCAAATAAAAAAAGGAAAAAACCAAAGCGTAGATGAATACAATAACTATTTAGATTCATATGCTAAACCATTGTTAGATAAATGGTTAGAGATAATTATAGAGAAAAAACTTATATCACCCAAAGCAGTTTATGGATATTTCAGATGCGGGAGAAAAGATAATAGTATTTTCTTATTTGATGAGAAATCATTAAATAAAATTTCCCAATTTAATTTTCCACGACAAAAATCTGGGAATAATTTATGCATAGCTGATTTTTATTGTGATTTGAAAAATGATAAACCGATAGATATATTTCCTATGCAGGCAGTAACCATGGGCGATATTGCTAGTGAATATTCTCAAAAATTATTTAAAGAAGATAAATATAGCGATTATTTGTTATTCCATGGACTTACGGTGCAATTAGCAGAAGCTCTAGCTGAGTATGTCCATGCATTAATTCGTATTGAATGTGGTTTTAGGTCTGAAGAACCAACTAAAAATAGAGAAATACTAGCTCAAAAATATAGGGGAGCTAGATATTCTTTTGGTTATCCGGCATGTCCAAAAGTATCTGATTCAAACATACAATTATCATTGTTGGATGCAAAAAGAATAAACTTGACCATAGATGAATCTGAACAACTTCATCCAGAACAAAGTACTACAGCTATCATTTCACTACACTCAAAAGCTAAATATTTCAGTGCTTAAGCTAAAATTTAGTTGTTTTCTAAGTATTCAATAATTTCTTCCTGTAGTTCTTCCATCGTTTCATTATCACCCAGATCAAGTCCCTCACCCGCGGCATCCTGTGTTAACTCAAGATAATATGAAGCACCATCACTAGATAAAAATTCTAATGCTGAAGTTTCATCACTATCTTTAAAAGCTTCATAAAGAGCTTTAAATGCAATGTTTTCAGTAAAGTCCCAATCCATAATGAAAAAAACCTTATTAGAATTATTACCTCCTTACCCCCCATACTCGTCAACCTTTTTTAAAGAAATGTTGGTGTTTTATTATTATTAAAAAATCTATGACCATAAATAATCAAAATCAGTTAAATGTCCTTGGAGACGAAATTCAGATTTGTAGTTGCGCACCTATGACAGGGTGGTTCAGGGATGGATTTTGCAACTATGACAAAAATGATGGAGGGAATCATTCCATATGTTGTGTAATGGATGATAATTTCCTGAGATATAGTAAATCACAAGGTAATGATTTAATAACTCCCATGCCTATTTATTCCTTCCCAGGACTAAAGGATGGTGATCATTGGTGTATTTGTCTTGATAGGTGGAAGCAAGCATTATTAGACGGTCTTGCACCAAAAGTCATATTAGAATCAACGAATATTGTTGTCTTAGAGTCAGTACCTCTAGAAAAATTGAAAGAATATCAATTTAATAAAAAGTAATTACAAGTTTATTTTTTTTTTTAAAATGATAATGATAAATTTTTTTAAATGAGTTTAGAAATATATTGGAAAAAAGCACTAGAACAAACTCGATTATCAATTGATGATGAATCATTATATCCCCTCAAAACTGATATTATTACAAGAGATTTATATGAAAAAGACGACTTCATAATTAGGAAACTCGATACTTCAAAATTTAATAAAAAAAAAATTTATGGTCCTAAGCAAAATCCATTTTGTCCTTGGGAAAAGATACTAGAAATTGATAAAATTGGTGACCATCATCAATTAATATTAAATAAGTACCCTGTACAAAAAGGTCATATTTTACTTATTACAAATAAATGGAAACCTCAAAATGGATGGTTAGATATTAAAGATTGGAGAGCGATCCAACAAGTTAATAAAGATACTAGTGGATTATGGTTTTTCAATAGTTCTCCAATTGCTGGAGCAAGTCAACCTCACAGGCATTTTCAACTTCTGCGTAGATCTAAAGGTGAGAAATCATGCCCTAGAGAAAAGTGGTTTTTAGAGATGAACTCGTATCAAAATCTAGAAAGTAAGCTTAAAAAAAGTATTATTGTATCCAAATTTAATTTTTTAGAAGACCCATCATGTCTTTTTAAATTTTACTTAGAATTATGCAAGAAATTAGGACTTGGGGACCCTATTAGTGATAAGAAACCTAACTATCCTTACAATATTTTAATAACTAATAAATGGATCGCTATTATAAAAAGGAAAAATGATCATATTCATGGTTTCAGTATTAACGGTTTAGGATTTGCAGGATATATTTTAGTAACTGAAAATTCAAATATTAATTATTTAAAGAAATTTGGCCCTGAAAAACTTCTAGAAAGTTTTGTTTGAATATTAGTTAGTTAATTCAACTTCCTTATCCCTGCTCATTTGACTTTCAAGAACTTCTATAGAGGCTGTTACGGAGGCAATTTTACGTTCAAGTGAATCCTTAATATAATTGAGCATTTCTAACTTTTTACGTTGATAAAAACTCTTTTTTTCTTTAGATGACTTGAGATAACAATTAAACATTTTTACTTTATTATAAAAAGATACTTAATTGACTTGCGACATAAAAATTAATTAGTTTTAATTTAAAAACAATATTCCGTATGGACTTTCAATTTTTTTTGAATAAAATTAAATAAATTCCATACTATTCAAGAAAATATTATTGAATATTCCTGAAAATTCAAATACAAAAAGAATTTCAATTGATTTACCTGAGGAACTAATTTCTAGGTTTGATCAATTACGAAAAGATTGGGGATTTAGAGCAAGAGGGCCTGTAATAGAAAAGATACTTAAAGAACTTCTTCATGAAGATGATTTACTACCTAAGAACCAACAGCAAGAAATAGATTTTAACGAAAATAATAATAATGAAAATTTAAATATTGATGAAGATACTGCATTGGTATTAATTAAATCAGACGTAATAAAAGAAGTTAATGAGATATCTTTGAATAAAAGATTTAAAAATAACAATCAATATGAAGAAAAAGCCAACTCAAAAATAAGCCTTCCCAATTTTGTTGAAAAAAAAGTAAAGAATCTAAGAAGAAGTATTAATAGTGAAAAATTAAAGGAGAATATTAATGACATTCAAATTAATACAATTAAAGAAACTGAATTAATAAAATGTCGTATTGAGTTAATTAATCATTGGAAAACTTTATATGGATCAGTTCCTAATCATCATGTAGTAGAAGCTTCGATAGATTGGTTTGAAAGGGATATATGGCCAAATCTTGATGGAACTGAAAATCTACCCTTTACGTGGAGTGCAGCCAATAAATTAATGTCAGAATTATGCCCATTTTGGGTAAAAAAAAATCCAACCCTTGAAATTGTTTTATTAATGATTGGCGTTTTAGAAGACCCATTTGCTACATCTGACCTGATAAATAGAATACCAACACTTATGAGAAGATTTGTAAGTAGATTTAAGCGAATTAATAGATCAAATTCATTTGAAACTTTGGACTCAACAATGACAGTACATGGAGCACTAAAATTATTGAATTTATCAACATCCGCAGGATCCGCACATACGTTCCGTAAAATTAGGGAGGCTTATAAATCAATAGCCTTAGAGACGCATCCAGATGCTGGAGGATCAACAGATCAAATGAGAAAATTAAATGAAGCGTATCAATTGCTAAAAAATCTATATAGAAATTAGTATACTAATTCTCAAATAAGACTATTTATAAGTCTAATTAATAGTCTCATATAAGATAGATTTTAAATTTATAATTTCTATTTATCATCAATTATTTTTATTCAAATTTATGGAAATAATAATTATGTATAAATGGAGTTTTAATAAATTATATTTTTAGAAAATAAAAATTTCATTGTATAGTATTTCTTATATAAGACTAAATATAAGTCTACTATCTAGTCTCATAATAGATAAATAAGATAAATTAATTTTCAATTTGGATAATCCATACCCAAACAGTTTATTACTTAGGAAAAATAAAAAATGAATATTTAATCAATAGTCTATGTCCTTTAATTGTCCTAAAAAATAATTTGAGCTAGAAAGCCTTGCTATAAGGGACTTTTATTTTCTTCCGTACTGCCTTAAAGACAGTACTACTTAGATTGAAGCTTCTCAATGGCAGTTTGCCTATCAATACTAGGGACATCACTTAATCCATTAGCATCAAACCAAGGGGCGCTAGCCCAATCAAAGCCTTCGCCAAAAGTATTATCTGGTGCAGTAATATACCAGTGACATGATGCATCTGGTATGTCGACAGCACATTTTGACCAATCATCTGACCACTGAGGGACTTGAACCCACAGCACTGAAGATAGAAGTAGTGATAGTAGATTAATCATGAACTTTATAATACAACATTAATTACTTTTATAGGATTATTATTTATCTTATATAAGAATCATAAATAGACTAATTTATAGTCTTATTTGAGATTAGCAATACTTTTAATACCTCAATTTAGTGTTAAAACATTTTTCAACATTAGAAATGATATTTGAATGTATTGATGTAATGTCAGAGTCCAGTAATGTTTTATCTTTATCCCTATAAGATAATCTAAATGTATAACTTATATGATCATCCCCAAATTTAGTATCTTCAAAAACGTCAAGTAAATTTACATCCTCTAAGAGATTTTTTCCTGTTTTTCTTATTTGTGATGTTATTTCGCTAATTAAAAATTTCTTACTGAAAACAAAATTTATATCCCTTTCCATTTTCGGAACAATTGGGTATTGCTTATATATTGGAATCCATTTATTTTTTCTTGTACTAGCTCCCAAGAGGTTAGAAATATTTATGTTGAATAAATAAACTTTTTTTAATGACTTCTTTTCTAATATTAGTTTGGGATGTATTTCACCAAAATATCCCGCATCTTTCCCTTCAATAACTAATTTTGCTGTTCTTCCTGGATGAAGAAAATCAATTGAATCAGAAGGTTTATCATCAATTTTTATGTTCAAAGATGATAAAGCCTCCTTTAACTTTCCTCTGGCCTGGAAATAATTAAGATCGTTATCTTTACCAGAATTTATCCATTTTCCAAATTTTTTATTTCCATAAATCGCACCATTCAGAACTTCTTCTTGAATAAACTCAGTTTTCCTTTGAAAAACATTTCCAATTTCAAATATATAACAACTTGCTTGTCCAGCTTTAATATTACGGTTCACTATCTCCAAATGTTCTTTCCAGATATTATCTCTAAGACAGCTTGTTTCTAATAACAAAGGATTAGAGATCTTTATAAGTTTTTCATCATCTTCAGGAACTA
>QCER01000002.1 GCA_003280515.1 Prochlorococcus sp. AG-355-P18
AATTCCGCTTCGAAGATTTTAGACCAAAATCGCTAAAATTGTGTAAATATTTTTTCTTTAAGTAAACTTATTTTTTGAAAAACAGGAGAAAAGAACTTCCATGTCTTAAGATTTTCTTTGTTATTGAGGATTCAACTTGGTAATAATCGAATGGCTTCTTAACGGACAAAGATCTAGAGAGGTAGTTTCCTTAAAAGAGGCTAAGCATAGAAGACTGCAATTAGAGGCTTTTGGAGCTGTTATTTATTGGAGTGAAAGAATTTAGGTTTTTAAGGTTTAAAAAATTAGAAAAAAAGTAAAAGTATTAAATATTAAATAAACTTATCTATAAAATAAAAAATCCTTATTAGTTTTCAACGATTTATTGTTCCGGTTTCTTAATTTAAAAACTTTCAAACTCTTGAACCCATTGTTTTTTGGAACAAATCACTTCTTTTTTTGTGTAGCTCATGGCAATTTTTTTTTCCTTATAAGCAACTTCTCCAATAAAAACAGGCCAAATCAATTGGTCCCCTTCATATTTGTGGATTATTCCTTGGCTATCCAGAAATAATGGATCTCCTTTTTTAATCATTTTCCAATCTTGGTTTATTCTCTCAGGATGAATTATGCCATCAATATCTCCCTTTTCATCTCTTGGATAATCTATACTTCCTTGATGAACGTGAACCACTAATTCCTTTGGGAGTTCTATAAGTTTATTTTTTAATTTATCTATCTCTTCTCTTAGGGAGCTAATTATTAGAGAGAATCTATTTATAATATTTTGATCATAAAAATTTTGTGCGACAGCTCCTATTTCAATAACTAAACCACATGGCCAAGCTTCTACAAGAAAGCCTGTTTGGGCTTTATCTTCTTCGTGCAAATAAATAGGCAATCCAAATTTGTTCTGCAGTAATGCAGCTAAACAAAAATCTTTGAATCTCCTCCCATACATAACAATACTTGTTCCCATATTTGCAGTAGTAGTGTGCAAATCGATTGCAATTTGACAGGGTTTAGATCCTTCAATTCCAAATTCATCTACTAAAAAATTGGCTCTATTAGTTTCATAAAAGCTATTCTTGTGTTGATCAAAATTCTCACTTTCTTGAAAAGATCTATTTAAATCTACATCTATATATCTGTAACCTTTTTCATAGGCAGCAGGATTACCTATGATGTACTCATACTCAATACCATTATTTAAACTATTTTCCTTTCTATTAAATTGCTTAACAGCCCAAACAGGATTAATTTCATTCCCATGAGTGCCTGAAACGATAAGTATTCTTTGAATAGTCATTTTTTCTTTAAAAATAAAATTTTATGCAAAATAAATACCTTATAAAGGCCTCCAGAAAATTCTGGTTTTGGTTTTGGACCCAATTAATGAATGGCTTCGCGCCATCAGATTTACATGGTAATTATAAAAGGCCTAAAGGTATAACCATTAATAGTGAATACGATATTAATAATGAGAATGGACAAATTTATTTATTAGTAGGTCATTCTTGTCCCTGGTGTCAAAGAACTTTACTCATACACGAAATAAAAAATTTATCTAAAAAAGTTAAAGTAATTTTTTTAAAGGCAGATTTTGAGCATGGCGAATGGATTTTCAATACAAAGATTAAGGGATGTATAAGACTTTCAGACCTTTACAAAAAAGCAAAAAAAAAATTTATTTTTAGAGCGACATTACCTCTTTTAATTAGCTTTGTAAAAGATGAAGTAAATATTCTGTCTAATGAAAGTTCACAAATTATAAGACTACTCAATTCAATAAAAAGTGAATCGAAATACCAGGCATTAATTATTAAAGATTGTAATCAAAAATTTTTAGATTTAATTAATAACAGCATTAATGATGGCGTGTATAAATGTGGTTTCGCCAGAAACCAGTCAGCTTATGAAAAAGCAAGTAAAAATCTTTTCGCAGCTATAAATGAAATTGAAAATTTACTACTGAAAAATAAAGGGGACTGGATATTTGGAGAGGAGTTAACCTACGCAGATATTTACCTTTTTCCGACGCTTATAAGATGGGAATTGATATATAGCAAACTTTTTAAATGTGCTGAACAAGAACTATCAAGTTTTGAAAAGATTATTGAATGGAGATTAAAATTCTTTAAATTATCTAACGTAAATAGGACATGCTTCGACAATGAATGGAAAAAAGATTACTACAAAGCATTATTCCCTTTAAACCCAAATCAAATAATCCCAGTTTTACCATCGCTAAAGGAAATAATTAAAGTAGAGACCTAAAAAAATAAATAAATCAATTTCAAAAAAAATGATGTTGTAATGAACACTTATTTAGTTCATAGATAATGCAATTTCATTAGAAATTAACTATGTTATGTATGTCTACTAAAGTACGAAAAGCTTAAAATGAAATCCATTGACGAACACATCCAAAAAGATCAATCGGAAATCGAATCTGCAAAAGCAGAGGGCAATCTTCCAAAGGTCAGACATTTAACTGAAGAGTTAAAAGAACTCGAAGAGTATAAGGATCATCATCCAGATGATAAACATGACCCTAACGCTTTAGAACTATTCTGCGATGCCAACCCGGATGAACCAGAATGTCTTGTTTATGATGATTAAGTTTTCTTTTGATAGATAATGCACAATAAAAAAGGGCTCCAAAAGCCCTTTTTTTATTTATTAATTCTATTTAGTAATCTCTATTAAAGTCGGATGGACTTCCTGTAAGTGAACATACAACAGACTCTTCATTTTTCATTTCCTTGACTTCTACAATTGGTCTTCCCATTTTCTTCAAAACCTCAATATCTTGAATGGTTTGACATCTAGCTATTATTTTTCCTTGTTGATCAAAGCAAGTATAGAAATTCATATTGTATTTAAAGAGGTATCTTATTTATGACTAATTTTCATTATTAAATCAAGTGTTTTTTTTACAAAAAAATTTTAAATTTAAGTTAGATCCTTTTCCATACTTCAGAAAGCAGTGAAGATAAACCTTTTTTTAAAGATGAAGAAATAACTAAAACTTTCTTTTTAGATAAATCTTCTAACTTTTTTGAAATTATTTTCAAATAATCATCATCTACCAGCTCCATTTTATTCAATACTATTATCCTCTCTTTATCTAAAAGACCTTTTCCATATTTTTTTAATTCCTGCTCAATTATCTCAAAATCATGTAAAGGATTTTCTGCAATTGCATCAATTAAGTGAACAAGTATCTTTGTTCTTTGGATATGCCTTAAAAAATCATGACCTAAACCTACTCCATCAGCTGCGCCTGATATTAATCCAGGAATATCCGCAAAAAGGCAACCATTCCCATCAATTTTTCTTACTACACCTAAGTTAGGTATTAAGGTTGTGAAAGGATAATTTGCGATTTTTGGACGGGCAGATGATACCACAGAAATCAAGGTACTTTTCCCAGCATTTGGGAGACCTATAATCCCAACCTCTGCAAGAAGTTTTAGTTCTAATTGAACCTCCCATATCTCACCATCTTTTCCTTCAGTGAATGATTCTGGGGCTCTATTTTGATTACTTAAATAGTAAGCATTACCATGTCCACCTCTTCCTCCAATAGCAATAGTTAAACTCTGTTTATGTTTAGTTAAGTCTCCTAAAATAATGCCGCTTTTAATATCCCTTATTTCTGTACCGCAGGGTACTTTAAGGATTGTATCCTCACCTGAAGCACCTGATCTCTTATTAGGACCTCCTTTGAATCCATCTTCAGCAATTATTTCACGTTTGAATTTGAAATCTAATAATGTTTGAAGATTATTATCAGCCATCAAAATAACTGAACCCCCTCTGCCACCATTTCCCCCCGAAGGTCCTCCAGCAGGAACAAATTTTTCTCTTCTAAATGAAACTATTCCATTTCCACCTTTTCCAGCTTTAAGAATAATGTTGGCTTGATCAATAAATTGCACTTAATACTTTTATTAATTTTTTTCTAGGTATTTTAAATTTTATTTTATCCACGCAATACTGCAACCAGGGCCACCCTCGTTGTTAGCTGCATCTTCTATCTTATCAACATAATTTAAACCTGATAACCAATTTCTTAGTCCTTTCTTTAATTTCCCTGTGCCAATTCCATGAACAATCCATAACGGTCCATGAAATTTTCTAATTTTCTCCTCAATAATTATTTCGGCTTCATGAACTCTTAACCCTCTTACGTCAATTGTATTTTTACTCGTCCTAATTTTAGAAAAAGAAAAATCTTCTCTCGTAGACTTGATCTCAATTTTTGACCTTTTGAAATTAGGCTTTTCTCCATTAATACCTTCAAAGTCATTTACAGATAATGTGCTTCTGAATGAACCACATTTAATTTCATAAAAACCACCTTTTTTATCTAAATCTACAATTTGTCCCGTACTATTTAGACTTTTAATCTTTACAAAATCGCCTACCTGAGGGTTCCATGATATTGACTTTTCAGATTTTTTTTGGTTTAAATGTTCCGTCTCAATTTCCTTTAATCTTTTTCCAATAATTCTCGTATCCTCTCCATTAACATTTTTATCTTTTAATTTTTTAATCAAATCTATCACCTCTTTTTTAGCGGATATAATATGTTTTGATAATTTAAACCTTTCAATTTCCTGGATTTTTTGAGCATTTATTTTTTGATATTCATAATTTCTCTTCAATTCATCATGTAATATTTCAGTCCTTGCAATTAATTCTGCAGCAGCTTCTGCAGAATTTTGTTGTTTAATCCTCTCTTCCTCAAGTCCTTTAATAATACTGTTAATATTGTCAACTTCTTTTGGCTTTAGATAATTTGCAGCTTCATTGAGTATGCTTTCATCTAGACCAATTCTCTTTGAAATTGACAAAGCATTACTTCTCCCAGGAATACCCCAGTTGAGTATATATTTTGGCTTCAAAGATTCCTCATCAAAGGCAACTGATACGTTTTCAAATCTTGAGTCATTATATTTTAAAGCCTTAATATCTCCATAATGTGTAGTTGCCAAAGTGATATCAGATTTATTTGCAAATTCTTTTAATAAAGCCATCGCGAGAGCACTTCCTTCAAGAGGATCTGTGCCAGATCCAATCTCATCTAACAAAACAACTGATAATCCTTTTTTATAATCAAGAGAATTTAATATCTCTTTTATGCGGGATATATGCCCACTGAAGGTAGATAAATTTTCTTCTAATGATTGATTATCTCCTATATCCACATATATATGTGGACAAAAAGGGATAATAGGATTATTAGTTGAAGGTATCAATAATCCTGCTCTAGCCATAAGTAAAGACAAGCCCAAACCTTTTAAAGCTGCTGTTTTTCCTCCAGTATTTGGACCTGTAATAGCTACAACCTTAATATTTCTATTTATATAAAAATCGACAGCTACTGGTGGAGGGGCTCCTTTTTTCTTATGTTCCCAAATCAATAATGGATGAGAAAAACCAATTAAAGAAATAATAGGATTTTTCTCAAATGTAGGAGTTTTACCTCCAATCCATTTCGAATATCTTGAACGAGTTAGGGCATTTTCTAATCTTAATAAAATGGATGCCATTTCAATAAGATTTTTTGAATTATCACTAACAACCTGAGACCATTGCTTAAGTAATTTAAATTCTTCTGCTGTGATCCTAGCCTCTAAAGAAGCAATCTTATTACCTTTAGTTACTACACTTTCAGGTTCAAAATATACTGTATTTCCTGAAGATGAAGAGTCATGAATTATTCCTTTAAATTTATCTACATAATTAACTTTCACCGCTAAAACAGGCCTTCCATATCGATCACCAATAGTAGTATCTTGCAAATAAGCTAAATTCTTTTGAATAAATTTTTCAACTAATATTTTTCTTTCAAGTTTCTTAGATAAAAATTCTTTTCTAAGAATAGATAGTTCATTACTAGCATTGTCTGCAATCCTCCCATTCGATTCAATGCCTTTTTTAAAAATCGTTTCGATATTCTGATGGTCAATTAAATTTTTTGTGAATGATGAAATATAAGGCCTTTGTTCAAAATCTAATAAGATTTTTTTTAAATTTCTTGCTGCAGCGATTGTTTTCGCTATTTCTAACAATTCAGAAGATGAAATTACACCTCCCTTCGAACAAATTTCAATATTTCTACTAATATCAAAAACATCAGAAAAACTAATTGATTTATCTAAATTTTTTTCTAGCTCATTAATTTCAACAGTTTCATTTAAAAGTCTTTTAGATGCCTCGTATTCTGAAGGTATAACAAAACTTAAAATTGATCGTTTACCCATTTCCGTTGAGGCGAATGAAGATAAATGCTTTTTTAATGAATCCCACTCTAAAAGGTTTATAGATTCTTCTTCTAAGGTGTTATCTGAATATGATTTTTTAAAATAACTTTTCTCTTGCATACAAAAAAAAAGAATCAAACATTCGATTGAATCCCTTCGGGAGGAACATAAAGCATCTCAAGCCAGTTTCCTTCAGTATCCTTCATATAAAAGGATGCTGTTCCATCTCTATGCTCATGTAAAGGACCAACTTTTACACCAGAATTTTTTAAATCATTTTGAATATTTTCCACTTCTTTTTTATTTTCAAAATGAAAAGCAAAGTGAGGCCCTGCAGCTTTGTAGCTAGGGCCTAACAACGCAAGTCCATCTTTCCCTTTACCTGCCTCTAAATAAGACCAATCTTTATCATCCCAAACCAAATTCATACCCAACTTAATATAAAAAGATTTCGCCCTTTCGAGATTCTCTACTCTAAGTGCAATGTGACCAATCCTATTTACTCCTTGTGAAAACTTCAAAACAAAGCAATTAAATTATTACTTATCTAAGAATAAACTAAATTTTTGTTAATAATGAGTTTTTAAGTATCCTGCAACCATTGAGATGCATCACAAGCATGATAAGTGAGTATTAATTTTGCGCCTGCTCTTTTAAAACTAAGTAATGTCTCTAAAACAATATCTTTTTCGTTAATCCAGTTCTTCAAAGCAGCAGACTTTACCATGGAATACTCCCCACTAACGTTGTATGCAGCTATGGGCTTATTTGAAAATGTGCTTAGTCTATAAACAATATCCAAATATGAAATTCCTGGTTTTACCATCAAAATATCAGCTCCTTCATACTGATCCAATGCAGATTCAATTAAAGCCTCTTTTGAATTGGCAGGGTCCATTTGATATGTAGACTTATTGTCTGGAATTACTTTCTTACTATTTTCTCTAGGAGCCGAATCTAAAGCAGTTCTAAACGGACCATAATAAGCAGATGAATATTTAGCTGTATAACTAATAATACCTACATCACTAAATCCTTCACTATCAAGAGCAGTCCTAATTGCTCCAACTCTCCCATCCATCATGTCACTAGGGCCAATAAAATCTGCTCCAGCTCTAGCTTGAGTTAAAGCTTGTTTTTTTAAAATTTCAATCGTTTCATCATTCAATATTTTTCCAGTTTCATCAACTAAGCCATCATGTCCATCACATGAGTAAGGGTCCAAGGCAACATCTGTCATTATTGCCATTTCTGGAATCTCTTTTTTTAATATTCGAATAGCTTTAGGTATTAAACCGTCCTCATTAAAACATTCTGCTCCATCTTCAGTCTTTAAGCTATCATTAATCTTTGGGAAAAGAACCACACATCTAATTCCCAATTCCCATGCCCTAGTAACCTCCTTTAATAAGCCATTAATATCCCATCTAAAAGTTCCGGGCATTGCGGAAATTTCCTCTTTAAAATCTTTTTCATGAATAAATAATGGATAGATAAAGTCCGATGCCGCCAAATGGTTTTCTCTAACCATTTCTCTAATTGCCTCAGTTCTTCTTAATCTTCTTGGACGAATAATCGAAGTCATTTGAATATTATTAAATTGAAAAATATTTATCTAATACATTAATCGCTTGCCTCGCACATAAATCAATCAGAGACTACTTTTGTTCAGGAAAAGTAACTAAAATTTATTTAAAAAAAGCAAAAAAAAGTTACAAAAATATTTTGCACAAACTTCATTTTTCACAAATTTACGTCATAAAGAGATAGTATCTTTTAGTCAAGTATTTATTTTAAGGAGAGTATCTTTGAAAATAATTAATGGATTTCATTTAAAGAATGTAAGAGGAGATATTCTAGGAGGGATCACAGCCGCAGTGGTGGCTTTACCTCTCGCTCTTGCTTTTGGTAATGCTGCGTTAGGACCTGGCGGAGCAATTTATGGACTATATGGGGCAGTAGTAGTTGGTTTTTTAGCAGCATTGTTCGGTGGAACACCTGCTCAAGTTAGTGGACCTACCGGTCCCATGAGTGTAACTGTCGCTGGCGTAGTAGCAGGCTTAGCAGCAGTAGGGGTTCCAAGAGATCTCTCTGCAGGACAAATTTTACCTTTAGTGATGGCAGCGGTAGTCATTGGCGGCTTAATGCAAATATTATTTGGGATTCTAAAACTCGGAAAATACATTACTTTAGTTCCATATTCTGTTGTATCAGGATTTATGTCTGGTATTGGAGTCATAATTATTGCACTTCAGATTGGACCATTACTAGGTATTAGCACTCGTGGTGGGGTAGTCGAATCTTTATCTACTGTATTTTCAAATTTCCAGCCAAATGGTGCTGCTATAGGAGTTGCAATAATGACTCTAGGTATAGTATTTCTAACTCCTAGAAAAATAAGTCAATGGGTTCCCTCTCCTCTACTGGCCTTATTGATAGTAACTCCATTATCAATTTTAATTTTTGGAGACGGAGCTATTGATAGAATTGGAGAAATCCCGAGGGGAGTTCCATCTTTAAATTTCCCAAGTTTTAATCAATATTTCCCAATTATTTTCAAGGCAGGATTAGTCCTAGCAGTACTTGGCGCTATTGACTCCTTACTTACATCTCTAGTAGCAGACAATATCTCTCAAACAAAACATAATTCTGATAGAGAACTTATTGGTCAAGGAATAGGAAATGCTATAGCAGGTCTGTTTTCAGGTTTACCTGGAGCAGGAGCAACCATGAGAACAGTTATAAATGTTAAATCTGGAGGATCAACTCCCATTTCTGGCATGGTTCACTCAGTTGTCTTGTTGATAGTTTTAGTTGGCGCAGGACCTTTAGCTGAACAAATACCGACTGCATTGCTAGCAGGAATTCTTATAAAAGTAGGCCTAGATATTATTGATTGGGGATTCTTGAGGAGGGCTCACAAATTATCTTTAAAAACATCAGTAGTAATGTACGGCGTACTTTTAATGACTGTTTTTTGGGATTTAATTTGGGCAGTTTTAGTAGGTGTATTCATAGCAAATATGCTTACTATTGATTCAATAACCGAAACTCAACTAGAAGGGATGGATGAGGATAATCCTTTATCAAAAGATGATCAAGCTAAAAATGCATTACCTGCTGATGAAAAAGCACTTCTGGATAGATGTTCAGGAGAAGTAATGTTGTTTAGATTAAAAGGTCCACTTAGTTTTGGAGCAGCTAAAGGAATATCTGAAAGAATGATGCTTGTAAGAAACTACAAAGTTTTGATATTAGATATCACAGATGTACCAAGACTTGGAGTAACGGCGACTCTCGCAATAGAGGATATGATGCAAGAAGCAAAAAATAATTCCAGAAAAGCATTTGTTGCTGGTGCTAATGAAAAAGTAAAAGACAGACTAGCTAAGTTTGGAGTTGAAGGCATTATTGAAACAAGAAAAGAAGCTTTAGAAACTGCTCTAAATGAAATAGCCTAGTAATTTATGGAAATAAATCCAATTCTGCAAAATGTATTAGCCCCGCCAGTTCTTTTCTTTTTGATTGGAGCAATATCAGTACTCTTTAAATCTGATTTAGAAATACCAGCTCCATTACCTAAACTCTTCTCCTTATATCTGCTACTAGCTATTGGGTTTAAAGGAGGTATAGAGATTCAGAAAAGTGGTTTTACAGATCAAGTATTGCCTACTTTAAGTGCTGCAATACTGATGTCACTTGTAATCCCTCTGATTGGATTTTTAATTTTAAGATTTAAGTTCGATGTCTTTAATTCAGCTGCAATAGCAGCAGCATACGGTTCAATTAGTGCTGTCACATTTATTTCCGCAGAAAGTTTTTTGGAAAGTCAAAAAATAGCCTTTGATGGGTTTATGGTTGGCGCCTTAGCTTTAATGGAATCTCCTGCAATAATTGTTGGGTTATTACTTGTTAAATTTGCAGCTCCCAAAAATAGACCAAAATCTAGAAAAATGCATCTAAGCGCAATATTACATGAATCGCTTTTGAATGGATCAGTATATTTATTGCTCTCAAGCTTAATTGTAGGATTTCTTACTGCTTCCAGTAATCCCTCAGGGATTGCAAAAATGGAGCCTTTTACTGGACAATTATTCTATGGAGCAGAATGCTTCTTCTTGTTAGATATGGGAATAGTCGCTGCTCAAAGATTGCCGCGACTGAAGAGTGCGGGTTCTTTCTTAATTGCCTTTGCAATTTTTATGCCTTTGTTTAATGCATTTATTGGTGTTTTCGTTGCAAGATTTTTATCTTTAGGACCTGGCAACGCACTTTTATTTGTGGTTTTATGTGCAAGCGCCTCTTATTTAGCAGTTCCTGCAGCGATGAGGATGACAGTTCCAGAAGCTAAATCTAGTTATTATATTTCAACTACACTAGGTCTAACTTTCCCATTCAATATAGTTCTTGGCATTCCCATATACATGGGTTTAGTAAATACTATTATTCCATTGTCCACTTTATAAAAATGAAAAGATTAGACTTGATATTTAGTGAAAGAGAACTAGATGCAATTATTAAAACATTAGAAAAAGCTAATGTTCCTGGATATACAGTTATGAAACACGCTACAGGCAGAGGACCTGAAAGAGTTGTAACTGAAGATATGGAATTCACAGGATTAGGAGCAAATGCTCATGTAATTGTTTTTTGTGAGCAAGAATTAATTGATAAAATGAGAGATAACATTAGGGACGATTTAAGCTACTACGGAGGAGTAGCTTATATTTCTGAAGCAACACCCCTTTAAGTTAATGAAATAATATTTATTTTTAAGAATGAATCCAATCTACTCTTATATTTTTTCTACTATTTAAATATCTATCAATTGACATCGCGGCAATACATCCATCAGAAGCCGCAACGACTGCTTGCTTAAATGGTGTATTTCTTATATCACCAATAGCCCATACTCCATCAGAGTTTGTAGACATAAAGTCATCCACAATTACTCCTCCGTCTTCTTTTAAAGCAATTTGATCACCTAAAAAATCAGTAATCGGCTTTGAACCACTCATATAGACAAAGACTCCATCTAAATTTAAATTGATAGGATTTTCTTCTTGCTTATTTTTTACAATAACCCCATTAACACCCATTTCATCACCCAATATTTCCAATAATCTTGTTCTACTCCAATGTTTTATATTTGAATTACCCATCAATTCCATAGCTTCTTCATTATCTGATTTGGGGTCACTTGATGTAATCCAATGCACGGTTGATGCGAATTTAGTTAGGACAGTTGCCTCTTCAATAGCCTCCTTGTTCACTCCAACAACGGCAACTTCTCTATTTTTATAAAAAGCCCCATCACAAGTGGCACAATAACTTACTCCCTTGCCAAGAAAATCCGCTTCGCCTTTAAATGATGCAGGCCTACCCATTGCACCACTTGCAAGTACAAGTGCTTTAGCTTTGAAAGTACCTTCGGGTGTATAAACCATTTTCCATTCTCCACTAGCTTCAATCCCAAACACTTGTGCTCTTCTATAGTCTGTACCATATTGCACAGCCTGTTCTCTCATTAGAGTAAGTAATTTCTCCCCACTTATATCAACCGGAACACCTGGATAATTAGCTATTTGATGGGTTATTGCTAAGGCTCCAACAGATGGATTTTTATCTAAAATTACTGTCTTTAAGTTTGAACGAGATGTATAAAGTGCGCAAGTACATCCGGCAGGGCCTCCTCCGATAATAACTACATCTGACTCAATGATTTCCAATTTAATAAAACTCCTTTTTAGTAGTTAATTAGATGAGCTCTTGGTTAGAAGAAATCTTTAATGTAAATACCTAACCATGTTTATAAATATAAGTTAAAAGAAAAAAAGGAAAAAAGCATAATATAGAAACAAACTTACATAGGAAAAACATAAAAAATTAATTATCAAAATGATCATTTACGTGAAATGTTCTGTATTGATCTATTATTAATTCATATTGAAAAAAAAATTGCCGTAGAAACAATATATCTTTATGACCAACTCTGACTACCTTTTAAAAGCTGCCATTAAGAAAGTAACCGAAAAATTAAACGAGATATTAGTTGAAAAAATTGAAGAAGCAACAAATATTGCTCAAGATGCTCCAGAAATTCTCAAAAAAGAATTTGATAGTTTGAAAGAATCCATAATTGAAGAAGCCTCAAGAATGGAAAAAGCGGAAAATATTCAAGAAAATGAGTCCTCAAATACTTATCAAGATTCCAAAATAAAAAAAGCCTTAAATGAAATTGAAGGTATCAATCAGCAAATTGATCTTCTTAATAAAACTATAAATAATCAAATTAAATGAGTTATCAAATTTTTCATTATCGTTTAAAAAAATTGAAGAGGGCCTTTCTTATTTGGATAACTCTGATTTCGCTTTTAATTAATTTATGGATAGATAATATTAGATTTTCAATTTTCCAAAAAAAGAACAATGAAAAAAGTAGGGTACAAATTAAAAGAGCTAGGTGGTTTACTAATGAATTAATAAAGCTTGGCTCAGCATTTATAAAAATTGGACAATTATTATCAGCGAGACCTGATTTAATTCCTAATACCTGGATACAAGAATTGTCTAAACTGCAGGATCAAGTTCCTAATTTTTCATTTGCGCTAGTTGAAGAAACGATAAGAGAGGAACTAGGATCTAAGTTTAATGAAATAGATCAAATAATATCTGATCCGGTTGGATCAGCATCACTAGCTCAGGTCCATAGGGCGACATTAAAAGATGGTAAGAAAGTAGTATTTAAAGTTCAAAGACCTAATTTAAAAGAATTGTTTGTTATGGATTTGGGCATAATGCAGCAAATAGCAGGATTATTACAGAAAAATAAGAATTGGAGTCGAGGTAGAAACTGGGTGGAGATTGCTAAAGAGTGTAGGAAAGTTCTGATGAAAGAACTTGATTTTAATTGCGAAGCGCAATATGCAGCAAGATTTAGGCAGCAATTTCTTGATGATGAAAATGTTGAAGTTCCTGAAGTAATTTGGGATATGAGCAGTGAAAAAGTTCTTTGTTTAAGTTATGTAGAAGGGACAAAAATAAGCGATTTAGAAAAATTAAAATCACAAGAAATTGATTTATCTAAAATTGCAGAGATAGGTGCAATTAGCTACTTAAAACAATTAGTAAATTACGGGTTTTTTCATGCAGATCCTCATCCAGGAAATCTAGCAGTTTCAAGTAAAGGTAAATTAATTTTTTATGATTTTGGAATGATGGGGAACATCTCAAATAATCTTCAAACAAGATTAGGGGGGATGGTTAAGGCTGCTGCTCTTAGAGACGCCTCTTCACTTGTTAATCAATTACAACAAGCTGGGCTAATTTCAAAAGATATTGATGTAGGACCAGTCAGAAGATTAGTCAGATTGATGCTTAAAGAAGCCTTAACTCCGCCATTTAGTCCTAATATTATTGAAAAATTATCTGGAGATTTATACGAACTGGTTTATGAAACGCCATTTCAACTGCCAGTAGATTTAATCTTTGTGATGAGAGCTTTATCAACTTTTGAAGGAGTTGGTAGAATGCTTGATCCAAGGTTTAACCTTGTATCAGTTACCAAGCCTTATTTAATAGAACTTATGACTTCAAATAATCAAAGTCCCAACGATTTAATTAACCAATTCGGAAGGCAAGTAGGTGAACTAGGATCGAAAGCTGTTGGAATTCCCAAAAGAATAGATGAAAGTTTAGAAAGATTAGAACAGGGCGATCTACAATTGCAAATAAGAATGGGAGAGTCTGATAGGCAATTCAAAAAAATGTTTACGGCTCAAAAAACCTTAGGCCATTCAATTCTCATAGGAAGCTTGTCAATTGCATCTGCTTTACTTGTAACCAATAAACAAAATAATTTTGCATTGTTACCACTTTTTTTTGCACTGCCAATAAGTATTGATTGGATAAAGTGCCAATTGAGTATGAGAAAAGGCTCACGTTTAGAAAAACTTAAGCGCTAAAAAAAACTATATATTTTTAGGACCTAAACCTAGAGCTCCAGCGAATCTTGCTTGATTTCCTAATTCTTCTTCAATTTTTAATAGTCTATTATATTTTGCAATCCTTTCACTTCTGCTCAAAGAGCCAGTCTTGATCTGACCCGATCTTGTTGCGACAGATAAATCTGCAATTGTTGTATCTTCAGTTTCACCACTTCTATGACTTATAACACTTGTGAAACCGGACATTTTAGCTAACTCAATAGCTTCCAAAGTTTCAGTTAATGTTCCAATTTGATTTACCTTTATTAGGATTGAATTGGCAGATTTTTCTATAATCCCTTTCCTTAATCTTTCTGTATTGGTAACGAATAAATCATCACCTACAAGCTGAACTTTATTCCCTAATTCTTTGTTTAATTCTGACCAACCCTCCCAATCATCCTCAGCTAAACCGTCCTCTATTGAAACTATGGGATAATTAGAAACTAATCTTGAAAGATATGAAATCATTTCAGAACTATTCAAACTTTTACCTTCATATTTATAAATACCATCACTATAAAATTCAGTACTAGCAGCATCTAAAGCTAAAGATACCTGCTCACCAGGCTTAAATCCGGCTTTTTGAATTGCTTCTAATAATAAGTCCCCTGCTTCTTCGCTTGATGACAAATTCGGGGCAAATCCACCCTCATCGCCTACAGCAGTAGATAGACCTTTTTGATCAAGTAATGATTTTAATGAGTGAAAAATTTCAGTACCCATTCTTAATGATTCACTGAAATTATTAACTCCATGTGGAACAAGCATAAATTCCTGAAAATCAAGACTATTTGGTGCATGAGCACCACCATTTATTACATTCATCAATGGGACTGGAAGAAGATTGGATAATGGATCTCCAAGATATCTATATAGGGGAATGTCTAAAGCATTTGCTGATGCTCTAGCAGTTGCAAGACTTACTGCAAGGATTGAATTTGCTCCAAGGTTAGACTTATTTGGAGTTCCATCTATTTCAATCATTAATTTATCTACTGCAGTTTGATCTAAAGATGACAAACCACATAAAGCCGGCGATATTGTTTCATGAATTTTATTAACAGCATTCAAAACGCCTTTCCCCATATATTTCGAACCACCATCTCTTAATTCATGTGCCTCATGAGCACCAGTGCTAGCTCCGCTGGGAACAATTGCTCTACCACTTGCACCACATTCCAAAAATACTTCTGCCTCTACAGTTGGATTACCTCTTGAATCAAGGACTTGCCTTGCTTCAACAGTATCAATAAGAAAATCAATAGTTTCTTTCACAATTTAATTATTACTATTTAAATCCTATTAATAGCTGAACTATTTGGCTAATATCTGAAATATATTTGTTAACCAACTATAATTTTAATTTTACAAGAGCTTAAATATTATTAAATGTTTTTTTTCATTCTAAAGTCTACGCAAATCCTCTCATCTAAATAATTTTCAAATTCATCTTACAATTTGAAAATTATTGGATGATTATTAATGCAGATCCTATTTAGAATATTAATTAATAATCAACTATAGTTTTTATAGTTTATGAGAGAAACACTTACATCCAGTCCTGAACTATTTAGCGATATTAGTTGGAATCTTCTTTTATTAGGGGAAGAAACCGCAAAAAAATGGGATCATAGCGAATTTAATATTGAACACATAATTCATACATTGTTCTCATCAAGCGAATTCTTTGCCTTCATTGAAAAATTATCAATCGACCAAGATACAGTTTTAGACATAACAGAAGATTTTTTAGAAGAGACACCAATAAATGAGTCAGATATTTTTACTATCGGAGAAGATTTAGAAATTTTATTAGATAACGCGAATCAGATTAAAACTCAATGGGGATCGAGATTAATAGAAATCCCTCATTTACTAATTGCTCTTGGAAGAGATTTAAGAATTGGAAATTATGTTTTTGAAGAAGGAAACCTTTCAATGGAAAAATTAGAGGAAGAATTAAAGTTTTTCCCAAATATTAATCAATCAAAAGATTCTTTTAATTATGAGAATGTAATTGAAATAAATAATCAATCTAATTTTGAATCAAACAACAAGACTAACGATACTTTTGTAAAAGAAGAAAAATTTAAAAAAGCTATTGTTCCATTACCGAAAAGTGAACTACAAATTGAAACCAAAAAACAAGTTGGAAAAAATGAAAATGCTCTTTCAATTTATGGAAAAGATTTAACAGAATCAGCTAAAAAAGGCTTACTTGATCCCGTTTTAGGAAGAGAAAATGAGATAAATAATTTAATGAGGGTACTCTGCAGAAGAAACAAAAATAACCCTATACTTATTGGCAATCCTGGAGTTGGTAAAACCTCAATTGCAAAATTACTTGCTCAATTAATTGTAGACCAAAAAGTTCCTGATACTTTAAAGGACTTAAAAATTATTTCACTTGACTTAGGTGCATTAGTTTCTGGGACCAAATTTAGAGGTCAACTAGAGGAAAGACTAAGCTTAATAATGCAGGAACTAAATAATCCAAACCAAGGAATGATTCTATTTATTGATGAAATTCACTCAATATTAAGTTCTGACAGATCTTCTACCGACATCAGTAATATCTTAAAGCCTTTACTAGCTGAAGGAGGACTTAGATGTATCGGGACAACAACACCTGAGAAATTTCGTGAAACTATTGAAAAAGATCAGGCATTAAATAATTGCTTTCAAAAGATAGCTGTTAATGAACCTTCAGTAGAATTAAGCGCAAAAATATTACAAGAGATCAAAAAGAAATATGAATCACATCATGGCATAAAAATTTCTGAAGAGGCTGTAAACTATTCTGCAAAATTGGCCGATAGATACATCAGCGATAAATGTCTCCCTGATAGTGCAATAGATTTAATTGATGAAGCAGCTGCACAGTTGAAAATCGAGTCTAATAATATGCCTCTAATCATTCTCCAACAAGAAAACAAACTTAATACTATTGATGAAAAATTGAATAATTTGCAAGGAGAAAATATCGAAGCTCAAGAAAAACTATTGAATAATAGACAACAATCAGAGGCAAAATTGAACGTTCTTTTGGAAAATTGGAACAATTTACGTGAAGAAATGGAGGAATTATCTTTTTTAATGAAAGAAGAAGATAAGCTAACCAAACAAATTAAAGATAAATCAAATCGCGAAATTGAAAATGATCTAGATTATTTAGAAAAACTTGAAGAAGAGTTAAGTGAAATAAAGAATGACATACAAAAACTTGAAGAGAACTTTAATAAAATAAAGAAAAATAGAAATTTCCCTTTTAAATATCAAGTTGAACCTGATGATATTGCAGATGTAATATCAAAAATCACAGGTATTCCAATTTCTAAAGTAGTTTCAAATGAACGTAAGAAATTAGTCAATCTAGAAACAGAACTAAGTGAAAAAGTTATTGGACAAGAAAAAGCGATAGAAGCTGTTTCTGCTGCAATTAGAAGAGCTCGAGTTGGTATGAAAAGTCCTAAAAGACCTATTGGATCTTTTTTATTTATGGGTCCTACTGGTGTTGGTAAAACAGAATTAGCAAAATCTCTTGCAACAGTTTTATTTGATGAAGAAGACGCACTTTTAAGATTAGACATGAGTGAATATATGGAGAAAAATGCCGTAGCAAGACTTTTAGGAGCTCCCCCAGGTTATGTTGGTTATGAAGAGGGAGGTCAATTAACGGAAGCTGTAAGACGTAAACCCTATTCAGTAATACTTCTTGATGAGATAGAAAAAGCACATGCAGAAGTATTTAATATCCTTTTGCAAGTTTTAGATGAAGGAAGATTAACGGACTCTCAAGGAAGGACCGTAGATTTTAAAAATACGGTAATCATTATGACAAGTAACCTAGCTGGTAAATCTATACTGGAGTATTCTCAAAAGATTTCTAAAAGTGAGGGCAAGTTAGAAAAAGATCAACAAACTCTAGATAATTCAATTAGTAATGCATTGTCTTCAATTTTTAGACCTGAATTTTTAAATAGAATTGACGAAGTGGTAAAGTTTGATCCATTATCTATTGATGAACTTCAAAAAATAATCATTCTACAAACAGAAGATTTAAAGAACCTGCTGCTTGAGCAGAAAATAAATATCGCTATAGACAAAAAAGTTATCAACAAAATTGCAAACGATTCTTACGAACCTGAATATGGCGCTAGGCCACTCAGCAGGGAACTTAGAAGACAAATAGAAAATCCCTTGGCTGCAAAACTTTTAGAGGATAACTTCAAAAATAAAAAAAATATAACAATTAAACTTAACCCTGCTAAAAAAGATGAAATCGTTTTCAAACCTAGCTGAGGAGTAAATCAATAAGCTAAAATAAAACCTAAAGCGTAAAGCTTAATTTCAAAAAAATTTTGTGACAAGTCCTACTACTAATAAAGAGCCTCTTAAAAAGGATTCTCCTGAAGTTGAAGAGCCTAAAAAAAAGAATAATTTTTTTAGATCTACCTACGATGAACTTAAACTTGTCGTGTGGCCTAACAAACAACAACTTTTTAGCGAATCAGTAGCAGTTATAATTATGGTATCCTTTTCTGCTGCAGCCATTGCTTCTGTTAGCAGATTCTATGGATGGGCAGCCTCGCAAATTTTTGGTTGAATTATTTCCCGAATATCCATTGATAAAGATCTTAATTAAGCTTCCAGAAAAATGAGTAATGAATTAACTACAAACCTTGCTTCTTCAAAAGCAAATACAAGCATCGCAAGATGGTATGCAATTCAAGTAGCATCAAGCTGTGAAAAAAAAGTAAAAGCGACTCTTGAGCAGAGATCAGTAACTTTAGGCGTTAATAATAGAATCATTGAAATTGAAATTCCCCAAACTCCAGGAATTAAATTAAAAAAAGATGGAAGCAGACAAACTACTGAAGAAAAAGTTTTCCCAGGTTATGTCCTCGTAAGAATGATTTTGGATGAAGATACAATGATGGCTGTTAAAAGTACTCCAAATGTAATTAACTTTGTTGGTGCTGAAGACGGTAGAGGCAGCGGAAGATCGCGAGGTCATATCAAACCTCGACCATTATCAAGACAAGAAGTTAATAGAATCTTTAAGCGCGCATCAGAGAAAAAAGCTGTAATCAAATTAGATATTGAAGAAAAAGATAGAATCATTGTAACTAGCGGTCCATTCAAGGATTTCCAGGGAGAAGTTATAGAAGTTTCTGGAGAAAGAAATAAATTAAAAGCATTACTTTCAATATTTGGGCGCGAGACTCCTGTAGAATTAGAATTCTCCCAAATCAATAAACAAAATTAATTTCTAATTGTTCTTGTTTATCGAGTAAAATTATGATTTTCTACTCCAGCTTAAATTCTCTAATCTAATGGCAAAAAAAATTGTTGCAGTTATCAAGCTTGCTCTACAAGCAGGCAAAGCAAATCCTGCTCCTCCTGTAGGGCCAGCTTTAGGACAACATGGTGTCAATATCATGGCATTTTGCAAAGAATACAACGCAAGAACACAAGATAAAGCAGGTTTTGTAATTCCAGTCGAGATTTCTGTTTTTGAAGATAGAAGCTTTACTTTTATCACAAAAACACCTCCTGCTTCCGTTTTAATAACAAAAGCAGCTGGTATAGAGAAAGGTTCAGGTGAATCTGCAAAAGGTTCTGTTGGGAATATAAGTAAAGCTCAATTAGAAGAAATAGCCAAAACTAAGCTTCCTGATCTAAACTGTTCTAGTGTTGAATCAGCAATGAAAGTAATTGAGGGTACTGCTCGTAATATGGGCGTCTCTATCACTGATTGAGTTCAATACACAATTTCTCACTATTTAGGGGAGGTTAGTTAATAACCGCTTGCACCCAATATTATTATGAAAAAACTATCAAAAAGAATGGCGGCTCTATCAACAAAGATAGAAGATCGCATTTACGCACCTCTTGAAGCTCTAAGTATTATCAAGGAAAATGCCAATGCAAAATTTGATGAAACTATTGAAGCACATATACGTCTAGGTATTGATCCAAAATATACTGATCAACAATTAAGGACCACTGTTGCATTACCACATGGTACTGGCCAAAGCATCAAAATTGCAGTAATTACAAGCGGTGAGAATGTATCGAAAGCTAAGGCTGCTGGTGCAGATTTATTTGGCGAAGAAGATCTTGTAGAAAGCATCAACAAAGGAAATATGGACTTTGATCTACTTATTGCAACTCCAGATATGATGCCAAAGGTTGCAAAATTAGGAAGAGTTTTAGGACCTAGAGGTTTAATGCCTAATCCTAAAGCTGGGACAGTAACTAATGACATTGCTAATGCAATAAAAGAATTCAAAGCTGGTAAGCTCGAATTTAGAGCAGATAAGGCTGGAATCGTTCATGTCCGCTTTGGAAAAGCAAGTTTCACAAAAGAGGCTCTATTGGACAACTTAAAAACCTTACAAGAATCAATTGATAAAAATAAACCAAGTGGAGCTAAAGGAAAGTATTGGAAAACTTTTTATGTAACGTCAACAATGGGACCTTCGGTTCAATTAGACATAAATGCTGTACAAGATTACCAACCTGAAGGTTAACTCTTTATAGTATAATTTATATTGCAATAATACGGCCAAAGAAAGTAGGTTGATTTAGTTTTTCTAAATTTTTAATTCCTACCGAGGACTCGTCTTAAATTATTTCTTTTTGGATCTAATAAAAGCGGCCTCTTTAAAAGAACTTTGCCGCATTTCCTGCTCTCCCTAAATTACGATCCAAAAAACATCAATGGGCCGAACACTAGAGAATAAGCAAAAAATCGTTACTGAGATTAAATCTCTTTTAGACGACTCGGAAATGGCTGTAGTTCTTGACTATAAAGGTTTAACAATCAAAGAGATGTCAGATTTGCGATCTAGGTTGCAAACAACTAAAGGCATCTGCAAAGTTACTAAAAATTCATTAATGCGCAAAGCTATTGATGGAGATAGTAATTGGAACGATCTTGAATCTTTACTGACCGGAACAAATGCTTTTGTGTTAATTAAAGAAGATGTTGGTGGTGCTGTAAAAGCAATCCAATCTTTTCAAAAAGACACCAAAAAATCCGAGACCAAAGGAGCTTTATTTGAAGGCAGACTTCTTAGCGATTCTGAAATAAAAGAAATTGCAAGTCTTCCATCTAAAGAAGTATTGATGGCAAAAATTGCTGGCGCTCTAAATGGCGTAGCAACAAAAATTGCGATCTCTATCAATGAAGTGCCTTCTGGACTTGCTAGATCACTTAAACAACATTCTGAAAAATCAGAATCTTAAATCAAAACCTAATTAACTTTTAAGAAAATGTCCGCAAAAACTGAAGAAATTCTTGAATCATTAAAATCCTTATCACTTTTAGAAGCATCTGAGCTTGTAAAGCAAATTGAAGAGGCTTTTGGTGTATCTGCTGCAGCTTCTGCAGGTGTAGTAATGGCAGCTCCAGGAGCAGCTGGCGGTGACGCAGATGGTGGCGCTGCTGAAGAAAAAACTGAATTTGATGTAGTTCTCGAAAGCTTTGATGCAGCTGCAAAAATCAAAGTACTTAAGGTTGTAAGAAATGCAACTGGTCTAGGTCTTGGCGATGCAAAAGCACTTGTTGAATCTGCACCTAAAACAGTAAAAGAAGGAATTGCCAAAGCAGATGCTGAATCTTTAAAGAAAGAGATTGAAGAAGCTGGCGGTAAAGTTACACTTAAGTAAGAGTACATTTTTTCAAGCCGATAACCTTAATATCGGCTTCAAAAATTATGAATAGTGATAGTATTGCGATTGAAGCCGCAACTGATGGAGCCTGCAGTGGTAATCCAGGCCCAGGTGGTTGGGGCGGTTTAATAATTTTTGAGGATAACAGCGAATTAGAAATAGGTGGTTCCGAGCAAAATACTACTAATAATAGAATGGAACTCACTGCGGCTATAAAAACTCTTGAGAAATTAAAAACCTACAAATTAAAAGAGAACTTTAAACTAAGAACTGATAGTAAATATGTCATAGAGGGTTATACAAAATGGATTATTAATTGGAAGAAAAATGGATGGAAAACAAGCTCAGGAAAACCAGTTCAAAATCTTGATCTATGGCAAAAAATTGATCAATTAAGAATTAATGGCCTAAAAATGGAATATGTTAAAGGTCATAGCGGGGATAAACAAAATGATAGGGTTGATAAAATTGCAACTAATTACAGCAAAGGTATATCTATAAAAAGTAACTTAAAAAAAGGAGAATCCTCAGTTGATTTTTTTGAAAAAAACGCACCTGCAGAAATTCAGGAATTATTTTCCCGCAATGAATTAATTCAAAAATTTGCCGAAAAAAAGTACCTGTTAAGTTCACCTGAACTAGAAACCTTATTAGGTAATGAAAACCACTTAAAAATAAAACAATATTTACTTTTTGAATGGCGTAATTGGAGATTGATTCCTAAAGATAAAAAATATTGGATAATAGAAAAAAAAGAAGCCTAATTTTTTTTATGAATGAACAGAAGGTGGGATTTAAAAATCTTTATAAAAACTTGATTACCCCTGTATTAAAAAATGACTCTGGAATTGATGCAGAATACCTAACAAATTTATCTCTTAGTCTCCTATCATTCAGTTCAAGAAAATATAATTGGCCTATAGTATCTTCTATCTTAAAAAATCTAAATGAAGAATTTTCTGTAGTTGATAAAAGGTTAACTCAGAACATATGTGGAATAAATTTTTGTAATCCAATTGGTTTAGCTGCAGGTTTTGACAAAAATGGAAATGCCGCAAATATATGGAAAGATTTTGGTTTTGGATTTGCTGAGCTTGGTACGGTAACTAAATTTGCTCAGAATGGAAATCCCAAACCAAGGTTATTTAGATTGGCAGAAGAAGAAGCAGCATTAAATAGAATGGGTTTCAATAATAATGGTGCTGAAAATCTAGTTAAAAACTTTGTCGAACAAGGTATTGAGTTTAAAAAAAACAGGGAGAATATTTGTTTAGGGATAAATTTCGGGAAGTCAAAAATTACAGGTTTATCTCAAGCAAAAGATGATTATTTAACTTCTCTAAAATTATTAATTCCATATTGTGATTACGCAGCAATAAACGTTAGTTCTCCAAATACTGAAGGACTAAGAAAATTACAAGATCCAATTCTTCTAAAAGAACTTCTTAATGAAATTAAAAAATTACCTAATTGTCCACCATTATTTGTAAAAATTGCGCCAGATTTAGGCCTTAAAGATATTGAAGATATTTGCCAATTAATAATCGAGGAAAACATCGATGGAATAATTGCTACAAACACCAGCATTGATAGATTAGGTCTTGAAAATAGAAAGATCAGGCAAACTGGATTATTACTCTCTCAAGAGAATGGAGGATTAAGTGGAAGGCCTCTCCAAAAAAAAGCAAATCAAATAATAAAACATATACATAAAATTAATAAAAAGATTATTTTAATTGGCGTTGGTGGAATAGATAGTCCTGAGTCAGCTTGGGAAAGAATTTGTTCTGGCGCATCATTAATTCAACTTTATACAGGATGGATATATAAGGGGCCACAATTAGTACCAGATATACTTCAGGGAATTATAAAGCAACTCAATAATCATCAATTATCAAGTATAAAAGATGCAATTGGATCAGATTTAAAATGGGTTGAATAAAATTAGAGAATGAATAATGAACCTCATGATTTCTCAACATTAGCCATGCAAGGATCAAACTTGAAGCACGGTGGAAATGTATATGCAACTGCGAAAAAATTAAATTTATTACCCTCCGAAATTATTGATGCAAGTGCATCATTAGTACCCTTTGATCCCCCTCAAATAATAATTGATTCAATAAATGCGGAAATTAAGAATCTTGGCTTTAGATATTATCCAGAAAGAAACTTGAGTGATCTGAAAGAAATAATAGGCAAATTTCATGGGATAAAACCAAACAATATATTGCCTGGAAATGGAGCTTCTGAATTAATAACCTGGGCAGGTTATGAAGCATCCAAATTCGGAATCAGTTGTATTCCTTCTCCATCATTTATTGATTATGAAAGATCTTTAAATTGTTGGAATAGCAATTTTATACATTGCGAATTACCAAAAAACTGGAATAATATTTTTCCTCAATCATTTCCTCTTCCTCCAAAAGGTGATGTTATTTGGATAACAAATCCACATAACCCTACCGGCCAATTATGGGAAAAGAATTCATTGGAGGAGGTTTTGAAAAAATTTAAATTAGTTATCTGCGATGAAGCTTTTTTATCGATAACACCTAATGGAGACAAAGAATCTTTAATACCATTAACCAAAAGATATGATAATTTATTAGTCTTGAGAAGCTTGACCAAAATCTTCAATATTCCTGGTCTTAGATTAGGTTACGTTATTGGCTCATCGAAAAAACTTAAACAATGGGAAATAAATAGAGATCCTTGGCCTTTAAATTCATTTTCTATTAAAGCCGGAATTGATCTACTAAGTAATAAGAAATTCTATGAACAGTGGACAAAAAAGATTCACAGCTGGATAAATATTGAAAAAAAGAGAGTATTTGAAAAATTATCAAAAATAGAGCGCCTTAAAATTCATAACTCTTCAACCAACTTTTTTTTAATAGAAAGTGAAACATCCTTGTCGCCAAATATAAAATATTTAGAAAATAAGGGGATATTAATTAGAGAATGCACTTCATTTAGATTTCTTGACGAAAAGTGGGCAAGAATAAGTCTGCAGAATAGAAAAAATAACACTCTTTTATGTGAAGAAATTCAGAATTCATTTAAAAAATAATTAATATACTTTTTAATCTCATTTTTAGAATTAATTTTATTATTATTTTCCATATTCTTCTTCATGAGATCTAATATTTCATAATGATTTTTTCCCTTTTTTGATTTTATTTTAAAAATTCCTTCTATAGTTTCTTCAAAAACTTCTTTAGACATTTTATTCTGATTTATTAAAACTGAGCCTCCACTGGCAGCAAGAATCATGGCATTTTTCTCCTGATGATTATTTTTAGAATCTGGATATGGAATTAAAATTGAAGGTTTTTGAGCCTCCATTAATTCATTGATTGTTCCTGCACCAGATCTCGATATTACAAGATCACAGTTTTGAATTAAAGCAGCTATTTCATTAGTAAATTTCTTTTGAATATAATTTTTGGAGTATTTTACATGAAAAGGTTTTAGATTAGATTCGCCAACAATATGAACTATCCGAAATTGTTTTTTTATTAAAAATTCTAGAGATTTATAAAGAATTTGATTTATAGCTTTTGCTCCTTGACTACCTCCCATAACAATCAAAAGCGGTCCATTTCCTTTTGGAACCCATTCTGGTAAAAAATTAAATTTATAGAATTGCTCTCTTAAAGGTGTTCCAGTGAAAATAGTTTTGCAATTTTTTAAATAAGAATTTGTTTCTTTAAATCCTAAAAGAACATAGTTACATAAAAAACCAAAATATTTCGTGACCATTCCTGGAATTACATTTGATTCATGAATTATGATAGGTATCCTTAGAAGTTTTGAAGCAACAATAGTAGGTGCTGATATATAACCGCCAGTCGCAAAAACTAAATTAATTTTTTTTTCTTTTAAGATCCTAATTATTTGAAAAGTTGACATTAAAATTTCTATATATTGATAAAACAAAAAAATATTTTTTCTTGGTGTCTTTATATTCAAAGTCCTCAAATTATATTTTTCGGGAATAAAATTTGCATCAAGTCTTCGACTTACACCCAACCAATGAATGTTCCATTCATCTTCCACCTCTTTAGAAACTGCTAAGGCTGGGAAAATATGCCCCCCTGTCCCACTTGCTGCAACTAATAAATTATTTTTTTTAGACATAAAAACCTAAAATAGTAGAATAAAATAACCAATGATTTATATGTTTAATTTAAACTTATTCAAAAATATAGGATTTCTTCTCTACTTATTTGTTTATCTTATTTTTCCCTATTCAGCAATAACACAAAATTTGAAAATTGATTTTATAAGAAATCTAGAAAACTCCTTAAATGCAAAAGATTTAGAATTCCTTAGAAAAAATTTTAAAAATGAAGAAAGCCAAAATATACCAAAACAATTTTTAAAGATTATTAATGATTTCCCTAACAGCAAATGGAAGATCAAAAGATTAAAATCTAATATTCCAGATGAAGATATTTTGCGAATAAAAGTTTTTGGGGAAAAAATAGTTAATGGAGAAATATATATACTCGAATCCAAATTTGATTATTTATTTTCAATCGTAAATGAGAAAATAGATGAAGGTATTATCAAAAATTTATTCACAACTATAAGAAACGATAATAAAAAAATAGATATTAGTTTTAAAATTCCTGATAGAGTTCTTACTGGTTCAAAATACGATATTGACATAATTCTAAATAAGCCTCTTGAAGAAGTGATAATTGCTGGAGCTATAAAACCTCATCAAGTTAATTCATTATTTGAACAAGAAATATTATTGGAGCCATTGCCATCTGGAGGGATTTTTAAAATAACAAGAGCCCCTTCAAAACCAGGGATACAAATTTGGTCAGGAATCATAGCTCATCCTGAAGGAATGATTACTTTCACAAAGAGCATTGATATTGTTGATAAGATATAGCCTAAGCGTCGTTTAACGCAGCCACACCTGGTAAAGTTTTACCTTCTAAAAGTTCCAAACTAGCCCCACCTCCAGTAGATATATGGGACATTTTCTCAGCTAATCCTGCTTTTTCAACTGCTGCAACTGAATCTCCACCACCAATTATTGTACAAACTTCAGAAAAAGCACTTAAGTCCGCAAGAGTCATAGCTATTGCATTTGTACCCTCTGCAAATTTATCAAATTCAAAAACTCCCATTGGACCGTTCCAAATAATTGTCTTACATTCTGCAAGAGCATTCTGAAAAACTTTAATGGAATCTGGACCAATATCTAGACCCATCCAATTCCCACTAATTGAATCAATTTGAGATATTTTACTATTGGCGTTAGGAGAAAATTCATCAGCCAAAACAACATCAGTGGGTAATAGCAATTCTACTCCTTTTGCTTTTGCTTTTGCTTCTAAATCTTTAGCAAGATCGAGTTTATCTTCTTCTACAAGGCTCTTTCCGACATCTAAACCTCTAGCTTTATAAAAAGTGAAAATCATACCTCCACCAATCATGATTTTGTCGCACTTATCTAGTAAAGAATCTAGTACTCCTATTTTGCTACTAACCTTTGATCCTCCAACTATTGCTGCCAATGGACGATTTGGGGAATCTACAGCTCCTTGTAGATATTTCAATTCTTTTTCTAAAAGGAATCCAGCTACTGAGGGACTTAAATAATTTGTAACACCCTGAGTTGAAGCATGCGCTCTATGAGCAGCACCGAAAGCATCATTTACATACATATCGGCATGTGATGCTAATTTTTTAGCAAACTCCAGTTCGTTCTTTTCCTCTTCACCAAAAAAACGAACATTTTCAAGTAATAGAACATCTCCATTAGATAAGCTATTTGATTGCGCAACTGCTTCATCACCAATACAACTGTTTGTAAGAGTAACATTTTGCCTCAACAATTCACTTAATCTTGCTGCTACTGGAGTTAATCTCATTTTTTCATTTACCTGACCCTTTGGTCTACCAAAATGAGCAGCTAAAATAACTTTTGCAGAATGATTAATAAGATATTCAATAGTGGGGATCGCTGCACGAATACGCGTATCGTCAGTTATTTGACCATCTTCATTTAATGGAACATTAAAATCTACTCTTACAAGAACTTTTTTTCCTTCTAAATTTGTCTTATCAAGACTGGAAAGAGATAATTTTGACATTAAACAAGCTAAATTTATAATCTCAAGACCCTAACGTTAATTTGGGCTTATTGGGTTAAAAAGTAGTTACTGTTACCTATGCCTTAATAAATTTTAAAAATTAACGATTATAAAAATTTTTTAGTTATTAAATTTATACTAGACTTTAGAAGTAAATACTTTTGAAACTTATAAAAACTAAAAGGAATACAAAATTTTATTTGATTTATTGAAGTGGACATACCCAAAATCCAATGGTACCCAGGCCATATCGCAAAAGCAGAAAAGAAATTATCTGAAGTTATCAATAAAGTAGATTTAGTCATAGAAGTTAGAGATGCACGAATTCCTTTGTCAACAGGACATCCACACTTAAATAAATGGATAAATAATAAAAAACATATTCTTGTTATTAACAGATCAGACATGATCTCCCCTCATACAATCAATAGTTGGAACAAATGGTTTAATGCTAAAGATCAATATCCTCTTTGGTGTGATGCTAAAAGAGGAATAGGGATTAAAGAAATTTGTAAGTCAGCCAAAGATTCTAGGTCGTCAATCGACGATAGAAGACTCTCTAGAGGAATGCGAATTAGGCCAATTAGAGCCCTTACACTTGGTTTTCCAAACGTAGGAAAGTCAGCATTAATTAATAGAATTGCAAAAAAAAGAGTTGTAGATAGCGCTAGGAAAGCAGGTGTGACGCGTAATTTAAGATGGATAAAATTAGAAAGTGGTATAGATCTGCTAGATGCTCCTGGTGTTATACCTCCAAATTTAGAAGATCAAAAATCAGCACTTAATCTTGCACTGTGTGACGATATTGGTGAAGCTGCTTATGAAATAGAGAGTGTCGCAATTGGGTTTATCAAAATTATATCCACTCTCAAAAAAGATAAGAATGCGAATATCTCAGTTAAACAAATATCTAATAGATATGGAGTTGATATTACCAAAGGCTTTAAGAGTCCTTCTGCTTGGATCAACGAAGCAGCTTCAAAACATACCTCAGGTGATAAAAGGAGAATGTCTCATAAGTTATTGGAAGATTATAGAAATCAAATGCTGGGTAAAATTGCTTTAGAAGTCCCACTATGGAATTAAATCATCAAAATTCTTTCGGCATTGGAGAAGGTGAGCTTATAGAAATTATTTATGAGCACCCTCTGCCAATGAGGCTAGACAGATGGTTGGTAAGTAAAAGGCCAGAACAAAGTAGAGCAAGAATTCAACATTTTATAAATTCAGGTTTAGTACTTGTAAACTATAAGACAGCAAAAGCAAAGACCCCATTAAAAAATGGCGACAATGTTCAAATATGGATGCCTCCTCCAGAACCTCTTATTTATTTGAAACCTGAAAAAATGGATTTAAATATCCTTTTTGAAGACGAGCACATCATAGTCATCAATAAGCAATCAGGTCTAATAGTTCATCCAGCCCCTGGACACAAATCTGGAACTTTAGTGAATGGATTACTTTTTCACTGTAAAGATCTACCTGGAATTAATGGGAAACTAAGACCTGGGATTGTTCACAGATTAGATAAAGATACCTCCGGATGTATGGTGGTTGCAAAAAGCCAAGAGGCATTAGTAAATCTCCAGAGACAAATTAAAGAAAAAATAGCATCACGCGAATATATTGCAGTAATTCATGGAGCACCTAATTCTGAAGAAGGCCAAATAGTGGGGAACATTGGCAGAGATAAATTAAATAGATTGAAATATAAAGTAGTTGAAGAAACTTCAGGGAGGTATGCCTGTACCTATTGGAAATTAGAAGAAAGATTTGGTAATTACTCATTAATGAGTTTCAAACTAGATACAGGGCGAACGCATCAAATAAGAGTTCATTGCGCTCATATGAATCATCCAATTGTGGGTGATCCATTATATGGAAGATGTAAAAAACTACCATGTAAATTAGATGGCCAAGCTTTACACGCCATTAAGCTTGGACTTATACATCCAATAAATGGTAAAGAAATGATATTTGAATCAAAATTACCATTAGATTTTCAAAAATTACTAAGTGTTCTTAAAGTTAGATAAGATTTAAAGAGGAATTTAGAAGCGATTTTGTATACGTGTTTTGAGTTTTCGTAAATATTGTAGAACTTTCTCCTTCATCAACTATCTTTCCGTGATTCATAACTAGCAACCTATCACAAAATCTTTTAGCAATGCCTAAATCATGAGTAATAAAGATAATCGTTAAATTCATTTTTTCTTGTAAGAATCTAAGTAATTCAAGAATCTCTATTTTTACTGAGGCATCCAACATATTTACGCTCTCGTCACAAATCAAAATTTTTGGTTTCAACAAAAGCGCTCTGGCTAATGAAATTCTTTGCAATTGACCACCAGATAATTGGCTAGGATAAGAATTATAAAACTCATTATTTAAGGGGAGATTTAAATTTCTTAACATTAATTTTATTTCTTTTTCGATTTTTCTTTTATCTGAAATTTTTTGTATAAAAAATATATCTTCCAAAATATTTTTAATTGTCATTTTCGGATTCAAACTTGAAAAAGGATCTTGAAAAATAATTTGTACATTATTGTTCTTTTTAAAAGATTTGTTTTTTTTTGATGCATGATTTTTATCATAAATTTTGATTTCACCACCTCTTACTTTAAGAAGTCCAATTAAGGCCCTACATAATGTACTTTTACCGCTCCCTGAAGAACCAACTATTCCAAGAGTCTCATTCTCATATAATTTGAAACTAACTTCATTTAAAGCCTTATTCCATTTATTAATGAAAATTGAAGAATTTAATTTATACCAATGTCTTAGGTTATTTACCTCTAGAACGACCTTATCTCGAGCATTATTTTTCGTATTTAATCCTAATACTATTTTTGAAGCATTTACTAACTTTTTCCCGATATCTGATTTTGGTGATTGAAAAATATCTAGTATATTCCCTTTTTCAACAATCGATCCCTTTTCAATTATTGCAACTTTTTTACACCACTTTACTGCAAGATTAATATCATGACTAATTAAAATTAAAGTTGTATCAAATTCATTACATAGATGAATTATTTCTTGCATAATTTCAAAACTTGTTTTGGTATCTAAGCTTGTTGTAGGTTCATCAGCTATTAATAATTTAGGTTTCAAAGCAAGAGCCATTGCTATAGAAACTCTCTGTCTCATTCCACCGCTAAATTGATGTGGGAAAGAATCAAGTCTACTTTCTTCAATTCCGACTTTTTGAAAAACTTCTATTACTAATTTTTTAATAGCTATAGATGATTTAGTTTGATCATGTGTTTTAAATAATTCATATAAATGATCCCCAACTCTCATTAGCGGATTAAGTTTTTTTATAGAGTCTTGATAAATAAATCCAAAATTATTTCTTCTAAATAATTGTGCATCTTTGTTATTTATTTTCCTAGGATCTACACTAGAAATCGATAGATACCCTTTAGAAGTGGCCTTTTCAGGCAATATATTTACTAATGTTTTTGCAAAAGTGGTCTTTCCACATCCAGAAGGTCCTATTATGGCCAAATGATCTCCGCTTTCTATTTCCAAATTAAAATTTTTGATAATAGGTTGCTGTTTAAGACCATATTTAACAGTAAGATTTTTAACTACAATAATTTTTTCCTTATTTTTTTCCATGATTTATAGCAAATTTTTCTAGACCTAAATAAAATACATCTAAAGCAATATAAAATGTCCGAGGCAGCTGCAAATTCAAAAGAAAAAAACGAAATTGAAGTTTCCAAAACTATTTTGCCTGAAAATAAAAAATATGAAAGTGAATCTTTGAATTATCAAATAAATATTCCTGATTGGCTTCTTAAAGATATTCATAATTTTGAAAAATCAAATAAAGAAAATGATGAGAGTCAAAACCTTATAGTAAAGGCTTTTAAACTTGCTTATAAAGCTCATGATGGACAATTCCGCGCGAGTGGCGAGCCATATATTATCCACCCGGTTGCAGTTGCAAATCTCCTCAAAGAAATAGGTGCTAGTTCATCTGTTATTGCGGCAGGTCTTTTACATGATGTTGTTGAAGATACTGGCATTGATTTATCTGAGATAGAAACAAATTTTGGATTAGAAGTAAAAATACTTGTAGAAGGAGTAACAAAATTAGGAGGCATTCACTTTAACAACAGGACTGAAGCACAAGCTGAAAATCTTAGAAAAATGTTTTTGGCTATGGCCAGCGATATCAGAGTTGTCTTAGTAAAACTTGCAGATCGACTTCATAATATGAGAACAATTGAATGGCTAAATGATGAGAAAAAACTAAGAATAGCGAGAGAAACAAGAGAAATTTATGCGCCATTAGCTAATCGGCTAGGAATAAACAGATTCAAATGGGAATTAGAAGATTTAGCTTTTAAATTCCTAGAGCCTAAAGAATATCAAGATCTTAAAGATCAAATCGCTGTTAAAAGAAGTGATAGAGAAAAAAGATTAAAAGTAACTTTGAATCTTATGAAGGAAAACTTGGTTTCAGCAGGTTTGAAAAATTTTGAAATAACAGGCAGGCCAAAACATCTATATGGCATCTGGAGCAAAATGGAAAGACAACAAAAGCATTTTCATGAGATTTATGATGTTGCTGCCCTAAGAATAATCGTGGACAATTCAGATAGTTGTTATAGAGCTTTAGCAGTTGTTCATGATACTTTCAAACCAATTCCAGGTAGATTTAAAGACTATATAGGATTACCAAAACCCAATGGGTACCAGTCCTTACACACTTCTGTGATTGGAAGACATCGACCTATTGAAGTTCAAATTAGAACTACTTCCATGCATCAAATTGCTGAATATGGGATTGCCGCTCATTGGCAATACAAAGAGGGTGGTTCTCCTGCTAAAAGTAATGCCGAGAGATTTAATTGGCTAAGACAATTAGTAGAATGGCAACAAGAAGGTAATGAAGGCGATCATAATGATTATTTAGCTTCAATTAAAGAAGATTTATTTGATGAAGAAGTATTTGTGATCACTCCAAAAGGAGATGTTGTTGGTTTAAGGAAAGGATCTACCGCGATAGATTTCGCATACAGAATTCATTCTGAAGTTGGAAATCACTGTAATGGAATAAGAATTAATGAAAAGCTTTCTCCATTATCTACGGCACTTCAAAATGGTGACTTCATAGAAATTTTGACAAGTAATAATGCTACTCCAAGCTTGGATTGGCTGAACTTTGTAGTTACGCCAACTGCAAAAAATAGAATCCGCCAATGGTATAAGAAAAGCCATCGTGATGAAACAATTAAAAGAGGTAGAGATTTACTTGAAAAAGAAGTAGGTCGAAACGGTTTTGAAGCATTACTTTCTAGTGAAGCCATGAAAAAAGTTTCAAATCGATGCAATTTAAAAACTACCGAAGACCTTCTTGCATCTCTCGGTTTTGGTGGTTTAACTTTGCATCAAGTATTAAACAGACTAAGGGAAGAAATAAAATTACAGACAGAAGATGTAAAAAATGATTCTGACTCTGAAATAGCAAAATCTCTAAAAAGTAATAGTAATTTATCCACTAATAAATCTAATACGGGAGCTAAATCACCAATTTCCGGGATAGAAGGTCTTGATTACAGAATAGGTAAATGCTGTACCCCACTTCCAGGCGAGGCTATTATCGGAACCGTGTCGCTTGGCAACCATGGGATAACAATACATAGGGAAGATTGTGAAAATGTAGTACCAATTCCAATAGAGAGAAGATTACCTGTTGGTTGGAATCAAGATAATAAAACTAGCGATAATAAGTTTCCAATTCAGCTACGAATAGAAGTAATTGATAGAGTTGGAGTTCTTAAAGATATTCTTATGCGATTATCTGATAAAGGTATAAACGTTAGCGATGCCAATGTTAAAACTGCTTATGGTAAGCCAGCTATTATAAATCTTTGTGTGGGTCTTGAAAGTTATAATCAACTTCACAAAACACTTGAACAAATTAAATCAATGGCAGATGTTTTAGATATTGCCAGAGTTGGACAAAGTTAATTTTAAAATCAGATCAATTTATCTTTTACTTTTTAACTTGTAGATAAAGAAAACAATAGTTCCGCAAATCAAAGCTAATAATCCACCTACAAAAGATGAACCTAAGAATAATTTTATGGAAAAAATTCTACCTTGTTTCCAAAATTCATCGATAACTAAACTTTTTTCAAGTATCTTATTAGAAGAATTATTTAAAAGAATCGAACCAACTTTATAGTTAAAATAATAAAGTGGAATATAAGTAAAAGGGTTGCTGATCCAGGTACCAATTGCAGCTAGAATAATATTTCCCTTAGCTATTTTTGCAAAAAATACCCCCATTAAAGTCTGAAACCCAAAAAAAGGAAAACAGCCACTAAATACCCCTATAGCTAAACCTTTAGCATTAAAGAAAGGACTTCCATTCTGATTCCTAAATAGTGATAGAATTTTCTTATAGGTAATATCTCTTTTAAATCTCATTCAGAAAACAATTTCAAAATTAAATTTTTGATAATCTTACTTAATTATCCATAATAAAGCGAGAGATGGATTCGATAGTTACTACAGAAGATACCATAGCCGCAATTGCTTCAGCTATAAGTATAGGGAAAGGAGGAGTTGCGATAATAAGAGTATCAGGGAAAGACTCAATAAATTCTTGCAAAAAGATTGTTCAAACCAAATCTAAATATGCATGGGAATCACATAGAGTTTTTCATGGTTTTATTAAGGAAAATAAAAAAAATAAATTAATAGATGAGGTTTTAATTTTAGTTATGAAATCACCAAATAGCTTCACTGGAGAGGATGTAGTTGAACTTCATTGCCATGGAGGAATTATCCTAGTGAATAAAGTTCTAAAGATATTATTATCTAGTAATTCTAGAGTCAGACTTGCTAATCCAGGAGAATTTAGTCAAAGAGCTTTTCTTAATGGAAAAATAGACCTTACTCAAGCCGAGTCGATTAATCAATTAATTAATGCAAGTAATACCAGATCTGCAGAGTTAGCTTTTAGCGGGGTTCAAGGAGAAATAAAGAAAAAAATTGATGATATTAAAAATGACCTTATCAATCAACTATGCGAAATAGAAGCGAGAGTTGATTTTGAAGAAGACTTCACAGATTTTGATTACACCAAATATCTAAAAAAAATTAAAAAAGTAAAAGAAAAAATAGAATTACTAATAGAAAATGCAAAAAGAAATTCATATATTCACAATGGAATATCCATTGCGCTTATAGGCAAAACAAATGTTGGTAAAAGCTCTTTACTAAATTTGCTTGCAAAAAAAGAGAAAGCAATAGTAACTAATATTCCTGGAACAACTAGAGATGTTATTGAAGTTAATTTAACTATTAATGATATTCCAATGAAAATAATTGATACTGCTGGCATAAGACAAACTCATGAACAAATTGAAAATATTGGAATTAAAAAAAGTTTTGGGAAAATTAAAGAGTCAGATTTTATAATTTATATTTATAGTCTTAAAGAAGGATTTAATGAAGAAGACAAAAAAATAATAAAAGAAATCCCCAAAGAAAAATTAATTACTATTTTGGGTAATAAAAAAGATTTAATTGAATCTAAAAATCTTAATTCAAATGACTTAAAAAACACAATTTTTATGAGCATTAAAAATAATGATGGTGAAAGATTATTAATCGATACAATCATAAAAAAATGCGGATTAAAACAAGTAGAGAATATCAATATATTTTTAAACGAGAGACATCTAACAAATTTATCTGCTTGCCTATCTAATTTAGATGATACTGATGAAATAATTAAAAATAAATTGCCATTTGATTTGTTATCAATAGAACTGAGAGATGGAATCAAAAACTTATCTAAAATAACTGGTCAAGAATTAACAGAGGAACTGCTAGATAATATTTTTTCTAAGTTTTGTATTGGTAAATAAATTTGAGTTAAATTACATAGTGATATATAGTTGATTCTCTAACTTCAGTTGAATTTTTATTAATTAATTATTTTTTAGTTTAGTGGATTTAAATACTCGAATAATAAGTAAGATCATTGATAATTGGATCGATGAAGATATAGGAAGGGGAGATCTCACAAGTCCTTCTATTACAGAAGAGAATGGAAATGCATATTGGGTTGCAAAAGAAGGTGGTATATTTTGTGGTGTCGAAATTATAAAAGAAATTTTTAAAAAAATTGATATAAAAATCAGTTCAAAATTTAATATCTCTGACGGGGATCAATTTGTTAAAGATCAAAAACTCCTTGAAATATATGGACCTTCAAAAAGTTTGCTAGCTAGTGAAAGAATAGGCTTAAATATAGCAATGCATTTATCTGGAATATCAACATATACTAAGGATCTTGTAAATAAATTAGAAGGTACAAATATAAAATTAGCAGATACTAGGAAAACTACCCCTGGCTTAAGAATATTTGAAAAATATGCATTCAAATGCGGAGGTGGAATAAATCACAGAATGGGACTATACGATGCAGCTATGATAAAAGAAAATCACATTGCATGGACAGATAATCTTAATAATGCAGTAAAAAAAATTCGACTAAATTCGCCTTTTACAACTCATATCATAATTGAAGCTGAGAATATCGAACAGGCAAAAGAAGCAGTATTAGCAGGAGCAGATAGTGTCTTATTGGATGAACTTAGCCCTGAAATAATCAAAAAAAACGTTCAAGAATTAAGAGATTTATCTATAAATAGCTTAAAAAAAGAAGTCAATAAAAATTTGATAATAGAAGTTTCTGGAATTAACCCTGAAGAAATTAGTAAATATCTAATAAAAGGTATTGATTTGATTTCAACAAGTTCTTCGATCACCAAAAGTAATTGGATTGATTTGAGTATGCGTTATATTAATTAATTATATAGAAAATAATTGAATAATTAATGCTAATCATTTTTAGAGAATTAACAAAACAATTTGAACAATCTCTTTTAGATAGTCTTGAAAAAAATGATAAAAAAGGAGAATTCGAAATTCTTAGAAAAAATTTACTTACGCAATCATCAAAAGAGGAATTTGGTGATTATCAATGTAATGTTTGTTTAAGTTTATCTAAAATATATAAAAAGAACCCAAGGGATATTTCTAATGATTTTATTAACCTTTTAAATAAAAATAAAAGCATAACAAAATTATGTAAGAGTCTAGAAATAGCTGGACCTGGATTTATAAATATAAAATTAAAAGATGAAGTTCTAATAAACGAAATTAAATCAAATATTCAATGCAAAAGGGGTGGAGTACCTCAAATTAAAAAATATTTAAATAGTGGCTTATCAAATAAAGTTATTGTAGATTTTTCAAGTCCTAATATTGCTAAAGAAATGCATGTAGGGCATTTAAGATCAACAATAATAGGAGATTCAATATCAAGAATTTTCGAGTTAAGAGGTTATCAAGTATTAAGACTAAATCATGTTGGCGATTGGGGAACGCAATTTGGAATGCTTATTACTCAGCTCAAAGATTTATATTCAAATGATTTAGAGGAGATAGGCAAAATTAAGATAAGTGATTTAGTTGAATTTTATAAAGAATCAAAAAAAAGATTTGATAATGAATCTGAATTCCAAAAAAGATCTAGAGAGGAAGTAGTTAAGTTACAAAGTGGAGATATTAAATCGATTAAAGCTTGGAAATTATTATGTGATCAATCTAGAAAAGAATTTGATGAAATCTATAAAAATTTAAAAATAAAAATAGAGGAAAGAGGTGAATCTTTTTATAATCCCTTCTTAAAATCCGTTATTGAAGATTTGAATTTTAAAAAAATATTAGTAGAAGATCAAGGAGCAAAATGTGTATTTTTAGAAGGAATGACTAATAAAGAAGGCAAACCTCTACCACTAATTGTTCAAAAACAAGATGGCGGTTTTAATTATGCCACTACGGATCTTGCTGCCATAAGATATAGATTCAATAAAGCTCCTAATGGGGATGGTGCTTCAAGAATTATTTATGTAACTGATCATGGACAAGCAAATCATTTTGCTGGAGTTTTTCAAGTTGCAAAAAAAGCAAAATGGATCCCAGATAGCTGTCAAGTAGATCATGTCCCATTTGGATTAGTTCAAGGAATTGATGGCAAAAAACTCAAGACGAGGGAAGGTGAAACAATACGTTTAAAAGATTTATTAAATGAAGCTATTAGAAGAGCAAAAGAAGATTTATTGAAAAGATTAGAAGATGAAGATCGTTACGAGACAGAAGAGTTTATTGCAAATACTTCAAGAATTATTGGATTAGGAGCTGTTAAGTATGCAGATTTAAGTCAAAATAGGATTACTAATTATCAATTTAGTTTTGATAAAATGCTTTCCCTCAATGGAAATACTGCTCCTTATTTGTTATATACACTTGTAAGAATTTCAGGAATTAAAAGAAAAAATGATTTTGTTTATGACACTAAAGATTTTCAGTACGTAAATTATGAACATAAATCTGAGTGGAAACTTATCAGAAAATTACTTAAATTCGATGAAGTCATAATTTCTATTGAAAAAGACTTAATGCCAAATAGATTATGCAATTATCTGTTCGAGCTATGTCAGACTTTTAATCGTTTCTATGATCAAGTTCCAATCCTCAAAGAAGAAAAAAATATAAAAATTTCTAGGCTTAATTTATGTGACCTAACTGCAAAAACACTAAAATTAAGTTTAGAGCTTCTAGGAATTGAAACATTAGAAAGAATGTAATGAATGATTTTGATCCATTAAATAATCTTTTCCCAAAACCAAGAGAAGAAATAATAAATATGCAGTCTTACTCTGCACCTTTAGAAAATAGAAGAAATTTACTCCGCTTAGACTTTAATGAAAATACTTTAGGTCCAAGTCCTAAGGTTTTAGAGGCATTACAAGCGATAAAATTAGATGAGATTTCAATTTATCCAGAATATAATTTTTTAAAAAAATTTTTATGTGATAAATATCTTGATTCAAGAAAATTTGGTAATGATGAAATCGGAATTTTCAATGGAGCAGATGCAGCAATAAATGCAATTTTCAATTGCTTTGGAGAAAAAGATCAAATATTTCTAACCACAAATCCAACTTTTGGTTACTATTCTCCTTGTGCAGAAATCCGAGGAATGAAAAAAATAAGTTGTTCGTACATTGGAGAAAATTTTCTATTCCCCCTCGAAGAATTTAGGGAAAAAATAATAAAGTATAATCCAAAGTTGATATTTATTTGTAATCCAAATAATCCAACAGGAACTGTTCTAAGCTCTCATGAAATAATTAATTTAGCCAATATCAATAACGATTCATTAATAGTTGTTGATGAACTATATGAAAAATTTAATGGAGATAGTCTTCTGGAATCGATAGATTTTGAAAATAATAAAAATATAATAATAATCCAATCTCTTTCAAAAACAGCAGGTCTAGCTGGTTTAAGAATAGGTTTTACTTTTGGCAATAAAAGTTTAATTCAGTACATTAATAAAGTAACAGGACCATATGATGTAAATAGCTTTGCTATAACAGCTGCATTAGCAGCACTTAAAGATAAATCATATATTGATAATTATGTTTTAGAAGTAAAAAAAGCCAGAGCATGGATTTTAAATAAATTTAAACCAACAAAAATCAGAACTCACTTTAGTGGAGGTAATTATTTCTTAATTTGGCCAAAAAAAGATCCAAAAATCTTAATACAAGAGATGAGAGAAAAAGGAATTCTTATTAGAAGTATGGAAAACAAAAAAGATATAGGTAATTCAATAAGGGTTAGTATTGGAACTAAAGAACAAATGATTTTTTTCTGGGACAATTACAAGATATTAGATTTAAAAAATTAATTACTGAAAATATAAATTGTATTTTGATCGATTTTTTTAGATTTTATTTGAAAATCTTTTCCAACATATTTTACTTTAAAATCTTTCATATTTTCGATAAATAAATCAGCATTTGAGAAATCACAGTCTTTATTAATTTTTTTGCCGCGTTCAAAGTGAACAGGAATAACTACTTTAGGTTTTAAGATCTTAACTATTTTTGAGGCTTCTTTACCATTGTAAGATTTTATTCCTCCTCCAATTGAAATAAATAATATATCTGGACTAGACAAAATAATTTGACTGTTTATATCAATATCACCAGCAGCTCCTCCCATATGAACAATTTTAAGATCATTCTGCTCCCAACTCCAAACAGTTGCCATCCCAAATCTTCTTCCATCTACTCTGTCATGTGGAACAGAAATTCCATTTAATAAAATATCCTCAAATTGATATATTCCTGGCTCAACAAACATTAATTGATCATTAGGGTTATATCCTTCATCTGGAAGCCTAGAACTAGCCAAAATAAAATCTACATTAACTTCTTTTTGCTCCTTTAAATTACTTGCACAACCTATTGCTTTAAAGGGATTTATAAGTATAGATTTATCTGCACTAGTAATTAAAAAACTACTATGTCCCAAACTTTTTATTCCTAAATTCCTTGCCAATAATGAGGTAGGTAAAAAAGAGCTAACTAATATCAAAAATAAAAATTTTTTAATTTGAGAAATCATAATATTAATTTTTTTATTTTACTTTTGTTCAGCAATTTTTAGAAAATTACTAATTAATTTATGACCAAATTGCGTCAACACACTTTCAGGATGGAACTGCACCCCATGTAAATGTTTATATTCTTTATGAGAGATAGCCATAATAGTTGAGTCTTCTAAGGTCGCAGTTATGTCGAAACAAGATGGCAAAGAACTTGAATCAACAATAAGACTATGGTACCTAGTAGCCACAAATGGAGTCTCGATATCTTTAAACAATCCTTTTTGATTATGAAAAATTTTGGATGTCTTACCATGCATAAGTTCTTTCCCAACTATAACTTTACCTCCAAAAGCTTGGGCCAAAGCTTGATGACCTAAACAAACTCCCAATATCGGAATAGTTTTAGATAATTTTTTTAGTATTGGCAGACAAATTCCAGATTGATCTGGATTGCCTGGACCTGGAGATAATAGAATACCACTAGGATTTAGTTTGATAATTTCTTCTAAAGTAATTTCATCATTTCTTTTAACTATTAATTCTTTAGTTATTTCATGCTCAACTGAAAGTTCTCCTAAATATTGAACAAGGTTATAAGTAAAACTATCGTAATTATCAATAACAAGAAACATATTTATATGGATTTAAAATAACAACTTAATTTTAGGAACAAAGATATATACAGCAATAATAACAGAATTAATGGAAGCTAATAATACTGCACCTGCAGAAGTATCTTTTGCAATTTTAGCCAAAAAACTAAATTCTTTTTTTACTATTAAATCAACGATTGATTCAATAGATGTGTTCAATATTTCTAACATTAAAACAGACATTATTGTTGCAATCAAAATAACATAATTACTAAGACTAATTTTGAGTAAAAAACCAATTATTAAACTCGTAACTGCAAAAATTAATTGAATTTTAAAATTTCTTGAAGTTTTTAATACATAACTAATACCACTGAAAGCATACTTAAAACTTGTAAATACATTACTAGAAGTTTTGTATGATTCATTTCTATTTTCTAAATATTTTAATTTTTTTTCCATTGATTTTTAATCTAATCGAGTAATTAAATATTCTTGGAAATTTAACATATTTTCTAAATCATGCTCATTATTATGTTCCCATCCTAAAAGATGTAAAAATCCATGACTAGCCAACCAGATCATCTCTCTATAGATTGAATGTTTATATTCACAAGATTGCTCAAGTGCCATTTCTAATGATATAAATATATCTCCCAACTCTATATAATCTACATTTTTTAGATATTCATCAGAAATAATTGGAAAAGATAGAACATCAGTTGGACCATTTTTTTGCATCCATTTCTTATTCAAAGAAGCAATTTCTTGATTAGATATTATCTGTAGGCCTAATGAAAAAGATTTTTTTTCAAAAATATAATTTGGTAATTCATAATCCTTTATTTTTAATATTGTATTTATCCAAGATAAAAAAACTCTCTCCCAAAAAATAGATTCAAATATAAGCTTACTTTTAGTATCTTTTAACTTATTTGAAAATTGAGAAAAATCATTACATTGAAAAACCAAATCTAAATTTATTTCAGAAATAATTTTTTCTTTCATACATTCTTATACAGGAATATTGGGCTTACCTATAGTGGCTACAAGTATTAATATCCCAATTAAAACTAGAAAGGTTATTGAAAAATGTGAAATACTTTTTGAACCCTTCCTTACCATATTTCTCATAGCAAGCTTTATAAAGCTTGGAGGAGCAACTTTTTTTTCTATATTTTCGTTTTTATTTTTCATTAGTTATTCTATAGATTCGTTAGAAGTAATATTCATGCGTAATAATTCATGAATAAATGGTTCAAGTCCACCATCTAAAACACTATCTAAGTCGTTAGTCTCCTGCATAGTCCTGAGATCTTTTACCATTTGATAGGGATGGAAAACATAATTTCTTATTTGATTGCCCCATGCAGCTTCCACAATATCACCTTTAATATCAGCAACTTCTGCAGCTCGTTGTTCTTTAGCAATCACTAGTAGTTTAGACTTAAGAAGTAACATAGCTTTTTCTTTATTTTGTAATTGAGATCTTTCCTGGGTACATCTTACTGAAATCCCAGAAGGCAAATGAACAATTCTTACCGCAGTTTCTACTTTATTAACATTTTGTCCACCAGCCCCACCGGATCTACTTGTTGTAATTTCTAAATCTTTTTCAGGTATATCAAGTGAAATATTGTCATCTAATTTTGGCATAATCTCAACCCCAGCAAAGCTGGTTTGTCTTTTACCATTAGCATTGAAAGGAGAAATTCTTACTAATCTATGAGTTCCTTTTTCATATTGTAAATATCCGTATGCATATTTTCCATCAATTTCAAACGTTACACTTTTAATACCTGCTTCTTCTCCTTGAGATAATTCATTAATGATAAGGCTCATGTTATTATTATCGGCCCATCTTGAATACATTCTCAATAAGATCTCTACCCAATCCTGCGCATCAGTTCCACCCGCACCTGCATTAATAGAAACTACTGCTCCTTCCTTATCGTATTCACCACATAACAATCTTTCAAATTCCCATTTATCTAAATTCTCTCTTAATTTATTAAGGCCCTGCTTGGATTCCAAAATCATTTCCTCTTCTGGTTCTAAAGAATAAAGCTCAAGAGAGGCATTAGCATCAGAAATAAAGGTTTTCCATTTATCCAACAATTCGAGTTGAGCCTTAACATCATCAAGTATTAACATTTGCTTTTTCGCTTCTTCTTGATTCTCCCAAAATTCAGGCTGCGCAGAAATTTGCTCTAGCTCTCTCCTTTTCGCTTTTAATCTTGGAACGTCAAAGACAATCCTGAGCATTACCCAGGCGCTCTGTTAGTTCCGAAAGATCTTTTTTGAAATCTGTAATATCTATCAAAATAGAATTTAATCGTTATTTATAATCTAACAGGCACTTATGTTTAATAGTATAAACTAAGTATTATTTTAAAAAAATGTCCAAAGTTGAAATTTATACTTGGCAATATTGCCCATTCTGTATTCGAGCAAAATCTCTACTCAAGAAAAAAAATATAAATTTTACAGAATATAAGATTGATGGCGATGAAGATGCCAGAGCATTGATGACTGAAAGAGCTGATGGTAGAAGAACATTACCACAAATATTCATAGATAACGAGGGTATTGGAGGCTGCGACGATCTCTACACATTAGACAATGAAAATAAATTAGACGCATTATTAGGCTAGATCTTATGAAATTTCTATTTGTAATAGATCCAATAAAAAATATAAACCCCTTAAAAGATTCATCTGCTGCTTTAATGCAAGCATCATCCAAAAAAAATATTGAAATCTGGAGTTGTACTCCTCAAGACCTTGAAGCTAGAGGTGATGAAGTATGGGCCTCTTCCGTAAAAGTTGAAGTCAATCCATGGATTTCTTTCAAAGAAAATGATTGCATCCCTCTCGCGCAATTTAATTGCATTTGGATGAGAAAAGATCCCCCTGTAAATGAGGCTTATTTGTATGCAACACATCTCTTAGAAGTTGCCGAAAGAAAAGGAGTAAAAGTAATTAACAAACCTTCATCATTAAGAGCATGGAATGAAAAGTTAGGTGCGTTGAGATACAGCCACTTAATGGCACCTACAATAGTTGCGAGTAAGGTAAAAGATCTTATTAATTTTGCAAACATAAATAATGAAGTAGTCATAAAACCTCTGGGAGGAAAAGGTGGTCAAGGTGTTATAAGGATAAATAAAAATTCTCCAGGAATTAAATCAATCATTGAATTAATCACTTCTCAAGAAGAATTACCCGTTATGATGCAAAAATTTATTCCTGAAGTCATAGATGGTGATAAAAGAATAATTATCGTAAATGGTGAAGCAATTGGATCTATAAATAGGATTCCACAAGGAGGAGATTTTAGGAGTAACTTAGCGATGGGAGGGAAAGCTGAACCAACATTATTAACAGAAAAAGAAAAAAGTATCTGCTCAGAATTATCTCAACACTTCAAAGATGAAGGTTTATTTTTTGTAGGCATTGATGTAATCAATGGAATGCTGAGCGAGATTAATGTAACCAGTCCAACTGGTTTAAGAGAAATAGAAAATTTATCTAATAAGAATGTTTCAGTGGAAGTAATTGAAAAATTAGTGGAAATTATCTAGGATTTTTAGCGAAAAATATTTGTTTTACTATAGATTCAAATTTTAATTTAATCTCATCTATTTCTTTATCTAAAACTGAACCTGAAACTATACCTGACCCAGCAGTAAATTCAATATTTTCTTCAATATATCTTGCGCCTCTTATGGCTAAAAGAAATGATGCATTTCCTGATGCATCAACCCAACCCATTGGAGAAGCATAATTTCCTCTAGGAAAAGACTCAAGAGTATTTATCCAATCCAATGCTGCATTTTTTGGGTATCCACAAACAGCCGGAGATGGATGTAAGTTTTTAAGTAATTCAAAAGGACATATTTTTTCAACTTTAGAGAAAATAAGTGTTTGCAAATGAGAAATATCTCCAAATGAATTTACCTTGATATCACTTTTTTTAAAGTTTTTTATTTTTGAAACTTCTAAACATTTAATCAAATACTGGGTTACATAATTATGTTCCTTTAAGTCTTTAGTACTTTTTAGTAGTTTCTTAAAATTTGAATTAGTAGAGATAGTTCCAGCAAGAGCCTCCAAAGTTAAATTAGGTTTAGTAAAAGAAAATAATTTTTCTGGAGATGCTCCAAACAAAATATCCTTACTATTTCTTTTCCAAACGTATCTGCATGTATTTGAATGATTCTTTTTTAATCTTTTTAAAATTTCTACTAAATCTAATTTATTTTTAAATTTTATTTTAATTCTATTTGCTAACACTATCTTTTCGAGGATACCTTTCTCTACTAATTGAATTCCTTTATTTACTACTTTTTTCAAATTTGCATTAGAAGTTTCTAAGGAATGCAAGAAATCATCAATAATAGGAAAATCAAAACTAGTTTTTAAGAGAGATGATTTTATTAATTCTGAGTCAGAATTAATAACTTGATTTCTAATTGTCCATATTTCTTCAATTAATGTTCTTAATGATGATTTACCTTCAACATGACCATTGATTCTTAACCAGCAATTCTTATCACTTTTAGTTATTAATATTTTTGGCAAGATGGCTTCCAAACTAGGGATATCTGAAGGTAAATTCTTATTATTCAAATTTTCAGAAAAAGAAAATAAATAAATTATTTTTGAAAGTGCAGAATTATGTGATTCATTAGTTAAGTTAATTAAATTTTTAAAATTCTCAGAATTAAACTCTTTTGCCACCTCAAATCTTTTTGGACCATCCAAAGTAACATATTTACATTTCGCAAAAGCAATATATGAAATACCATTAGATTCCTCCCAGAATGAAGAAAAAGAATATTTATTTATCAATAATTCATATATTTGTAATAAATCAATACAAGGAATCTCAACACAAATACTTACTAATCCAGAATTCTCCACTTTCTTATCGAAAGAGGAAAATACATCTTTTAAAAAATCTGTTAAGTTTAAATCATTTTTCATCACTTATTGAAAATAACTAAAAATCATGCAATAAAGTAAAAAATGTAACTCAAATTATAAACTACATTTAATAATGATCGAATTTTATGAGTTAAATAAAAATGGAAGCAGATAAAAAAAAATTATGGAAACAAGCGATAAAATGGCCTCTTTATTCTGTTGCCATACTTCCAGTTTTAATAACAGGGGCTTATATACTCAATCAATATGAAAAGGTAAAAATTTATAATTTGATTGCATTTACTTTAGCTGCAATTTTTATATTACTTTGGGAAAACCTAACTAATGATTTATTCGACGCAGAAACAGGAATCGATGAATTTAAATTCCATTCAATTGTAAATCTTGTAAAAAATAAAAAAATAATTTCATTTATTGCATATACATCTTTAGTTATTGGTTTATTAATAATTTCTATTATTTCAGTATCAACAAGTATAAACATTTTGATTTTAGTTGCATCTTGCTGCTTCTTAGGATACTTGTATCAAGGACCCCCTTTTAGATTTGGCTATCAAGGTTTAGGAGAACCATTATGCTGGCTTGCATTTGGACCTTTTGCCTACTCTGCAGTCTTAATTGCATTAAATCCTTCTAATATTTACTCCGAAGATATTCCCTGGAAAGTATCTTTATTACTTGGATCAGGACCATCATTAGCAACAACTCTTGTATTATTTTGTTCTCATTTTCATCAAATTTCTGAAGATAAAAAGCATGGGAAAAATTCACCTTTAGTTCGCCTAGGAGCAAAAAAAGGTTCTCAATTTGTTCCTTGGATAATTTTTACAATATATATTTTTCAACTTTTAACTATAGTTAATGGATTTATTCCAGTATTTTGTATCCTTTATTTGATTAGTTTTCCTCAAGCAATAATACTTATAAATTTATTAAAGTCTTCATATAAAAAACCTTCTGCGATAAAAAATTCCAAATTCCTCGCAATAAAATTTCAAACTCTTAATGGAGTTGGCCTAATCACAGGATTAATATTTAATTACTTTATTAATAAATGAACTTAATATTTAAAAAAAAATCTTATAGCTTTAAGTTATCCACAAAAGTAGAAAATTCTAAAACCACTTATCTTACAAAACTTGGTTGGATAATTAAATTAACAAGTAATGATAAAAAAATTGGGTTTGGAGAAGTTTCACCACTTCAGCAAGAAGACTTAAAAAAATGTGCAAAACAACTAAATATGATCCCTGATAATGTAGAAGTATTAAATTTATCTGAGCGAATAAATATTTTTCACCCATGCATTCAATCTGCAATAAATTCTGCACTAGCTGAGATAAATGGAAAAATAATTTTTAAAGAAAACTATGCGTTTGATGAAATTGATAAAACAGCCATACTTTTAAATTCTGAAAATGTAATTTCAGAGCTAAATGAAATTAAAAAAAAACAATCCAATATTGGAAAATCAGTAACCATAAAGTGGAAAGTAGCATTAAGAGATAACCATCAGGAAGAAGCAAATTTAGAAGAAATTTTAAGCCAGATAGGCAATAATATTAATTTAAGAATAGATGCTAATGGTTCGTGGGGGAGAAAGATAGCTAATAGATGGGCTGATATTTTGAGAAATAATAAAAATATAGATTGGTTAGAACAGCCTCTCTGTGTTGATGATATTGAAGGAATGAAAAAACTTAACAAAAAAATTCCAATAGCCTTAGACGAATCGCTTTTAAAATTTCCAACTTTGATTGATGAGTGGAAGGGTTGGCAAATTCGAAGGCCTTCTCAAGAAAATAATCCAGTTAAGCTTTTAAGAGAATTAGAAAATAAAAAATCTTTAATATCTATAAGTACCTCATTTGAAACTGGAATAGGGAAGAGATGGCTTTATCATTTATCGTCTTTACAATTACAAGGACCAACTCCAAAAGTTCCTGGTTTAGCAATGAATAAATTCCCTAATTCGTTTCTATTTTTAAATGAAGCAAAAAAAATATGGGATCAATTATGAAAAATAAAATTCATACTATTGAAGTTGAAAATAACGAACCTCAATCTGTAGAGAAAATTATTAGAAAAATCAAAGAGAATAAAATTATTTATGTAAAAAACAAATTTTATGAAGATAAAGATGTATTAGATTCAATTACTGAAAATGGACCGGCAATTATCTTAAACAGTAGTGGGAGTTCTGGAAAACCGAGACGATGTTTTCACCATTTAGATAATCTTAAATTATCTGCAGCTACATCGGGTCAATGGCTTATAGAGCAAGGATTTGAATTACAAAACTGCTTAATTTTAAATACTTTACCCCTCAACCACATAAGTGGGTTAATGCCAATTTTTAGAAGTCAAACTTGGGGATGTGATTGTATTAATATTTCTCCGAATTTGATAAAAAATACTCGAGAACTTTTACTTTTTACAATTAAATCTCAAAACAAAAAAAACTTGATTACGTCATTAGTACCTACGCAATTACAAAGACTTTTAGCTCAAAAAGATGGAATTAGTTGGCTACAAATTTTTGATCTAATTTGGGTCGGTGGAGCTTCAATTTCAGACGAAACTGCAGAACAATGTATAAAAGAAAAAATAAAATTAGCACCTTGTTACGGCTCAACTGAAACTGCAGCAATGGTTACGAGTTTAAAACCAAAAGAATTCTTAATGGGTTTTAAAAATGTTGGAGAAATACTACCTTATACAAAAATAAGAATTAACGAACAAGGATTAATCGAGATTAAATCAGCCAGAATTGGAATCGAAATAATAGACTCTTCAAAAACTAAAAATTTCAAAAATAAAAATGGGTGGTGGTGTACCGGTGATTTAGGTGAAATCAATCAAATCAATAATTCTTTATATTTAAACTTTCTTGGAAGAAGTGATAACGCTTTTAATTCAGGAGGAGAAATCGTTTTTCCAAAAGTAATTGAATCTAGATTAAATGATTTCATTATGAAAGAGAATATCCCAATTAATAAATTTAATATTTCAAAATTATCTAACAAATTATGGGGAAATAAAATTGAAGTAATTGTTGAATTTAGAGAACTTACAAATAATAAAAATATTGAAATTTCTTTAAATTTATTAAAACAATTTTCTCAAAGTTGGCCTAAACATGAAAAGCCTGAAAAGTGGACTGTTAAAAATAAAAATACAATTACAGAAAAAATAAACTATAAATTTAAAAAATAATAATTAGCATTCTTTTAAATTTGTACTTAAATTTGAAGCCTCTATCCATCTTTCTAACTGATCGGGAAGTTCAACTTTATTTCTTGAATCAACATCTAAAGAACAATGTATAATTTTTCCCTCGGCTACTTTATTTCCGTTTTTTATAAAAAAGCTATTTACTTGGAACAAATAAGTATTAATTTTATGAGGGGCAATTTTTACTTTTAAAAAATCTCCAATTTTTATAGGCGCAAGAAAGTTTGCTTCACAATTGACTATGGGAAAAATAATTTGACTTTTACGTGTAGAAAAATCTGGAAAAATATCTTGATAAGGAATCCCATAAATTTCAATACTTTCTTCCCAAGCTTCGTGTGACCATTTTAATAAGTTATGAAAATGAATTACACCTGCAGAATCACAATCACCAAATCTAACCTTCTTCTGCAATATTAACCAATCAGCGGGCTTCATTTAAAGAAATTATCTATCAACAGATCCCATAATGACATCTATTGAACCTAGTATTGCCATAATATCAGCGATTTTGGCACCTTTAAGAATATGAGGTAATATTTGCAGATTATTTAAATCAGCTGCTCTGATTTTAAATCTCCATGGGGTAACTTCATTATTTCCTTGAATAAATACACCTATTTCTCCTTTGCCGGACTCTAATCTTGTATATAATTCTCCGTTAGGAATTTTAAAAGTTGGAGCAACCTTCTTAGCTACATATTGGTAGTCAATTCCAAATATTTCACTTTTCTTATCTTCAGTCGCCATTCTTTGAGCTTCTAAATTTTCTGTTGGACCTCCTGGAATCATTTTGCAGGCTTGTCGAATGATGCTTAGTGATTGTCTCATCTCTTCAACTCTTACTCGATATCTCGCATAGCAATCTCCTTCTTTTTCAGAAGCAATCTGCCAATCAAAATCGTCATAACATTCATAACTATCAACTTTCCTTAAATCCCAGGAAACCCCTGAAGCTCTAAGCATTGGCCCAGACAAAGACCAATTAATTGCCTGGTCTCTTTGTATTGTCCCTAGACCTTCAATTCTTTTTCTAAAAATTGGATTATTTGTTATTAATTTTTCGTATTCATCTATCTTAGGACCGAACCAATCGCAAAAGTCTATACATTTTTCTAACCATCCGTATGGGAGATCACATGCCACTCCACCTATTCTAAAGAAATTATTATTGATTAGCCTTTGTCCAGTAGCAGCTTCCCATAGATCATAGATCATCTCTCTTTCTCTAAAAATATAGAAAAATGGAGTTTGAGCTCCTACATCTGCTAAAAAGGGACCAAGCCATAAAAGATGATTAGCAATACGATTAAGTTCGAGCATAAGAACTCTGATGTAACTAGCTCTTTTGGGAACTGGAATATTAGCTAATCTTTCAGGAGCATTTACTACAATAGCTTCATAAAACATTCCTGCGGCATAATCCATTCTGCTTACATAAGGGACATACATTACATTTGTCCTATTTTCAGCTATCTTTTCCATTCCTCTATGTAAATATCCAATTACTGGCTCACAATCAATGACATTTTCACCATCAAGAGTTACAACTAACCTTAAAACCCCATGCATTGAGGGATGGTGAGGGCCAAAATTGACCACCATTGGTTCTGTTCTAGTCTCTAGCTGAGCCATTAAAAATTTAACTTCTAAATAAATCTTAGTCGAAAGTTATGCAAACTGACCTATCTGATTCATCTTTTTTCAATCATAAATCAGTTATGACAGATGAGATTATGGCCTCATTAGAGCATTACCCACTGATACATAACAATCAACTTAAGGGAATAGACGCAACTTTAGGTGGAGGCGGGCACTCTTATCATTTATTGAGAAAATATTCGGATTTAAATATAATTGGACTTGATCAAGATCCATTCGCGAGAAAATCAGCATCAAAAAAACTTGATGAGTTTAAAAAGAGGATTGATATAAGGGCTTCAAATTTTGCGGATTTTGTACCAAAAGAAAAAGTTTCTTTTGTGATTGCAGATCTCGGAATAAATAGTAACCAAATTGATGACCCTAAAAGAGGATTTAGTTTCCAAAAAGATGGTCCACTTGATATGCGAATGAATCCTTTTCTTGATGTTGATGCAGAGAAATTAATTGAGGCTTTAAATGAAAAAGATCTAGCTAACCTAATCTATAAATACGGAGAGGAGAGATTATCAAGAAAGATTGCTAGGAAAATAAAATTGGATTTGAAAGAAAATGGGAAATATTCTGGAACAAAAGAGTTAGCTTATTCTATTGCAGGCTGCTTTCCACCAAAACAAAGATATAAAAAAATACATCCAGCAACAAGAACATTTCAAGCACTAAGAATTGCTGTTAATAAAGAAATTGAAGTATTAGAAAAATTTTTGCAAGTTGTACCTGAATGGCTTTTGCCAGGGGGTATTATTTCTATTATTAGTTTTCATTCCCTTGAGGATAGGTTAGTTAAAAGTTGTTTTAAGAATGATCAAAGACTAAAAAACCTGACAAAAAAGCCAATAACTCCTTCCGAAAAAGAAGTTGAACTAAATAAAAGAGCTAGAAGTGGAAAATTAAGAATTGCTCAATTAAATTAAAGACAGTAATTTCTATCGTAATGATCTGATCGTATTTGTAAGAATATGGATTGCTTGTTTTATATCGTCTGAGTTAGTGCTTAATCCAATACTTAACCTTATTGAAGATTCTGCTTCTTTAAGAGATCTACCTAAGGCTAGTAAAACATGAGATGGTTCACCATTACTGCATGCAGATCCTGTAGAGCAAATTATTTTAGATTTTAAAAGTTTATGAAACTTTGCTCCGTTTATATCTAATACAGTCAAATTTAGATTGTGAGGTAATCTTTTTTCTATGGAGCCATTAATTAATAAACCAGAATTACTTTTTAACAACCCCTCTAATAGGTTATTTCTGTAAAAAAGTAATTTCTCAGAATTATTTTTTTGATTAAAAACTGCTATCTCTATTGCTTTAGCAAAGCCAACTACTAAAGGAAGAGGTAATGTGCCAGACCTAAGACCATATTCCTGACCTCCGCCGACAATTAAAGGCTCAAGATTAATTTCTTCATCAATCAAAAGAAGACCTATCCCTTTAGGACCATATATTTTGTGAGAACTCATCGTTATCATGTTTACATCTGATAAAAGATTATCTAACGCCATATAACCTAAACATTGTGCAAAATCAGAGTGAAATGTTATTCCTCTCGATTTACATATCTTTGAAATATTCTCTATGGGCTGAATAACTCCTATTTCGTTATTTGCCAACATGACACTAACCAGAAATGTATCTTCTCTTATATTTTTTTTGAATTGTTCTTCTGAAATTAATCCATCTTTCTCAGGATTAATTTCTGTAACCATAAACCCCTCTTTCTTTAGTTGGTTTAGGGGCTCCAAAACAGCTTTATGCTCCGTTTTTAAGGTAATAATATGTCCATTATTTCCTGTTTTTTTATAGAAATTTCTAGCAAAACCTAATAAGGCTAAGTTATTAGATTCAGTTGCCCCGCTTGTAAAAATAACTTTTTTATTCTTAAGAAATAAATTTTTTTCTATTTTTTCTCTTGAGGCTTCCAATATAGAGCTTGCATTAATCCCCGCCAAATTAGATTTGCTTGCAGGGCTAGAAAATATCTCACTCCAAAAAGGTTTCATAGAATCAACAACATCTTTAGAGCAAGGAGTCGAAGATTGATAGTCTAGTAGTATGGGAGTTGATAGCATTATGTTTAGTATATAAAATTCTGTTTATTACAAGAAAATCAAACTAAAGAATTTAAAAAATGAATGAAATTAATCAAATAAATAATGAACCGTTAAGAAAATCAAGAATTTTATTAGTTGATGATGAGCCTGGTTTAAGAACAGCTGTTAAAACCTTTCTAGAAGATGAAGGCTTTGAAATATTTATTGCAGTTGATGGACAGGATGGATGGGAAAAGGCTCAAACAGTTTTTCCCGATTTGATAATTAGCGACATTATGATGCCCCGAGCTAACGGTTATACTTTACTAGAAAAAATTAGAGAAGATGAAAAATTAGGAGGAACTCCAGTTATTTTTCTGACTGCGAAAGGAATGACCCTAGACAGAACAGAAGGCTATCTTGCAGGAGTTGATGATTATATTTCCAAACCTTTCGATCCCGATGAATTAGCTGCAAGAGTTAAAAATGTAATCAAGAGACAAGAACGTTTACTAAAAGAAGCGGCACGATTTGCAGATATTGATGTAAGCAAAATGGCTAAACAAATTACTGAAATAAAATCTATGCTCACAGACCAAAATCCAACTAATTCAGAAAATAAAATAAATATTCATAATTTTACTCCAAGAGAAGCAAGTGTACTTCAACTAGTAGCAGAGGGCCTAATGAACAAGGAAATTGCAAGACAGCTTGAAACATCTATTAGAAATGTTGAGAAATATGTAAGTAGACTTTTTATCAAGACAGGTACATCTAGCCGAACCGAATTAGTTCGTTATGCACTTGAAAATCATTTAGTAAAATAATAGTAAAATAAATTGTTAAACTTTTTCGAATTCAATTAGTTTTGAAAAATAAAAAGGAGCTTGATTTAATTTCTTTTTAACCACTTTAAATCCTCTTTCTTTAGCAGCATTAATAATACCCTTTTCTTTCAATGTATATGCTCTTGTAGTTTTACTTGGCCCAGGAAATAATTTACCAATATTTTTTAGAACAGCAAGAACTGGAGTATAAGGAGCAAAGCTAACGATTAGTTTTTCTTTGCTTAAATCACATAGATGTTGGACCATTTCTTCTGCGACCGGTTGAGGATAATGAATAAATACGTCCAAACAAACTACAACATCAAATAGTCCTTTTAATTTTTCCAGATCACAGACTTCATATTTAATTTTGCCTTGATTCAAACCTAATTTATTAATACGTTTCTTTGTTTCTTTAATCATTTCAGAGGAAATATCGCTCACCTGTAATTCTTTTATACCAAGTCTTAGTAAAGGTATAGAAAGACTTCCTACACCACATCCTGCATCACAATAACTTTTTTTTGTTAGTTCAGGATAATTATTGATATATGAGACTACATCATCTACAGTTTTTTGATGTCCTTTCCTAATATTTTTCTGAACTGTATTAATTTCATCAGATTTGCTATAAATTTTATTCCATCTTTCAAATCCAGTACCATTAAAATACTCCCTAACTTCACTTTTTTCGATAATCTTATTTGAAGTCATAATATTCTATGAAAATTTCTTCTTTTTATACTAACTAACTGGCGCCAAATTAATTGCACGCCATTATAGGAAAGAATTGATTTGTTATTTTGCCAGAATTGAATTCCCAAGATATTTATAAAATTGCTGTCGTAATGGGTAGTGATTCAGATCTAACAATATTGAAACCAGCCATTGACATTTTAAGAGAATTTGGAATAAAAACAGAAGTTTGTATACTTTCTGCCCATCGAACGCCTATTGAAATGATGGAATATGCAAAAAATGCAGAATCAGAAAACATAAAAGTAATAATTGCCGGTGCTGGTGGTGCTGCTCATCTTCCAGGAATGCTGGCATCGATAACTTGCATTCCAATCATTGGAGTACCAGTAGAGAGTAAGACACTTAAGGGAATTGACTCTCTTTTATCAATCGTTCAAATGCCTGCTGGGATTCCAGTTGCAACAGTTGCAATCAATGGTGGTCAGAATGCTGGATTATTGGCAATAGAGATGATCAGTTTATTTGATGCATCCATAAAGAAAAATTTAAAAGAATTCAGAGAAAATCTTCATACACAGGTAAGAACAAAAAATAGTAAGTTATCAAATATTGGAGCTGACAGTTATCTTCAAAAAATGAACTAATATTTTTCTATTAGGCCTTATTGAGAAAGTTTTCTTTTTTAAGGTAGTTAACAACTTTTTCAACAGAATCATTTAAATCTAACGAACCTGTATCAACAATAATTTCTGGATTATGAGGAGCTTCATATGGACTGGATATCCCTGTAAATTCCTTTATTTCACCCAAACGAGCTTTCTTATAAAGACCTTTAGTATCCCTATTTTCGCAAACTGTAATATCAGCAGCACAATAAACTTCAATAAAATCCTTAGAACCAATAATTTTTCTCACCTTATCTCTATCGCTAATAAATGGCGAAACGAATGCTGTAATAGTTATTATCCCAGCATTCATAAATAAATTCGCAACTTCTCCAATTCTTCTTATATTTTCTTCTCTATCTTCATCCGAAAAACCAAGATCTTTACATAAACCATGTCTAATATTATCCCCATCCAACACATAAGTCGAAAAACCATCTAAGTGTAAAACTTCATTTAAAGCATTGGCCAAAGTACTTTTACCAGAACCAGATAAACCTGTAAACCATATAACCATACCTTTATGACCTCTCATTTTCTCTAACTTTTCTCTATCAATTGTTAAATTGTGCCACTTTATATTGGTTGACTTTGTTTGATCATGTTCTTTCATTTTTTGAATCATAAAAATTAAAAACCTATCCTAACCCTTAGCTTTATAAATTATGAAATCCCTCTTTACGGAGAAACTCAATTGATTTCGATACCATATCACCCTGTAACTGGATATTACTATCAATTAATGTTCCTCCAGTCCCACAAAAAACTTTAATTTTTTTTAGTAATTCTTTTAATAAGATTTCATCTTCAGTGCCTAAACCTCTAATTAAAGTTATAGTCTTGCCCTTTTTACCTTTTTTTTGTTTTGAAATATTTATTTTTGATCTTTTATTAAAAGTACCTACCTTAGCTTTTACTTCAGATTTTTTTTCTTGATTATCAAATTCGATCCAATTTTTTTTTCCCATTATTTTCAATATAATCTATAGTTGGTTAATACTTATTCTATAAAAAAGGTGGTAAGTACATTTTCTCGCAAAGATCAAAACTTTAAAAATGAAGATTTAAATCAACCCTCAAAAGAGGGAAGATTTGGAAAATATGGAGGTCAATATGTTCCTGAAACTCTTATGCCTGCTTTGTTTGAGCTTGAGACAGCTGCATCTAATGCATGGAAAGATAAAATTTTTGTAGAAGAATTAAATCATTTACTTAAGACTTATGTAGGAAGAGAAACACCACTTTATGAAGCCAAAAGACTTACTGAACATTACAAAACTAAACGAGCAACTACAAGAATATGGCTTAAAAGAGAAGATTTAAATCATACTGGTGCTCACAAAATTAATAATGCCCTTGGACAAGCTTTATTAGCTATAAGAATGGGCAAAAAAAGAATAATTGCAGAAACTGGAGCAGGCCAGCATGGAGTGGCTACGGCTACTGTTTGTGCGAGATTTGGCTTGAAATGCATTATCTATATGGGTGCTGAAGACATAAAAAGGCAATCCCTAAATGTTTTCAGAATGAAACTTCTAGGAGCTGAAGTGAAAGTTGTAAATTCTGGAACTGCAACACTTAAGGATGCTACTAGTGAAGCCATTAGAGATTGGGTTTCTAATGTTGAAACCACACACTATATATTAGGATCTGTTGCCGGCCCACACCCTTTCCCAAAGATTGTGAGAGATTTTCATGCAGTTATAGGAGAAGAAACTAAAAAACAGTGTCAGGAATCATTTGGATCTTTACCCGATATTTTACTTGCATGTGTAGGCGGGGGATCAAATGCAATGGGTCTTTTCCATCCTTTCATTAAAGAAACTTCTGTACGACTTATTGGAGTTGAAGCCGCAGGAAGCGGAGTTGATACTGACAAACATGCTGCCACTATCACTAAAGGGTCAGTTGGGATTTTGCATGGATCAATGAGTCTTCTTTTACAAGATGATAATGGTCAAGTACAAGAAGCTCACTCAATAAGTGCAGGTTTAGATTACCCAGGAGTAGGGCCTGAACATAGCCATTTAAAAGATATAGGTAGAGCAGAATATGGATCCGTCACAGATCAAGAGGCTTTAGATGCTTTAAGACTTGTTAGTGAACTTGAAGGAATTATTCCGGCACTTGAAACATCCCATGCATTTGCTTGGTTGGATAAATTATGCCCTACTCTTGAAAAAGATACTCATATAGTTATCAACTGCTCTGGAAGAGGGGACAAAGATGTTAATACTGTTGCATCTTCATTAGATATTTAATCAATACCTTGGAATTGATGGGTCAATATATCTACTCCATCCATCAATTCCCTCCTCCAAATTCCATATTTCACTCACAATATTATTATCTAAGCACCATTGACAAAAGTTATAACTTCTTATTCCTGCATGACAGCAAACAATAATTTCTCTGTCTAATATGCCAGCAAATATTTCCTCAACGTTTTCAGATGTAACTTTACTAATTGGTATATGTAAAAATTCTTTTGAAAAACGAGCAAGTTCAAGCTCTGACTGCTCTCTTACATCAATCAAGACTGGATCTTCTTTCTCAGAATTAAACCAATCATTAAGACAAGAAGCATTTATAGATTTTGGATAACTTCCCAATTTATAGGATAAATTATGTGTTATTTACAATTTAATAAATTAAGTTGCAGTAGGAAGTTTATTGTTAAAAATAAAAATAAACATTGATAATGAAACTTAGAGTATTAGCAATAATATTATTTTTATCTTTATTACTTTTTTTTGGTTTTCAAAAAGTATTTCCTAATAAAAATAAGGAGCAAAGTACAAATATTGAACAAATTAATATAATAAAATATATACCTGAAAAAAATAAATTATTATTTATTTCAAATTTAGATAGTTTTAATATTCTTAATAAATATAAAAAGGATAAAAATCCAACAAATAAAGATAACTTTGTTTTAATAAAAGACTCTATATTAGATTACTTAGGAATAGATCTAGGCAACAATAAATTAGAAGATATCTATAATAATGAACTTATAATCTCAACTTTTGAAAATAATAAAAAACTTAAAGACGATATTTTGATTGTATTTAAAATTAAGCCAGAAAAAACAATAGATGATTTATTAAATTTGCCTAATAAAATAGATCAGATTGATGAGATAATTCCAATTAATAGAACAAACAAAATAAATTTCCTTAACTATATATACCGCACCAACGATAATTATATAATTGCTTCATCAGATAAAAAATTAATCAAAAATAGTATTAACTCAAGTGAAAATTTTAAGAAAAAAAAATTTCAATATGAGGGAGAACTTATTGGACTTAACAATGAAAAAAATATATTATTCACAAATAAATTTTTGGAAAGTAAATTTTTTAATAAAGAAATTTTTACTATGAATAATGGGGATAATATTGCTACAACTTTTGACTTTAAAAATAAGCAACTAATTTTAAAATCATATTTACTAAATAATAAAAAAAATATTGATATTCTTACCTACGAAAAGTTAATGAATAAAGAGAATAGTAATGAAGATAATACTGAAAATTTAATTTTTTGTGATATGAAAAATTTTGACAAATACCTTAATCCCTTAATAAATGATTTTCAACTCAGTTTTTTTGAAGAGTTTAATCAAAATAATAATCAAAACATTTTAATTCTCAATTCAAATAAAGATTGGCTTATTACGTTTGAAAAAAATAATGAAGATCAATTTGATTTAAGTGATTTGAAAAAGCTTAAAGATTTCAATAAATATATTTTGAAACAAAATGAAGATATTTATTCGATATATTCCAAAAATATCCTTGAAGAAAAAAACGATGTCATAAAAGAATTATCTTTTGAAAATATCTATTCGATAGAATCAGGAGATTTACAAATAATAAGTAATCATTTAATTGATGGTAAAGAATTTGAGAAAATATCAAAAAAATTTTTTAACCTAAAAAATAATAAAGATAAATCTGCTTTTCTTTATTCAAAAGTTGATATCAAAGATGGTAATTCTAATAAAATTGAATATTTTTCTAGTTTGCAGGACCTTAATTTTCTCTTTAAAAATATTTTAAAAATATCAAATGAAGAATCGCTAGAAATCATAAGTCAGTCTATTCCAGAAAAAAATCCAATTATTTACAGAGAAACAATATTAAACATTCTTTAAATTAAATTTATTCAAACAAGCTTCAAAAACAATCTTTTTAATTTTTTGCGAAGTTAATATCTTGTGGTTAATTAAAAATTATTTGACTATCTTTAATCTATAAGTATTTGATATTGAATTAAGCAATTGGATAGCAACAAACTAATTTTAAAACCAGGATTAGAGGGTGTCCCAGTTACTAATTCATCTATATGTGATATTGACGGCAACAAAGGTAAATTATTGTACAGAGGCTATTCCATTGAGGAACTATCCAAAAAAAGCAGTTTTTTAGAAACTGCTTACCTATTGATTTGGGGTGAATTGCCCACAGCTATTCAACTAAGAGATTTCGAACAAGAAGTTCAGATGCATCGAAGGTTAAGTTTTAGAGTCAGAGATATGATGAAATGTTTCCCTGCAACTGGTCATCCTATGGATGCTCTTCAATCTAGTGCGGCTTCTTTGGGGCTCTTCTATTCGCGTAGAGCAATAGATGATCCTAATTACATCTACAACGCAGTCATAAGACTAATAGCAAAAATACCCACAATGATTGCAGCGTTTCAACTTATTAGAAAAGGACAAGACCCAATTCAACCTAGAGATGATCTAACTTACTCATCAAATTTTCTTTACATGTTGACTGAAAAAGAACAAGATCCTATAGCCGCAAAAGTTTTTGATAGGTGCTTAATTCTACATGCCGAACATAGTTTAAACGCAAGTACATTTAGCGCTAGAGTGACTGCAAGTACTCTTACGGATCCATATGCTGTCATCGCCTCTGCAGTAGGAACCTTGGCTGGCCCATTGCATGGAGGAGCAAACGAGGATGTGATTGCGATGTTAGAAGAGATTAAAACCCCAGAAAATGCTGGGTCTTTTTTAGATAATGCAATAAAAAATAAAAGTAAGATAATGGGCTTCGGCCACAGAGAATATAAAGTAAAAGATCCCAGAGCAATAATTCTTCAAAAACTTGCAGAAGAACTTTTTATTAGATTTGGAGCAGATGAAATGTATGAAGTCGCTAAATCACTTGAGGCAGAGGCAATACCAAGACTAGGACCTAAAGGTATATTCCCTAACGTGGATTTTTATTCTGGTCTTGTTTATAGAAAACTTGGCATTCCTCGTGATTTATTTACTCCAATTTTTGCCATATCTAGAGTGGCTGGTTGGTTGGCTCATTGGAGAGAGCAACTTGGAGCAAATAGAATTTTCAGACCATCGCAAATCTATACAGGTCCAGCACCAAGAGATTGGATCAGCTTAGAAAGTAGAGAATAATATTTGCAGCTTTTCATAAAAAACACACATATTGTTTGTGAAGAGTTAATCTATTAAGTAAATAACAAAAAAATTTTGGAATACGGATTAGATCTCGAATATAGTTTTAGTGAATTCTTAAAAGGTTTTGGCCTTTCCAGCGAAATCGCCCATATAATATGGCTCCCTCTTCCTATGCTTTTGGTTTTGGTAGCGGCAGTTGTTGGCGTTTTAGTAACAGTTTGGCTTGAAAGAAAAATATCTGCTGCTGCTCAACAAAGAATAGGTCCAGAATATGCTGGAGCACTCGGCGTCCTCCAACCAATTGCAGATGGCCTTAAGTTACTTGTCAAAGAAGATATTATTCCTGCCAAAGCGGATGGAATTCTCTTCACTGCAGGACCTATATTAGTTCTTGTCCCAGTGATTCTGTCCTGGCTAATTGTTCCTTTTGGACAAAACCTTTTAGTCAGTAACGTTGGTATTGGAATTTTCCTATGGATTGCTTTAAGCAGTATTCAACCAATTGGCCTTCTTATGAGCGGATACGCATCAAATAATAAGTATTCTTTATTAGGAGGTTTAAGAGCAGCTGCTCAATCAATAAGTTATGAAATTCCTTTAGCTTTATCTGTACTAGCTATCGTACTAATGACAAATTCTCTAAGTACTGTTGACATTGTCAACCAACAAAGTGGTGCTGGAATCCTAAGTTGGAATATATGGAGACAACCAGTTGGTTTTATAGTCTTTTGGATTTGTGCTCTTGCAGAATGTGAGAGACTTCCATTTGACTTACCCGAAGCTGAAGAAGAATTAGTTGCGGGATATCAAACTGAATATGCAGGGATGAAATTCGCATTGTTCTATCTGGGTAGTTACATTAATTTAATTCTTTCCGCTTTATTAGTATCAATACTTTATTTGGGAGGATGGGGTTTTCCTATTCCAGTTGAATTAATAGCTAAGTTTCTTAATTTACCTATTAATGCACCCTTTATTCAGGTTTTCACTGCATCAATAGGAATTGTAATGACTGTACTAAAAGCATATCTTTTAGTTTTTATTGCAATATTATTACGTTGGACAACTCCTAGAGTAAGAATAGATCAGCTCTTAGATCTAGGATGGAAGTTTCTTCTGCCAATTTCTCTTGCTAATCTTTTGATAACAGCAGGATTAAAACTTGCTTTTCCGCAATTCTTTGGTGGTTAAATTTAAGTAATAATACTTAAATCCAAAATTATTCCACTAAAATAAAGTTACTAAGTAAATTTTTCGAAATGAACAATTTCCTTCAACAAATAAATAGCTATATAAAAGAAGCATTTAATGCTGGCAAATATTTATACAAAGGTATATCTGTAACTTTTGATCACCTTAGAAGAAGACCTGTTACTGTTCAATATCCATATGAAAAATTAATACCTTCCGAAAGATATAGAGGAAGGATACATTATGAATTTGATAAATGTATTGCTTGTGAAGTTTGTGTGAGAGTATGTCCCATAAATCTCCCAGTAGTAGATTGGGTAATGAATAAAGAAACCAAAAAAAAGGAACTTAGAAATTATTCAATAGATTTTGGAGTTTGTATTTTTTGCGGAAATTGTGTTGAATATTGCCCAACTAATTGTCTATCAATGACCGAAGAATATGAGTTAGCTACTTTTGACAGACACAATTTAAATTTCGATAATGTCGCACTTGGCAGACTACCTACAAATGTTACAACAGATCCTTCAGTTAAACCTCTAAGAGAACTTGCCTATCTTCCTAAAGGTGTCATGGACCCTCATGAAATAGCAGCTTCAGATGCAAGAGTTGGTAAATTACCTGAAGAAGTTTATGATTGGATGAGGCCTGAATCCAATGAAAATAAAGATAAAGTTTCTAATCCAATTAATTAATTTACATAATTTATGTCCATTGCCATAACAACACAATTTATTTGTTTTACAGTTTTATCTTTAGTTGTCATTATCGGAGCACTTGGTGTTGTGTTGCTCGAAAGTATTGTTTATTCAGCCTTTCTGCTTGGTGGAGTTTTCATGAGTGTTGCAGGATTATATCTTCTATTAAATGCAAGTTTTGTTGCTGCAGCTCAAGTCTTAGTTTATGTGGGTGCAGTGAATGTATTAATAATTTTTGCGATAATGCTAGTCAATAAAAAAGAAGATTTAAAGCCTATCAATGACATTAAATCGAGAAGAGTTATATCAACATCGATATGTTTAACCCTTCTAAGCCTCTTAATAAGAGTTGACTTGACCAATGTATGGAGGCTATCAAGTCCTAAAAACTCTATTGGAGAAGAATCAACTATAAGGATTGGTGAACATCTTTTTAGTGATTATTTACTCCCATTTGAAGTAGCTTCAGTCTTACTTCTAATGGCAATGATTGGGGCTATTGTTTTAGCTAGAAGAGATGTAATGAGCAAAGATATTTCGACAGGACTACCTGTTGATCAAGAGTTAATTGAAAAATCATCAGAACCATTACTTACAAATAAAAATTAACCTTTTGAATTTCTTATTATGAATTTAGAATCAATCCCTCTTCAAGCTTTTTTAATAGTTTCTTCAGCACTATTTTGCATTGGTATTTGGGGATTATTAAATAGCAGAAATGCAGTCAGAGTTCTTATGAGCATTGAATTAATGCTCAATGCGGTAAATATAAACTTGATGGCGTTTTCTTCCTATATTGATAATAATTTAATTCAAGGACAAGTTTTTACAATTTTTGTGATTACTGTTGCTGCCGCAGAAGCAGCCGTTGGATTAGCTATATTGTTATCTCTTTATAGGAATAGGGTGACTGTAGATATGGAAAGTTTTAATTTATTAAAATGGTAAAAGCATTAAATGAAACTTTCATTAGTGCTCATTGTTTATCGTTCAGATAGTTCTATAGCTCAAGAGGCTTCAAAATTCTGTGAAGAAGTTCTTAAAGCAAAAAATATTAAATCAAAAAGGATTGAAAGTGATTTTCATCTAGATGAAATTGAAAAATATCTTTCTAATTCAGAATCACAACCAAATATTGGCATAGTTCTTGGTGGAGACGGAACCTTCCTGAAATGTGCAAATGCATTAGCTGATTATGATATTCCTTTATTGAGTATTAATATTGGAGGTAATTTGGGGTTTCTTACTCAAGAGAAAGAATTTTTATTCGACAAATCTTTTATTGAAATCCTTGAAAACGAAGAATATTTAATTGACTTTCGTAATAGATTAAATTGCAATGTTTGTGTTGAGGGGACAAGTTCTGAGAAAAAAATCATAAAAAGCTATAACGCCTTAAATGATTTTTATTTTAAATCCGTTGAAGAGGATATTTCTCCGACCAACCAAATACAAATTGAAATAGATAATGAGAAGGTGAATGAATATAAAGGTGATGGATTGATTGTATCTACATCTACGGGTTCAACAGCCTACTCAATGGCTGCAGGAGGTCCAATAGTACATCCTAGTATAGATGGAATGATTATTAACCCTATATGCCCAATGAGTTTGGCTAGTAGACCAATCGTCATACCAAATACAAGTAAGGTAATCATTAAGCCAGTAAAAAAAAGTAAAGGGGAAATTAAATTATGGACTGACGGTTCAAAATGTATGACCATTAAGGAAAATTATTATTGTGAAATCAAAAAAGGGAAATCACCCTGCAAAATAATAAAGTTTAAAAAAAGCACAAGCTACTATAATACCTTAATAAAAAAACTAGATTGGAAAGGCGATTTGTCTCCAAAAAATCCAGAAAATTAGATGGCTTTAGAAATAGAAAGACGTTTTCTAATAAAAAATGACAAATGGAAAGAATTCATCACTAAAAAAATTTATATTGAACAAGGATATTTATCCAATAGTTTAGAAGGTTGGATTATTAGGGTAAGGGTTATAGGCAAAAATTCTAAAATTGCACTTAAAAAACATATCAAGGGCTTTACCAACTTTGAATTTGAATACTCAATCCCACGAAGTGATGCTGAAACAATAATGTCAAATCTTTCAAATACAATTAAAAAAGATAGATTTTTTTTAGACATTGAAAAAAAATCATGGATTATAGATTGCTTTAAAGAAAATAATTATCCACTTGAAATTGCAGAAATTGAACTTTCCAATGAAGAGGAAGATTTATTTCTTCCATCTTTCATTTCAAAAGAAATTACTGGGCTTACCCATTACTCCAATTTCAGTCTCGCTAACAAGCCTTATTCAGAGTGGATAGAAGACTACTAACAACTTGCGAAAGTAACTAGCCAAAGGAGCCATGTATCCTTTATATTTTCTTTATATTTAATCAAATTATTTTTTTCTTCAGATGTATGGTCTTTACGACAAAGAAGGAATATTAAGATTTGTTGATTCAGACAAGGATGCATGTATTGCTTATGCTGAGCTCTTTGAATTAGGTTCTACAAGTTATTGTCTAATGGATTTGGCTAATGACTCAGAAAAAGTAGAGATTAATACTAATCTTGATCAGAGTCTGGGAGTGTACAACAATTAAATCCATCTCTGCAAATCTTTCCGTTGTCCATTGCCCAATTCAAAAGTGCTACTCTGTTTTTAGACCCAGTTTTTGTAAACATATTACTTACATGATTATCAACAGTTCTTTTACTAATAGTTAGTTTTACCGCAATTTCTTGATTTGTAAGCCCATCAGCTACGAGATCAATGATTTCCATCTCTCTTGCTGAGAGACCCATCATATCAATGTTGTTTACTTCTTCTTCAACCATTTGCATTTAAACAGTTCCTTTTTTATTATTTAAGTTTAGCAATCTCAGTACACTTGTTAACAAAGTAGGAAACAAAAGCAATTGAAATCAAAACTTCAGCAGACTTTAGAAAAAAATTCTAAGGTTATTACGGCAGAGTTAATGCCTCCAAGAGGTGGAAACCCCGTAAGATCTATTAAGATAGCACAACTTTTGAAAGATAAGGTACATGCTGTTAACATTACCGATGGAAGCAGGGCTGTAATGAGAATGTGCAGCTTGGCAATGTCCAAACTATTACTGGAAAATGGAATAGAACCAATAATGCAAATATCTTGTAGAGATCGTAATAAAATTGCTTTACAATCGGACATTCTTGGAGCAAATGCTTTAGGAATTAAAAACATCTTATGCATTACCGGTGATTCAGTAAAAGCTGGTGATCAACAAGATGCTAAGGCAGTACATGAGTTTGAGTCAGTTAGATTGCTTCAACAAATTCAAGCCTTTAATAACGGAGTTGATCCTACTCTAGGAGAACTTGCCGATAAAAAAACATTTATTTTTGCAGGCGCTGCAGCTGATCCAAGTTGCAGAAATCAAAGAAGTTTAGAAATGAGAACGAGAAGGAAAAAACAGGCTGGAGCTAGATTTATACAAACTCAAATGATTATGGAAAAAGAAAATTTGATAAAATTTTGTGAGAAAATTAGCAATCCTCTTGAAATTCCTGTAATTGCTGGTGTATTCCTATTAAAATCTTACAAAAACGCTCTTTTTATAAACAAATACGTTCCAGGAGCAAACATCCCTGAAAATATCTTAAATCGTCTTAAAGATGCTAAAGACCCTTTACAGGAGGGCATTAGCATTGCAGCTGAACAAGCTCATGATTTTATTAATATCGCAAATGGTATTCATCTAATGGCCGTAAAAGCAGAGCATTTAATTCCTGAGATTATTGAAAAAGCTGATCTTAGTCTGGAATATTAATCAGATCAGTACCTAATAATTCTGCCATAGCTTTTTGCTGAGGCGATGGCTCAGTCAAATCAGATCTTCTTGAATCTGCTATTAACCAATCTAAAGATGCATCTTGCAAATCAAAATGATCTCCATTTTTCCCAACACAATATTTACCAAACACTAACTTATCCATAAGTCGCACCCCTTTACCAATTTTAGAGTAATCAAAAATAATTGAGTTATCTATAGTAGCTCCTTCGCAAATACAGCAACTTGGTCCAATCATTGAAGGGCCAATAATAGTTGCTCCATCCTCTATCCTAGTCATCCCTCCTATATAAACAGGACCGGTAATATTAACTTTTTCCCAGTTAGCCGCTACATTCAAACCCGTAAAAACTCCTGGTTTAATTTCCTTGCCTGGTATTTGCACTTGTCTTACCTTACCTTGCAATACGTTTCTAATCGCACTCCAGTAATCTGGAACTTTTCCAATATCTACCCATTCAAAATCCATTGGTAATGCAAAAAATGGTAAATCCATTTCAACAAGTTTAGGGAAAAGATCAGCTCCAATATCAAATTTCTCAGCAGAAGGTATGTAATTAAAAATTTCAGGTTCGAAAAGATAAATTCCTGTATTTATAGAGTCACTTAAAGCTTGATCAACTGATGGCTTTTCCTGAAAAGCCTTGATTCGTCCATTTTCATCTGAAACTACAACACCGTAACTTGATACTTGATCTTTAGTCACCTTCTTTGTTATCAAGCTCGCAATAGCTCCTTTCTGCTTATGTTTTTTAACAGCTTGAGTTAAATCTAAATCAACTAAAGCATCACCACATAAAACAACAAAAGTTTCATCAAAGAAATTCTGAAAATCCTGAATTTTTTTTAATCCTCCCGCGGATCCTAAAGCATCACCTATTAATTCTCCATCTTCAATTCTTCCTTCAAAACTATAAGCAATTTCTACTCCAAATCTTTGCCCATCCCTAAAATAATTTTCAATTTCTTCAGCCAAATGAGAAACATTTACCATTATTTCCTTAAAATTATGTTCTCTTAAAAGTTCCAAGAGAAACTCCATAACAGGTTTTTGCAAAATCGGAATCATCGGTTTAGGAATAACGTGCGTAATAGGCTGAACACGTGTGCCTTTACCTGCCGCAAGTATCATTGCCTTCATAAATTCAAAACCATTTTTTAAATTATACGTTATTACTACGAAGCTTCTAAGCAGCCGAGGAAGAGGCATTACTTACCTCAAGATTTTCTATAGGTAACTGAGCTAAGCTACCATCAGGTATTATTCTTTTAATTTGAATTGGGCCATATAAGGAATTAATTTGTTTAATTTCAATTTTGTTTTCAGATGATAAAAATAACAAAGCCCAAAAAACTCCCAAACGGTCTTTATCTAAATCATTTTTTACAACTGTTTGCCATTTTTTGACTAAATATTCAAAATCTGTCCATTGTAATGCTTTTTCCCATCCTTCAATAAATTTCCCTAATGCTTTAGTGGTTTCTGGAAGTTTCTCGCGATGCGCTAATGACTTTACTTGAGTAATTAAAGCCCTATCAGAATATTTTTTATTTCTTTTTCTCTTCATTAGTAGAAGATCTTGGGTTTCTATAACTTCTGCTATCGACTCTAACTGACTTACAAGTTCTCCCAATGTTGTTGTGCGTTTAAGAATTGGTTGTGCAATTGATCTTCTCCTTAGATATTTTTCAGGATATTTCGGAATATCAAATTCTCTATCAATCCAATCTTGATCATCCGTATCAAATTCATCTTCAAAATCGGAAGAATTTTCTTTGAACACATCAGCTTCCAAAACCTCAGCCTTAAGATTAACTAGTACGGAAGCTGCAAAAAATGCTTCGCTGGTCTCAGCTAAATCCTTCTGATATGAGATTTGACTATTTGAAGATTGATTAAAAGTATGTGAGTATTCCTCTAAAAAACTATCAATTACACTTATTACATCAATATCCCATGGATCAAGCTCACCTTTACCTGCGGCGTCTTGAAGGAACTTAATCAACAATCTAGGGCCTAATTGTTGCCTATCTATAGGATTGAAATAAGATATTTAAGATAGATAAAATCTATTTACAAGATATCCTTTAATTTATTTAATGCCAAACAATATTGAGTTAATTTAAAAAATTATATTGTTGGAGCTTTTAGGATGTCATTTGTTTTAGTTCCTGAAAAAATATTTGTTTTAACAGCACCTTTAACTGCAGTTAAATCTCGATCAACCAAATTATTGATAGATGCAATGTAACTTTCAGTAATTAATCTTGGGTATAAACCTATTCCAATAATTGGTAGAAGTAAACAGGCAATAATATAAATTTCCCTTGGCTCTGCATCTATAAGTTTTCGTTCTTCGATTAATTTAGGATTTTCTTTACCAAAGAAAATTTCTCTCAACATTGAAAGTAGATAAATAGGAGTAAGTATTACACCTATAGCTGCTAAAGAGGCCATCACTACCCTAAACGGTAGTGTATACACTTCATCAGTAACAAATCCTGTAAATACCATCAATTCGGAAACAAATCCACTCATACCAGGTAAAGCCAGGGAAGCAAGGGAGCAAGCAGTCCATAGTGCAAACATGATTCTCATTTTTTGACCTACACCACTCATTTCATCAAGTTTAAGAGTCTTTGTTCTGTCATAGGTAGCACCAACAAGAAAAAATAAACTTGCGCCGATTAATCCATGACTAACCATTTGCAGCATAGCTCCGCTTGTTCCAAGGCTACTAAAACTTCCTATTCCAATAAGAACGAAACCCATATGACTTATCGAACTGTACGCAATTTTTCTTTTAAGATTTCTTTGAGCAAAAGAAGTTAATGCAGCATAAATGATATTAACTACCCCCAGAACTATTAATAATGGGGCAAATTGAGCATGAGCAACTGGTAATAATTGTGCATTAAATCTTAAAAGAGCATATCCTCCCATCTTTAATAAAATTCCTGCTAGAAGCATATGAACCGGAGCTGTAGCCTCTCCATGAGCATCTGGAAGCCAAGTATGAAGGGGTACTATTGGAAGTTTCACACCAAATGCAATTAAAAGCCCTATATAACATAATATTTGGAATTTTTGACTAAAATCTTGAGCTGCCAAGTGAGAAAACTCAAAGTTAGGAATTTCTGTACCATAGAAACCCATTGCTAACGCCGCAAGAAGAATGAATATAGAACTGCCAGCTGTATAAATAATGAATTTTGTTGCTGCATATTGTCGATTTTTGCCACCCCATATAGCTAGTAATAAATAAACGGGAATTAACTCAAGTTCCCAAGTTAGAAAGAATAAAAGCATATCTTGTACGGCAAACACAGCGATTTGCCCACCATCCATAACCAATATCAAAAAGAAAAATAACTTTGGTTTAAACTTGACTGGCCATGCAGCAAGAACTGCTAAAGCAGTTATAAAACTAGTCAATAATATTAGAGGCATAGACATGCCATCAGCTCCAACAGACCAAGTAAGACCTAAATCAGGGAGCCAACTAATATTTTCTTTAAGTTGAACATTTTCATTACTAATATCAAAGCCATTTATATATGAACCTACAGTTATTAAAAAAGTAATTAGTGCAATAGACAATGCAAACCATCTCACCTCTTTGCCATCCCCCTTATCTGGAAAAAAAGGTATCACAAATGCGCTACCAATTGGGAATAAAATTGAAGCAGATAACCAAGGAAAATTAGACAAACCAGCTCCCAAAGTTCCCGACAGTTGTGTCGCAAAATGTGTATAAAAATAAGTACTCAATTTAATAAGAAATTTATCTTAAATAAAGTCTAGAAATTTTCTGTATTTTTTCACCCCAATGGACAGTGAAGACACACAATTGTAATTAAGAAACTTGAGGAGATTGAAAACCAAATATAGCAACTAGTAAAATTACACCTCCAAAAACAATAAGCGCATAAAATTGAGCCCTACCAGTTTCAAAATATTTTAAACCTTCTCCGCTTCCTAAAGTTACAAGTCCAGTAAGATTTACAACGCCATCAACAACCTTAGAATCAACCTCTAAAACTTCTTTAGCAAGTTTTCTACTACCCTTAACAAAAAGTTTTTCATTAATATCATCTAGGTACCATTTATTGGATAAAAATCGGTTGATGCTAGGAAACTTTTCGGCAAATAAAACTGATAAATTAATTTTTTTCGCAAAATATGCCTGATAAGCAATAATGATTCCAGCTGATGCAATAAGTATTGAAGCAAGTGCTAAGGGCAAAAATTCTTTTAATTCGAAGGCTTTTGCAGCAGTCTCTGCTTCTTCAGGATCTAGTAAATTTGCAATTTTGCTATCCCATGGAAGTCCCATAAAACCAATTATTACAGACGGTACAGCTAGAAATACCAAGGGAAATGTCATTGACCAGGGTGACTCATGAATAGAGCCATGTTCTTCATGCTCTTCTTCATTTTCATCATCTAGGTTAGTTTTGGAGGCTATTAGAAGCTGTTTTTGCAAATCTTTATTCTCCCCTCTGAAATCTCCTTCAAATGTCAAGAAATAAAGCCTGAACATATAAAAAGCAGTCATACCTGCTGTTAGAAGTCCTATAAACCAAAAAGCTGGAAATGATATAAAAGCATTTCCGAGTATCTCGTCTTTACTCCAAAATCCTGCCAATGGCGGAATTCCACTAATTGCTACACAACCTATTAAAAATGTTGTTGATGTATATGGCATTTTTTTTCTTAAACCGCCCATCAATCTCATATCTTGAGCTAATACAGGCTGATGGCCAACTACTTCTTCCATAGCATGTATTACTGAACCAGATCCCAAAAATAGCATTGCTTTAAAGCAAGCATGAGTTACTAAATGAAAAATTCCTGCAACTGGTGCTCCACAACCCATTGCGAGCATCATATAGCCAAGCTGAGAAACTGTGCTATATGCTAAACCTTTTTTTAAATCCATTTGAGTCAAAGCAATAGAGGCTCCTAAAAAACAAGTTATGGTACCAACTAAAGCAATAATGAACTGAATAGAGGGGAATATCGAATACAAAGGCTGAAGTCTTGCTACAAGAAAGATTCCTGCCGCAACCATTGTTGCAGCATGGATAAGTGCAGAAATTGGGGTAGGACCTTCCATTGCGTCAGGTAACCAAACATGAAGAGGAAACTGAGCGGATTTAGCCATTGGCCCTAGAAAAACTAAAAAACAAAGTAATAAAGCAGCCCAAATGGGTATCGAATGGTCAGATATCGATTTAGAAATTCCAGTAGCTATTTCATTAAAATCAAAACTATTTGTTGCCCAAAATAGGCCAAGAATTCCTAGCAATAAACCAAAATCTCCAACTCTATTAACAACAAATGCTTTTTGTGCAGCGTGTGCAGCACCATCCCTGTCATACCAAAAACCAACTAATAAATAAGAACACATCCCAACTAATTCCCAAAAAACATAAATTTCTAATAAATTCGGACTAACTATTAATCCCATCATTGAACTACTAAATAATGCTAAATATGTAAAAAATCTGACATAACCTTTGTCATGGGCCATGTAGCCATGAGAATAAATCATTACCAGCAGAGTTATTGTAGTTACTAACGCAAGCATTACACTCCCCAAAGGATCAAGAACAAATCCCATTGGAATTGTGAAATCCCCTGCATTGGCCCATACAAATAATTTTTCTACTGATTGATAACCATTAACTTGTTCAATTAAAGCTTTATAACTAATTACCGCAGAAATTCCAACGAAAGAAATCAGACCTACAGAAACAATTGCTCTTGAATTATTAATTTTCTTGTTAATACTTATTAGTCCTAAGCCAGAAAGCACTGCTCCAATAAGTGGGAAAACGGGGATTAACCAGGCAATTTCTGAAGCTTGTGGCATTTTTTAAAAAACTTATATTTTGATTTTAAACTGTCAATTGAAAAATTCAGACAAAAATGATGAATTAAATGTTTTAACAGCAATATTTATATATTGATGAGACCACCAAAGTACGCCTATTGCAATTAATATGCCAAGTTGAGATAACTTAAAAAATTCTTTAATCTTAAGTTCTTGCCTCCCCTCAAGTATCGCCAAGAAGGGGATTATGGAAGTATTTTTTTTAAAATTTTCAAATTCTTCTCCAAATCTATTTGCTAATCTCTTGTCGCCATGCCAGATTGCAAAAAGGTGATGCAAAACTAAGCCAATAGAAGTTACTAATGTGAATGATGTGCCAATCCATAAAGTATGAGCAAAACACCAAATTATCTGACCAAATGCTTGTGGGTGTCTTGTGATTCGCATTATCCCAGTTCCATAGATTCGTACTTTAGGTTTTAAAACAGAAGGAATTTCTAGCAAATTGTAGGTAGCAGGATATAAAAATAAAAAACTTATTGCAGTTAAAAACCAAACGACCATAAAAACAAAATTATTGCCCTGTAAATTCCATAATCTGATTCCGTCATATCTATGCGCTAAAAAATAACTAATCAAGATAATTGCAGATGGCAAACTTAAAAAAACAAAACATAACCGCCATAATCTTGGACCCATAATAGATTCTGCTTTGATTCTTAAAGCAGCACCTCCACTATGAATGACCGCAAAAATCAAAATCAAAATTAAGATGATTAGCGAAGTTTTATGAGTCTCCATCTATTTAAATTGTTCAAATAATTTTTGTTCTTAACAAGAATGCTCCTAAGCATTAGAATTATAAGAAATTGTAGGCATAATAGATGCCAGAATTACCATTTACACTCGACCAATTAAGAATATTAAAAGCTATAGCAGCTCAAGGAAGTTTTAAAAAAGCTGCAGATCTCTTATATGTAACCCAACCTGCCGTAAGTTTACAAATACAAAATTTAGAAAAACAACTTGAAATCACAATTTTTGACAGAGGTGGTAGAAAAGCTCTATTGACTGAAGCAGGGAGACTATTACTTGAATATTGTGAACGAATTTTGAATCAATGCGACGAAGCTTGCAAAGCTATTGAAGATTTAAATAGCTTAAAAGGTGGAACTCTTGTCATTGGAGCGAGCCAAACAACAGGTACCTATTTAATGCCAAGAATGATAGGACTATTCAGACAAAAATACCCTGATGTATCCGTTCAACTTCAAGTCCATAGTACGAGAAGAACTGGTTGGAGTGTTGCCAATGGACAAATTGACTTAGCCATTATTGGTGGACAATTACCTGGAGATTTAGAAAATTTGCTACAAGTAATTCCATATGCCACTGATGAATTGGCATTAGTTTTACCATCTAAACATCCACTTTCGACCAAAAAAGAGCTTCTAAAAGAAGACTTATACAAATTAAATTTTGTAACACTAGACTCACAATCTACAACAAGAAAAGTTGTTGACAAACTTCTCCAAGATTCTGGGCTTGATATTCAAAGATTAAAAATTGAGATGGAACTGAACTCTCTTGAAGCAATCAAGAATGCAGTTCAATCAGGTTTAGGAGCTTCTTTTTTGCCTGTTGTTTCTATTGAAAGAGAATTATCGGCTGGAAGTATCCACAAAGCATTTGTTGCTGATTTAGAGGTAAAAAGAGAACTTAAATTAATTACTAATCCGTCAAGATATACATCAAGAGCATCAGAAGTATTTAAGAAAAACATTCTCCCACAATTCGCTAGTTTAGAAAGCCCTTTGAGGCATATATAATTTCGATTAAAACTGAATTGCTTCTCTGTTAATACCTACCCCGCCGTCTTCAGCCTGTCCTTCACCTTTTATTATAAATTTATTTTCATTTACATCAGTCTGATAAACACACTTAACTATTGGCTTATCTCTTATTGAACCAATATAAGCAAAAGTATTCATTCTTTGCTTACATTCTCTTACATCTTCATTACTAATTGCGCCCTCTTTTTGTAGCACTGTCCAATTCTCTCTTCTAATTACACAACCTGGCTGAAGAGCTGGTTGCGTTACAAAACTCGTAGATGGATTCAGAGTAGTATACATTTCAACATCAATTACAAAAGCACTAGCTCCCCATTGCCTGCAAAATTCAGGATCTGGAACAGCCATATCTAATTGTTGTTGACTTGCTATATTTCCCTGCCCACCATCAGTTGTACTGGTAATAGCACTCCCGATACCAACTCCTAAAATTAATACTCCAGCAAGTACGGCAATGGTTCCTGTACTAAAGTTGATCTTTTGTTCAGAAGAAGCAGGTAATCTATTGCTTCTTTGACCATAAGGATCCATGTCCTTTGGATTTGGTGGATAATAACTTCTATTTGAGCCTCTTCTTGGCCTTCTATTTGAGGATGATCTATTCACAGCACTTCATTTGTCTTTGGTAAACCCATTGAATAATTCATTACTCTACAATTAGGGTTATAGCTAAGCTGACCGTTTTGAAGCAAAAACTTAATCAAACCTTCAATTTCTGATCCTATTTTTCGAAGTTCATAATCATCTAAATCCTTTCCTGCTCTCTCTTTTATTAATTGATTGAATTTTTCATTAATTTTGTTTAGAGAATCTTCGTTCCAAATAAATTCGTTATCAGGATCTAAATCAAGAGTTAGTTTATTGGGATGAAACTTTAATTCCTCATCTACCACTTCGGCAGTAAAAATTCTTACATGCCTAGTAGTCGATTTTAAAAGCATTTTTTCCATAATTTTACGAAATAATCAACGAAAAAAACTATTATGTTCTAACTTTAATGTAGCTTATTAGTAAGTGTTAATTTATTTCTTGATTTAATAATGCGTGTTGTAATTGCTGGTGCTGGTTTAGCAGGTTTATCTTGCGCTAAATATTTAGTCGATAATGGACACATTCCGATTGTACTTGAATCCAGAGACGTTTTAGGTGGGAAAGTTGCAGCATGGAAAGACGAAGATGGAGATTGGTATGAAACTGGGTTACATATATTTTTTGGAGCCTACCCAAATATGTTGCAACTTTTTAAGGAATTAGATATTGAAGACAGACTTCAATGGAAAAGTCATTCAATGATTTTTAATCAGCCATCAGAGCCTGGAACTTACAGTAGATTCGACTTTCCCGATATACCTGCTCCAGTGAATGGTGTTTCAGCAATACTAAGCAATAATGATATGCTTTCATGGAATGAAAAGATTTTATTTGGATTAGGTTTAGTGCCTGCAATGCTAAGGGGCCAAAAGTACTTAGATAAATGTGATAAAAAATCATGGACAGATTGGCTAAAAGAGCACAATATACCGGAAAGAGTTAATGATGAAGTATTTATAGCGATGAGTAAAGCTCTTAATTTCATTGGACCAGATGAAATATCATCCACAGTTTTATTAACAGCATTAAACAGATTTTTACAAGAAAAAAATGGCTCTAAAATGGCATTCCTTGACGGAGCTCCTCCAGAAAGACTATGTCAGCCAATGGTTGATTATATTACTGCTCGTGGTGGTGAAGTTCACATGAATAGTCCATTAAGGGAAATCAATCTTAATGAGGACAGCACTGTTAAAAGTTTTACTGTCGCCTCTTTAGATAAAAACGAAAAGAAAGAGCTAACGGCTGATGCTTATGTAAGTGCAATGCCCGTAGATCTCTTTAAATTAATGATCCCAAAACAATGGAAAGGATTAGATGCATTTTCTAAATTAGATGGTTTAAATGGTGTGCCAGTCATAAATATCCATTTATGGTTTGACAAAAAATTAACAGATATTGATCATTTATTATTCAGCAGATCACCTCTACTCAGTGTTTATGCAGATATGAGTATCACCTGCAAAGAATATGAAGATCCAAATAGATCAATGCTTGAATTGGTTTTTGCACCAGCAAAAGATTGGATAAATAGGAGTGATCAGGATATTGTTGATGCAACTATGGAGGAACTCAAAAAATTGTTCCCAACGCATTTTATGGGAGACGATAAAACAAACTTAAGAAAATATAAAGTTGTCAAAACTCCAAGATCTGTTTACAAAGCAGTTCCTGGATGCCAAGAGTTCAGACCTAGTCAAAAATCTCCTATAAAAAACTTCTTTTTAGCAGGTGATTATACTATGCAAAAATATTTAGCATCTATGGAAGGAGCCGTTTTAAGTGGTAAATTATGCGCGGAATCAATCAATAAGGAGTATTCCAAAACTCCTCAAAATGTTTCTTCATGAGATTCACATTCCAGTAATTTAAAAATTCATCTAAAACTTTTTGAAAAATTCAATTTCTCAACTAGATCAAGCATACGAGATATGCCGAAAAGAAACCCAAAAATGGGCTAAAACCTTTTACTTGGGAACTCTTCTATTACCTCAAGAAAAGAGAAAAGCTATTTGGGCTATTTATGTTTGGTGTAGAAGAACAGATGAAATAATGGATAGCTTGGAAGCTTCAACTAAATCGCAAGATGAGCTTTCAGATAACCTTGATGAATGGGAAGAAAATACTAAAAATGTATTTAAAGGGAATATTAAATCTGAATTAGACGCAGTTCTATTAGATACTATCGAAAAATATCCACAAAGTATTCAACCTTATCTAGACATGATAGATGGCCAGAGAATGGATCTGAATAAATTTAGATACAAAGATTTTGATGAATTAAAACTCTATTGTTATAGAGTTGCAGGAACTGTTGGTTTAATGACTCAAAATGTGATGGGGATTGATAGCGCTTATACCTCAGCCCCATGGAGTGCCATGCCTGATCCCTCCGAAGCAGCTATAGCTCTTGGAATTGCAAATCAACTAACAAATATCTTGAGGGATGTAGGAGAAGATAGACAAAGAGGAAGAATTTATCTCCCACAAGTGGATATTGAAAAATTTAATTATTCTGAAAAAGAACTTTTACAAGGGAAAATAAACAAGCAATGGAAATCACTGATGAACTTTCAATTAACAAGGGCTCGCGAATGGTTCCAAAAGTCTGAGGATGGTATCAAGTGGCTATCTTCTGACGCAAGATGGCCAGTATGGACATCTTTACGCCTTTACAGAGGAATATTAGATTCTATTGAAAGACTAGATTATGATGTTTTTAACAATAGAGCTTTTGTAAAAAATTCAGTCAAAGCTTTTGAGATCCCAATATCTTTTTTAATTTCTCGAATTAAGTAATAAGTAATTAAGCAGGGGTCTTCTGATTAGCCAACAAATCCTTCAATTTAGATAATTCTCCAGCCCATCTTGGATCAGGAGCTTCGAGGTTAGGAGCATCACTATGAACAATTTTCTTAAAATCTTTCCTTTTCTTATTTTTGTTTAATTTTCCACCATTTTTTTTGTTTGAAGCAGAATCTCTTTTTTCTGATAGCTCTACTCTTAATTTAGAACCATTAAATTCACAACCGTTTAACTTTTGAATTAATAAATTAGCATTATCTTCATTATTTGCTGTCGCGAAACCAAACCCCCTGCATTCCTTAGTTTCCTTATCTAGAACTGCTTTAAATCTAATCGAATCAGAAACGGACTTTAAAAGTGTATCAAATTCTTTTGGATTAAATCCTTGTGGTAAGTTGCCAATGTAAATGCGAATGCTCATAAATTTTTAAAAATGATTTTGAAGTCTGAACTTCTAAACAAAACTAAGCTATGTGTATTTAATCACATTTTGGCGCATTTTGTTCAATCCATCGCTTTGCTTTATAAATAGCTTCATCAAAATTATTCAATCTCTTATATGCAAGTTCTTTGGAAAGATACTGTAAAAGCTCTCCCAAGATAGGTCCATCCTTGATTTCCAAATTTTTTTTAATTACATCACCATTAACTAAGTTTGAAGGATGAAATAATTTATCATCGTTGTCACGCCATCTATGAAGCCAATCTAATTGTAAGTTTTGAGGTAAATAAAAAATAAAAGATGGCAGAAACATTTCTAATTCTTGATGTAATTTAAATCTGTCAAATTCATCTAAATGAGCGATATTTTTGTTTTTCAAGAAAAGGTGCCATTTTCGCAATAACTTAGTTTTTGCAATTTCAGCTTTACTAAATTTAAGTTTCTCTAAAGATACAACATCTAAAATTTGAGCAATAAAAAATGATGGTAAAAATTTTTCTTTTTCTTCCTGATTAAGTTCTACATAATTAATTTTCTCTAAATCCAAAAAAAAAGAATCTTCAGATAAATTATCAATAGCAAATATATTTAATTTTTTTATCAACAATACTGCATCAAGAGCATTGGCTCCATGAACTATTTTCTGTATTTCATTATTAATCCTCTCTTTGGCAACAAGATATAATTTCTTTTTATTTTTTTTAATGAAAGTAATTAAATTAAAATCAACTTTAAAATTCAATTCTGAAACGAATCGAAAACATCTTAATATTCGTAAAGGATCATTTAGTAAATTGTTTTCAGAATGAGTTCTAAGCAAAGAAATCTCTAGATCTTTAAGACCATTTAATGGATCAACCAAACACTTTTTATCAAATAAAAAAGCAATTGAATTAATCGAAAAGTCTCTAGAACATAAATCTCCTTCTATCGTAGATGAAACCTGATTAGCAATATCAATATAAATTTGATTAAAAATAATTCTTACTACTTCCCTTTTTTCATCCAAAATTATAAATTTTGATCCAATATTATCTGCAATCTTTTTCCCAATTTGAATTGAATTTAAAGGTACCACTATATCAATATCTACCTTTTCAGTTTTTCTTCCCAAAATAATATCTCTTATGTAACCACCAACCAAATATGATCCTTTAGGTAAAAAACCTAATATTAAATCCAAATTATGAAATTTTATACTAGTTTCTAATTCATCAATTATTAGTGTATGATCTGAGTGAATGCTACTTTTCATTTTATTTATTAATTATGTGCATTTGCATCAACTGTAAATGGGTTGATAGATGTATCACATATCATGATGTTGAGAATAATCATGGTGTTGATCATATTTGTGATCTACCTGATTTTAAAGCAAAAAAACCATTCATTCATGTCAATATAGTTAAAGACAATAATGGTGATTATAAAACTGATTGGGATGTTCAATCTTGTGAAAGTTTTGAAAATGAATTTGGTAAATGGTCTAAGTGTAATCCGGGTATGGAATTACCTGTTTAAAGGTAATATATGAGAAATAAACTCAAACAAAAAGAAAATTATCCTACATTAGTGATTCATAGCACAGACAATTCTTTTGGCTTTGGGTATAGAAAAAATAATGCCCTTGAATCAGAAGAATTATTTATCAAAAAATTTAATAATGACCTTTGCAAGAACTTAATTAATGATCTTAACCAATTCATTTCCAAAGAAAATTTACAAAAAATAAATAAGTTATCTGTAAGCATAGGGCCAGCAAATTTTAATGCTTCACGACTTATTGTAGTTTTAGCAAGGACTATCTCACAACAACTAAATTGCCCTCTAGACAGTTTTAGTTCATTTGAAATAATGGCGAAAAGAATTGCATCAAAAAATGACATCTTTAGAAACAAAAAATCATTCTGGATTTACAAAAAATTAAAACGACAGGGTTTAATTGCAGGTAAATATGAAATTTGTCATAAAGAAAAAAACTCCTCGGATCTAGTCATTCGAGAAACAGTTTTACCAAAATTTGTCAAAGAACTTGATAATGAAGAAATTACTTTTGAGGCTGATTATGATGATAAAGAAGATTTAAAAGAACTGTTAAACTTAACAAATAAAAATTTATTAAATTCAAATTTAGATTCCTGGAAAAAAGTTTTGCCCCTTTACCCTATTTCTCCAATTAACTAAATATTTATCCAATCAAATTATTAATTTTATCTTGAAGATATAGTGTTACAGAATTCAGATCATCTCTTGATGAACTATGTGGAGGTTTAACAGGTTTTCCCACCTTAATAACTATTTTTGAAAACAAAGGAATAAAGAATTTAAATCTTATTAATCTATGAGAATTAACTATTGCAACAGGCAATAATAATTTTTGATTTTTAAAGGCTAATAATGCAGCACCTTGTTTGGGCTTATTCACACGACCATTTTTTTGACGCGTACCATCAATAAATATTCCAATAGAATTACCATTTGATAATTTTTTACAAGCTGTTTTAATGGTATTTTTATCAACAATTCCTCTTTTTACAGGATAAGCTCCACAAGCCTTGATAATAAACCCAAGTAAAGGTATTTTAAAAAGCTCTGCCTTGGCCATGAAAGATATATTACGTCCAAGAGCATGTCCTAACAAAGGAGGGTCAAGCAAAGAACCATGGTTAGAGACCATTATAAAAGAATTTTTTTGCGGAATATTTTCTCTACCTATTAAATGACCTTTAAATACAAATTTATAAATTGGAAATACAAAAAGTTTGCTAACTAATTGATAAATTAATTTTTGAAAAACATCATTTTTCATACTTGATTAATAAGTTATTTGATTAGAAGATGAAACTTGAGAAATTTTTAAATCTTTCATATGTCTTTTTGCTAAACCGCTAAGCACATTTGATGGGCCAACTTCAACAAAATGAAGATCATTATCTTTTGCCATTAAATCCATAGTTTCTCGCCACCTTACGCCGTTACACATTTGATTTTCCAATTTAGTTTTAAGCTCATCAGGATCGTCACATAATGAAGGTTGATAATTACTTATTACTGGAAAAGAGGGATTTTTAAACTTAATCTGTTTTAAATACTCAGAAAATTTAACTGCAGGCTCATTCATGAATGGTGAGTGGAATGCACCTGAAACATTTAATTTCAGGAATCTTTTACAAGAAATTTCTCTAGATAAGTTGTCTAACTCTTCATTAGATCCTGATAAGACAACTTGGGAAGAGCTATTATCATTAGCAATTACAACATCCTCACTTTTTTTAACTAATAAATCAAGTTCATTTCTATCAAAACCAATTACTGCTGCCATAGATCCTTTCCCAGCATTTACCATTAATTGAGATCTTACTTTTATTAGTGATACGCAGTCTTCGAATGAAAAAACATCTGCACAATATAATGCAGTTATTTCTCCCAGACTATGCCCAGCAACATAAGTTGGTTTAAAACCATTTTCTTTTAAGGCATCTAATAAAATTGATTCAACCAAAAAAAGACAGATCTGTGTATTTCTTGTATTATTCAAATCACTAAGAGGATTTGTTGGATCAGAATTTAACTCGCAAATTTCAAATAAATTTCTCTCAAATATCTCAGAAGCATAACTAAACCTCTCTTTTGTGCTCGGCAAATTTTCAATTTGTTTTGCCATTCCAATTTTTTGCGAACCCTGTCCAGGGAATACCCATGCAACTGTCATAATGTTCCTATTTTGTGTTAACCCCATTTAATTAGGGCTGCACCCCAACTTAACCCAGCACCGAAACCACTTGTAGCAATAATATCATTTTGTTTAATTCTATAATCTCTTACAGCCTCATCCATCATTAGTGGAATTGTTGCTGCTGATGTATTGCCATATTTTTCTAAATTACTAAGAATCTTTTCTCTGGGAATTTTTAACCTTTCTCCTACGGAATCTAATATTCTTTGATTAGCTTGATGCAGTAATAGCCAATCAACTTGATCAGAATTATATTTCATTTTTTTTAACAACTTTTCAAGAATTAAGGGAACTTCTTTAACTGCAAATTTATAAACTTCCTGACCATTCATCTGAATTGGAGAAAAACCTCCACTTAAAAAGTCAATTTCATCAACTATTGAATCCTTATTCTTTTTTGATGGAAGATTCAGAAAAGAACCCCTTCCCCCGTCAGTTCTCATATCAAAACCTATAAAATTATCATATTCATTTGTGGCTTCAATTGCTAAAGCGCCGGCACCATCTCCAAAGAGAATACAACTTCTTCGATCATTCCAATCAACAAAACTTGATAATTGATCCGCTCCAATAACAATAGCCCTTTTAAAACTACCCCCTTTTATAAATTGTGATGCTGTTATTAAGGCAAATAAAAAACCACTACAAGCTGCAGTTAAATCGAAAGCTACAGCATTAGCTGCCCCTAATTTAGCTTGAATGGATGGGGCTGATCCAAATAAATCATTAGGAGTAGAAGTAGCTAAAACAATCAAATCAATCGTTTTAATATCCCAATTAGCCATTTCTATAGCAGTCAGTGCAGCCTTATAACCCATCTCAGTAACATGTTCTTCTACACTAGAGATTCTTCTCTCAGAAATGCCAGTTCTAGATTGTATCCATTCATTGCTTGTATCAACCTTTTTACTAATTTTTTGATTGGTTAGGATTTGATCAGGTACATAACTTCCGCTTCCCTTGAATGACACTCCAATGTGATTAAAATTTATTCCTTCCAAAAGAATTTTTTAGTTACTTATATAAGTCAAACATAAATTTGACTCAATATGTTTTATGAATTTAAAACTTGAAGCTTTTGCAGTTGATTTAAATTGTCCATAACACCATGACTCACTGCAGAGTGAGCTAAGCGAAGAGCACTAACTACAGATAAAGATTTGCTACTTCCATGACCAATAACGCAAATACCATTCACCCCAAGTAATAAAGCTCCTCCGTGTTCGGCATGATCTAACCTTTTCTTAATTCTGAGTAGATTACTTTTTAAAAAAGCTGAACCAACTTTACCTCGCCTTCCACGTGGCAGCTCAGATCTCAAAATATCTAATAAAACTCCTCCTACAGATTCAAGAAATTTCAATAATATATTTCCAGTAAATCCATCACAGACTACTACGTCGAAACTGCCTGATAATACATCTCGCCCTTCACAATTACCTCCAAAATCAAAACTTTTTTCAGAAGATAATAATTCAAATGTTTTTAAAGATAAATCATTACCTTTACATTCTTCTTCTCCAATATTTAAAAGGCCAATTCTTGGTTTTTGTACTTGTAGGACATCTTTTGCATAAATATTACCTAGAAGAGCAAATTGATGAAGATAAGATGGCTTGCAATCAGTATTTGCACCGACATCTAAAACTAATACCGGACGAGTTTGATCCCTTGTTGGAAACAATGCTCCTATAGCTGGTCTCTCAATCCCTTTCAATCTCCCAATTCTAAATATGGCAGAAGCCATCATGGCGCCTGAATTGCCCGCTGAGTAGACAGCTTCAGCTTTATTATTTCTCACTAAATCCATTGCAACGTTTATACTTGCATTTTTCCTTTTTCTCACTGCGGTTGCTTCTTCATTCATACCAATAGGCTCTTCACTATCAACTAATTCAAGACGATTATTATCTATTTCATTTTCTAATAATTCTGCTAAACCATTTTTATCTGCTGCATCTTTAACTTTTTCAATTTTGCCGACAAACTTTATATTTATTGGAAATCTACTTATTGCCTCTAGGCAACCCTCAAGAATTGGACCAGGAGCATAATCTCCACCCATCCCATCAACTGCGATCCAGATTCTTTTAGAGTGAGATTCCTCCACTTTATCTGAGATATTATCGTTATTTTGTAATCTTTTTAATGGGTCAAAAACTAATGGCTGTAATGTATTTTTAGCTATTGAACTAGCATTAGAAACCACACTACTAGCAGTATTAACAACAGATTCAGCACTTGAAACTACATTACCTGCAACATTACCCGCAACATTACTGGCAACATTACTAGCTGTGGTTACTACTGATCCAGCACCAGAAACCATATTACCGGCGACATTACTAGCAGTTGCTGCAGAACTTGCAGCAGTATCAACTATAGAAGTCACAGCCGAATTTCTTTTATACCAAATAACTAATCTTCTAATAGCTCTGGACTTATTAATTTTTTGCGCAGATTCTTTCCCCATTTATTTACCATCAAAAGGAGCAATATCAACAATCCTTTGAAAAAGATATCCTGTACCCCTTGCTGTCAAAATCAATTCAGGATTTGCAGGATCAGCCTCCAGTTTTGATCTTAATCTTGATATATGAACATCCACGACTCGTGTATCAACATGTCTTTCGGGAGTATATCCCCAAACTTCTTTCAAAATCTCTCCCCTACTAAATGGCTCTCCTGATCTACTTACCAAAAGCTCTAAGAGACTAAATTCCATACCAGTTAATCTAATTCTCTCATCACTTTTAAAAACTTGTCTTCGATTTGTATCAATTTTTATATCAGTAACCAAAATCAATCCTGAATTAGGCATTCCAGGGATTTGTTCTTTATCAATTCTTCTGAGTACGCATCTAATTCTAGCTTCTAACTCCTTTGGGCTAAATGGTTTTACTACATAATCATCAGCTCCTAATTCTAAACCAGTTATCCTATCTGCAACATCTCCTAATGCAGTTAACATAACAATTGGAACATCAGAATCTTTCCTCAATTCTTGACAAACTCCATAACCATCTAGCTTTGGCATCATAACGTCAAGCACTACTAAATCAGGTTCATAATCCTTAAATAACTTTAGTGCCTCTTTACCATCACTTGCAGTTACAACTTTGTAGCCAATCATGGAGAGACGTGTCTCCAGAATTCTTCTAATACTTGCCTCGTCATCTGCGACAAGTATAGTTTCTTTAGTTTGACTAGATAGAGCCATTTGTTTCTATTAGCTAATCAGTAAGAGAATTTATTATTAACCTAATCTAACTTGTAGAGGGGCAATATCCCAAACATTCTAGTTCCATTACTTCATTCAGAAACTTAATGTCTAGCAAATTATCGATTTTTATTTGTCAGAATTGCGGATCTGAAACTTCTCAATACTTTGGTAAATGCCTGAATTGCAACTCATGGAATTCCATTGTTGAAGAAATAAAAAGTAAAAGCTATAAATATCAAGAAAAAAAAAATATAAAAAATAGTAAAAAGTCTATACCTTTTAATGAGATCTCATCAAAAAAAATATCAAGATTTACGAGTGGTTTTAAAGAATTTGATCGTGTTCTTGGAGGTGGAATAGTACCTGGATCTGTTGTTTTACTTGGAGGAGAACCAGGCATAGGTAAAAGCACAATAGTTCTTCAATCAGCAGGAAAAATATCTCTCAATGAGAAAGTTTTATATATAACTGCAGAGGAATCATTAGAACAAGTAAAAATTAGATGGGAAAGATTAAAGCAAAACAGTATTGATTTAAAAATTTTTGCAGAAACTAATTTGTCCCTAATTATTGAAGAGATCAAACGTGTAAATCCAAGTTTCGCAATTATTGATAGTATTCAAGCCATCCATAATCATGAAATGGAAAGTTCGCCAGGATCGGTTTCTCAAGTTAGAGAATGTTCGTCAGAGTTACAAACTCTAGCCAAAGAACATAATATTGCGATTCTAATAATTGGTCATGTAACCAAAGGTGGTGCTTTAGCTGGCCCTAAAACTCTTGAGCATTTAGTTGATACAGTAATAAACTTTGAAGGAGATAATATTTCATCTCATAGATTATTAAGAAGTATAAAAAATCGATTTGGATCGACCTTTGAAATTGGAATTTTTGAAATGGTTGAAGAGGGTTTGCGAGAGATAAAAAACCCAAGTTCAATTTTTACAAATAAAGAAAATATTGCAGGTGTAACAACTACGATTACAAACGAAGGTACTCGACCATTAGCAGTTGATATACAAGCACTGGTAAATAAAACTTTCTACAGTAACCCTAGACGAACTACAACTGGAATTAGCATAAATAGATTACATCAAATTCTTGCTGTTATTGAAAAACACGTAGGGATAAAATTATCTGAATTTGATTGTTATATAGCTACTGGTGGAGGTTTTGAGATTAATGATCCCTCCTCTGACTTAGGAGTCGCAATATCAATTTTATCAAGTTTGAAAAACATTGCTCCTTTGGCTAGTACCTCATTTATTGGGGAATTGGGCTTGAGCGGTCAAGTTAGAAAATCGAATAACCTTCGTAAAAAAATAGAAGAAGCTATAAGATTAGGAATCAAAAATGTCGTAGTGCCAAAATTAGAGGAGGAACTAAATAATGATTTTCAAAATTTAATAAATATTAAACAGATATCCAATATTAAAGAAGCAGTTGATTTTTCTTTATCAAAATAAATAATCAAAGGTACATATCAATCGAGCTTCTGCCTGAGTTTTTCAACCAATTCTCAATATCTAGATAACCGCCTGGATAAAGCCTCACTGCTTTAGACCAGACTTCAGCAGCTTTATCAAACCAAATATCTCTCTGATCTAAATCACCATTTTGCTCAGCATATCTTCCCCTTTTTTCATAAATTAAACCTATATTTTTAAGGCATGATGGCTGTTTAGGATTTTCTACTAATGCTTTTTCATAAGTTTCAATAGACAAATCCTCTTCACCATTACTCATATAAATAATTGCCATATTTTTTAAAGTCTCACCTCTATCAATTTTATTTTCTTCAAGCAATAAACTTTCTTTGTAATACTCTAATGCTTCCGAATAATCCCCATTATTTTGTGCAGCCAAACCATCTCTGTAATAAATATATGCCTTTTTTTCTTTCTCAGCGATAGGCATTATTTTTACAATAGATTCAGCAATTACAGTAAAAGCTTTATCAATAAAATTGTCTCTGTTTTGATTACTAGGCACTGCTCTAAATCTAATAAAAATAATATAGTAATTTAAAAAATAACTATTTAAAAAGTCTATTACATTTATTATTATAGTTAAAAAAAAGGTCAAGCATTAATTTGCTTCTATCGTGAAAAATATGAAAAGCATTCAATTAAACGTTACAGGAATGAAGTGCGGGGGTTGCGTTAGTACTGTTGAAAAAATATTAAATAATTCTGATGGTATTGAAAATGTTTCTGTTAACTTGCTCACTAAAAGTGCATATTTTGAAATTACCCAGAAACATATAGAAATAGAAAAAGTTCTCGAAAATCTTAAAGAGAATGGTTTCCCTTCAAAGATTTACATAAATGATTTTTCAAAAAAAATAAATAAAGCAGAATTAGAAAAAAAAAAGAACTGGAATAATCAATGGAAAAAACTTACTTTTGCCCTATTACTTTTGTTATTTTCAGGTTTAGGTCATCTGGCAGAAGGAAGATATATAAATTTTCCAATATTAGGCAATATATTTTTTCACGCTTCATTGGCAACGTTAGCTCTATTATTTCCAGGTAGAGAAATAATTATTAATGGATTTAAATCATTTATTAAGAACCATCCCGATATGGATTCTCTAGTAGCTCTTGGAGTAATTAGTGCATATACAACAAGTCTTCTATCCTTAATATTTCCTACCACTGGTTTTCCTTGTTTTTTTAATGAACCAGTTATGCTGTTAGGCTTCATCCTGATTGGGCGTTTCTTAGAAGAAAGAGCTAGATATCAAACTGGTTCATCCATTGGAGAATTATTAGATCTTCAACCTGAAATGGCAAATATCTACACAGAAGACAATCAAATAAAGTCAATAAGAGTAAATACTTTAAGACCTGATCAAGAGATTCAAGTTTTAGCAGGAGACAGAGTGCCTGCTGACTGCATTGTTACCCGAGGTACTTCATATATTGATGTTTCACATATTACTGGAGAATCGAAACCTATTGAAGTAAAAGAAGGCGAAAATCTATCTAGTGGGTCTTTAAATCTTAATTCAACTTTAAGACTTAAAGTACAAAGGGTCGGAGGAGATTCTTCTCTTGCAAAACTAGTAAATCTTATTGAGTCCGTAAACGCTAGAAAACCTCGTATTCAAAGAATTGCTGATGAAATTGCTGGCAAATTTACTTACTTTGTACTTATTTTTGCTGCGCTAACTTTCTTCTTTTGGTGGAAGGGGGCACAAAACATTTGGCCTGATTTATTAAGTCATCATTATGACTTCATCACTCACTCAAGCCACACACTTCATAGTTCGCTTGGTAGTAATGCTGAGAATTTTCTGAGTTTAGCAATTCAATTATCAATTGCTGTTTTAGTAATAGCTTGTCCTTGCGCATTAGGTTTAGCCACCCCAACTGTAATTACTGTCGCATCAGGTAAAGCAGCAAAAAAAGGGATTTTATTTAAAGGCGGAGACAAAATAGAGATGGCTTCAAAAATTAATCACATTATTTTTGACAAAACAGGTACCTTAACAAAAGGCAAGCCTTTCATTGTTGATTATAAAAATAATCATAACCATTCATTTTTATTAAAAATAGCTGCCAGTTTAGAAAAGGAAAGCAGGCATCCAATCGCAGATGCCTTAGTTGATGAGGCAAAAAAACAAAATTTAAGTTTATTTCCAATAAAAAGAATTTTCACTTATTCAGGTCGAGGTATTTCTGGAGAACTTGAGTCAATTGATGGACTTATTAATATTGGCAATATTGAATGGCTACAAAGTAAAGGAATAACTATTGATGGTGATGCAAAAAAAGTCATCGACAATGAAGAAACAAAAACAAACACTTTAATCGGAGTAAGTATCAAAGATAAGTTATTAGGCTTTATTTTGCTTGGAGATTTACTCAGAGATGACTCAATTAGAACAGTTCAAAATTTGAGAGAAAACAAATTTAAAATTAATATTTTAAGTGGAGATAGGAGACAAACAGTTTTAGCTTTAGCAAAAAAAATCGGTTGTAAAGAAACGGAAGTAAAATGGGATCTTCTTCCTGAAATGAAGCTAAAGACTATAGAAAATTTAAAAATTAATAATAAAGTAGCAATGATTGGTGATGGTATTAACGATGTCCCAGCCTTAGCATCCTCAGACTTAGGAGTTGCAGTGGGATCAGGGACTCAAATAGCCAAAGCAAATGCAGATGTAGTTTTAATGGGAGATCAACTTAATGGATTACCCTACGCCTTCAATCTTGCAAAAAGAACTATTAGAAAAATAAAGCAAAATCTAACATGGGCTTTTGGCTACAACTTACTAGCTATACCTTTAGCCGCCGGCATTTTATTCCCTAAATACGGTATTCTTCTTACTCCCTCAATAGCAGCTTTATTGATGGCTATTAGCTCTATTACAGTTGTTGTTAATGCTTTATCTTTGGATTAAATGAAAGGAAAATTTATCGTTATTGAAGGTATCGATGGATGTGGTAAAACTACCCAAATAGATGAACTATCAAAATGGCTACCTAATAGTGGTCTAATAAAAAAAGGGTCTAAATTAATCACAACTAGAGAGCCTGGAGGCAGTCTTTTAGGTAAAAAACTTAGAGGACTGATTCTTGATAATAATGAAAATAACAAGCCTTCATCTCTGGCGGAATTATTGCTTTATTCAGCGGATAGAGCTGAACACGTTTCCAAAATTATTTCACCTGCCTTAAATAACAATGATTGGGTAATAAGTGATAGATTTTCCGATTCCACCCTTGCTTATCAAGGTTATGGAAGAAATATAAATTTAGAAATAATTAAAAATATTGAATCTATTGTCTGTCAAGGAGCATCTCCTGATCTAACTTTTTTCTTAGAAATTTCTCCAGAAGAGAGCATATTCCGAAGAAAAAATGAAATTCCAGATAGAATAGAATCAGAAGGTGTTAAATTTTTAGAAAAAGTAAATGAGGGCTTCAAAATAATTGCTCGACAAAAAAATTGGAAAGTAATATCTGCCTCACAAAATATTAAAACTATTTCTAATCAAATAAAAGAAACTCTACTTAACAACTTTTCTAGTAACAAATGATTGAGGTTAAAAAAAATAATTTTTTGTTTAATGAAGAAGTCAATACCTGTCTTAATAATATAATTCAAAAGCAATCATTTGCTAATGGTTATATATTTTATGGTCCTGAAGGAGTAGGTAAAAAGCAAACTGCTCTTCTATTTGTAAAAGAGATTTTCAAACAATATTCACAAGACGATAATGTTGAAGAGAAAATTACCAACAATAACCATCCTGATTTTTTAATGATCGAACCGGAGTCCCTTTTGGTTCCTAAAAGTTCTGGAAGTCCCGATCTTGGAAAAACAATTAAGAGTGGATCTGAGATTATTAAAATTGCTCAAATACGTAATATCAAAACCTTTCTTAGTCAAAAATCAATAACCTCAGAAAAAAAAATTGTTTTAATTATTGATGCACACCTCCTAAACGAAGCAGCCTCAAATTGCCTTTTAAAAACCTTAGAAGAACCTAGTAACGGCATTTTTATTTTATTAACATCTAAATTAAACCTTCTCTTAGATACGATCATCTCGAGATGTCAAATCCTCAGATTTCGATCCTTTTCTAATAAACAAATAGAATCCTTTTTAAAAGAATATTTAGATACTTCACAATTAAAGTTTAATACAAAATTAAATTTTGAAGATTTAATAAATTCTGCAAATGGATCTCCAAATCAATTATTGAAAAATATTGAAATTTGGAATTATTTTTCAGATGAAATTATAAATAAATTAGATTCCCCAATAAAAGATAGTCTAGAAATATTAGAAATATCTAAATCAATTTCTGATAAATTGGAAATTTATCAACAGATTTGTCTAGTAAATTTAATTCAAACTATTTGGTGGAACAATACAAAAAATATTGGTTTAGTTAAAAAACTTGAAAATTTAAAATACCTCCTAAGAAAAAACATCCAACCAAGGTTGGCATGGGAAATTACATTTTTGAAAATTTCAATGGAAGATGTATGAGATTAATCTGCTGCAGAATTAATCAAATCAGGATTTCTCGTTTGAATAAACTCTTGCCTAGCAGTTTCCACTTGAGAACCGATAGGTAACTCAAGACAATATCCAGCTCCATATACAGTTTTGATGTAAATAGGTTTACGTGGATCGGGTTCTAGTTTAGTCCGTAGGTGTCTAATATGAACTCTTATTGTCTCAATATCGTCATCAGGTTCATATCCCCATACTTCTTTAAGAATTAAAGCCGGTGATACAGTTTGACCATGCCTCTGCAAAAGACAATGAAGCAGTTCAAATTCAAGATGCGTTAATCTAACAGGAGATTCAAACCAGATAGCTTCAAATCTTTCCGGAACAAGAGTTAGAGGCCCATAATTTAGTATTTCTTGCTGGTTACTAGAATTCAATTGTGCTCTGTTGGTTCTTCTTAATAAAGCTTTTATGCGAACATATAGTTCTTCAAGATCAAATGGTTTAGTAATGTAATCATCTGCTCCAGAATTAAACCCAGTTACTTTATCTTTTAAACCACCTAATGCAGTAATCATCAAAATTGGGATATTTGATGTTCTTTCATCTCTTCTGAGTCTCTGGCATAAAGTTAATCCATCAACACTTGGCAACATTAAATCTAAAAGTATTAAATCTGGTGAATATTGAAGGGCTAACGCTTGTCCTTTAATTCCGTCTTCAGCTTTTTGTACATCGAAACCAGAATGTTCTAAATGCTTAGCCACCAAATCACGCATATCACGATCGTCTTCAATTAAAAGGATTGAAATTTTCATATTTATAAACTATTAAATTAAAGTTAAGTTTTGGTATTATGATTCTCTCAAGAATTTATAAACATTGCTGAATTAGTGTAAACAATTTTATCAATTAGATTTATCAAATAATTCAATCACTGCAATGGATTAAACAGAAATTGATAATTTTAAAATAACTTAAATTTCACAATTTCTTTCGATTTTATTCACTTTTTCTTAATATTTTTAAGAATATCAGGAAATTATTTATTAAATTTGGATAAATATTCAATTCAATTTACCGTTGTAATAGGTAATTGAAAAATAAAATTAGATTGGGATACTTAGTTCTCAGAGTTCATTTAACTAATCTAAAAGTTTTTTGATTTCGTATTAGTGTTGAAACTAATAATTCTGTTTATATTAAAAAAAATTTTAAATATCTATGAAAAAGAAATCTATTTTCTATTCTGATTTATCGAAAAAACAACTAGAAAATCTTAAAGAACTTTACATTCAAAAAAAAGTTGAATCGATGAGTCATCAAGAACTTAAACAGTATGTAATGGAAATTATTTCTCATCAGATACTTGATACCATTGGCAAAGAAGAGGAAATGGAAGCATGGAGAGAAATGTCAGATTTTTTTGGAGACCAATTTGAAATAATTACCTTAGAAATACAAACGAAATACATTGACGATAAAAACGTTCTTGAAACAGAAATAAATCCTCAGAAGCATAGAATAGAATTACTTGAAAGGAATAATTTAGATCAAGAAAAAACAGATATGTGGGATGACTAGAATTACTTGCAAGTTTTAATTTATACCATACAAAAAAATATATCTTGATTTGATAGAACGTAAAAATAAATTATAGAACCTATTTTTTATTGTAGAAAATTTAGCAAGTGTTCTAGTTACTGTTCTTAAAATAAGAAATTAATTTATTATAATCACATTATTATTGATATAAAATAATTAATATATATGTTCTATATACTGTTCTTAATAATATATCAAATTCATAATATCTTCAGCTTACCACTTTTTGGTAAAAAAGAGTTCACAGCCAAAAAAGTCACTTTCCTTATAGTGACCTTAGATAATTTTTATAAATGCATAAACTCTATGGGCGGGATGCGGGTCAAGCGAAAATGACAGTGTCTGAGTAAAGCTTAATATTGTGAATAAGTAAAGAACGATATTTTCACCTGCATATCACTCGCACACAAATGAATAATCTGATGTAAAAGGATATTGTCTGATTCTCTTACTTTCTCAAGAGTTAAGAAAACCAATAAAAAAGACATCAAGTGATGTTACCTGATGTCTAAAGATAGTAATAATTAACTCCCCGGGCGGGATTCGAACCTGCGACCAATCGATTAACAGTCGATCGCTCTACCGCTGAGCTACCGAGGAATATAAAATGAATTTAGCTCTTTAAAGTACCTTATGACAAGTACAAAGGTTAATTATATTTAAATTTTGATGGTTCTTGCCAGCTAGATAAAAAACCATTTTTCAACTCTGCTACTGCATCAGCATAGGTTAATTCTTCATAACGATGAGTAATCCACAAAGCAGATAAAGGTTTATTATGGTCACTTGTAAGATTTTTAATAGTTTTTAAAACTTTTAATTGGCTGGTTTGATCAAGTAAAGCTGTAGGCTCATCCAAAAGAATAAAATTTCTATTACTAATAAGAGCGCAGGCAATAGTTAAGCGTTGTTTTTGCCCACCGCTCAAGGTATGAACTGGCCTTTTTTCAAAACCAGTCATTCCTACCTGATCAAGCACATATTCAATCTTTTTATTAATTTCACTTTGACTTATATTTTGATTAATATTTATCAAAAGTTCACTCCTGCAATTAGGCATCAATATTTGATGATCAGGGTTTTGGAAAACCATGCCAATATTTGCATTAGAATTAATGAATCCGTTTTTGGGTTTGATTATTCCATTAATTAATTTTAAAAGAGTACTTTTTCCGCTTCCGTTTTTACCTAAGACCATCCAAAATCCAGGTTTTTTTATTGCGAAGCTACATTTAAATATTAAATTTTCTTTATTGCCAGGATATGAAAAAGTAACGTCTTTGAATTTAATATGAGGTATTTCATTTTCAAGAGAATCTCCCATTAAATCAATTAATCTATGTTCAGAGAAAATCCCGGTCTTTTAGATCCTCCAGCTACTGCAGATTTTTCATATATCTGAACAGAAAGGATTTCTTTAGCTCTGACAGCTATTAATTTATCTTGGACTTTGTCACACCTTAATTCAATCAAGTTAGAGGATTCTAATGTTTCATTCATAGAACTTTTAATTTCATCATAAATTTTTTTAACATCATCAAATTCTTTCTTCTGAATTGAAAGTGGAAAAGGTGAATATCTCAGACTAAGTTCTAGTGAATACATAATAACTCAAAAACTACCTTTTATAATAGTAGATATTTTTAAGCAGAAAGTTATCTTAAATTAAATTCTTTTGAGAAAATTATATAAAAGATCTTTAAATACAATTATGATATGTTTAAGGGTTTTATTTTGCAATTTAAAAAATCATTTCATGGAAATAGCAAATGATATAACTTCTCTTGTTGGAAATACCCCCTTAGTTAAATTAAATCGAATCAGAAAGCATTTTAATTGTTATCCAGAAATAATAGCCAAGCTAGAAAGTTTCAATCCATCAGCATCCGTTAAGGATCGCATCGCTTATTCAATGTTATGTAAAGCTGAAGAAGAAGGACTGATCAAACCAGATAAAACAACATTAATTGAAGCAACAAGTGGGAATACGGGCATTGCATTAGCAATGGTTGCAGCAGCAAAAGGATATAAATTGATATTAACTATGCCGGATACGATGAGTATTGAAAGAAGGGCAATGTTGAGAGCATATGGAGCTGAATTACAGTTAACACCAGGGGAAGAAGGAATGAAAGGAGCTTTAGATTTAGCTAATGAATTGTCTTCAACCATTGCAAATAGCTATCAATTCAATCAATTTGAAAACTTTGCTAATCCAGATATTCATGAGAGAACAACGGCTCAAGAAATATGGTCTCAATCCAATAACAATTTAGATGGATTAGTTACAGGAGTAGGCACAGGAGGAACAATTACTGGTTGCGCACGTTTCTTGAAAAAAGTTAATCCAAATTGCAAGATTTATGCTGTAGAGCCCAAAAAAAGTGCTGTGATTTCTGGAGAAAACGCAGGATCTCATTCGATTCAAGGAATAGGAGCAGGTTTCGTACCGAAAGTACTTAATACTAAATTAATTGATGAAATTATAAAAATAGATGATGATGAAGCATTTTATTATGGCCGTTTATTAGCCAAATTAGAAGGCCTTTTATCTGGAATCAGCAGCGGTGCAGCTTTAGCAGCAACTATAAAAATCGGTGAAAGGAAAGAACTAATGAATAAGAGATTGATAGTTATTCTTCCAAGTTTTGGTGAAAGATATTTATCAACAGCAATGTTTGAATCGAATACCTCAATTCAAGCCAGAAAAGATGGTTATCTATAGTTCATAAAAATGGAAAAAAATTTGTATGAAGAATTAGGCCTCAAAAAAAATGCAACGAGAAATGAAATTAAATCTTCATATCGCTCTTTAGTTAAGCAACATCATCCTGATGCAGGCGGCCAGAAAGAACGCTTTCTTGCAATACAAAATGCCTGGGAAACTCTAAATGACCCTATCAAAAAGAAAAAATATGATAACAGTTTTTTCTCTTCCAGTTCATCATTTGATTCTTTAAATGAAAATTGGGAAGAGAAATTTAATTCAAAAAAATATAATTCTTCAATTAAGGACAAAGAAGTTGAAACATGGACTAAAGAAATTTACACTCCGATCAATAGATTAATTAATCAAATAATTAAACCTTTGAACAACGAAATAAAAGAACTATCTGCGGATCCATATGATGACCAACTAATGGAAAATTTTTGCAGTTACATAATTCTTTCAAAGAAGAAAATAGAAAAAGTTGAAAAAATTTATAACAAAAAAATAGTTCCAAAGTCTATTTCAGCTTTAGGCCTCGACCTTTATCATTGTTTTTCACAAGTTAAAGATGCGCTATCAGAATTTGATAGATACACACAAGGTTATGTAGATAATTACTTATTTGATGGCAAAGAAATGATCAAAGAAGCAAAAAGAATCCAATCAAGGATGTCTACAGAGAAAAAAAATAAAAACTTTTAGATATAAAAATTTTATTGAGTATATTCTTTAAGTTGATCTAATTTCAACCAAACATCTGGAACAGGTCTGCGCCATCGAACCTGAGCATATTCGTCTTTGAGTGAAAGAATCTCTCCAGGACCTTCAAAGACATAATTAGGTAGATCATTATCACTAGCTAGCGCTTCTATACTTTTTATATAATTTTCTCTATCGACAAAAACTAAGCTTCCTTTCTTGAGAGGTTTCTTTGAAATAGAATCTGTCATAATAACTTCGAGAAAGTTGTTTGAAATTTATTATACAAAAACTTGTTTGAAAAATATTGAAAAAAATTTATAACGGAATAATAATTACAAACTTCAAAAAAATTTAATAGCCTTAAATGATACACATCTACATGATATGCGTCTTTTATTGCTTGGCTGCACTGGATTTGTTGGTAAAGAACTAGTACCAACACTTCTCAAGGAAAATCACGAAATTTACATTGTAAGTAGAAAACCCATAAGTAAATTAAAGGTTGATTTAGATTTCAATAAGTTTAAGTTTTTTCAAATAGATTTATCAAAAGAAAAAAACTGGAATAACGAAAATTTTCTCAATATTTTAAGAGAGACAGATGGAATTATTAACTTGATGGGAGAACCTATTGCAGAAAAAAAATGGACTTCTGAACAAAAACAAGAGATTGAAAACAGTCGTATTAACACCACGAAATTTATGATGAAGACCCTTAGAAATTTAAAAATAAACCCAAAAGTCATTATAAATGGATCAGCAATAGGTTATTACGGTACAAGTTTGTCTAGTGAATTCGCTGAAAATAGTATTGGAGGAAAAGACTTTTTAGCTAATCTTTGCAAAAAATGGGAAGCAGTCGCTGCTGAAAAACCATTTTTCTCAAGGTTAGTTATTTTTAGAATTGGAATTGTTCTAGAGGCAGATGGAGGAGCATTAGGAAAAATGCTCCCTATATTTAAAGTTGGATTAGGTGGACCAATTGGAGATGGTAAGCAATGGATGAGTTGGATTCATAGAACTGATTTATGTGCATTAATTACTCAAGCATTAGTTGATAAAAAGTATTCGGGAGTATTTAATGCTGTTGCACCAAATCCAGTATTAATGAGAGACTTTTCTCAGACTTTGGGCAAATGTCTAAATAGACCTAATTTACTTCCAGTGCCTGGAGCGGTTTTAAAAATATTGTTGGGAGATGGATCAAAAGTTGTATTAGAAGGACAAAAAGTAATTAGCAGTAAACTCAAAAATTATAATTTTAAATATCCTCTTCTTGAGAAAGCAATTTACGCGTCCACCAAGAAATAATACCGTTTAATAAGGCACTAATTATAAGAATTGTTATCAATGGAACTACAAAAGGATTCCAAACTATCTGAATAAAATTAATAAAAATAAATATGCCATTTAATTGCATGATGATTGCAAAAATAAAAAATATTGCAAAAAAAATAACTGTAAATAAATTTATTAATAACAAATTATCGATAATTTGTTTGAACTTATTTTGATTATTCTCCTTAGTCATTTTTTATAACAATATTCATATCATCAACCATTTTAAAACAAGCTTTGTTTTCACCCAGTCTTTTTTTAGCATTTTCATTACATGAGATCATAAACTTACTATTTAGCTTTATGAGATAAATTATTTTTATGATCAATTTTATTGTCTGATTGATTTGATCATTCTTATCTTTATAATTACTGGCACAAAAAACATATTTTCCAAGCAAACGTCTTTGCGCTTCTGCAAAAGTTTTTGTAAATTGCGGACCTTTACCTTCAATCTGAATAACCGGTTTTCCTAATCCGATAGCTTGCTCTGCGGCTGTTCCTGCCATGCTGATACAGCAACTACATTTCAATAATATTTTGTCAAAATTATTCCAAAATATATTCACTTCTAAAAATTTATATTGGAATTTCAAGAGATTATTATCTTTTATTTTTTCTAGTTTTAACCATCCTCTTTTTTGAAATATCTCCTTTATTTTTAATGAAGATAGAGCATTAACTATTGCAAAATTAAACTTAATTTTTTGAAAATATCTTAAATCTGACAATGCCTCTAATATCTCTAAAATCAAAACAAAATTCTCTAAAGTCTCAGGGAATCTACTTCCTGGAAATAATCCAATACTAAATTCAGCTTTATTTAATTCTTTGCCTCTGGGAAAAAACTTATCCATAAATGGGTTGCCTAAAAAAGACACTTTCTTTTTTAATTGCAAAGTTAAATCATCCGCTGTGAGAGAATCTCTCGTATATATTTTTTTTGCTTTTTGTGAGAGCAAGAAAAATTTAGAAGGCCATGGTAATTTTAACTTACCTTCATAATGACTGGAATAAGCAACTAGATATGTAAAAAAATCTTTCTTACAAAACCATGCAAAAAAAACTGGGACAATATCTCCAACTACAAAAAAATAATCATATTTTTTTCTTATTTTAAAAGTTAAATATAATTTTTTTAGAAGATAAAATATTTCTCCTCCTATTATCTCTGTGAGTCTGCCCTTAAAAGTATTATAGCCAATTCCTCCAGTACTAAATTCTTTAGTTTTACCAATAATTTTAATTTTTTCTTTTTCATAATGGTTGCCAATACCAACAATTGGCAAAGCATGAACAGAATAACCACTTTTTACGAATTGCTTAGCTATTAGACTGCCAGATAGATCTTCTCCATGCCCATTACTTAATATTAAAATTTTAAACAATTTAAAATTCCAACCATTTTTTTACTTTGGTTAACTCTGGCCAACCTGGATATCTACTTAATCCGTCTTCAACAGACTCTTTCAACTCACTTTTCACATCTGGCATCATCATAGACATTTTTTTTATTAACTCAATATGATCCCTAACACCTTTATTATTGGTAGCCAAAAGAGCTAAAGACAAATTCATTCTTGCTTGCGGGTCTTGTTGATTTAATCGAACAGCTTGTCTGGCAGCTGACAAAGCTTCTTCATTATTTTGCAAAAGTAATTGAAGCCATGATAAACAAGTCCAGGCTGCAAAATGATTTGGAATTTGCTGTATAATTTTTTGAAAATCTTGAACGATTGGAATTAAATCTTGCCCTGCTTTATATCTTGATAGAGCTGCATTAAAATCATCTTCGATGGGATTAATTTCGTTATTCATTATTTATTAAACTGCAAAAGAGCTTCCACAACCGCAAGTTTGAGAAGCATTTGGATTTACAAAATTAAAACCACCTCCAATTAATTCCTTACTAAAATCTAATTGCATTCCATAAATATATAGGAGACTTTTAGGATCACAAACTACTTGAAAGCTTTGATCAGCTTTCAATGAATAATCATAAACTTTATCATCGGGATTTATTTCATTAGTTCCTATAAAATCCATGGTATAACTCATCCCACTACAACCTCCTGATCTCACTCCTACCCTTAGTGCTGTTTTATCACTTTGGCCATTCAGTAAATTTGAAATTTGTTCTATAGCATCATTCGTAATTAGGATACCTTTACCATCATCAGAATTTTTAATTTCCTGTTTAACTTCTACATTTTCCATAAACAAAGGATTTCTACTATTTATAATATAAAAACTTAACCGATAGGATGCATAGAACAAACATTATCCAAACTTGATTTGTTATAATTTTAAGAAAAAGTGAAAATTGCAATAGTTGGTTCAGGATTAGCTGGTCTTACAGCAGCAGTCAATTTAGTTGATGAAGGCCACGAGGTAGAAATTTACGAGAGCAGGTCATTTTGGGGAGGTAAAGTCGGAAGTTGGGAAGATAAGGATGGCAACCACATCGAAATGGGTTTGCATGTATTTTTTTATAATTATGCAAATCTTTTTAAATTAATGAAAAAAGTGGGAGCTTTAGATAATTTACTCCCGAAAGATCATACTCATCTATTTATTAATAATGGTGGGAATTTGAAATCGTTAGATTTCAGATTTCCATTGGGTGCTCCATTTAATGGACTAAAAGCTTTTTTTACAACCGAACAACTTACTTGGGTAGATAAGTTTAGAAATGCCTTAGCTTTAGGGACAAGCCCAATAGTTAGAGGATTGATAGACTATGAAGGCGCAATGAAAATAATTAGAGATCTAGATAAGATTAGTTTTAAAGAATGGTTTTTAAACCATGGTGGAAGTGAAAAAAGCTTAGAAAGAATGTGGGATCCTATCGCATATGCTTTAGGTTTTATTAATTGCAAAGATATTTCAGCAAGATGCATGCTAACTATATTTATGATGTTTGCTTCAAAAACAGAAGCCTCAAAACTTAATCTTTTAAAAGGTTCTCCTCATAAGTGGTTAACTCAACCTATCGTCGACTACATCACAAACAAAGGAGCAAAAATACATCTTAACCATAAGGTAGAAGAGATCATTTATGAAACAGAATCTTCCTCTTATTCAGTAAATCAATTAAAAATATCTTCTCCTGAAGGAATTAAGGCAGTGTTTGCAGATAAATTTCTAGCTGCATGTGATGTTCCTGGAATAAAAAAAATAATTCCAAAAGAATGGTATCAATTTAAAGAATTTGAAGGTTTAAAAAAACTTAGAGCTGTAGCTGTTGCCACAATCCAATTAAGATATGATGGTTGGGTTACTGAATTACAAAAAGATAATACTGGAAACGAACCAATTGGACTAGATAACCTTCTTTATTCTGCTGATGCCTCTTTCAGTTGTTTTGCTGATTTAGCATTAGCAAGTCCAGCAGACTATAGAAAAAAAGATATGGGATCGCTTCTCCAATGTGTTTTAACTCCTGGAGATAGATGGATGGGAAGATCCACAGAAAGAATTACAAAAGAAATAGATAAAGAGGTTCGCCGTCTATTCCCATCCTCAAAAAACCTTAAATTGCTGTGGAGTAACGTGGTACAAATTCCACAATCACTCTACAGAGAAGCTCCCGGCATGGAACCTTTCAGACCCGATCAAAAAACATCTATATCTAATTTCTTCATGGCTGGCAGTTATACAAAACAAGATTATATAGACTCCATGGAGGGAGCCACAATGAGTGGTCATTTAGCTGCTGCCGCAATTTTAGAGAAGAAAGCCGAATTAGCAAAAAATCTTGCAGTAAGTTAATTCATGGGTACTTGGCTAAAACATGACGTAATAACGGTCGTTAATGCGCCTCTTGAAAACGTATGGGATACATGGAGTGATTTAGACTCAATGTCACTTTGGATGAGCTGGATTGAATCTGTAAAAACAGTTGATGAAGAAACTAGTACGTTACCAGATTTAACAGAATGGACTTTAGCTGCAAATGGCTTTAGGTTTAAATGGAAAGCTCAAATTACAGAAAGGGTTGAAAAAAGCAAACTTAAATGGAAATCAATAGGAGGTTTGCCAACTGAGGGATCAGTAGTTTTCGAAAAGAAAACTGATCAAATAACAACGGTTAATTTAGCCATAACTTATGAACTACCAAAAATGATTGCTCGTTTTATGGAAGAAAATATTTTAGGCAAAATGGTTACAAACGAATTACAGGCCAATATTGATAGGTTCAAAGATTTAGTTGAAAAGAACTATACAAAAAATTTTTCTAACTAAAAATATTAATTGCTATATCTAGTAGTCCTTCAAAAGTAAATTTTTGTGCCTGACTATCAACTCTTCCAAAAATCTTGTTACATATTTTTGTTGTCTGAGGTCCAATAGTTAATAACTTAATTTGATCGAAATATTCTAACCATTGTTTACCAAGTTTTTTTTCTAGTAAAAAAGCAGCATTTACAACGGTTTTACCGCTTGAGAAAATAATTGCATCGACTTTTCGATTAGAAATAATATCAATTGTTTCTTGCGGAATTGATTCAGGACATCTAGTTTCATATGCAGCAACCTCAAATACACGAGAACCAGACTTTCTAAATTGATCTGCAATTAAATCTCTACCACCTGTTTGAACTCTTGGTACAAAAACTCGAAGTCCATAACCAGATACTGGGAAATTATCAATTAAACTTTCAGCAACAAATTCTGGAGGTATGAAATCAGCCTTAATCCCAAAATCATCAAGAGTTTTTGAGGTTTTTTCTCCGACTACGGCAATTTTTGTTTTTTTAGAACATTCTTTTAATGAACTACTAAAGTACCTAAGTCTTTTATCCACAAATTTGATCCCATTACTACTGGAAAAAATAATCCAATGAAAATCATTTATCTGATTTAATGCTTCGTCAAGAGGTTTCAAATCATCAGGATCACCAATACTTATTGCAGGCAGATCAAATACATTAGCGCCCTTGCTTGTGAATATCTTTTTTATATCCAATATCCCTTCTTTTGATCTAGTAATAATTATATTTCTTTGATCAAGGGGTAGATCAACTTTTGGCATCCTTGTCCTCAACATTATTATTTTGATTTTTATTTTTTAATTCATCGAGAAGTTTCAACACTGATAATCCTTTATCAAGAACAACATCATCTTTAAAAATTATCTCTGGAACTCTTCTCATCTCAATTCTTTTTCCTAAACTATGCCTTATAGAGCTTTTAGCAATATTCAAGTTTTTCACAATCTCTTTCCTCACTTTCTCTTCAGCAGTTGAAGTTATGTAAATTTTACAGTGTTGCAAATCACTTGATAAATCAATCTTAGAAATATTGACGAAATGATCTCTAATAAGATCATTTTCTAAATCATTCTGCAAAATAAGGGTTATTTCTTTCTTCAAAAGAGAAGAAACTTTTGCAAGACGGTAATTATTTGGCATTATGGTTGTAAATTTATTGGGTTTGTCATCGCTTGCAAGACAAAATAAACAGTTATGAAAGCACTAAAGACAGAAGATATCAAACCTACTATTGTGAGTGGATTTGATCTATTTTTGAATAAAGGTCCAATCAAAGCCACAAGTCCCCCAACAATGATAGAGATCAAATACTTTGGATATCTCGCAACATTAGAGAAAAATTCGCCCATCAGCTTCACAAATAGATTACTTTTTTAGCTAAGTTTTAACAAACATTAAACAGCATGATTACATTATATCAATTTAGGCATAGTGCTTTTTGTTTAAAAACAAGAATGGCTCTTCATGCAAAAAAACTACAATATCGAGTTGAAGAAGTAACACCTGGAATAGGCCAATTTGAAATCTTTAAATTATCAGGTCAAAAACAAGTACCCGTAATAGTCGATAGCAATGATCAAGTTATTAATGACTCTTCAACTATTTGCGAATATTTAGATAAAAAAAATGAAAACAATCCACTCTTTCCGGAGGATCCAATATTATTTGCACAATGCAAACTAATTGAAGACTGGGCTGATACTACAATGGCTACAACTTGTAGAAAAGCTTTAATAAAATCTGCAATAGAAAATCCACAGCTAAGAACTGCATTACTTCCAGATGAAATACCTTCTTCAGTTAAAAGTATTGTTGATAAATTACCTTTTAAAAATATTAGTAAAATTTCTAATGTAGTTTTGTCTTCTAAAGATAATATAGAACTCCAAAAATTACTGGAAGCTTTATCAAAATCCTTGATCAACAAGAAATATTTAGTTGGAGATAGTTTATCAATTGCAGATATTTCAATTGCTGCTCAATTATCCCTTCTTAAATTTCCAAAGTCTGCAGGACCAATTCTTTCAGGAGAGGGAAGCCAAGAATATATAAACAACCCTTATTTAGAAAATCTTTTCATTTGGAGGAACAACTTAGAAGAATATCTTTTTAGTGCTAACTCTCAATAAATTCAAACTTCAATTTATATTTATTTGTTTTTATAGCATGAATAGAAGAATCACCAACTTTTGAACCATAAGAAGCAACATATTGCACTCCACAAATTGATGGTTTGATTGAATTATCAACTTCCAATATTTCTTCGGAACATTTTTGAAATTTACTAATGGTCTCTACCTGATTAATCCTTGAAGCACCTGGCTTATGTGCAGTTTGTATAACTAACTCATCTGCGAAAAAAATATCATCATCTTGGATCTGATTTCTCCCTGTAATTCTTGAATCGATATAAAAATCATCTTTTAAATAAGTAATTTGATTATTAATAGATTGAGGATCATTTACAACTTTGATTAAGGTCTTACCAAATATTGCTTTTCCAATAGATTCAGAATTTTTTGCACGATTACCAACAATTAAATCTGAATCATTCTTAAAGAAATTTACTTTATAAATAACTGGCTCTTCTGAATCATTAATTATATCTTGAGAAGTAACAAGCCAATCTCCCTCAAACCATTTAGGATAAATTAAATCCTTAGAAGTATCCGATAATTTAAAATTTGGCAAATATAATTCTGGCCATTGATTTACACGATTTTCCAAAAACTCTCGTACGTTAGAATCTACTAGAGCAAAAGAACTTTCTAAAAAAATTCCTTGAAAAATTAAGCAAAGAATTAATCCAAGAAGAATTTTCATTATGTCAAATCCACTAATAAGAGCATCAGATCATTATGTATTACTAGAGCCAGATTCAAAAGAAAAAATTGTATCAAAGCAAGAAGCAATTTTATGGTTAAAGAATTGGCTTAGTAAGACAGAAACACAAACAATATATCAAAATATAGAAGATCCTGATCAAGAATTTTTTGAAGAATTATTGGAAAGCACTTATGAATTAGAAATAAAAATAGGATACGTTATCAAATGGTTTGCAGTAAGAATTGAAACAGATTAACTAATTATTTCTTTATGAATTGCATTAATTATTTTCATAGCAACTTCTTCAATATTTTCTTTTTTTACTTGAATTCTTAAATCTGCTTGAGAATACAAATTTTCTCTAGATTGAAAAATGCTCATATATAGATCATTTAGATTCTTTCCCTGAAGAAGTGGCCTATTTTTAATTTCATTTTTCAATCTTTCAATTGCTATATCTTTGTCGAGATCTATCCAAGCAATGATTCCCTGTCTTAAAATTCCCCAGTTTTCCGATTTGGTAACTATTCCTCCCCCAGTTGAGATTACTAATGAAGGAATTTTGATAGTTTCTTTGAGACAGTTTGCTTCTAATTCACGGAAATTATCTTCTCCTTCATCATTAAAAATTTGATTGATAGATTTTTTTGCCAACTTCTCAATTAATGAATCTAAATCAATGTATTTATACTTCAATAATTCAGCCAGCTTCAAACCAGTTTGTGACTTGCCAGAACCCATCATTCCTATTAAAAATATGCTTCTGCCCTTAATAGTATGAAGTGTTTTTTCGATAATGGATTGTTCCATAAAGACAAAAGCGTATTTAAAACCTTAAGATAGTATTATCGCAGACAGGTATGACTTCTACACAATCCAAACCATTACATGGAAAAGGACGTGAATGCGTCATAACTCGACGTGCCTGCTTTAGTTCTAGTCACCGTTATTGGCTTCCTGAAAAAAGCCCAGAAGAAAATTTATCTCTTTTTGGAAAGTGCAGTATTGCACCAGGACATGGTCATAATTATGAACTTATTGTTTCAATGGGTGGAGAACTAGACTCTGATGGAATGGTACTTAATCTCTCTGATGTAAAACACTCTATTAAAGATAAGGTTACTGGACAATTAGATTTTCGTTTTTTAAACGATGTCTGGCCTGAATTTAATGTTGATAATCAAGAGGGTATACTTCCCACAACCGAAGCATTAGTAAAGGTCATTTGGCATCGTCTGAAGGATGATTTACCTCTGACATGTCTAAGGCTTTATGAAAACCCAAATTTATGGGCCGATTATTTTGGAAAAAACATGGAAGCATTTTTAACAGTACAAACTCATTTTGCAGCAGCTCATAGACTTGCAAAAGAAGAGATATCCTTTGATGAAAATAAAAAAATCTATGGGAAATGTGCCAGAGTTAATGGACATGGTCATAACTATCTTGTCGATATAACTGTAAAAGGAGACATTGATAAAAGAACAGGAATGGTTTGCGACTTATCTGCCCTCCAAGAGATAATTAACGATTTAGTTGTTGAACAACTAGATCATACTTTTCTTAATAAAGACATCGACTTTTTCCATAATTGTGTTCCAACTGCTGAAAATATAGCTTTATATATTTCTGATATTCTTAAAAAACCAATACATCAACTTGGTGCAACATTGCACAAAATAAGACTCCAAGAGAGCCCAAATAATGCTGCAGAAATTTATGTTGATCAAAAGTTAACCAATTCATTAAAGTTGAAATTTGAAAATAGTTTAGTAACGCAAACTTGAGTATCCCAAGAGTAATAATTGTTATAGCATCAAGTCTTGATGGGAGAATTGCATTTCCTGGGGGTGGAGAATCGCATCTTGGAAGTGATGAAGATAAAAAAATATTAAATCAAAACTTATCAATGGTTGACGCCACCATTTTTGGTTTAGGTACTTTAATAGCTCATCAATCAACTTACCTAGTTAAAAATCTCAATGATAATGACGAAGTAAATATATCAAAAAAGCAACCAATTTCTATAGTTGCTTCAAATAGCAAAAAATTTAACAGTAATTGGAAATACTTTCGTCAACCAATTAGAAGATGGCTAATAAGCTCAAGTAAAGTTGATAATTCGTCGAATAATGAATTCGAGAAAGAACTCTTTTTCGAAGATTCATGGGGAAAAACTTTAATTTCACTCAAAAAACAAGGGATAAATGATTTAGCTCTTTTAGGAGGTGCAAAACTTATAAATTCATTTATAAAAGAGGATCTAATAACAGATATAAAAATTACAATAATCCCACGAATCATTGGAGGTAGATATACATGGATACCTCCAGAACAAACAAATGCGATTTTTAATCTCGAAAGACTATGGGAAATAAAATCAATTAAAAATTTAATGAATAATGAAATCCATATTCATTACAAAAAAATTTAAAATAGATTCAATAATAAATGAACCAACCAATACATAAAGTTGAAGTCAAATTATCAATTAAGGAAATCTCCAAGGAGATATGGAATGAATTAGCAAATGAAATTAATAATCCATTTTATGAATGGACTTGGATTAAAAACCTTGAGATATCAAAAAGTGTTTCAAGAGAAACTGGTTGGCAGCCACTATATTTTGTTGCTTTTAAAAATGAAGAGATATTAGGAATTGCCCCACTTTTTTTAAAAAATCATAGCTATGGAGAATTCATTTTTGACCAATCATTTGCAAGATTGGCTCAAGAGCTGAATTTAAATTATTACCCTAAATTAATTGGAATGAGTCCTTATAGTCCTGTCAATGGATATCAATTTCTTTATAAAAAAAATAAAGACAAGAAAGAAATTACAAATTTACTTATAAACCACATCGAAAGCTTTGCGATTACAAACAAAATTCTAAGTTGTAATTTTTTATATATTGATGAAAGCTGGGGCAAACATCTTAAATCTTTGGGATACCATGAATGGATAAATTCCAGCAGTGAATGGAGGAGTAATGGAGAAAAAACATTTAATGATTTTCTTTCTAGATTTAACTCTAATCAGAGAAAAAATATAAAAAAAGAGAGGAAATCAATTACTAAACAAGATATTAAAGTAGAAATTTTTAATGAAGATGATATCAACCAAGAAATCCTCAAAAAAATGCATAATTTTTATGAACAGCATTGTTCGAGGTGGGGAGTTTGGGGAAGTAAATATCTAACATCTACATTTTTCGAAACACTGGTTGATAATAAAAAAAATCTTTTACTTTTTAGTGCATCAAAACATAATTCAAATAAAATTTTTGCTATGTCGATGTGCGTTAAAAATCAAAACAACTTATGGGGAAGATATTGGGGTACTCAAGAAGAAATATCTAATTTACATTTTGAATTATGCTATTACCAACCAATTGAATGGGCAATAAAAAATAGTATCCATTTGTTTGATCCTGGAGCGGGTGGTAAACATAAAAGACGGCGGGGTTTTTTTGCAAAAAGCACCATTAGCTTGCATAAGTGGTTTGACAAAAATATGGAAAATATAATTAGTCCTTGGCTAAATGAAGTGAATAAACAAACCGAGATGGAAATTGATTTTGAAAATAAATCTATACCCTTTAAATAAAAAAATTATTCGGCTTTACCAAAGATTATATTAGTAATATAGTTTGAAATTAAATTCCCAAAATGGATTCAAGTCAAAGTTTAGATAAAAAAATAAAGATTGATAATAGTCTATCCAACCGATATATAGACTTAGATCCAAACGGTTATTTCATTATAAAATTAGATTTAGAAGAAAATAAAATAATTTTAGAGCACTTTTTAAATAATATCGATGAGGAAGGCTATGCGCTTGACCCAGAAACAAATGAACCAATTAAATGCGACTCTCAAAATAAAAGAGTTTGTAATGAAGTTTTTGAAGGAATTAGTGCGAAACAACTTGGAATATTGATCACAGAAGAAAGAAATGACTTAATAACCAGATTCGATCATGCTCTATATCTAGGCCGGGAACTACAAAAAGCAGAAGAATGTTTATACAAAAAGTTACCATATATCCAAGATTAAGAAATTAAACGAAAAAATCTAATCTTTTCATCTGATGTTAAATTAAATAAAAATAAAAAAAGTAATGAACATCATTTTCTATTTTGCATTTATTGGTTTTGGTTTTGGAGCTGCTTTCGCATTAGATAAGCTATTAAGAGCAGTTAAATTAATTTAAAAAACTATAAAATTTTAATAGTCTCTCCATATAAATCATATTCATCCGCAAAAGAAATATTTGCTTCAACAAATTTACCAATATAATTTTTCAAATCAATTTTCTCTTTAACAGATAAAATTACAGTTCCGTCAATTTCAGGCGCGAAATTGTAGGACCGACCAATTAATTCGTTATTATCTGAAATCTGTTCTACCAAAATCTTCATTTTTAAACCAACATATGTCTGATTTTTTTCTTTAGAGATATTTTGTTGAACTGAAATAACGTTATCTTTTCTTGCCTCTGCAACCTCTGGAGATACTTTATTTGGCAAATGAAAAGCTGCAGTTCCTTCCTCAGGAGAAAAAATAAAAACTCCAACATGATCAAATTTGTGCTTATCCAAAAATTCGAGAAGATGTTCAAAATGTTCTTTGTTTTCTCCCGGGAAACCAACAATGAGACTAGTTCTTAATACAGCAGATGGAATTTCTTCTCTAATTTTCTCCAAAATTGATTCATTCAAAGAAGCTTGCCAAGGTCTATTCATACTCTTCAACACATCTGGATGACTATGCTGAAGTGGTAAATCAAAGTAAGGCACTATATTCTTTGAATCTTTGAAAGCTCTAATAACTTCATCAGTTAAACCTGTTGGATAAGCATAATGTATCCTTATCCAAGGAATTGAAACTTTAGAAAGCTCATTCAAAAGTTTGGCTAATGATGGTTTTCCATAAATATCCTGACCGTAATTAGTTGTTATTTGACTAATTAATATGATTTCTTGAATACCCTTTTTTGCAAGACTTTTGGCTTCTGAAACTATAGATTCTATTGTTCTACTTCTTTGAGGTCCTCTTAACTTAGGAATAATACAAAAAGCGCAATTATAGTTGCAGCCTTCAGAAATCCGAAGATAAGCAACAAATTTGTTTTTATCTACAAAACGAGGCATTTCCTCATCTGCAATAAATTCAGGAATTTTTGAAACTTCATTTACGATTTCCCCTTTTTCTACTCTGTATAAAACCTTTGCTATCTTTTGATAATCTCCTGTTCCAACCAAACCTTTTATTTCAGGGATTTCTTTTATAAGCTCATCTTTAAAATGCTGAGCCATACAGCCTGCAACTATTACTTCCTTCCCTTGATTTGTATATTCTAGAATTTTTCTAATAGATTCTTCTCTAGCTGATTCAATAAAACTGCAAGTATTTACAACAACAACATTTGCATCATTTATATTACTGTCAACTTCATAACCCTCTTTATCTAATAAGCCTTGCATATGTTCAGTATCAACAAGATTTTTCTCACAACCAACATGACTGAATGCAATCTTAGATAGTTTTTTTTCTTTTACATTGAGACTATTTTGCTTCACAACTTGAAAAATAAGAATTAAAGGATTTAAACAGCATTTCGTATATAACTCTCATGCCAAGATAATATTAGGATAGATAATGTAAATATCAAACTTTGATTTTGTATGGCGATTAAGACTTTAAACAGAAGAAATAAAAAAGATTTGAAATGGCCAAAAATCATAATCGCAATTCTCAGCACTATAGGCATAGTTGACACAGGTTCGATTACTTTAAAAAACTGGGGATTATTTACTTCGCTTTCATGCCCAGGGATACAAAATGGTTGTGAAACAGTTTTAAATAGTCCTTGGGGTACTTTATTTGAAAATAATCAAGTTAATATACCTCTCTCATTAGCTGGATTCATAACATATTTATCAATATTAATTATTTCAATAATACTCTCGCTAAATTTAATTTCCCCAAAAGAAAAACTAAATAAGTTTTTATGGTGGTTAATATTTCTAATTTCTTGTGCGTCATCAACATTTAGCTTTCTATTGATAAATATAATGTTTTTTAAGATTCAAGCATATTGTTTTTTTTGTATACTTTCAGCAATTTTATCGTTTTCTATCTTTATAATTTCTATGATTGGAGCAAAGTTCGAAAGTAGAGAACCTATGATTTTTAGAGGTTTCATTGTAGCCATTAGTGTCCTACTGGGGGGACTAATTTGGTCAACAAACGTTGACCCCTCTAATGCTATTGATGTTGCAAACCCCACTGAAAATGTATCACCAATAATTACCACTTCAAGCTCTCCCCAGAAGGTAAAGTTTGCAAAATTTTTAAGTGAAAGGAATATTGTTATGTATAGTGCATACTGGTGCCCCCATTGCCACGATCAGAAACAATTATTTGGTAAGGAAGCTGTTAAAGAATTAAAAGTAGTTGAATGTGCTAGAGATGGTAAAGATAATGAGTATGAGTTATGCCAAACTAAAGGAATCAGTGGATTTCCTTCTTGGGAAATAAATGGAGAAATTATTAGTGGTACTCGTGACTTAAATGAATTAGCAACAAAAACGGACTATCAGGGAGATCTTAATTTTTAATAAATCTTTTTTGAATTTTTTGATCTAACTGTTGTCTTGTATGGCATTCCCAATTTTTATCTTTTTCAGGGAAATCATCTCTATAATGGCCTCCTCTACTTTCTTCTCTATATAGACAAGCTTTTAATAAAGTTATTGTGGTTATTTGTCTATTCTTTAAATCAAGTAAAAGATTTAATGCCCTCCTATTGCGTTCACTAAGTTTTATTTTTTGATCAAATTTTATTTTTTCAAGACTATTTAGTAAATCATTTTTATTAAATTTATCTATGTCATTTTGAATGTAATTTAAAAATTTACTCATATTTACCTTATTTCGAGATACACCTAAATTTAACCAACATAGTTTTCTTAGTTCATCAATTTTTTCAGCAATTATAGAAATTTGATCTTCTTTAGGATCTTCAATATCAAACTCTTGAAATGATCTATCAATTTTTTCAAATTTAGAAAGGTCATTCAAAACAATTGAAGACATTTTTCTTGCGAAAACAAGACACTCCATCAGTGAATTACTTGCCAGCCTATTAGCACCATGCACACCTGTAGAAGCAACTTCTCCAACGGCATATAATCCTTTTCTTGTTGAAGATGCATTTAGATCAGTTTTAACACCTCCCATCCAATAATGAGCTGCAGGCGCTACTGGAATAACCTCATTTAAAGGGTTAACGCCATAATCCTGACATCGACTTAAGATCGTGGGGAAGCGCTCTACAATTTTTTCTGGATCAATATACCGAAGATCTAAGCCTACATGGTCTACATTATTATCATGCATATTTTTCATAATTGCTCTACTTACCTGATCTCTAGAAGCTAGATCACGATTTTCGAGATTTTTAACTGGACTTTCACCATTTTTATCAACTAAAATCGCTCCTTCCCCTCTAAGTGCCTCAGATATTAAGAAGCAAGGTGCACCATAAAATTTTAAAGCGGTTGGATGAAATTGCACGAACTCTAAATCTTCGATAGCAGCTCCTGCTTTCCATGCAAGAGCAATGCCTTCTCCAGAGGATTGAGCAGGATTTGTTGTATTTGTAAATAAGTGCCCACCACCACCTGTAGCCAAAACAACAGCTCTAGATTTAATCCAATATAAATTTGCTCCATCAAGAACCTGAACTCCTCTACATTCTTTATTTTCAATTAGAAGTTCAGTTACTCTTACACCCCTGCAGTGAAGAATATTTTTTTGATTCTCAATATGATCTTCTAGAACTTCAACTAATGCTCGTCCAGTACGATCTTTAACATGTAAGACTCTTCTTCGTGAATGGGCTGCTTCCAAGGTAGTAGCAAGCTGATCAGAACTTTGATCAAAAATCATCCCTAAATTCTGCAACCTTTCTACACAACCTGGAGCTTCTTTAACTAGCATTTCTACAGCTTGAAAATCACATAGTCCATCACCTGCTTTTAAAGTATCTTCAGCATGAAGATCAAATGAATCATCTTGTCTAACAACTGATGCAATTCCGCCTTGAGCCCATCTACTGGAAGATACCTTACTAGTATTTCTATTTAAAAGAAGCACTTTTAAATTTGCGGGTAATTCAAGACAAGTCATAAGGCCAGCAGCACCAGCACCTATAACGATTACGTCCCAATTATTTATTGGTATCGGTTCTTGCGAAAATGGAGGCCTTAACATTAAACCAATCCACTAAAAGTTGGTTGCAGAATTGCTAAAACTATAAAAATACCATCAACAATTAATGTCGTTTGAATGACGTAACCAGAAACTAAGAGGGCTCTACCACTAGTAGTATTAATTGTGCCAGAATCTAAAATTTCTTTTGAAATAAACCAAAGTATAAGAGCAACAAAAACGATAATAGATAATGATTTGATTTGAATAAGGCTCTCTGAAGTTTTTTGAAGAATCATGGGTGCATTTTCAGAATCTGCTGTAATTACCTGCCTCCATTGATCCATGATTCCGATTAAAAATATTGTAATGTCGGTAACTGCGGTTCCAAATAAAGAAGAGATATAAAAACTTGAACCTATTTTCCAATTAGTACCAAATCCAATTAAAGCCAATGGGAGAACTACAGCTTCAACAGGTATGTGTAGGATAGGGTATGGGCTCAACCATCCCCAGAACAAACATCCACCAAGCCAACTACCTGATATACCAAGTAATAATGAACTGAGAATAAACCACTTATTTGATCCTTTCTGATTCAAAACAATTGCCACTAAGACAATTACAAAAGTAAAACAAAGAGCACTTATTGGTTCTAATCTAACCCAAGGGGCTTGAACAAAAATAGGTAAAATTACAAAAAAAGAAGACCACAATCTTAAAGATATAGGATTTGATAAAAAACTATTTTCGTATAAATCAACTATCTTATGAGATTCATAGTTGAATTTATCTTTTACTGTTAAATTTTTTGTAATTAATTCTTTCAATGAAAAAGGTTATTTTAATTAATCTAAATCGTGTTTTAGAAAACTGCGAATGCCATATTTTAATAAATAAAAGACCCATAATTTCAAACCTATATTTAGTTTTTTAAAAGTATTTAATACACTTTGAGTCATATATAAGTTTAGAATAAATATAAATAGTAGTATTTGGCCTTAAATTGTGTGGCAAGAAATTAATTACACGGAAGATCCCATTGATCTTTTGGTTCCTAATATTACTTATAAAATAAACCCTGCAGAAATTGAAAGTATTGAAGCTAATTCTATTGCTGAAGAAATAGGATTTGAATCAGGGGATTCAATTATTAGTATTAATGGGAAAAAACCAAGAGATTTAATTGATTATCAGATTCTGATTAGTGAAGAAACTTTAGACATAACAGTTTTAGATAAAAATCATGAGATTCACAATATAAATATTGAAAAAGATCAAGACATTAATTTAGGTATAAATTTTAAAGATGCATTATTTGATTCAATCAAGCAATGCAATAATAGATGTCCATTTTGTTTTATTGATCAACAGCCAAGTGGTAAAAGAAAAAGCCTTTATGTAAAAGATGATGATTATAGATTAAGTTTCCTATACGGCTCTTATTTAACTCTTACGAATTTAAAAAAAGAAGACTGGGAAAGAATTGCTATGCAAAAACTATCCCCACTTTTTATTTCAGTTCATGCTACTGATCCCGCCACAAGACAAAAATTATTAAAAAATAAAAAAGCAGGAGTGATACTTGATCAAATTTCGTGGTTTGAAAAAAACTCTATTCAAATACATGCTCAAATTGTTGTTTGTCCAGATATAAATGATGGGGATATTCTTGAGAAATCAATTTTGGAACTTGCTGAATTCTGCAAAAAAACTTCTAAGACAGTACTTTCAGTTGCAATAGTTCCTGTAGGACTTACAAAATTTAGACCTGAGAATGATGGATTGAAATCAATAAGCCCAGAATACGCAATAAAAACTATTAAACAAGTAGAGAGAATTCAAGCCTCCCTACAAATTACTCATGGAACTCGTTTTTGTTGGTTAGCAGACGAATGGTATTTAATTGCTGGTACAAATTTACCTAGTTACAAAACCTACGAAAATATGCCACAAGAATCTAATGGAGTTGGCACTATTAGACACTTTCTAGAAATATTAAGTGAGAAGACTAAAACCCTACCCAAAAAAGTAAAAAAGCCAAAAAAAGTTAGTTGGATTGTTGGTAAATTAGTCTATGAAGCCCTCATTCCTGTAGTTAAAAAATTAAACTTAATTGATGGATTGATAATTAATTTATATGGTCTACCAAGTATTTATTGGGGACAAGAGCAAGTTGTAACTGGACTTCTAACTGGAGAAGACCTAATTCATGGGCTTCAAAATAAAGATCTAGGAGAAGCTGTTTACATACCATCTATTATGCTAAAAATTAATACTGATTTATTTTTAGATGATAAAAATATTCAAGAAGTTGAAAATCAATTAAATACCAAAATTCACGTTCTTGATGATTCAAATGATATTATTAATACTTTGATTGGTTAATCGAATATCTTCGATACTACAAAACATGCTTAGAAGAGTATTTAATCCTATCTTATTCTTGCCACTTACTCTAAGTATCAACTCTGTTAATGTACAATCGAGCGAAACAAAAAATTATATTGATAATGTTCTAGAAGAAAAATCAAATATTACTTTTGTTAATTATCAAGAAATAAAAGAAATTGTATTAAATAATCCAGAATTAAAATCATTACAAAACTTAGCAGCCTCTGCAAGTTTTAATCTCTCCAGTCAAATTGCCAAAAGATATCCATCCTTAGATTTTCAAGCCAATGGGTTACCAAAATATGTCTCAGGAAAAAAGTATAGTAGCAATTCATCTACTTTAAAAACATCACAATTTACAGCTAATCCCACTCTGACTATCAAATGGGATGTAATTGCCCCACTTAGAGGATCCGAAATTAAAATTGCTAAAACAAATTACAAAATTGCAGAAAATAATTATGAGATTAAGAAAAAAGATTTAATTCAAGAAGCAAAAATTAGGTATCACAAATACAAAAAATCATATCAAGATATTCAAAATAAAAAATTAACACTTGATTTATCAATTACAAGTTTAGAAAATGCTAAAGCGAAGCTAAATGCTGGAATTGGCACAAAATTTGAAGTTCTTGAAGCAGAATCTCAATTATCTCGAGATAAACAATCACTTAATGAGAAGAAAATAGAACATGAAATTAATAAAATTTCTCTTAAAGAGATTCTCAATATTAAAGGGGATTTCGAAACTAATAATGAGCAAAATCTTATAGGGTTTTGGAATCATAAATTGAATAAAAATATTAATGAAGGTTTGGATAAAAATCTTTCCTTACAAAACCTTATTCTTCAAAAATCAATCAAAAAGAGTCAAGCAAATAGTTTTTTAGCTCAAAATAAGCCAAATATTTATATCAGTAATTCATTATCTAGTACATTTTCAAAGGGTGAATCTCTTGTAAGTAATATCGACTCTGAAAAATCTGGATCTAATTATACAAATACCATAAGTCTAAATTTTGCATGGAGTATTTTTGATGGCGGACAAAATAAGAGTTCCTACAAGTCAAAAATAGCTGATGCAGAATCTGAAAAATATGCTTATGAAAATCTAAAAAATGTTTTAACCACAAATATTAGTAAGGCCTACTTAAATCTTAAATTAAATGAAGAAAAAATAATTTCTTCTCTTAAAGAAATTGAATCTAGCAAAGAGTCTGTAAGGCTTGCCAGACTTAGATATGATGTCGGAGTATCCACTCTAAAAGATGTTCTTGTTAGGCAAAATGAATTAAGTAATGCGAATTCAAAAAAAATTAATGCAATTTATAATTACAATTTAAATCTAGATGAACTAGAAAGATTAACTCTTCTTGAAATCAGTAAAAGTTGTTTAGGTAGTAATGATAAGAAATTAAAAGATACAGAATCTATTTGCAATATATAAAATGAACCCACAAAATTTAACGAACAAGCAACTGAATGAATTAGATTCTTTATTTGAATTAGTCAGCCAACGTCAAAAGAAAGATTTTGGCAACATTAGTGCTAGCAATAAAGCGGACGGATCATTACTAACAAGTTGTGATTTATGGAGTGACAAAACAATAGTTGATGGATTAGCTTCTATAGCCCCAGGCGAGGGAGTCCTTAGTGAAGAAGGAGGGAAGTTGATTCCTAATACAAAAGCTTATTGGGTCGTCGATCCGCTTGATGGAACAACAAATTTTGCTGCAGGTATTCCTTACTGGTCTATATCAGTAGCAAGGTTCGTCGATGGTAAACCACAATCTTCTTTTTTAATAATCCCTACATTGAAAAAAAAGTTTGTATCTATTAAAGGTGAAGGAGTTTGGTTGAATAACCAAAAAATAGATCCTAGACAAAATAATCACACAAGTGAATGTATTTCTTTATGCAGTAGGTCTATAAAAATTTTACAAAAAAACCCAAACTCAATATTTCCTGGGAAAATCAGACTCCTAGGTGTATCAAGTTTAAATCTAACGAGTGTAGCGATGGGACAAACTTTCGGCGCAATAGAATCAACCCCAAAGATATGGGATATTGCAGCAGCCTGGCTGCTATTAGAAGAGCTGAATTGTTCTATAGAGTGGTTAGAAACAGATCCTTTAAATTTAGTTTCAGGAGAAGACTTGAGCGATGTTAATTTTCCATTAATTGCTTGTAGAACTACAGAAAAAGTTGAAATTCTAAAGCCATGGGGCAACTTATTATTGGAAAAATAGTTGCATCATAAATAAGCAATTGCTTGAAAAATTTCTTAATCAGATACAATAAAAAATAAGTAAATAAATAAAATATTTGAAGATAATTAATATGCAGCGAAGTTCAAGATGGATACTTAAAAGTTTATGGGGAGCTTGTGAGCGATGGAGCAAATCTGATTGTGTTGATTTAAGCGCTGCATTTGCCTACTACACACTTCAATCATTTTTTCCTATCCTTCTAATTTCTCTTTCAATAGCTTCATGGTTTCTAGGAAAACAAGAAGGATTAGATCAACAAATAATTGCTATTGCTGCTCAGCTTTTACCTCCTTCAGTAGTTGAGTTAGTAGAAACAACATTATTTAATTTGATAGATCAAGGTTTTGGGGCAGGTATTCTAGGGGCTATGTTTTTGCTTTTTACAGCAGGAAATGCATATCTATCTCTTCAAAGAGGTGCTGATAGGCTTTGGGAAGACGAAATTCCCTCTAAAAAAGTAAATGCTGCTTGGAGAGTGCAAGCTTCAAGGTTTCTCAGAAATAGAGTTGAAGCCTTTTTAATAGTATTCTTTATTGGTTTTTTAATGGTATTAGATCAGATTAGTGCAAATCTTAGGATGATCCCAAGTAATGTTTTAGAAAATTTATCAAAATCCAATAATCTTATTTCTGATTTACTAGTAAAACTACCACTGTTACAAGTTGGGCAGTTCGCAATACCACTGATTGGATTTTCCTTAATGGCTCTTTTATTACAAGCACTCTTACCCAGTAGAAAAGTTCCTTTGAAACCACTTTTACCTGGATCTTTGCTTATTGGAATTGGGCTAACCACTTTAAACCTAGCCGTAAGTAAAAGTATTCTTTCACTTGGAGCAAGATTTCAAGCATATGGTTTTATTGGAGGTTTTCTTGTACTGACCTTGTGGGTATGGCTATTAGGAGTTATTTTATATTTTGGACAGTGCTGGAGCGTAGTTATTGCTAGTATGTCTCTATTAAATAAAAAAAGAAATTATAAATAACAATAACTAAGATGAATTATTTTCTTAAAGCTAATAAAAATCTTCTTACTTATTCATTAATCATATTCATAGTTATTCCAATTTTTGGAATAAATTTTTTCATAAGCTTTCTCGGTAATATCCTACTCCTATTATTTTTAATTCCTCTACTACTATTAATTTTAGCCTTTATAGGTTTTAACTCTTACAAATCAAAAATTAATATTTGTAATAGTTGTGGTGCATTGTCCTTAGGCTTAGGTGAAAGTTGCACAAATTGTGGAGCAAATCTAGAAAATATCAGTAATAAAAATCAATTTTATAAAAAACCTAGTGAAAGTACCATTGAAGTTAAGGCAGAAGAAGTAAAGTAAAAAAACTAGCCTATTCCAATTTGTCGAAGGATACTTTGTCCTGTAATTAATTCAGTACCAAGACCAATCAAAATACCCATCATTGCCATACGGCCATTCCAAGTTTCTGCAAAATTTACAAAGCCAAATCTTGATTGATTGTCATTATTCATAATTAACTAAATCATCTATGAAATTATTTTAACGTTTGAAGGAAGAATTTATGATAAATAATAAATTATTTATTTAACATGTCTCAAACCATCAACAGGTCGATACTCATCTCCAGTTAATTCCTCATACACAATAGCTGGCAATCCCGTATCAAACATTGTTTGCAATGCCTCTTTTAACATAGGATTCCAACCTCCTGTACTAACTTTTCCATGTCTTACAGTCCAATCCCAAGTCCCTTGAAGATCTCTGGGTAATCTACCTTCTCTATCTCTTCGAGCGACTAAGTCTAAAGATTCAACTAAACCAACAATAACTGGATTTTTACCATAAGAAGGAGTGAGACTTAGTTCGAGTCTAACTGGATCTTCTTTAACCATTTTTAAACGAAACCTTGGTGGTAACTTAAGGGATCTTATTACCGCTGAGACAATTTTTGTTCTTAATTCCAATTTTTTTCCTTAGATGTAATTTGATTAATCAGTTGTTGATCCTTTTTCTTCTAATGTGGAGTCATTATCATTCGAAAATCTTACTGTTAATAACTCCTCTTCTGTTATGTTTCCTGATTTATCTAACAGTTCAGGATGTATTGTGTATTTTTTTTGCTTAAAACTGGAAGTACTGAAGCGTTTATTATTATTATCAGATATGCCCCAGCCATTAGACATTACTTTAAAAGCTTTCCAGACTAAATAAGTTAAAGCCGCAGAATATATGATTGGAAATAGAATGGCCATTACACTTATATTAAAATTAATATTTGATTATTATCATAGCCGGAAAAAAAGAAAATTTGCTATTTCTAGAGAATAAATTATTGTCTAAAAGAAAATTAATTTTATTCTGGTTATAGTAAAACCACTACCTAGTTTGGAATTAATGTATTCGCAGAAGATAAAAAAATTAAGATTTAAAAGCTACAAACATAAACTATTATTGTTAATTTCGACAATTTTAATCAGTACTATTTACCCATCAAATACAGTATCTCAATCATTAATTAAAACAAAATCTAAAGACATTGATCTATATTCAAGCAAATCTTTCATAACTAAAGCTGTTGAAAGAACTGGTTCTTCTGTAGTAACAATTGAAACTCAAAGATTTATCAAAAAAAGACAATTTCCCAGAAATTCTCAATTATTTTTAGACCCATATTTTGACAGATTTTTTGGATTACAATCACCTAATAATAATCAGCCAAGGATAGAGCAAAGCCAAGGCAGTGGATTTATATTTGCAGACGGAATTGTCATGACTAATGCTCATGTAGTCAATGGATCAGATAAGGTAATTGTTGGTTTAACGAATGGCAAAAAATTAAAAGCACAACTTATTGGGCAAGATTTTTTTACTGATTTAGCTGTGCTTCAGATAGAAGGAAAGGGACCTTGGCCTAAAGCACAATTGGGCGATTCATCAAAAATCAAAGTTGGTGATTGGGCAATAGCAGTTGGAAATCCGTTCGGACTCGAAAACACAGTAACTCTTGGCATTATCAGTAATACAAAAAGGAACGTCACTCAATTAGGAATATACGATAAAAAACTTGAACTAATTCAAACCGACGCTGCTATTAATCCTGGAAATTCAGGTGGTCCACTATTGAATAGTAATGGAGAAGTGATTGGTATTAATACCTTAATCCGATCAGGTCCAGGAGCTGGGTTAAGTTTCGCAATCCCAATTAATAAAGCCAAGAAAATTGCATCTCAACTCATCAATAATGGGAAAGTAATACATCCTATGATTGGGATAAGCCTAATAGATGAGAGCAATTTTGAAAGAAATATTAATATCGTAAAAGTTGGTTATGTAATGCCAAACAGTCCAGCTGAAAAAAGTGGGATCAAGATAGATGATATTTTAATTAAAATAGGCAATAAAGATATTAAAACCGGATCAGACGTAATAGAACAAATTAGTAAAAATGGTATCAAAAAACAACTAAATATATTATTGAAGCGTAAAAATAAATTTATTAAATTAAAAGTAATACCAACTGATATTACTAATCTGCAAAATAACTAAAAAATTTAATTATCATTCCGTTTTAGTATTTCCACACATCTAGAAATACATCTACCATCCCTCATATCGCATGAAGTAATACATTCAAAATAACTTTCAATAGGATCAGAAATTTGAAGATGTTTTCCTTGGAAATCGTAATTTTTCATTTAAATTATTAAAACCTATTTTTGTATTTTTAAGATTAATCAAGGACGGTAAACTATGTAAAGATAAATGAGTGATCTTACTTAGCCAATTGTAAATTTTATTAAAAGTAATCAAATTTTTTGGCCTTGAGTTTTTTCTAAAAAATATTCGTAATTACCATCATATGACAATAACTTTGAATCTTTAATTTCAATGATTTTATTTGCAACCTTTGAAATAAAATACCGATCATGAGAAATGATTAATAATGAACCTTTATAATTTTTAATTGCTAATTCTAGGTTTTCCTTAGATTGCAGATCCAAATGATTAGTTGGTTCGTCCAAAAGAAGGAAATTACTAGGATTAATAATCATGAGCGCCAATGCTAATCTTGCCTTTTCTCCCCCACTGAGTTGTTTAATATATTTGAAAACAGTTTCATTTTGAAAGCCAAAACCTCCTAAAAATGTTCTAACTTTATTTTGGGACCATTCTGGAGACTTATTACATATTAAATCAATAACCATTACATCAGGTGAAAGTGCTTCAGCCTGATTCTGTTCATAATAGCTAGTAATTATATTGTGTTTACCAAGATTAATTTCTCCAATTTCAGGAGATATTTTTTTCATAATAATTTTAAGCAATGTAGATTTACCGCAGCCATTAGGTCCCAATATTGCTATTTTCTCCCCTGAAAAAATCTTTAAATTAATATCTAAAAAAAGAATTTTATCTTCGAAACTATGAGACAAATTTTTGATATTTAGAACTAATTTTCCTGAACGAGGGCACTCTGGAAAATTAAAAACAGGACTTTTTGATTTTGATATGGGAGACTCAATTTTAGAAATCTTTTTTAATTGTTTTTCTCTACTTTTTGCTTGAGAACTTCTAGTTGCACTAGCTCTAAATCTATCTATATACCTCTTCTGTAACTCAATTTCCTTTTGTTGTAATTGATATGCCTTATTTTGTGATTCTTCATTCAAAGATTTCTGTTCGACAAAAAAAGAATAGTTGCCATTATATGTTTCAGATGTTCCTCTATCTACAAAAATTATTTTTTTACATAATTTATCTAAGAAATATCTGTCATGACTAATTATTATAACTGCAATTTTAAGCGATGATAGATATTCTTCCAACCAAAAAATAGTTTCTAAATCTAAATGATTGGTTGGTTCATCTAGCAAAAGTAAATCAGGTTTTTGTAAAATTATTTTTCCAAGTGCAACTTTCATCTGCCAACCACCTGAGAAATTGCCAACTAATTTATCAGCATCTTCTAAAGAAAAGCCCAATTTAGGTAATATTTTTTCTACATCAGATTGCATTTTATAACCACCTAAAGCTTCAAATGTTGCTTGATATTTTGCGAGTTGATTTACAAATATTTCAAGTTCATCGGAATTTTTTGTTATATCCAAAGATTTCATTTTATTCTCAATTTCTAAAAGTTTAATGGCAACAATTTGTATATCTTTAAAAGAACTTTCTAATTCCTGTCTCACTGAAAGATTCAAATTACAATCAAACTCTTGCTTTAAATGGGCAATTTTAGGATTTCCTTCTTTGATGATCGTTCCACTTGTTTGCTCTTCCTCTCCAATTAAAATCTTAAATTGGGTTGATTTACCTGCACCATTAGAACCAACTAAGCCAACTTTTTCTCCTTTCTTAATCTCCCAACTAATATTTTTTAAAACAACATCTGTAGAATAAATTTTGCTTACACCTTCAAATCTAATCACTGTTTTAAAAATAGAATTTACAAAATCTGTGGCTTATTTACTAAAAAATATTTTGTGGAATAAAATTAAATCATGAAAAGAATAGAACAAATTGTAGTGATTTTCATAGCTGCAGCTCTTGCAATTCCAAGTTATTGGTTTTTTTGGACTTTGGCTGGTGGAGGTGGCTACAACAAAAGAATAAAACCTATTTCTAATCCAAATAATAATTATTCAAAACCTTTTCCTAAAGACCTCCTCGAGCCTTGATTAACCACATTTTAGTTGCCTCATCATCAATAGTACTCAAATATTCAATAACCTCTTCTTTAGTCACAGAAATATTTAACTCGTTGCCAATATCGCATATTTTATCTAAGGCTTTTTTGGGATTAGTTAAGGCTGTCATAAACAGACTTTGTTTCTTTTTGGAATCGTTGGCAATTAACTGATAGAGTTTTTCAGCATTACTGGACATGTTTTTAAAATCTATTTATTAATAGATTATTACTTCAAGCTACATTTTGTTCATTATATTTATTATTAGATAAATCATTATCCACATCTTTTATCTCTTTTGCAGAGGCATCTGCCATACTTCTTGCGTCTAAACATAAAACTTTTCTTAGTTTCGCAAAGTTAGCTGCATGAGATTTTCTACCATCTTTTTGAGCATAATACTCAGACTGCTGAAGAATATGGTGAAGATGAGTTAACAAATATGGACTAATTACAGCTGATACCAAAACGTCACTATTTTCATTATCGTGAGAATCAGAATTGACTAATCTTTTTTTCGGTTTATCAATTATCGACCTTTTAGGAGAATCAATTTTTCTTGAATTTTTCATAAGACAATAAAACAATTAATTGATACGGACATAAATTTCCTTACTAATAATATACACAAAGATAGTATCCTTGACTAACTGTGTATACTAATAAGTAACAGTTATCAACTTTGACTCATGGCTACCCGCCAAAACTCAACTAATGGGAAGCCTAAATCCCCCAGAATTCAAGTAGTTCTTCCAGAATTAATATGTGAACAATTAACTATCTTGGCCGATAATGAATCTAGGACAGTAAGTAATATGGCAAAAGTGTTAATACAAGAGGGTATAAAAAAATATTTCGAAAAAGGAAGTAAATCACCTGTTTCAGAAAATAACTTAAATACCGATAAATTTAGAGATGAACTTGAAAAACAAAGCGTTAGAAGATTAAAAAGAGCTCCTCAAAGGATTAGATACTATAAAAAATCTGATTAAAATTAATTAATTTTGAGGCAATTTCTGTAAATCTACAGTTTTACCCATGACTACCAAAATATTTCCTCTTTCCAAAATATATTTTGCTGGAGGATTAACTGTTAACTCTTCAGCAGGTCCTGCAGCAAGCACATTTACTAAATAATTTTTCCTTAAATTTAAATCTCTTAAAGATCTTCCAATAAATTCCTCTGGAACAGTTATTTCATCTATGCCAGTTTGATTATCTAGTTCTAATCTTTCGATTAGGTTTGGTCTTACTAGTTCTAAACCTAATCTTTCTCCTTGCATCCTAGATGGGAAAACAACTTTATCTGCACCTACTCTTTTTAACATTTTTTCGTGCAAGTCACTGGTAGCTCTCGCTATTACTCTTTTCACTTTGCTACCTTCACTATCCTTAGCAATAAGAGTTGTAGTTATACTTGCTTCAATAGGTTCACTAATACCCACTACAACAGTATTCATTTCAAGAATTCCCGATTCCTTCATAGACTCTTCATCAGTACAATCTACAACTCTCGCTTCTATCGAAGGTTCTAATTGCCTTAAATCATCAATAGCTTTTTCCGAATAATCTGCAGCCAAAACATCAGCACCATTACTAATAAGTTCTCTGCAAACTGCGGTTCCAAATCTCCCAACGCCGACAACTGCAAAAGTGAGTGCTTCATTTTCTCTCTTTTGAGACCACTGCCACCAATCAGCCATAATAAAACTCAGTCAATTCTAAACATATAGATCAGCCCTAGGATAGCCAATTCTCTTTTGTCTATCTATTCTACTCTTATAAAGAGCCTGCCATAGTGCACTTAAAAGCAAAAGGATCCCAAGTCTGCCCACAAACATCCCCACAATAAGAATAAATTGACCAAAATGATTTAATTTTGCGGTTAAACCAATATCAAAACCAACTGTTGCAAATGCAGATATGCAAGTGAACAGAATTTCTAGGAATGTGAATGATTCTTTTTTAACAAAAGTATTTGTTGTACTAAGCAACATTGCCATTAAAAGGACAAAAAGCAAAGATCCAACTGTGATTCCAACTGCCTTTAGAATAACTTTATCTGAAATTAATCTATTGCTAATAATTACATCTTTCTGACCTCTTAAAGTTGATCTAGTTGCAGCCATTAATGCAATAAATGTAGTTGTTTTTATGCCTCCACCAGTACCTCCTGTACTTGCTCCAATAAACATAAGCGTCATTAATAATAAAAGGCCGGTATCTGAGATAGAGTTCAAAGAAATCGGAAAATTTGTAAAGCCTGCAGTTCTGGCACTAACTGTTTCGAAGATAGATGACATTAACCGTTCAAACAAATTTAAATCATTAAAAAATTGACTATTTAGCAATGATTCAGTGATAAAGAATCCTAATGATCCGAACAATATTAAAGACAAACTTGTCCTTATAACTAGTCTGGAATGAAGGCTTAATTTCTTATAAGAAAGATTTTTTTTATGACTCCAAATATCATCAATAACCCGCCAGCCCAATCCACCCATAACAATGAGAAAAACAAAAACACTATTCACCAAATAATTTGTTCTATAGTCTTGAAGACTATTTGACATTAACGAAAATCCTGCATTGTTATATGCAGAAATGCTGTGAAAAATCGAGGACCATAGTCTTTCCCAATTATTTTGAATGTCTACAAATCCAAAAGAATATAAGACAATTGCGCCCAAGGATATGATAATAATCGCAGTAATAGCAATGCTTTGAAAAGTTCGACCAATTCCTCCAACTCCAAATTCATCTAAAGTCTTTCCTTTGTCTAATCTTGTTCTTAGCTTTGTTCCTTTTACAACAAACCCTTGTAAAAATGTTGTAATGGCCATTAATCCTAGACCACCTGATAAAAGCATAAAAGCTAAGAAAACTTGGCCAAAGAAATTTAAATCAACACCTATATCTATTATGGTTAAGCCAGTAACGGTTATTGCAGAAGTAGATGTAAAAAATGCTTCCCACAAACCAACCTTTGAAGATGAACATAATGGAGAGCTCAAAATTAAAGTTCCAAGGCAAATAATAAACAAGCCTGTAACAATAGTAAATTGAGGTACAGATAGCTTTTTGTAAGCATCTTTTAACTTATAAACCTTACTTGTGAATTTCACGATATTACCCGTAATTTAAAATTATCAATGCTGGTACAGTAAATGACATTATAAATGTCAATCCAGCTCCGTATTTTGCGATATCAAAAAATCTATATCTACCAGGACCATAAACCATTAAATTTGTTTGATAACCCATTGGAGTCAAGAAAGATTGACTTGCACCGAATAAAACAAGCATTATTAAAGCGCTTGGTGAAATTTCTAAAACATTTGATAATTCAATAGCAACAGGCAAAATCAAAGCAACCGAAGCAGCATTACTTATAAATTGCGTAAGAATCACTGTAGATACAAAAATTACGACTAGTGCAAAATAAAGAGGCATTCCGTTAAGGGCAAAGTTTAGATTAATTGCAATTAAATCTGCTAATCCAGTGATCTGCATAGCTACACTAAAACACGATAAAGATCCCAGCAATAAAATAACGTCTAACCTAATTGATTTTTGTATCTCTGCAGGTCTTAAACATCCACAAGCAACCATTGCAATGACTGCCAAAAGAACTGAACCTACTAATGGAATATTAGAAACCGACGGCAAAACCACCATTCCTATTGCAATTGCAATCGATATAGGTTTTTTTATCAAAAAAGGTAGGTCATCTTCGAATTGATCTAAAATAAGCAAATCATTACTAGCTTGCAAACCTCTTATTGAATCTAGCGGTGCTTGCAATAATAAAACATCTCCAGCCCTTAAAACAGCTTGGCCTAATCTCTCCTGAACAGTTTGTTGACCTCTTCTTAATGCTAGAACTGTTGCATTATGACGCTGCCTAAATCTTAATTCTCTCAAACTTGCACCGGCTAAAGTTGAACCAGCTGGTAACAAGGCTTCAAAGGTCTTAGTACCTTCATCATCTGAGAAAACGTTAGCCCCATCGAAAGATGTTTTGTTTTCTCCTAACAGAATAGTATGTTCCTGCTGCAGCCTAAATAAGTCTGCCCTTGTAACCCGGATTATTAATCTATCATCCGGTTCAATCTTTCTATCAGCCAAAGGAGGAAGAATAACTTTTCCATTTCGTTGCAATTCCAGGACATCAACGTCAAATCGTCTTTGTAATCTACTATTTCTGACAGATTGTCCAACTAATTCTGAAGTAGAGGGAATTGTAACTTCGGTAAAATATATATTCATATCACCATTTTTAATAAACTCCTTATCTCTCCCTCTATCTGGCAAAAGCATATCAGAAACAAGAATCATATAGGTTGTACCTATAAGCCAGACAGGAATTCCTATTGAAGTCAAACTAAATAATTCCAAACCTCCATAACCTAATTGTTGACTAATATCACTTACAAGAAGATTTACTGAGCTGCCTAATAATGTCAGAGTTCCACCGAGTAAAGTAGCAAAAGAAAGAGGTAATAAAACTTTTGATGGTGATATATTTCTCCGCTCGCACCAACTTTCAATTAAAGGTAACAAAGATGCTACTACTGGAGTATTAGGTACAATTCCAGATATTGGAGCAATCAAAAAAGCAATTAAAGAAATTAATTTCCTTGGAGTTCGAATACTTTCAGAAGAAATCAATTCTCTTACTCTGTCTAAGGCACCACTTTTAAATAACGCTGAGGAAACTGCAAATAAACCCATAAGGGTAATTAAAGAAGGGCTACCAAATCCAGCTAAAGCTTTTTCAGGAGAAAGAACCCCAGTAGATATAAATATTCCGACACATAACAAACCAGTCAATTCTGGAGCAATAGTATTTCTAATAAATAAAATTATTGACATTATTAAAACAACTACCGTTATAAACGCATCAAAATTATTACTAACTACTGCAATTAAATTCATACAAAACTTATTTAACTCAATATACCCAAAAACAATATTTCAAAAAAGTTTAATTCGAATAGTCTTTTTTAAGAAACTTTTTAAAAATAGATTTTTTTTGGAATATCCAAGAAGATGCAGATTTTAAGCTTTCTGTAATATCAGGCAACTTGGAAGCATATATAAGTCTTCTTGCCTCAAAAGCCAATTTCCCAGATAAAGTAATCCCAAGCCCAGAAATTGAAGCTTCGCCTATTCCTAAGCTAATCATTTCTCCGTTGTCTTGAAATTCAAAAGGTAAAGGATCTTTGCCTTGAATTAAAAGTTCTAAATTGTTAGCAAGATGATTTCCTTCCTGCATAGCAACCTGAGCAGTTATGGGTAAATCCTCCATTCCTTCAATAACTGAAATATCACCAATAGCAAAACAGTTTTTATGGTTTTCTATTTGCAAATTATTATTAACTAAAATTCGTCCAAATTTTTTTATTATTTGATCAGTTTCTAAGTAAGACAAATTCGGTTTAACACCTGCAGTCCAAATAACAATATCTTTATCCAATGAAGTTATTCCAACCTCACTAGAAATACTAATCTTAGTTTCTGAGACTTCTTTAACTGCGGAATTCAAGAGAACTTTGATTTTTCTTTTTTCTAATGCCTTCTCTGCTTGTTCTCTATTAAAAATTTTGTTTTTATTAAGGATTTCGTTTGATTTTTCTATTAAATAAATTTCAAATTGGTCTGTAAATATATCTTTAATTTTGCATGCCAACTCGATGCCAGAGGGACCACCTCCCACTATGAATAACTTTTTTTGCAACGCAATATCTTGTGATTTTTTTAAAAAAGAATTTAATTTATTTAAATCATGAACATCATTAAAAAAATAACAATTTTCATCTACACCTTTTATAAAAAAACTATTTGGAATAGATCCTGTACAGATAACGAGATACTGATAACTCAATTTTAATTCGTCACTAAATTCAAGAATATTTTCTTTGAAGGAAATCTTGGTTAAACAATTTCTTAAAAAAGTTATACCCGCCTCAGAAAATATATTTGCAAATTTTGGGGTGGCTTCCCAACTTCTTATTTCTTTGCTTAAAACTTCATACATTAAAGGTTTAAATGTAAAGTTAGTTTCAGAATCAACCACAAGAATTGGTAAAGAAGGATTAAGATTCTTTAAATTCAAAGCAAATGTCATACCTGCAAAACCTGCTCCAACTATTACTATTGGTTTTTGTATTGATTTCATTAGAGAAATATTGTTATGCGTAAATGTATTATTAAACTATACGAATAATTTTTAAATTGAGCGAAATAAAATCAAACTCATAACCAAACTGAAGAATGATTGAAAAAATCCACAAAGATATTCAAACTAACTTGAGGAAATATAATCAAGAGCTTGTAGATATGAAGCCTCAAGGAATGCTTACATGGGGTTATGAAAAGTTTGATAATCAATTTGCTATTACAACAAGTTTTGGTATACAGTCATCAGTTCTTTTACATATGGTCAGCAAATTATCTCTACAAAAAAAAATCAAAATATTTTGGATAGATACAGGTTACCTTCCTCCAGAAACATACCACTACGCTGAAAAGCTTATTGATAATTTATCCTTAGAAGTTGAAGTTCTGCAAAGTGAATTATCTCCAGCAAGAATGGAGGCCAAATACGGAAAACTTTGGGAAACAAAAAAAGAGAGTGATTTAGATAAGTATCATAAATTGAGAAAGATAAAACCTTTAGAAAATGGTCTAGAAAAATATGATATTTTCTGCTGGGCCAGCGGTGTTAGGTCAAGTCAAACAGAAAATAGAAACAAAATGAAATTCATAGACGTAATTCGTCAAAGACTCTCTTTAAGACCTTTATTAAATTGGACAAATAAAGATATTTTTTATTATATGGAAGAGAATAATTTACCTGCCCATCCACTTTTTATCAAAGGTTATTCTTCGGTGGGAGATTGGCATTCAAGCAGTCCCGATGGTATTGAAACAAAGGGCAGAGATACAAGATTTGGAGGGATTAAACAAGAATGTGGAATACACACTAATAATTAAATTGATCATAGAACAATGGTCTCAGATATAAATTTTTTATTAGTAGGCAATAGTAGGCTTCATTGGGCAAAATATTCTAAAAATCAATCTAAATTCTTCCATAGTAAAAGAGATCAAAAAGTTCCCAAAAATATAGATCTTGATCAATTGATTTGGGCTTCTGTAGGAAAACTACCAAATTTTTTGCTGAAAAAAGAAAATGAAATAAAAACTAAAGATATCCAATTATCAAATCTTCCTGATTATTTTGGAGTTGATAGAGCTCTTGCCTGTATTGCCGCTTTAAAAATTATTGAAAACCCTTTCAAAAAAGATTTGCTAATTGCAGATTTTGGAACAATATTATCAATAACAAAATTGAATTGTAATGGATCTATTATTGGAGGTCAACTTCTTCCAGGTTTTCTAACTCAATTAAAATCAATGGAACAAAATACAAAAAATCTTAAACTTCCCAAAAAATATGATATACCGATCAAAGATTTCTTAATCAATACAGAAGAAGCAATTTTAAAAGGAGTAATCAACTCTCTTACTAGCGCAATTAATAGTTTATTGAATCCTGAAAAGGATATTTTAATAATCTGTGGAGGAGACTCTCAATTATTCACAAAATCTCTAAATACTCAAAAAGAAAATATTATCAATGCTCCTAATTTAGTTATGGAGGGGATGATTATTCACCACCTGTCCGTAAAAAAATTAGCTTAGCCCAAGGTCTGCAATTATATGATCAGCCATTATTGCAGCTTTTACCTTTAAGTAAATCTTTTCGATGTTACCTTCAGTATCAATTAAAAAAGTATTTCTCATCATTCCCATATATTCTTTTCCCATGAATTTCTTCAGTCCATAACTATCGTAATCAGAAGAAACTTTGAAAGGTTCAGGATCAGTTAAAAGAATAAAAGGTAAATTAAATTTTTCTATAAACTTCTGATGAGAAGATGCATTATCTTTACTAATACCAAGCACAACAACATTATTTTTTTGGAGTAAATCCCAATTCTCTTTAAAATTACAGGCTTCTTTAGTACACCCTGGAGTATTATCTTTTGGATAAAAGTATAGTATTATTCGTTTACCTTTAAAATCACTAAGAGAAACTTCTTTCTCCAAAGAATCTTTTAATTTAAATTCTGGTGCTTTGTCGCCAACCTTAAGAGCCATTGAAATTATTAAATAAGTATGAATATAAAATACCAAAAATTTGGTTTTATGAGATTAAAGGTGTGCAAGATGTCGCAACTGTAGAAGAAATTAAAACCGCAAAAAACCTAACAAATTCAAGATCAAAGATATTCTTAGAAACAAGAGCTTATCTGCGACAATCACTTTCAACACTTTTTGATTTAGACCCCTTAGAAATTCCAATTAATGCTCATCCTGGAAAACCTCCAAGTTTGCCCTCTGGAATGGGAAATATCAGTTTAAGTCATTGTAAAGATGCCATTGCTATAGTCTGGTATCAAGGCAAAATAGGGATTGATATTGAGAGAACAGATAGAGAGTTTAACCATTTAAAATTTGCAAAAAAATATTTTCTTCATACCAACAAATCAAACCATAAAAATTATTTAACAAAAAATATGATATTAAATCAATGGTGTGCTGTTGAAGCGGCTATAAAATGGGATCGTGGAAAATTAGCTAAAGACATTAACCATTGGCAATTTTTTGAAGAGCCAAAAGAGTTAATTCATAAGAAGAAAAATATACATTTAAATTATTCACAAATTAACTTCCATAATTGGACTATCGCTTTAGCATACGAAGAAAAAACTTCTTTTAATCCTGAGATTATTTGTTGTTCGAAAAATTTTTAATTTTCTTTTCTTCTAAGCAGTTCTTCATATTGAGTTTTTTCCCATCCATTATTATTTGGTTCCCATATTTTTAAACCTCTTAAAGATTTAGGAAGATATTCTTGTAAGACCAAATTAACTGGATAATTATGAGGATTGACATAACTATTAGAATTATTTTTTAAATGAAGTGGAACATCAAAAGCATTGGTAGATTTGATTGTTTCAATTGCTTTAAAAATACTTTTCGTACTATTACTTTTTGGAGAAATAGCTAAATATAAAGAAGCCTGCGTTAAAAAATATAACCCTTCTGGAAAACCAACTCTATCAAAAGCATCACAACAGGATTGTACAACTACTATCGCATTAGGATCAGCTATTCCAATATCTTCACTGGCAGATATAAGTAGTCTTCTAAAAATAAAATTAGGATCTTCACCAGCCTCCAGCATATTCGCAAGCCAGAATAAAGTTGCATCTGGATCAGAACCTCTTATGGACTTGATAAAGGCACTTATTACATCGTAATGATTTTGACCATTTTTATCGTAAACAATATTTTTCTTTTGTAGTGCATCCTCTGCCATTGAAAGATTAATATTGATTTCTTTAGCATCATTTTCAGCAGTTGTTTCTATGGCCATCTCTAGCGCATTGATTAGTGTCCTTGCATCTCCGCCAGAAAATTTAATTAAATGACTTATAGCATCTTGAGTTAAATAAACCTTTTTTGAATCTTTTTGTTTTGAATAGTGAGTAATGACTTTTTTTATTATTTTCTGCAAATCATTTTCTTCCAAAGGAAGTAATGTAAAAATACGAGACCTGCTAACAAGCGCTTTATTAACAGCAAAGAAAGGGTTTTCAGTGGTAGCACCAATAAAAGTTATAGTTCCATTTTCTATTGAAGGTAATAAAGCATCTTGCTGAACTGATGTAAATCTATGAACCTCATCGATAAATAAAATTGTTTTTCTTTTTGAATTTATTAATCTATCTTTTGCATTAGCGATTTCATTTCTTAATTCTTTAAGACTTGATAATACTGCATTTAACTTAATTAATTTTGACCGCGTATTAAAAGAAATAATTTCAATTAGAGTAGTTTTTCCAACACCCGGAGGGCCAGAAAAAATAAAATTACTAATCTTATCGTTTAATATTGCACTTCTTAAAAGCGAATTCTCATTTAGGATTGGTTGTTGACCAAAAAAATCTTCTAAATTCTTTGGTCTTAATTTATCTGCCAAAGGTGCATTGTTTTCTATTGGAGAAAAATTAGTAAATAAATTTTCTGAATGCATATAAATAAAATCAAAAAATCATTACTTTCAATTCTATGTAATTACTGTAGGAGTTTCCATTTGAGTAAGTTTTGAAATATTCAATAAAGCATCTAAATCATCTATTAGAGGTTTCAAAGCGATCTGAGGATTTAACGAAAGATTCTGTTGAGGATCGAAAAACTTCTCAAAATAAAGTCTTAATGTTGCACCCTTAGTTCCAGTTCCAGAAAGGCGCACAATTACTCGAGAATTATCATCAAGGACCAATCTTAAACCTTGATTTTCACTTATGGAATTGTCAACGGGATCTAAATATGAAAAGTTATCTGCAACTTTAACTAAATGGCCAGCAAAACTATTTCCTTTTAAATTTCCGAGCATAGAAGTTAGATTACCAAAGATTTGATTAGCAATATTTGAGGGAATTGCCTCATAATCATGCCTTGAATAATAATTCCTGCCAAATTGTTTCCAATGATTCTGTATCAAATCACTTACCGAACATTTTTTCTCAGCTAAAACTTGTAACCAGTACAAAACTGCCCATAGTCCATCTTTCTCTCTCACATGATTACTACCTGTTCCGAAACTTTCTTCTCCACATAAAGTTATTAAATTAGAATCTAAAAGATTTCCAAAAAACTTCCAACCAGTAGGTGTCTCGAAACAAGGTATATTTAATGCTCGAGCAACATTATCAACCGCTGAGCTGGTTGGCATGGATCGTGCCACACCTGTAATACCATCTTTATAACCAGGAACACATTTCGTGTTAGCAGTTATAACTGCAAGGCTATCACTAGGATTTACAAAACATCCACTTCCTAAAATCATATTCCTATCTCCATCTCCATCGCATGCAGCACCAAAACTATAAGATTTTTTATTTAATAACAAATCAGCCAAGTGGGATGCGTAAGTAAGATTAGGATCAGGATGTAAACCTCCAAAATCTTCTAACGGATCACCATTCATGACGCAATCAGGTGCAAGACCCATTTTTTTAACAAAAATATTTTTTGCATATGGGCCTGTAACCGCATTCATTGCATCAAAGATTAACGAGAAGTCTCTTTTTAAAAAATCACTAATTTGATCAAAGTCAAAAATTTTCTCCATCAAATTAGAGTAATCTGTTAATCCATCAATAATCTCTAAGGTAGTTTCACCGTAAGGATAAGTTCCATATTCACTAAAATCAGGTAATCGATTTTTACAAATTTTATAACTAGTTAGTAATTGTGAAGCCTTGAAAATCTTATTAGTAATTATTTCAGGAGCTGGGCCACCATTAGAGATATTCAGTTTCACTCCAAAGTCGCCATCAATACCACCTGGATTATGGCTTGCAGAAAGAATAATTCCACCAATAGCATTTTCTTTTCTAATTAAATGAGATGTCGCAGGAGTAGATAATAAACCGTATTTTGGAACAATAACCTTTTGAACTTTATGAGCAATGCATATTTGTACAATTTTTTCTATTGCTTCAATATTGCCATATCTGCCATCACCACCAACGACTAATGTTGAACCTTTTAAATCATCTAATGATTGTAAGATTGCTTCAATAAAAACTTCTAGATAATGTTCTTCCTGAAACTTTAAAGTACTTTTTCTTAATCCAGAGGTACCTGGTTTTTGATCTAGAAAAGGAGAATTGATATTAATTACGCTGACTTGATTCATATTTTTAAGAAACTTCCAAAAATCTAACTAAATTAATGAGGCATTTCGGAAGTTCTTAACATAGCGATAAACCATAATGAAGAAATTAATAATGCACTAAGAATTCCATAGTTAACACCAAATTTTGAAATTGTAATTGGAACTATTAGTGGGAACGTTAATGCTCCAAACAATGGAGTAAAAGCTATAATTTTTTTTAGCATTAATTCAATTGATTAAAACCATTCAGTCTCAGCATTATCTTTTTCATTAGTATCGTCAAGTGGTGTAGTTCTATCAAATTTCATTGATATACTTTTTTCTTGCTGACCAGAGATATCAACGGCTTTAATATCGTATTTTTGAGTCCCGTCTCTGAATGGAACTTGAATTCTAAAAGTACCATCTGCAGCAAGAGGTACATCTTCACCACCTATTGTAAGTTTTGCAGAAGGCTCTGTAGCTCCATAAACAATTAATTCAGCATCAGCAACGAGCCAAAAAGATCTATTTTTAACAATTCCGCTTCCAGAATCATTTAAACCTGATGACCATTTACCAGCACCTGATTCTGTAAGATTATCAGTGAGGTTTGTTGAATTTACGTTTTCCATAAATTCTTCAGAACCAACTTTTCTTCTGAGAGGAATATTAGTTGCTGCTTGGTATAACCTTTCATGCATACCATTTTGTTCTGAAACGACAGGATTAGAAATATCTGGAATTGACTCAGGAGTAGAATCTAAATTAAAAGGTACAAATTTATCAAGAATTTGCTCAGAAGGATGGGACCCAGGAACATGGCTTATCGAAGAGAATGCCAATGACATCCAGTTAAAACCATATTTGTAACCTAATTCAACCTTATAATCTCTATCTGCAAGTGGGATTGGCAAGTACCACTCAGTACTGTAACTATCAACTGCTATCTCCCTTAATGTTCCTTGATTCAAGTTGCTCCCTTCAGAACCAGATGCATCAAATAATCTTAAACATAACTTGTTGGCTCCCAGAGATTTTGCTTTTTCTCTATCTGCATCAGAAATTTGCCAAAAAACATAAGCCCAATCTGGATCTCGGGGTAGGAAAACTACATTTGTTTTAACTTCTTCACTACTGCTGAAAGCATTGGACTCAGAAGTTTCTTCGGTTTTTGACTCTAGAGTTGTAGAGTATCTTTTTTTTGTAGATTTTTCCTGATATTTAAGTATTAAATCAACTAAAACAGCTTTTGTTTTGCGACTGTACAGCGGGACCGATAATTTACTTGCTTCTTGACGTAATTGTCTGAGGGTTAGTGAGAGTAATTGATCTTTATTAATGATCCCATCAGCCACTTTGAATTCTCCGTTTTTGTTTGGGATCAGTATGTTCTTTTTTTTGGGGAATTGTGTGTCTTTTTGCCCTGTCGTCAGGATCCTCTGACTCCTAAAAAATTCTCAAAATTTATATTTCTCTTCAAAACAGTTGGTATCAAAGAAATTAATTAAATTTCAGAGATTTTTAAAATGTAAATTAATTTTCTTTTTTTTTAAATTTTATTACCTGATTTTGTTAAAGACTCAACAAAAATATATTTTTTCTTCGGGATCAGTTAAATAAAAGAAAATTCAGCGTTTTTCAACTAGAAGAACTAAATCATCTATTTCTAGATCATCAATACTTTTACCTATTTTTTTTGAAAAAGTACTTAATTTTTTTGAGGTGGATTTTAACTGCTCATAAAAAAGATCACTAAATTTTTTATCATCAAATTTTTTAGATTGGTTATCACACCATTCTCTCAGGGGGTTTTTATTTTGAAATTCCGAACTATTTTCTACATTGATAATTTTTAAAACCTGAAGGCAATGAGCGAGTATTCTTAAATGATGTTTCTGCATCATAGGTAGATCGAGATTATCAATTTCTTTAATAATTTCTATGTTTAATGAGTTAGACAAGGGATCAAGATGATTAGACATTAATTTTTAGTTTTAATAAAGGAAAAAAACTCAATATTGGGGGTATCTTTCGTTAAAGTATATAAAGCTAATTGTAATAAGTTATTTTTGATAACATGGTTAACGAAAATTTAGTTAAAGATGTAGTAAAAGAGCCTTACAAATATGGTTTTGTTACTGATATTGAAACTGAAAAAATAGAAAAGGGATTAAATGAAGATATCATAAAATTAATTTCACAGAAGAAAGAAGAGCCAAAATTTCTTCTTGACTTTAGATTAAAAGCCTTTAAAAAATGGCAAAAAATGAAAGAGCCTGATTGGGCAGCATTAGGATATAAAAAAATTGATTATCAAGATATTATTTATTACTCTGCTCCTAAGCAAAAAGAGAAAATTTCTAGCTTAGATGAAGTTGATCCCAAACTTCTAGAGACTTTTGATAAATTAGGAATACCCCTCACTGAGCAAAAAAAACTCACAAATGTAGCAGTAGATGCTGTCTTTGATAGTGTTTCTATAGCCACAACTTTTAGAGAAGAACTTGCTGAACATGGAGTTATATTTTGCTCAATTAGTGAAGCAGTAAAAAATCACGCGGATTTGATTGAAAAATATTTAGGTACAGTAGTTCCACCTAGTGATAATTATTTTGCAGCACTAAATTCTGCAGTTTTTAGTGATGGTTCTTTTGTTTATATCCCAAAGGGTGTTGCCTGCCCTATGGATCTTTCTTCCTACTTTAGAATTAATAGTGGAGATTCAGGACAATTCGAAAGAACACTAATCATTGCTGAAGAATCAAGTTCTGTAAGTTATCTTGAAGGTTGTACAGCTCCAATGTTTGATACAAATACCCTACATGCAGCTGTTGTAGAGCTTATAGCATTAGACGACGCCTCAATAAAATATTCAACAGTGCAAAATTGGTATGCTGGTGATGAAGAAGGTATTGGCGGAATTTTTAATTTTGTCACCAAAAGAGGAAAATGTTTAGGTAAGAGAAGTAAAATTAGCTGGTCTCAAGTTGAAACAGGTTCTGCAATTACATGGAAATATCCTAGCTGTCTACTTTTAGGAGAAGAATCTGTAGGAGAATTTTATTCAGTGGCTCTCACCAATAATCTTCAGCAAGCAGATACCGGCACAAAAATGATCCATATTGGTCCTAAGACCAAATCAACTATTGTTAGCAAGGGTATTAGTGCTGGTAACTCAAAAAATAGCTATAGAGGTCTTGTCAAAATGGGAACAAAAGCTAAAGGGTCTAGAAATTACAGTCAATGTGATTCAATGTTAATTGGGGATCAAGCTTCAGCAAATACATTCCCTTACATCAAATCTCAACAACCCAATTCTGAAATTGAGCATGAAGCAAGCACATGTAGAATCTCAGAAGACCAACTTTTTTATCTCCAAAGCAGAGGTATAGAATTTGAGGAGGCAGTGTCTATGATGGTTAGCGGTTTTTGCAGAGATGTATTTAGTCAATTACCTATGGAGTTTGCTGCTGAAGCAGATAAGTTACTGGCACTTAAACTAGAGGGATCAGTAGGTTAATTAATCAATTTCTAAACTGAAATGCAAAGTAAAATGAAAGAATCAGATCCAATTTTAGAAATTGAAAACCTCTCTGCATCTACTGATAATCTTCCAATTTTAAAAGGGGTTTCACTTACTGTCTATCCTGGAGAAATCCATGCCATTATGGGAAGAAATGGATGTGGCAAAAGTACACTTTCGAAAATCATTGCAGGACATCCCTCGTATAATATTACAAATGGCGACATAAAATTTTTAGGTGAAAAAATCAACTCTCTTGAACCTGAAGAGAGATCTCAATCAGGAATTTTTCTTGGTTTTCAATATCCAATTGAGATTCCAGGTGTAAGTAATCTTGAGTTTCTGAGAGTTTCAACTAATGCTAGAAGGAAATTCCTCAACAAAGAAGAATTGGACACTTTTGATTTTGAAGAATTAGTTAAAGAAAAGTTAGAAATTGTGAAAATGGATCACGCATTTCTATCAAGGAGTGTAAACCAAGGCTTTTCCGGAGGTGAAAAAAAAAGAAATGAAATTCTGCAAATGGCTTTACTTGAGCCCAAGATAGCAATATTAGATGAGACCGATTCTGGTCTAGATATCGATGCTCTAAGAATAGTGGCATCAGGAATTAAAAAAATATCTAATGAACAAACTGGAGTTATACTTATTACCCACTATCAAAGATTATTAGATGAAATTAAACCAAATTATGTCCATGTTATGTCAGACGGACAAATCATAAAAACTGGTGAAAGTGATCTTGCTCTTGAGCTTGAAGAAAAAGGGTATGAATGGACTGATAACTTTATAAAAGAGACCTAAACAAATGGAAATTATTGAGAAAATAAAAACTAATAAATCGGATGAGAATATAACAGAAATACAAAAAATCTGTCTTCATAAATTACAATCAAGTCCTCTCCCTAATCCTAAAAGTGAACTATGGAGACTTTCAAATAAATCAAAATTGTCAAACTTTTTAGATTACTCAGTTAATGAAAAAGATTCAAAATTTGATGTACCATATCCGAAAAATTCTCAAAGTACTATTAGATTAATAATTGGTGAGAATTGCCAAATTAAAATAATAGAGAACAATTATTCAATTCAGCAATTAAGCGAGGATGAATTACAAAAATATATCAAGGAACAGATATCTTTTTTTAAGCAAAACGAAAATTGGAGTGACCTACTAAATCTGTCTTTAAGTTGTAAAAATAATATTTTGGGATTAAAAATAAATGGATCAAAAATTCCTCCTATTGAAATTTTTAGTCATGCATCAAGTAATTCTTTAAAAGCAAAAACTCTCGTAATATTTTTAGAAAATAATTGTGATGTTGAATTATTGCAAGTAAATCTTGGTAAAGAAAACTCTTCATTATCTCAATCAACTTTCTTTTGCTTGAAAGAAAATAGTTCCGTAAATCATGGTGTTGTATCTTACGGTGAAAACAGATCCAATCTATTAAATTCTCTCAATGTAATTCAACAAAAAAATAGTGAATACAACTTAGGTTCCTTACATTTCAAATTCAATTACGCGAGATTCGAAATAAATATTAAACAATCTGCGGGAAACGCTAAGACAAATATCAAAGGTATGCAAATAACAAAAAAAGATGAGCAAATTTCAACCTATACAAAAATAGAATTTAATGGCCCAAATGGATTTCTAGATCAAATTAATAAATCACTTGCTGATGACAAATCTCATGCAATATTTGAAGGTTCAATAATAGTTCCGAAAATTGCCCAGAGAACTGATGCTTCCCAATTAAGCAGAAATTTACTTTTATCAAATCGCGCACAAATAGATACTAAACCTCAATTAGAAATAATTGCTGATGATGTGAAATGCAAACATGGAGCTACAATTTCGCAACTAAATGAAGAAGAACTTTTTTATATGCGAACAAGAGGGATCACATTATCAGAAGCAAGTAAACTACAATTAAGTTCTTACTTTCAAGAAATAATTTCATTTATTCCCGTTTCAAAAGATAAATGGGATTTACTTGATAAACTTTTAAATGAGAATTAATGGAAACGATTCAAAATTTCCCTGAAATAACGAAGAAAGACTTTCCTCTTTTAAATAAGAACTTAAAAAGTAATGAGCAAATTATTTATTTAGACCACGCTGCCACCACACAAAAACCAATACAAGTCCTTAAAAAAATAGATGAATATTACAAAAACTTTAATGCCAATGTACATAGAGGGGCGCATCAATTAAGTGCTAAAGCAACAGAAGAATTTGAACATGCACGACATCTAATAAGCAAATATATAAAAGCGAATTCAGCAAAAGAAATTATTTTCACAAGAAATGCTACTGAAGCAATCAATCTAGTAGCTAGATCGTGGGGCGAATATTTATTAAAAGAAAACGATGAAATTCTCTTGTCAATAATGGAGCATCATAGCAATATTGTTCCATGGCAAATGGTTGCAGCAAAAAATAAATGCAAATTAAAATTTATAGGTATAGATAAAGATGGAAAATTAGATATAGAAGACTTTAAATCAAAACTAACATCTAGAACTAAACTTGTTAGCCTAGTACATGTTAGTAATACTCTAGGTTGCTGTAATCCAATCAAAGAAATAACTAAATTAGCTAAACAAAAAGGTTCTTTAGTGTTAATAGATGCATGCCAAAGTTTGGCTCATCAAAAACTGGATGTGATTGATCTCAATATAGATTTTTTAGCTGGATCAGGACATAAACTATGCGGTCCTACAGGTATTGGTTTCCTCTGGTCAAGAAAAGAAATTCTAGAAAAAATTCCTCCTCTTTTTGGAGGTGGCGAAATGATTCAAGATGTTTTTGAAGAGACAAGTACTTGGGCAGAGCTACCACACAAATTTGAAGCTGGAACTCCAGCTATTGCAGAAGCAATAGGTCTTGCAGAAGCAATCAATTATATTAACAATATTGGATTGAATGAAATTCATGAATATGAAAAGACTATTACTAAATATTTATTTGAAAAATTAAATCAAATAGAAAATATTGAAATCATTGGTCCTACGCCGGAGATAGATCCAGACAGAGCCTCACTCGCAACCTTTTATATAAAAAATATACATTCAAATGATATTGCTGAAATTCTTGATTCAAAAGGAATTTGCATCAGAAGTGGCCACCATTGCTGTCAACCTCTTCACAGATACATTGGAATTAAATCAACAGCTAGAATCAGCATGAATTTCACAACCAATAAGGAAGAAATTGATATGTTTATAGAAAAATTAAAAGATACTATTGATTTTCTAAAAATCAATTCTTAAATATTCAAAGCATTTTTTAAAAATTCCTGAGATTTTTGCATTACTACTTCTTTATTTTCAATATTTCTAAAACCATGCCCTTCATTATCAAAAAAAATAACTTCTGAATATTTATTATTCTGAATCAAAATTTCTTGAATTTTTAAAGTTTGTTTATAAGAAATAACTGTATCTTTTTTCCCATGAAACAATAAAATAGGTTTTTTTATTTTGTTAATATGATTTATCGGTGATCTATTTATATAATTATCAAGGTTTTTGGCATAATTTCCTACCAAGGAATTTAAATAATCTTTTTCAAACCTATGAGTGTTGTAATGCATATCCTTCAAATCAATAACAGGATATTTACAAATTGCTGCTGTAAAAATAGACCCATATAATAAACAATTCAGGGCAGTTAAACCGCCAGCACTATTCCCAAAAATTACTACTTTTTCACTATCAACTTGATTTGATTGAATCAGCTCAAGAGCTAATGCTTTGCAATCATAAGAATCAACAATACCCCATTTATTATTCAACCTCTCTCTATATGCTTTGCCAAATCCTGATGATCCTCCATAATTGACTTCAGCAACAAAAAATCCCTTCGACGTCCAATATTGAACTTCAGAATTATATGATCCATCAAAACATGAAGTTGGCCCGCTATGTGCTCTAACAAGGAGCGGTGGCTTTCTAAAATTTTCAACAAGCGGTTGATAAAGAAAAGAATGAGTAGATTGAGCCTCAAAACCTTTAAACCAAAATGTTTCAGGTTTTGAACAATTTTTTATGTGATCAATAAATATCTGCTCAGAAAAATTTGATAAAACTTTTTTTGCAAAATCAATTTCAAATACAATTCCCAAAAAATCAGATCCATAACCTCTTAAAAGAACTTTTTTTTGAAAAACACCAAAATCACTTATTGAGGTAAAAGGAGTAGAAAATTCTTTAACAAATTCAAGATCTTTATATTGTTCCACTATTAAACTATTTTCTTTTTTTGCGACACAAAATAAATTTTTTATAGTCCCTGAAAAAAATGCCATTCCAGAGACCCATTGTGGTGCTCCATATTCAATCAAATTTCTCTCGACTCTTTTCTTAATAAAAATATTCTCAATTTCACTAACATCTAAAAACAATAAGTTCCACCATCCAGAACTATCTTCAGAACATACCAAATGTGTTTCACTTATCCAATAGGGTTGAAAAAAAGAAACATTTTTTTTGGTATTTATCAGCTCATTTGAGAATTTTTTTATTTTTTGTATCTCGCCATCTAAATCTATTTGAGCAAAAAACAGCTCATTTTTCTCCCAGGGCATATGTGGAGAATCCCACTCTATCCAAGAAAGTAAGTTAGCAGATGTATTAGAAGATAATTCTCCAGCAAAATTGTTAAATTTTTTTATTCGATGAATATCTTGTTTGGTTTTTTTTAAATTTAAAGAAAATAAATAATCTCTATTATTTATTTCGCAAATTCCATACAATAAATTTTTTTCAGAAATGACAAATGAAGAATCAAAATTTCCATCAATTGATTTAGATAGTTGTCTAGCTTCTTGAACTGAAATGAGATATTTATTTTGGCTTCTATAAGTTGACGCTGCCTGTTTAAAAATTTGAAACCATACTGCCTTGGTAATCTGATCTATCCATATTAAATAAAAATTATTTTTAAAATTTATACATTTATAAGATTTACCACCATATCCATGAAAATTATTTTTAATATTATATTTTTTACTTGTTAATTGCTGAGGAAAAGCTTCTTTAACATTAAATGGTCTTGCAAAAATGGCATTTTCATTTTGACCTTCACCAACAACATCTATCCAAAAAATAGTATCCCTTATAATAGTTAATTCCTTGAAAGCATTTTTTTTATATTCAGTTTGCCTAACTTTTAACTTATCATCATTACTCATAAAAAAATATAAAGAAAGTAAATTAAAGTGCTAGTATTTTTATAGCTAAACTATTAACTAAAAACTTTTTAACGTGGCAAACCATTTTTCACAACTTGCAAAAAAGTCAAGAACAAATGGAAGCTCAGAAAAAATTGCAAAAGAACAAACAGGTAAACCATCTCTAGATATTTATAAACTTGGTGATGATGTATTAAGACAAAATTCCAAAAGAATAACTAAGGTTGACGAATCGATTAGAAAACTTGCTCGAGAAATGCTTCAAAGCATGTATGCAGCTAAAGGAATTGGACTTGCCGCGCCTCAAATTGGTATCAACAAAGAGCTTCTTGTCATAGATGTAAATTTTGAAGATTCAGCAGCAGAACCTCTAATATTAATAAATCCAGAAATTACAGACTTTGGAACAACCCTTAATTCATACGAAGAAGGCTGCTTAAGTATACCTGGCGTATATTTGAATGTAGTGAGACCATCGACTATAAAATTAAAATTTAGAGATGAAATGGGGAGACCACGTAAGATGAAAGCAGATGGACTTCTTGCGAGATGTATTCAACACGAAATGGATCACTTAAACGGAATATTATTTGTTGATAGAGTTACATCAAAAGATGATTTGAGCAAAGAACTTATAAAAGAAGGTTTCAACGAAAAAGACGTAATTTCTATTAATTAATCTAATGACTGAAACTACAATTTTTCAAAAAATAATTAATGGAGAAATACCCTGCGATAAGCTTTTTGAAGATGAGTTTTGTATTGCGTTTAATGATATCCAAGCACAAGCACCAGTACATTTTTTAGTGATCCCAAAAAAGCAAATTATTAGTTTATTAGATTGTATTGAAGAAGATGCAAGTTTACTAGGACATTTACTTATTGTTGGTAGTCAAATAGCTAAATCAAAAAATTTAACTAATTGGAGAACAGTAATTAATTCTGGAGCAGAATCCGGACAAACAGTTTTTCATTTGCATATTCATTTTTTATCTGGAAGAAAAATGAATTGGCCCCCAGGTTAAAACTCTCGAAAGAAAAGTTTATGGGTTATAAATAAGGAAAAAACATAATGAACACACCAGACTCCTTAAATACAAAGTCCAAAAATTTATTCAATTTAATCTCAAAAAATTGGGAAGATCTAGACGATACACTTAAAATTAAGTTAATAAAAATTTGGAAAGTTTTAACTTATAAATGGCAATTACAAATTCTATTTAATCTACCTTTTCTTTTATGGTGGGCATTGGATAAATCTTTTCCAAAAGTTCATAAATTTGATATGACAATCTTGAATTATTTAAATCTACCTGACTGGGCACTTTCATTTATTGGCTTTGGTCAATAGACTGCTAAAAGTTATAATTTACCTTATAAAACTAGTCTAGTAATGAATAAAGCAATTAATAATAAAACAAAAATATTGTACCAATTACAAAAATTAAGGAAGTTATCCCAGCCTTTTTTCCTTCCCATAGATCAATGTAATGGATTTCAATTCATATGGCTTTTGATTTCTCTTTTATTTTGTGTTGGAGGTGTAGTACTTGTTGGTCTTACAGGAATAATTAGTTTTTTTGAAAGCTTTCAACCAATTTTTCTTGAAAAGTATTTCGGAGGTGTAGTAAGTACTATAAATTCAATTTGGGCTGGTAGCTGGGGATTGCTTTTCTCTGCCTTATTTCTAATTGGATCAGGGAGCTTTTTTAGCTTAAGACGTCAATTAAAAAACCGTAGATGGTTACATTGGTTATTCCTTGCGATAATAGTATTAATGCTTTTAGCTGTAAATGGAATAAACGCAGGTATTGGGTTCATTGCAAGAGATTTAACAAATGCTTTGGTAGAAAAACAAGAAGATGGATTTTATCGGATATTGGGAATTTACGCTTGTTGTTTCGCTGTCGCCCTACCAATACGTGTTTCCCAAATATTTTTTACATATAAGTTAGGAATAATTTGGAGAGAATGGCTTTCAAAAAGTTTGGTCAAAGATTATATGACTAATAAAGCTTATTACCAATTAAATCCCAATGATGAAGAACAAACCGATGTAGATAATCCTGATCAAAGAATCACAGATGATACCCGAGCTTTTACCGGGCAAAGTCTCTCTTTCACATTAGGTATTTTTGATGCCCTACTAACATTTTCACTTAATATTCTTATCTTATGGAGTATTAGTAGAACACTCACTTTTTCTTTGTTTGGTTACGCTGCATTTGCAACTTCTATCCTTTTAATTGCTGGGAAAAATCTTGTAAAGATTGACTTTGATCAACTCAGATATGAAGCAGATTTTCGATATGGCTTAGTACATATTAGAGATAATGCTGAATCAATAGCCTTTTATTCTGGCGAAAATCCTGAGCGAAGTGAAACTGAAAGACGCTTAGGAGAAGTGGTGAGAAACTTTAATTTACTGATTATATGGAGAGTAATAATAGACGTCATGAGAAGATCCATTAATTATGCTGGAAATTTCTTTCCATATTTAATAATGGCAATCCCTTACTTTAAAGGTGATATTGATTATGGACGCTTTATTCAGGCAAGCTTTGCATTTGGAATGGTTGAAGGCTCTTTATTTTTCATTGTTAATCAAATCGAAGAACTTGCAAAATTTACTGCTGGTATTGGCAGATTAGAAGGATTTCAATCAAAAGTTGAATCTATTAGTCAAACCAACCCAACAAGCAATCAAAACGTTATTTCAGATTACCCCTCAATTCTTATTAATAATGCTGACCTTTGCCCACCAGGATCAAATAAAACAATAATTAAAAATTTAAATTTAAGCATCGACAATAATCAATCACTTTTGGTTGTAGGACCATCTGGGTGCGGAAAAACATCTTTACTAAGAATGATTAGTGGTTTATGGGAACCAGATCATGGAGTAATTAAAAAACCAAAAATTGGGGAATTATTATTCATACCTCAAAAACCATATATGTTACTTGGTTCTTTAAGGGAACAATTATGTTATCCCACAGAAGTTAATAAATTTAGCGATGAACATCTTACTTCTGTACTAAATGAAGTAAATTTAAAAACCTTGGTGGATCGGTATCCTAATCTTGATATCAAACAAGATTGGCCAAGAATTCTTTCCCTAGGCGAGCAACAAAGATTGGCTTTTGCAAGACTCTTACTAAATTCTCCAAGATTTGCAGTACTTGATGAGGCAACAAGTGCTTTAGATATTAAAACTGAAAAAAAACTATATAGTTTGCTAAAGGAACGAGAACTTTCTCTTATTAGTGTTGGACATAGACCTAGCTTAAGAGATTTTCACGAGAATATTTTGGAATTAAATGGAAAAGGAGACTGGAAATTATTGACTTCTGATAAGTATAATTTTAAGGATTAACAAAAAAAATGAATTCTAAAGAAGAACAAACTAACTCAGAAGTCACTAATTTAGAGAATGAGAGTTTGATAGAACAGCAGAAAGATCCAAATTACATCAATGAACAAATTTTAGAAAATAAATCAGATGAAAAATCTATAGAAATTAAAGATGAATATAAATTTGGATGGGGTAGTTATTCAGAAATAACTAATGGAAGATTTGCAATGATTGGCTTCCTTGCAATTATATTGATCGAATTATTTAGTAAACAACCGTTTTTAAAATGGGCAGGAATCTTATAATTAATCATCAAATCTAGAACTATTATCTCTTGGTTTCTTCTTGTTTGTTCCAACGTTATATCTACTATTTTGATTTTTTGAACTTGATCTAGCTGAAGAGCTTACTCTACGAGTATCACGTGGTTTTTTGGCTTGATTAGCATCTTTAAATGAAGCATCTTCTACTTGAGATGTTGAAGTTTGCTGCCTAATAGGGGATCTAGTAGATTTCTTTCTTAATGGAGAAGAATCACCATCAGTACCATCAGTAGATATATTATCTAGTCTAGAAACTGTCCGATTCATTCTGGGTCTTGACCCTGTTTTAACTTCATCACGAGATAAATTTCGTCTCTCACCAAAGTTATTTATTGCTGGTTGTTTACTATTATTTTCAGAAGTCTGTCTTCTCCTTCTTACAGTTTCGTTATTGTCAAACTGACTGATTTCCCTTGTTGATGATCTACTTCTACTTACTGCAGCAGAGGGTATAGCTCTCGAAACATTCCTCCTACGAGATCTCCCCTCCATATAGTCTTCTTCAAATTCATCATCTTGAGGTTTAAATCTTCTGGATGGTCTCTCAGATTCTTCAAACCTATCATAATCATCATTAAATCGGCCTCTAGAATTTCTGGGAACATCAGAAATAGGATCATCATCAAAATAAGATGACCTTCTAGCTTGATCGGTAGCAACTCCCCTCAAACGCACACTTTCATATGCGAAAAAAACGGTAGTTCCTGCTAATAAAAACTGACCAAACTGAAGGATAGGATCTAACCTCCAGCCTTGAAAAAATAATATTCCTCCGCACAAAAGTCCAATTGCTGCGAAGAAAACATCATAATCCCGCGCCAAGGCAGGCTTAAAAGACCTCAAAAAATAAAGGCCTCCGCCACATACCGCGAGAACGATACCAACAATACTGGCCCAATTGAGACTAGCATTGACCACATTCTTTCTCCAAAAATTTATTTTTAAAAGGGTTACTTATATCCCCTATATATAGTGTACTTAAAACTTCTACAAAAACTAGCGTCTTCCAGTAGAAGTTCGATCGAGGGAATCTTTCTGGCTGACAAAAATCAAAAATGCAGTGGCTGGAATAACGATAAGTAAGGCAGCTGCAATAAAACTACCTATCATTCCCACTGCAGAATTATTTGCAACTTCAGCAGAAAAATCTGCGGCTAGTAATAAATTTGAGATTTGAAACACTTTTTAAATATTAAATTCTCAATTTATAATACGAATTAAATACGTTTCAATGGGTTATTTATTAAGATGAGTTAAATAATTGTGATTTCCTTGCTTGTAAACTCTCTTCAAATTTTAGATATTAGTTTAGGAATTGCTCTTTCATATCTAACTATAGTTTTTCTAATAAGATTAATACTTACTTGGTACCCAAAAATTGATTTAAGTAAAGGTTTATGGTTGTTAGTTTCAATACCATCAAGCTCTATTCTTAATTTAACAAGAAAAATAATTCCTCCAATTGGAGGCGTTGATGTTGGACCAGTAATTTGGATAGGATTTATAAGCTTTTTAAGAGAAATATTAGTCGGTCAGCAAGGGCTTATAAAACTTGCATTGAATACACATATTTCATAGAAATCTTTTGATCATTTCTCAGTAATTTGGCAATAATTCTTCTTCTACATATTTAGTATGTATCTTACCCTGCTTAAATTTAGATTTATTCAGTAAGGTTAGATGAAAGTTAATTGTTGTAGGAATACCAGTTACTGCACATTCATTTAAAGCCCTATTCATACGTTTAATTGCAGTATTACGATCCTTTCCCCAGACTATTAATTTACCAATTAACGAGTCATAGAAAGGAGGGATTTCATAGCCTGTATAGACATGACTATCCACCCTTACACCAGGGCCGCCAGGAGGAAGCCACCCAGTTATTTTGCCGGGTGATGGTCGGAAATTATGAGAAGGATCTTCAGCATTGATTCTACATTCAATGGCATGACCGTTTAAATGGATATCATCCTGATTAAATTCTAAGTTTGCTCCGCTTGCGATTTTAATTTGCTCGGCTATTAAATCAACTCCTGTAACCATTTCAGTAACAGGATGTTCAACTTGAATCCTAGTATTCATCTCCATAAAATAAAAATTATCATCATCATCAACTAAAAATTCAACTGTCCCCGCCCCTTCGTAGCCGATACTTTTTGCAGCAGCAATAGCTGCGTTCCCCATTTTTTTTCTAAGCTCAGTATTAATTGCAGGACTAGGAGACTCTTCTAGTAACTTCTGATGTCTTCTTTGAACTGAACAATCTCGCTCTCCTAAATGAACAACATTACCCGACCTGTCGGCCAAAATTTGAATTTCTACATGTCTTGGCTTCTTTATAAATTTCTCCATATATAAACCATCATTACCAAAAGCTGCTTCTGCTTCGCCTTGAGCTGCTTTAAACATTTTTTCTAGATTATCAGAGTTTT
>QCER01000003.1 GCA_003280515.1 Prochlorococcus sp. AG-355-P18
ATTTTATTATTTAAAACTTGTAAATATTATTCCTAATATGATTTATTTTATGTATAAATATTTATAAAAAACCTATTTCAAAAATTTATCATTCAATGGTTCCAATTTTTAAATGTTTAATTTGTAGAAAGGATATAGAAAGATCAACAAAAACATTTTGGAGTAAAAAAGGTCACTTATTATGTTCTACATGCTTGGATAATATAGATAAAAAGAAAATTTGAATTATTAAATTTAGAAAAAATTCGTTAAATCTAAATCTTTTTTAAAGCAAACCTTAAACCGTCTATTCAAATAAACTGTAATTTTTCAGAGCCGTAAAACTTATCATGGTAAATATTCTGAAAGTTATTGAGGCTTTTGGCCATTAATCGTTAAGTATTAAATTACGTATAAAATAGTTTATTTTCAGAAAAAATCCTCAAATATTCATTAATTTAAGTTTTCAACTTAAGTTCATGAATATTTGAGGAGTGTTTAGATATGAAAAATATCTATTATGTAAAATCAATAATTGATTTTTAAAATTGGTTTTTAAATTCCTAGTAAATAAAACTTAAAACCAGCCAGGGATGATTTGTCCAGTAGTTACATACGCGCCAACTGCTGCAACGAAACCTAACATTGCTGCCCAACCGTTAAAACGTTCTGCTTCAGGTGTCATGATAAAAAATTTGATTAATTATATTAACTATTGTAACAGAGATTATGAAGCTTTGTAAAGTAATTTTTAGTTATTTTGCAAAATTTCGTTAATTGGTAAAATCAAGATCTTGTTTTTACAATATTGCTACAATATTGTATTAAGGAATAATTTCACTGTTTTCAAGAACGTAATGAAAGAAGAAATATCAGATAATTCGAAACGAGTTAATTAACGTTAAAAAAAATTAAATAGTATTCTCTAGTCTTTATTAGTTTTAAAAATGTTTTGTGCTCCCTGATAGTAATCCTAGATTTATCTAAGGGCGAATTTTGGATCTATTGTCTTTCTCCGTTAAGAAGATGAACTCAATTAAATGTGGGTCGCCTGAGATTCGAACTCAGGACCAGCCGGTTAAAAGCCGGATGCTCTACCGCTGAGCTAGCGACCCATTTTGTAAAATTGAGTACATATGGAATTATCCCTTTTTAAGGTAAAAAAAACAACTTTTTATCTCAAGTTGAACAATAGAAAAACAATTCTTAACTTATGAAATAAAAAATTAAAATTTCTCTCTAAATTTACAGTTAAAAGTTAAAATAATTTAATTAATAATAGAATTTCTAAAATGCTTCGAACAATCGTAGTTTTTGCACCCATTATCGCTGCTTTAGCTTGGGTTATATTTAATATACAAAAACCAGCAAGAGAACAATTCAATAGGGACTTTCTGGGCAAGGATTAATCGAATTTGTTAGATAGAGAAGTAATAGTTATTGGTGCTGGTCTTGCAGGATCAGAAGCTGCATGGCAAGTAGCAAATTCTGGCGTGCCAGTAAAGTTAGTTGAAATGAGACCTGTCAAATCAACTCCAGCTCACCATACGGGTGAATTTGGAGAGTTGGTTTGTAGTAATAGTTTTGGAGCTTTAAGTCCTGATAGAGCAGCAGGTCTATTACAAAAAGAACTTAGAATTTTTAAATCATTGATAGTCAAGACAGCAGACCAATTTGCTGTTCCAGCAGGAGGTGCTTTGGCGGTTGATAGATCTAAATTTAGTAGCGCTTTAACTGATGCTTTATCTCATCATCCTTTAATTGAAATTAAAAGATTTGAACAATTGGATCTCCCAAGCAATGATAATATAACGATCCTTGCAACAGGTCCATTAACTGCTGATGAATTGTCTTATAAAATTCAAGCTTTTACAGGTATCGATTCGTGTCATTTTTTTGATGCTGCTAGCCCAATTATATATGGAGATACTATTGATCAAGAGGTTGTATTTAAGGCTAGTAGGTACGATAAAGGAGATCCGGCATATCTAAATTGCCCAATGGATAAAAATGATTATATCCATTTCAGAAATGAACTAATAGAAGGAGAACAAGCTACTTTAAAAGACTTCGAGAAAGAGTCAGCTAATTTCTTTGAAGCTTGCTTACCAATTGAAGAAATTGCTAGAAGAGGAGTTGATACAATGAGATACGGACCATTGAAATCTATTGGTTTATGGAATCCAAAATGGGGAGATTTATTTGATAAGGAAAATAGATTAAAAAAGCGACCTCATGCAGTTGTCCAATTAAGGAAAGAAGATTTAGAGGGAAAATTGCTAAATATGGTAGGTTTTCAAACTAACCTCAAATGGTCTGAGCAAAAAAGAATATTTAGGTTGATTCCTGGTTTAGAAAAGGCTGAGTTTGTACGTTTTGGAGTAATGCATAGAAATACTTTTTTAGAATCTCCAAAATTACTCTTACCGACATTGCAATTTATGAAAAGAGAAAACCTTTTAGCTGCGGGTCAAATAACAGGGACGGAAGGTTATGCAGCAGCAGCAGCAGGGGGCTTGCTTGCAGGAATAAATGCATCCTTATTAGCTAAGGGTAAAAAACCAGTAAGTTTTCCTGATCAGTCAATGATTGGTTCTCTGATGAATTTTATCAGTAACAAAAATCAAATATTATCTAATCAGAAAAAGAATAAATTCCAACCAATGCCTGCTTCATTTGGTTTGGTTCCAGAACTAAGTAAAAGAATAAAAGATAAAAGATTAAGGTACAAAGCTTATCAAGAAAGATCTACAGAAGCCTTGAATGACTTTAAAAATAAACTAGATTCTCGATTTGATAAAGACCACTTACTTAGCAAAATTTACTAAGATTAATTATCAAAGAATTAAAAAATGGAATTAAATAAGGAAAACTTCGATGCAATTATTATTGGTTCAGGAATAGGAGGTTTAGTAACTGCTTCACAATTGGCGGCGAAAGGAGCTCAAGTATTAGTTCTTGAAAAATATATTATTCCAGGAGGGAGCGGAGGCTCTTTTAAGAGAAAAGGCTATACCTTTGATGTAGGGGCTTCAATGATTTTTGGATTTGGGGAGAAAGGTTATACCAATTTATTAACTCGTGCTTTGAAAGATGTGAATGAAAAATGCGAAACTATCCCCGATCCTGTTCAACTGGAATATCACTTACCACATAACTTTAATATTTCTGTAGATAAAAATTATGAGCAATTTATAAGCAAATTATCAGAATATTTCCCCAAGGAAAAGAAAGGTATCAAGAAATTCTATGATACTTGTGCAAGTGTATTTAAATGTTTAGATTCAATGCCTCTTTTATCAATAGAGGATCCAAGTTATCTTTTTAAAGTTTTCTTTAAATCTCCATTATCCTGTTTAGGATTAGCTAGATGGTTACCTGCAAATGCAGGTGATGTTGCGAGAAAGTTTATTAAAGATCCTGAACTTTTGAAATTTATCGATATCGAATGTTTTTGTTGGTCTGTAATGCCAGCCTTAAAAACACCTATGATTAATGCGGGAATGGTATTTACAGATAGGCATGCTGGGGGTATAAATTATCCAAAAGGGGGAGTTGGAACGATAGCAGAGAAGTTTGTTTCGGCTATTGAAAAGTTAGGAGGAAAAGTTAGATATAAAGCCAACGTTACTGAAATCCTCTTAAAGAAAGAGAAAGCGGTAGGTGTTAAACTCTCAAGTGGGGAAGAGTTATATTCAAACATTATTGTATCTAACTCTACTAGATGGGATACATTTGGATTAAAAGATAATACTAAAGGATTAATTTCTAGTGAGAACGTGCCAAAAAGTGAATATAAGTGGTCAGAAACTTATAAACCCTCACCCTCTTTTGTCTCTATCCATCTTGGAGTAGAAAAAAAAATAATATCCGATAATTTCAATTGTCATCATATAATCGTTGAAAATTGGAATGAATTAGAAAGCGAAAAGGGAGTTATTTTTGTTTCTATACCTACTTTGCTTGACTCATCTTTGGCTCCAGAAGGTAAACATATCGTACATGCATTTACTCCTTCATCGATGAGTGAATGGGAAGGCCTATCAAGGAAAGAATATTTGCAAAAGAAAGATAAATATTTTTCTTTTCTTGTTGAAAAAATATCAACTATTCTTCCTAATATTGAACAAAATATTGATCACAAAGAAATTGGTACGCCCAAAACACATAAAAAGTTTCTTGGAAGATATGAAGGTAGTTATGGGCCAATTCCCAGTAAAAAGTTGCTTGGACTATTGCCAATGCCTTTCAACACTACAAAAATTCAAAACCTTTATTGTGTAGGGGATTCATGCTTCCCTGGCCAAGGCCTAAATGCAGTGGCTTTTAGTGGATACGCATGTGCTCACAAAATAGGTGCAAAGTTAAACATAAATAGTTTAAAATTGCCCGATTAAAAAGGATCCTTCTGAAATGATAGAAAAATTTAAAACTCTTTTTTTTGTGAAAAGTTCGTTAGTTGCTCTTTATTTAGCGCTTACAATTCCTTTGCCATTTATTTCAATCGAAAAATTAAAAATACCCTCTATCATAATTTTTGCCCTAGGACTTTATTTGATAATCAATATCACTAGTGATTATGTAGAAACTTGTAGTAATAAAATTTCATATAAAAGTAGCTTTATTTCTAAATTCTTAGGGAAAAATAATTGGGAGATTTCTTGGGAAGATATTAAATTAATCAAATCTTTGCCAACCAGTCAGGGTAGTAAGGTTTATTACTTTAATACTTTTCAAGGTGATAATTTTCTCGTACCACAAAGAGTGGAAAACTTTGAAAAATTTTTATTAATTGTTTCCAGTAATACTGGTATTTCTATTAATGAAATATCTTACGTATCTCCATTATGGACATATAAATTATTGACATTGCTATCAGTTTTAATGATTATTGGTGAAATTTTTGCTTTTCTAAATTAAATATTATCGATACTGAATCTATAACCTTGTTGTCTAACAGTGGTTATTCCCCCACCTTCTCCCAATCCAGCCTGTTCTAATTTTCTCCGCAGAGTTAATACTTGAGTGTCTACAGACCTAGGACCTCCACTGAACGGCGGCCAGGCCATCCTTAAGAGCTCTTGACGACTTCTTACCATTCCAGGTGGCATTAAAAGAGCGCAAAGCAGTGCAAACTCCCTAGGACTTAATTCTACGGGCTTCTCGCTTAGAGTAACTTGTCTTAAAAGAAGATGAACCTCTAAAGGCCCAACCTCAACTTTTTCTTGTAATCCTATCCTTCCCCTTTTTAAGAGTGTTCTGCATCGTGCTGCAAGCTCTTCAAGTCCAAAAGGTTTTCTAAGAACATCATCTGCCCCTTCATCTAATAGATTTACTAATGCTTCGACACCCGATCTTGCCGTTAAAACTATGACTGAAGACCCCAGTTGTTGAGCTAGTCTCATCGCAGTATTCTGCTCGAGGATTTCTGCGCTAACTAATAAGTCAGGTGATTGTTCTCTGCATAAGTCAATAGCTTCTGCAGCTGTACCTACTGCTGCAGCTAAATGGCCATCTTGGCGAAGCCTTTGCACAAGTACTGTTCTAAGTGTGGGGTGAGGTTCAACAACTAGAACTCTTGAAGGGGTTTGAGAGCTCGTAGGCAATTGTGAACTGCCAGGAGTTGAAGCTAAGATTTGCTCAGTTGATTGCATTCTCAATTACTATTTGGCCAGGCAACTTTTGATGGTTCTTAATAAGGTATAACAAATGCAAAATAAAAATCAGAATTTATCGAATTATGACATCATTTGAAAACCCCAAAGCAATTCGTCACTTTCAGTCAATTTGCGATAGTTGCCAGGACCTAGTTACTCGTTTTCATACGCCATCTGATCTCAAATTATATAGTGATGGTTATCTCCAAGCATTGAGGAATTGCAGTAGTTTAGAGCAAAAGGATCAAGAGAAATTAGAAAGATTAATTGAAAGATGGATTTTAGATCCGTCAAGTTTTATTGGTCCAGATGGAGATGGAAATAAAGGTTTTTTTGATAAAAAAAGGATTTAAAATATTAATTTTTATTAACCAATACAGTATTTATACTCACTAATTGTCTTAAGACGCTAGTTCAATTTCTATTTTTTCTTTAAGAGATCCAGAGTTGTACATTTCAATAAGAATGTCTGATCCACCAAGAAATTCTCCTTTTAAGTAAACTTGAGGAATTGTTGGCCAATCTGAATATTCTTTGATACCTTCTCTTATAGCGAAATCACTTAAAACATCAAACGTACCAAACTCTACCCCTAAAGAATTAAGTATTTGAACTACATTGTTGGAAAAACCGCATTGAGGCATTAATTTTGTCCCTTTCATGAAAACCATCACTGGATTAGATTCAATCAGTTTTTGTATTTTTTCTCTTGTAAGGTTGTCCATAATTCAATTTGGAGTTTCTGTTTTTAATGCCAGTGCATGAATAGCCTCTGAAGCTAATTCTTCTTTCAAAGCAGAATATACTAGCTGGTGTTGTTTAACTAATGATAATCCATTAAATTCAGATGCAATTACAGTTACTTGCAAATGATCATTTCCCTTGAGGTTTTCAACAAAAACTTGGGAATTTGGGATTTTTTTAGTTATTAATTTAATAACTTCTGTTTTTGTAATCATAATTAATTTTAATCAACCATTGTATTTTGTCTCAACAAATCCTAGTTGGATCAATCTTTCATAAGCTTCTTTCCCTTCAGGGCTATTAGGTGACATTATTCTAATTGTTTCAACAAGTAAGGGTACAGCAACATCAGGCTTTTCAGTTTTTATATACAAAGAGGCTAATCTCTCATTTGATTCTGCCAAAATTTGTAATGTTTGCTTACCTTTCCTTTGCATTTCTTTTGGTATTCTCGCATCAATTCCTTTGAACGATGAATTCAGATCAGAATAAAAAGACGCAAGTTGCTTGGCTAATTTTCTAGCGTCTAAATAAAAAACTTTAGCTTTTTCAAAATCCCCGTTTTTAATATATTTATCACCTTCTTTTATAAAATATTCAACGTTTGAGATGGAAAGCTTTTTACTCTCATTTGAGAGTACTCTGAAGTCTTCTGCATTCTTTATTTCTGCGTGAACTTCATTTTTGTAAGGACCATTTCCAAAAAATATAAATAAAATTGGGATTAATTTAAGGAGTTTCATTTTCTTTTTCAATTATTAAAATTTATAGTAACTTATTGCAGTTTCATCTACCTACATTTTTTAATGCTTTTTCTTCCTCTTGAGTCATTTTTTCATTTAGAAATTTATTAAAGTCCTTGATAGTAAAGTTTGAGTAATTATTAATTGGTATTGGTTTTCCAAAAGATAAACAAAATTCGCCTCTAAAGTCCGGAGGTATTCTGCTGTAAGCAATTCCAATTGGAATAATAGTAATAGAGTTTGTTTTTTTTGTAGCTAATCTAGCTAATCTAAATAGTCCTTCTTTGAGAACTAATTTTTTTCCATATCTATTAATCTTTCCTTCGGGAAAAACAACTAGTTGCTCTCCTTTTTCTATAAGATCGATAGCATATCTTAGTGCTGAGAGAGAAGGCGATAATTGATTTATTGAAAAACATCCAAGTCTTTTTAAAAACCAACCTTGTATTCCTCTCATCTCGGATTTAGTAACCATAAATCTACAATCCTTTTTTGTTACTCTCCTACCCATGGCCATTGTGAGTATTAAGCCGTCCCATCTTGATCTGTGGGTTGGAGCCAAAATGATAGAGGAATTTATGGGAATCAAAAACCCATTTTTTAATATTTTCTTTTTTCTAAAAAAGAATCTCAAAACAATGTCCTGAGTAACGAACATTGCAATAAATCCCAATACAGGGTTGATTTTATGCAAAATATTTAAGGAATTCTTCTTCAAGTTCTATTTACTATATATTAATAATCTAAGTGTTTGCCTTTTTTTATTAGCTATTATTGGGCGGTTACAAGATTGTCTAGAAACTAAGATTTTAAAAATTATGGCTACTTTAGGAGTAAACATTGACCATATTGCAAATGTAAGGCAAGCAAGGAAAACTGTCGAGCCTGACCCTGTGCAATTCGCTTTTTTAGCTGAATTAGGAGGGGCAGATTCCATAACAGTCCATCTAAGGGAAGATAGAAGACATATACAAGATAGAGACGTATTCCTTCTGAAAGAAACTATAAAAACAAAACTCAATTTAGAGATGGCTGCTACAGAAGAAATGTTTGAAATTGCCAAAAAAATTCTTCCCGATTATGTAACGCTAGTACCCGAGAAAAGAGAGGAAGTTACTACTGAGGGCGGGTTGGATTTAAAAAGTAATGTGCAATACCTTAAGAAGGCTGTTAGGAATTTAAAGGATTCAAATATAGAAGTAAGTGCATTTATTGATCCTCTTGGTGAACAGATAAATTATTCAAAAGAAATAGGCTTTGATTTTATAGAATTACATACTGGAAAATATGCTGAACTATCGGGATCTGATCAATATAAAGAGCTCCAAAGGATAATAGAGTCTACACATTTAGCAAATGACCTTGGATTAGTTGTTAATGCTGGACATGGCCTTAACTATAATAATGTTAAAAAAATTGCATCAATTAACAATATGAATGAGTTAAACATAGGTCATAGTATTGTTGCAAGGGCTTTAGCGATAGGATTAGAAAAGTCTGTACGTGAAATGAAGTCCATTATTACATCAAATTAATTTTCAAAATGACAACATATTTTTTCGTCGCGGCAAGTGAAAAGTTTTTAACAGTTGAAGAACCACTTGATGAAATTTTGAAAGAGAGGATGAGGAACTATAAAGAAAATAATAAAGAAATAGATTTTTGGCTCTTAAAAAATCCATCATTTTTACAAACCACCCAATTTGCTGATCTAAAAGCAAAAATTCCATCTACCCCAGCAGTTGTTTTATCGACTGATAAAAAATTTATAACCTTCTTAAAGCTTCGTTTAGAGTTTGTTGCTGTGGGGGAATTCGAATCTCCTAATGCAGAAATAATTGATCCATTTAAAGTTGAGTAATATAACCAATTAGTAAATTGCTCAATCTTTATAAGTCAAATAAAATTGAAGTAATTAGTGAGCTATTAGCAGAGGAATTAAAAATATGTCCTCCGCCTATAAATGAGAAATTAGAAATAGTAGTCCCAAATTACTTTTTGGGGAATTGGTTACGTGAACAAATAACTATAAAAAACAAAATAAGTGCTCTTTATGAATTAAAGACAATATCCACGTATACCGAATCTTTATTGACAAATTTTTTCCCTGCAATTGATATGAGCGCATGGAATTTTGAGTCAATTAAATGGGGCATTATTGATTCCTTGGAAGAATTAAATAGCTTTAAAGAATCATTTCCGCTTAGAAATTGGATTAATAAATATTTGGATAATCAAAAGACGATTGATGGAGACATATATAATCTGACAAAAAAGATCACGAATAATTTTATTGATTATCTGATTTTTAGACCTGAAATGATTGCTCAATGGAATAGATATGAAATTAATTCATCTAATCTATTTAAGAATTTAAACTCAGATCAATTTTGGCAACCTATTTTATATAAATTATTAGAGGAAAAAATATCTGAAAAGCCATCATGTTTATACATGATTGAAGTAATAAAGAATTTAAGAAAAATTAAAAAAGTTCAATTTCAAGCACCAAGTCAAATTTATATTTTTTCAGATAATAACTTATCTAAACTACATATTAATTTTTATTCAGAACTTTCAAAATTTATTAAGGTAAATTTGTATTTATTATCTCCTGGAGAAGATTTATGGAATAGAATAAATTGTCTTGAAGGTGAGTTGGAATTTGAAGATAATGAAAGTAAATTGAATTTAAATAATATAAATATTGAGAAAATATTTGGTAAATTTGGAGCAAACTTTCAGAAATTAATTGATGAAAATATTTATACAGAAGGTATAAATTTAAAAAATAATCTTATTTATCTCGATCCAACAACTAATTTTCATAATAAGAAAGATATTCCTCTTCTTAATCAAATACAAAAAAGACTAATTGATAATAATAGAGTTGATTTTATAGTAAGTGAAAGTGATGATTCAATATTACTTTGTGAGCATTTTAATCAGAATAGTCAATTTGAATATTTAAGAAATAAAATTATAGAAATAATTAATTCTTGCGAGAATATTAAATATAGTGATATTGCTGTTTTATCTCCACAAACTAATTTAATTAAACCTTATCTAAGGTACATCTTTAATAATGAGTTAATTAATGGTGAAAAGATACCTTATTTTTTTATTGATGAGGATAATCATGACTCTTCAGGCATTTATGAATTTCTAATTGACATCACTGAAATAGCAAGTGAAAAAATTACACTTGAAAAAATAGATTATATTCTTTCGAAAAAAGCAACTCAGAACATTTTTGATTTTAATCTTACTGAGAAGGATGAAATTATTTTCTTACTTACCCAAGCGGGATTTCATTGGGGATTAGATGATAAAGAAAGATTAGGTGAAGAGAAAAATACTCTAGATTGGTGTATAAATAGAATTACGTTAGGCTTAATTTATGACAAAGAAGTAAATTTAAGTACTTTTAATTTAAAACCATTTGGTTATAAAAATATAAGTTTGGATTTGCATAAATGGGTTAAAATATTAATTCATTTAAAAAAATATATTAATTTGATAAGGGGATCTTTTTCTTACTCGAATTGGGTTGAAAAGATAAAGTTTATATTAAAAAGTATTGCTGATTCTAATGCAAATTTCAATTTAGAAATTAGTGAACTAAATAGAATTCTTGATAATCACTCAATACCTTTAATACCTGATGATCTTATCTTGTTAAAAGTTTTTAGAGAAATTTTAATTTCTTGCATAAATAAAGTTAGATATCAAAGCAAATCACGAGTTAACAAGATTCTAATAAGTGATATTGAAAATTCAAGGCATATTCCACATAAGGTTATCTTCCTAATAGATATGAATAGTGTTAATTATCCAAAATTACCAAAGAATGAAAACATCAATTTATTAAAAAACAAATATCATTTGGGTGACCCATCAGTTTTTGAAAGAGAGAAATATGCATTTCTGGAGTTGTTAATTGCCTGCAGAGATAAATTTATAGTTACTTGGGTAAATAGTGATAAAGACAATAAAAAATTAGATGTTTCTTTTCCTATAAAAGAGTTAATTTCTTTTTTTGATAGTTTCTTAAACCAAAGCCAAAGAGAACTTATAATAAAAGATTCTGATTTAAATAAAAATGAAATAATTGATCTTGATAAATCTAAGATTGTTAAAAGTAATTATTCTTTAATAGGAAATATAAATTGGGATGAAAAAAAATCTGATATTAAAAATTACAAATTATCAGAGTTGATTTATTGGTTCAAAACTCCTCAAAAATATTGGCTTAATAAAAACAATATTTCTCCCAAGGAAATATTTATTCATCATCCAGATGAGGAGTATGTAAGCAATCTTCAAAAATCGCAACTAATTACAAAAATAATCCAGCAAGTAGAGATTGATAGTCATAATATTATTGATGATTTAAATCAATTAAATATTAATGATCAATTGGCTGAAAATGGTATTATTATGGCCAAAAATAGTATTTTTACAAAAGAAAAAGAAATCAAAGACTTATTAAGTAGTCTATCTGCAAGTTTGGATCAACATAATAAGATTAATAAAATGTATGTTAAGTTAAATGCGAATAAAGAAGAATATTTAATCGCTGATGACACCGTAATTGAATTAATTCATGCGAAGTTAAGTTTAAGTCGTTTGACTGAGGCTTGGATAAAATTACTCTTTATTTCTTCTTTAAAGAGGAATATAAAAAGGACTAAAGTGATTTTTAGAACAGAAAATAATTATAAATCGCAAATTATTCAATCACCAGGAGCAACTGAATCAAATCTAATTTTGGAGGAGTACATAAATATTTTTAAAAATTATTCTGAAAAATGTTTACCTCTTCCTCCAGAAAGTGCTTATAAATATGTAGAAGCAAAAATAAAATCAAAAAATGAAAAAAAAGCTTTTACAGATAAATGGATTGGTAATAAAAATTTTTCTAAAGGAGAAAGAGATAATATCGAAATGAAAATGTGTTTTGGTAATGAAAAAGAACCAGATTTCTTTCTTGGAAATAATAATTTTGATCAATTATCATGCAGATTATATGGTCCTCTAATTAAAGCATTAAAGAAATAAAAAATGTCTAAATTTAAATTAAAAAAATTTTTTAAAGCTGCTTATGATCTAATACTTGTTTTTTTACAGTTCTTCATTATTAGTCTTCATTTTTTTCAATGGGAATTTCTTCCACAAAAAAAAATTATTCAAACAAGTCCTACTTCTTATTTCCTAGGTATTTTAATTATAATAATCGCTTTCGTAATAATGTTAGTTTCATTTAAAGACTTAGGTAGAAATTTATCCCCTTTCCCAAGACCTATAAACAATAGCAATCTAGTTACTACAGGTATTTATCGATTCACACGTCATCCTATGTACTATTCTTTAATAGTAATTTCCATTGGAGTTTTTATAATAAAATTATCTATTTATTATTTATTTTTGACAATAAGTTTAGCTTTAATAATTAAATTTAAGATTGCCTTGGAAGAGAAATATTTAATGAATAAATTTAAAAATTACTTACTTTATAAAAATGAGGTCAAAGTTTAATTAAATAAAGAAATGCATATTAATCAAATTAAATTAGATAATAAGTTTAAATTAGTAGAAGCAAGTGCAGGAACTGGTAAAAGTTTTACTTTAGCTCACATAGTTTTAAGAAATGTTTTGGAGAAAAAAGTTAAACCAGATGAGATACTCTTGCTAAGTTTTACAAAAAATACTTGTTCTGAATTAAGAGATAAAATACTCTCGAGATTTCATAATCTCAAATTATATTTGCAAAGTCATAATGAAAGTAAGATAGATAATACTCTTAAGGATTGGTATCTAAATTTTAAGGATAAAGATAAATCTAAGGAAAAAATAATTTCCGAAATTGATAATTTTATAAATCAATTCTATAAGTTAAAAGTAACTACTTTTCATGCTTTTTGTAATGATATTATTGATGAATATAGTATTGAAATAGGCGTCACTCAAGATCCATATATTGAGAATAATATTGATAATTTGTATAAAGATGTAATAGATAATTTGTGGATTGATGATTTTCTTAATCTTAATCATGAGATTATTTCAGTAGTCAACAAAAAAAAAATAAGTTCTAGACTTGGAAGTAGGATCAATAAGTCATTTTTTGTAGAAATTTTAAAAAATATAGATCAAGAAAATATCTGTAAATTTCAAATAAATAATAAATATAAGATTATTGATTTAAATAATTATTTTAATGAATTTTTTTATTTAAATTGGAACGAGTTTTGTTTTGAATGGAATAAGAAAGGTAAGGAATTATTTTTACAACTCATAGAGTTGGGAAAATTAATTAAGGAGAGTGGTGGAAAAAGTCAAATATATGCTGCAAAACCAAGAAATGATAAGTTTAATCAAATAAATTGTTGGATTGAAGAGATTAACAAAAGGCTTAATTCTAAAAATGTTATTGATTTTATATATGATATTTCTAAGGATGATCTTCTATATAAATATTTTTACAATGAAAATATATCTAAAGAAATTAATAAACATAATCTAAAATTAGATTTTACTAAATTTAATTTATTACAAGATAAAATTTATAAAATAAAAGAAGGTTTCTTTACTGAATTTGTAAGAATATTTACCCAATTAGCTTATATAAAATTACTTGAATTAAAGAAAAGTTATTCTATTTTTAACTTCAATGATCTTATAAAGACTGTGGAAAATACATTTCTGGATTCGGAAATTAGTAATAGTAATACTCTATCTAAAATTCAAAAAAGATTTAAATGTGTCTTAGTTGATGAGTTCCAAGATACAGATATTACTCAGTGGAATTTAATAAAAAAGTTCTTTAATACAAAAAATCATTTTTTACTTTGCGTAGGTGATCCAAAACAAGCGATTTACAAATTTAGAGGTGGAGATATTGAAACTTACTTAGATGCAAGATCTAATGCAATCGAAGTTTTTAGTCTTACAGATAACTATAGATCCTCAAAAAAGTTAATCGATGTTCTTAATAAACTTTATAAAAATGGACTTAAACAATCAAAACTAAATTATAGTAAATTAACCTCAAGAATTAATGAAAATATTAATCCTGAATTTAAATTTAAGGATGTATTTGAAATTGTAGAATTCTCAAAAAAAGAGACTGATATAGAGGATCTTGTAACTCATTACATAGTTAACTTTATTTTAAATAATAAAGAAATTGATATTAATAAAATTGCGATTCTTACATTAAATAATTCGCAATGCTTAGATTTGAAAAAAAAATTAAATCAGTTTAACCTTCCATGCAAAATTCAAAATAAACAAAATATTTTTGATACAGAAGCAAGTTCTCTACTATTTTTATTCATTGAATGTTTATTAAATCCAAGGTCTTTAAAAAATATAACTTTGCTTGCTACTTCAAAGTTTATAGAAATAAAGTTAGAAGATTTAATTGATCAAGGAATTAGTAATACTTTAGAAAGTTTAATTAATAAATGCATTACTTGGTCCAATGAACTAAGAGAAAAAGGGTTTTTAAACATTGTTAATGAACTACTTATAAATTACAAGTCATCCTCGATTATTCAAGATTCAGATTTAAATTCAAATTTATTTCAACTTTCAGAAATTGTTGAAATAGAATTAATAAATAATGATTTTGATCTCAATATAGTCTTCAACTGGTATAAAAATCAGTTAGATCATATTTTAAGAATTTCTACTGGAGAAGATTTTTTGACGAAAGATTATAATCTTCAAAATGGAATAAATCTTTCTACCATTCATAGTAGTAAGGGCCTCGAATTTGAAATAGTCTTGTGTCCATATCTCTCAATTATTTCAAATAAGTCAAATAAAATTAAAGGACCTCTTTGGAAATCATATATTGACAGAAACATATACGTTAATATTTCTAATAACTGCGCGAAGGTTGAAAAAATTAAATTAATAGAAGAAGAAGATTTATTTAAAGAGAGTGAGAGGTTAATTTATGTAGCACTTACAAGGAGCAAATATAAGCTTATTGTTTTTAATGATTCAGAGGATAAAAATAATATTTTAAATAATGATTTATTTAATAATTTGGAAAATATCAATATTTATAAGTCTACTTTTGAAGTCAGAATAGAAAAAGAGAAAATAAAAGAGGTTTTTTCTAAGTTCGAAACTAACCGAATGAATAATAATCTTTGGAAAATCGATAACCTTAATAAAAAAATATCTAATGTATTTAATTCTGATCAATTTATTTCTTATTCAAGTTATTCTTCTTGGATACGTAAAGATAAAAATAATGATGCAGTCATTAATCAATATAAGGATTATGAAGATAATATATCAATTATCAATGATTCTAATTTTACGAATTCAAAGAATTATCCTAATTATTTTTCTTATCCAAATCCCTTAAGTGAATTTCCAAAAGGAACTATTGCTGGTACTTGCCTGCACAAAATAATAGAAAGATTTGAATTTAGAAATGATAATAATCAAGCATTAATTGATTTAATTATTGAGGAATTGAACTTTCATCAAATCGATACTTCTTTAGCTTTTAAAGTAAAAGATGCGATTTTGAGAATCATAAATATATCTTTAGGAAGAGAATTACAAAATAAGAAACTAGTTGATATTCCAAATGAATACTTAATTAAGGAACTCAAATATGATTTAACCCTATCTTATGAAGGTAGAAATATTAATTCTAGTGACATATCAAATTGCTTTTTTTTAGATCAGGAATATGAATTTGGTGAAGAATATGCAAATAAAATAAATGATCTTCAAATTATGAATAAAGGCTTTCATTCAGGATGTATTGATTGTATTTTCCCTGTAGGAAATAAATTAGAAGATAGTAAATGGTGGGTAATTGATTGGAAAAGTAATTTGATTTCTGATAGTAATAATAGTGATTGTTTACCAATAAACTATAACTATGAAAACATGAGAAATGAAATGATTAAACATCATTATCCATTGCAATCTCATCTTTATTTATTAGCACTGCATAGATTATTAAAGTGGCGAATTAAAAATTATCAACCACATAAACATCTGGGAGGATATATTTATTTGTTTTTAAAGGGATTACCAGATTTTGAATTATTTGAAAAATCTAAGTCTGAAGATATATCTCCAGGTATTTTTATTAGCAAAGCACCTTTAAAAAGAATTAATTATTTAGATAACCTTTTTTAGAATGACTAAAACTACTAACGATATTGAAAAGTTCCAATACGATCATATATTTAATTTAATCTTAGGTATTTTCAAATTTAGTGAAAAAAAATATGGAAATTTCGTAAAAGATGTAATAAGAATTTTATTAGAGTTTGAAAAAAATGGTGAAACTATTATTCATGTTGATAATAGTTTAATAATCTTTGAATTATTAGAAGATGGATGGCCCAATAAACATATAGATGTTCTAAAAAATATAGGTTTGATTGGTTCCCCTCATTCTCCATTCATATTAGTAAATAGAAAATTATCCTTATCAAAATGGTCAAAAAAGATAGAAAGAGTTATGTATTCATTTCTAAAAAAAATAAATACCGATAATTTAATGAACTCAATAATTTTTAAAGATGATAATAAAATTGATCAAATTAAAAATATATTTAAATATTCAAACTTAGTTTTCCTTCAAGGAGGACCAGGTACGGGTAAAACTACTTTAATAATAAAGTTAATACTAGAACTCCTTCAAATTGATAATTTTTTAAATATTGGTTTGTCTGCTCCAACTGGTAAAGCTACAGCTCGTTTAAAAGAAGCTCTTAATGATAAAAAAAGTATTTTCTTTAGCAAATTTCTAGACCAAATAGAATTTCAAACTTTACATAGATGGATTTTAAATTCTCAAAATAAATCTCTTAAGTTGAAATTTAAACTAAAAGAGCTTGATATTTTCATAATTGATGAAATGTCGATGGTTAATATCGATTTGATTGAATCAGTTTTAAATTTACTAGCAAAGGATTGTAAAATTATTTTAGTTGGAGATAAAAATCAATTGTCTCCAGTAAATAACTGTTCTATATGGAATTATTTGTTTGAATATTCCGATAATAGTTCAATTAAATCTTGTGTAGTAAATTTAGAAAAAACTTATAGAAATATTGGAGATATAGCATTAATTAGTAGTTTAATATTTAATAATGATTTTTCTTTACTTAATCAAAAGATAAAAAAATTAGAAAAAGATAATAATTCAAAAGAAATTACTATCTCAAAGAGTAGAGAAAAAGATATTCCAAAAGATCTATTATTTTCGATAACAAGTCATCTGAAACAGTTAAATATTTCTACTTCAAATTTAAGTAAAAAAAAATATATATTTAATGAGAGTATTGATAATTTATTGCTTAATGAAAAAGATTTAGTTGATAAGATCTTTCTGGATTTACAAAGTCACTTGATTTTATGCGAAAAAAATTCCGGAATATGGAGTGTTGAATATTTGAATGAAATTGTTTTTGGTCAAAAAAAAAACTATGACCTTAAAACTCTTAAAGAGGGTGTTCCTATCATGTGTACAAAAAATAATAATGAACTTGGATTGTCAAATGGGGATATGGGAGTACTTATAGGTTTAAAAAATAAAAGAAAATATCTTTTTAGAAAATTTAATGATAATAACGAAGAAATTGTCGCATTAATTGATCCATCTAATTTAGAAAATGTTGTTCCAGCAATAGCCATTACTATTCATAAATCTCAAGGAAGTGAATCTGAAAAAGTAAACATTTTGTGGTCCCAAAATTATAGAAGAAATCAATATGCTGTAAAAGAAAAAAAAGATTATCAAAATATCTTTTGCAGAGATAATTTTGAAAGAAGGTTATTTTATACTGCTGTTACAAGAGCGAAAAAATCTTTAAATATATATTATTTAAATTAAAATTTTATTTTTGATAAATTAGTAATATCCTAACCTCAAGATGTTAGATTAATAATTCGGCTCTGTAAGGCTCATCAACAATTTAAGTCAATTTAGATATTTGTTGAATGCCTAATCAGAAGATTATTAGGCATTTAGAATGGCTTTAAAAAAAGATAGTAACTCTCTTGGTAGTGAGCAGGAAAATCCTAAGAATGAAGATTCTTCCCTACTAGAGTTCAAGAACGCAGAAAACAAAAAAGAAATTGAATCACAACTATTGGAAGTATCTAAAGGAGATGATAATGAGAATGGATTTCAAGATTTTGGTTTTAATCAATCGATCTTAAACTCGTTAAAAAATAAAGGATATAAAAATCCAACTCCCATCCAAAAAGCTGCAATTCCCGAACTAATGTTAGGTAGGGATTTACTAGGACAAGCGCAAACAGGAACAGGAAAGACTGCAGCTTTCGCATTACCATTAATTGAAAAACTTAAAGATAATAAAGAATTAAATGCCAAGGTTTTAGTTATGACTCCTACAAGAGAATTAGCAACTCAAGTGGCAGAATCTTTTAAAAGTTATAGTTCTGAATCTAGTAATTTTAAAACGGTTCCAATATATGGAGGTACCGACTATCGAAATCAAATTTCTGCATTAAAAAGAAAAGTTGATGTAGTAGTTGGAACCCCTGGCCGAATAATGGATCATATAAGGCAGGGGAATTTTAAAATTAAAGATATAAATTGTCTTGTTTTAGATGAAGCAGATGAAATGTTAAACATGGGTTTTCTTGAAGATATTGAATGGATAATTGATCAACTTCCCGAAAATAAGCAGATGGTATTGTTTTCAGCAACAATGCCTAGTGAGATAAGAAATATAGCAAAAAAATATCTAAATAATCCCGCCGAAATATTAATCAAAAGTGTCAAAAATGAAACTCAATTAATTTCGCAAAAATTTCTATATGTACAAAGGCATCATAAGTTAGATGCTTTAAAAAGAATACTAGAACTTAATAACGAGGGAGTAATTATTTTTGTAAGGACAAAACTACTTACTACTTCAATAGCTGAAGCTTTAGAGAATTCAGGTCATACTGTGGCAGTACTTAATGGAGATATACCTCAAAATCAAAGAGAAAATACCGTAGATAGATTGAAAAAAGGATTTATTAATATCCTTGTTGCAACTGATGTCGCGGCTAGAGGATTAGATGTTGAGAGGATAAAACTTGTTGTTAATTACGATTTTCCTTTTGACAAGGAAACATATACTCATAGAATTGGAAGAACTGGAAGGGCAGGAAGATCAGGAGAAGCAATTTTATTTGTTAATCAAAGAGAAAAACATTTTCTAAGAAACTTAGAAAACTCAACAAGAACCAAGATTGAAGAAATTAATATACCGAGTAATAAAATAATAAATGAAAAAAGGATGGAGAAACTTATAGATAATGTTAATGAGAGTTCTTTAGCTAAAGATGAAAATGAAGAAAATAAAGCTTTGATTATTGATGTACTAGATAATTTAAAAGAAAAATACTCTATGGATGACTCAAATATTGCAATGGCTGCGATTAATTTAGTAATAGGTAATAAATCATTTTTTGTTAATGAAGATGATTCTTGGATTAATAAACAAAATAATACTGATCGAAATAGATCAAATAGAAATAGTAATAACCGTATGAGAAATTCAAATAGAAGAAATAATTATCAAAATGATTCTTTTGAAACCTACAAATTTAACTTTGGAAAATTTGATGGAGTTAGAGTTGCAAATATTATATCCTCAATCTGTAATTCAACTAATATAAATGGTAGATCCATAGGTAAGATACAGATTTTTAATGATTACAGTTTGGTAGATTTACCCAGAGATCTGCATAGAGAAACTAAAAATAAATTAAAAAAAATTAAAGTCAGAAACTAATGATAGAGAATGAAAGCTAGCAAATATAAATATTTTATTTTTGTGAATCTGATAATACTATTCAACTTCTTTAATAGTTATTATTTAGCTCAAACGAAACAAAATTCATTCATAAAATTATTTTGTCTTCAGAGTGTCAAAGAGGAGATGATGAAAGCAGAAATGTTATATAGTGAAGAGATTGCGAATGAAACTTGTGATTGTTACTACGAAGAGTTTATGCGTACTGCAAGTCATCAAGATGCAAAAACAAAATGTAAATTAGAAACTAAAGAAAATTTAATTCATAATAGAAAAATTTAATTATTATTATTATGAGGCCTAAGAACAATCAAAATCCAATAATTAGACTTTATTTAAATCTGATTGAGGAAAGAAGGTTACTATTTTTTGCTTTTCTTAGTTCCATAATTAATAAAATATTAGATTTAGCTCCCCCTGTAATAATTGGTCTTGCAGTGGATATCGTTGTTAAGGAACAGAATTCATGGATTGCTAGTTTTGGAATAAAAGCAGTTCCATCACAATTGATTATTCTTGCATTTGCTTCAGTAATAGTTTGGTCTGGTGAATCTTCCTTTGAATATTTATATTCGATTTTATGGAGAAATTTGGCTCAGCTATCGCAACATAAATTAAGAATAAAAGCTTATGAGCATATCCAGGAATTAGATATGGATTTTTTTGAAAATGATAATACTGGAAGGCTATTATCTATTTTGAATGATGATATAAATCAACTCGAGAGATTTCTAGACCAAGGGGCTAATCAGATTATTCAGTTATTTATAACTGTTTTAATAATTGGGGGCACTATGATTTTTGTTGCCCCAAAAATTGCTTTATTTGCTTTCTTCCCTATCCCAATTATATTTTTGGGATCGATTAAATTTCAAAGGAAGCTTGCTCCAAAATACAGAGATGTTAGAAATAAAGCTGGGCTGTTGGCATCAAGGCTTAATAATAATTTAAGTGGAATTCTAACCATAAAAAGTTTTACTAAAGAAAAATGGGAACTAAATAGATTAAATAAAGAAAGTCTTGATTATCAAAGAAGTAATAAGGCTGCAATAAAATTATCCTCTGCTTTTATCCCTCTTATAAGATTTGCAATTTTATTTGCTTTTATAGCGATTCTATTAATTGGAGGTTTCCAAACTTGGAATAAGACACTCGATGTAGGTACTTATAGTTTTTTAGTGTTTATTACACAAAGACTATTATGGCCTTTAACAACTTTGGGGCATGTTTTAGATGATTTTCAGAGATCTATGGCTTCAATAGATAGAGTAATTGATCTGATAGATACACCTATAAAAATAAAAGATGGAAAAATAAAAATTGAACCTAAAGATATCAAAGGAGAAATTATTTTTAATAATGTAAATTTTAATTATCCTGGCCGAGATTTAACTTTAAAAAACATAAATTTCAAAATTGAAAATAACTCAACATTAGGAATTGTTGGTTTAACAGGTTCTGGAAAAAGTACAATAATAAAACTACTCCTTAGAATTTATGATAGTAATAATGGTTCAATAATCTTGGATGGAATTTCTATTAAAGAAATAAATTTGAAGGATTTAAGAAAGTGTATCTCTTTAGTAAGTCAAGAAACTTATTTATTTCATGGCAGTGTACAAGAGAATATTGCTTATGGCTCAATCAACCCAAGTCTTAAAGATATTATTAAAGCTTCAAAGATTGCGGAAGCACATAAATTTATTGAACAATTACCAGATGGTTATAAAACTATAGTGGGGGAAAGAGGCCAAAGGCTCTCAGGAGGACAACGTCAAAGAATTGCCTTGGCTAGAGCTGTTTTAAAGGATGCTCCAATATTAATATTAGATGAAGCTACAGCTTCAGTTGATAATGAAACAGAGGCTTTAATTCAAAAATCGTTATCTAAAATTACAAAAGAAAGAACGACTATAGTAATAGCTCATAGATTAAGCACTATAAAAAATGCGGATAATATCCTAGTTATTGATAAAGGTAAAATAGTTGAAAGCGGAAAACATGAAAAACTATTAGATCAGAACAAAATATATGCTGATTTGTGGAATGTTCAAGTGGGAATCTAGTAAGAATTTCTTAACTATATTAAGAAATTAAATGATTCAATTACGTTACTAAACATATCGTCAACTTTATTCCACCTTTCTTCATTTGTTCCCACAGCGAAAGTGTAAAGTGTGCCTCTGTCAATTACGACAGTAGCTAATTCATGTCTTGCCTGTTCATTTAAATTTAATTCATACTCTAAATCATAGAAAATATGATTGGATGCCTCCCTCTTATTGGCATTTATAAGTTTTACCTCTCTACCTGATCCTTCGGGAGCAATGACTTTATTAATTAAGGTTTGACCTACTTCACTTGGGCTTCCTAATTGTTCTAATTGAACCTCTTTATTGACATCAGAAATAACTAAACTTAAGGTCTCATTACTATTTATTAAATCATGATAAATAATTTCAGGCCCTCCATCGACTTTTATTCTAGTCCATCCTGTTGGATACAAAAAGGCATATCTACCATCTGGACTTTGATAAGCTTCTAATCCGGCATTTAGTCCGCCACTACAAGAACTCAGTGTTAAACACAAAAAAAACAAAAATAAATATTTGAAAGGGTTAAATTTAATATTTTTCATTTTGTTTGAAATTACTAACTAAAAACATAATAAGACATTAAAAGCAAACAATTATGGCAATTCGGAATTTTGCGTCTAAATTATCTCTAGAAATAGTTTAATTTTGATTACTTATACCAAACCACTTTCAAAATTAATCGGTCATTTTGAGAAATTCCCAGGGATTGGTCCAAGAACAGCGCAACGATTAGCGCTGTTTATTTTAAAACAACCTGAAAGTACAATAAGAGAATTTTCAAAGGCTCTGTTAGAAGCACATAGTAATGTTGGTCGTTGCAAAAAATGTTTCAATTTGACTTCAGAAGATGAATGCGAAATTTGTAGAAATACTGAAAGAAATCAAAAACTAATCTGTGTCGTAGCAGAAACTAAAGATTTGCTTGCTTTGGAGCGCGCCAGAGAATTTAAAGGTGTTTACCATGTTATTGGTGGTTTAATATCCCCAATGGATTCTGTTGGCCCCGAACTCTTAGAAATAAGAAGCTTGGTAGAAAGAGTTAGCAAGTCTGAAATAGATGAGATCATATTGGCATTGACCCCAAGTGTTGAGGGAGATACAACAAGTCTTTATATTGGAAAGTTGTTAGCCCCTTTTACTAAAGTTACGAGAATTGCATATGGGCTCCCAATGGGCAGTGAACTTGAATATGTGGATGAAGTTACCCTTGCAAGGGCCTTAGAAGGCAGAACAAAACTAAAGTAGATAATGAGAGACAATAATCTAATCAAGAAAGAACAAATCTTAAGACTTCCCTCTTGGATTAAATTTCCTATTAGTAAAGCTACAGAATTCGAAAAAATACAAACACTTATCAAAAAATCAAATATTCATACTATTTGTGAAGAAGCAAGATGTCCAAATAGAGCAGAATGTTATGCCTCAGGAACAGCCACCTTCTTACTTGGTGGATCGATATGTTCTCGTTCATGTGCTTTTTGTCAGGTAAATAAAGGTAGACCTAGTTCTATCAATATTGATGAATGTACTCAAGTCGCTGAAGCAGTTAAAGTACTAAATTTGAAATATGTTGTTTTGACATCTGTAGCTAGAGACGATCTCCCTGATCATGGTGCAAATTTATTTATATCTACAATTGATGAGATTAGAAAAATTGATTTAACAATTAAAATTGAAGTTTTAACTCCTGATTTATGGGGTGGAGGCAAAAATCTTGATGAATCAAATAACCTTCAGACTGAAAGATTGAAGATGATTTTAGAAAAAGACCCAATATGCTTTAATCATAATCTTGAAACTGTTGAAAGACTGCAAAAAGAAGTTAGGAGGGGTGCAAATTACAAAAAATCCCTCAGTTTACTGAAAAAGTCAAAAGCTATTGCTCCTCATATTCAAACTAAATCAGGCATTATGTTAGGTCTTGGTGAAACATTGGATGAAATAAAACATACAATTTATGATCTTAAAAAAATAGATTGTGATCAGATTACAATCGGCCAATATTTAAGGCCCTCATTAAATCATTTGGCAGTTAAAAAATATTGGCATCCATCGGAGTTTGAATATTTATATCGCTTCTCTAAAGAATTAGGATTCCAGAAAGTATCTTCTGGCCCCTTAGTTAGAAGTAGTTATCATGCAGGTTGATTTTCTTCAATTAAAGAGAGTTTCTTTTCAAGTTTCTTCAATATGAGAATACATTCTCCGCTCATAAGTGTACCCGCACCTCCCCAGACTAATCTTAATAAGAGGTCTACCGGGTTAGAACCAACTTCTTTCACAATTTTAAAGCCTATTAACTTAAAATATCTTACAAGTTTTTTACTATATCCTTCACTGTCAAAAATAGCTAAAAGTCTTGCTTTGTTACTTGATTTTTTTTCAATTGCCCAAGCCATAGTTGTTGCCCATATTAATTCAGAAACAAAAGCCGGAGATTTACTAAGGATTCTTAATGTATCAAGCTGAATACCTTGTTTATTAAAATAAGTCCAACCTTTCATCTCGGCCCAAATCTTTATAACGTTATCTTTCTGTTCTGCTATAACAATTCTAAAAAAACATAATCCAAGAGTTTCTCTAACTTGAATTTTAATTAATAATCCAATAGTACCTGCTAATTTTTCTAATTCTTCAACTTTCATGATTTTGGAAAATTAGCCCTGATAAATTTTAGGATTCTCAACTTTTAATCTATCGATCTGTTTTTGTCTTTCTTCAAATCTTTTTCTATCATCATCACTGAATTGATTTATGCAGAAATGACATTGAATGCCCTCCCTATATTCTTTTCTTTTTTGATCTTTAATTGAAACTGGCATTCCACATGCATGACAAATAGAATAGGTACCTTTTTCTAATTCATGATTTAAAGCAACTCTTTTATCAAAAACAAAACATTCACCTTCAAATAAATTTTTTTCTTCTGATACGTCATCAAGGTATTGTAAAATTCCTCCTTGCAGATGATATATATTTTTATAACCTTTCTTTTTTAATAAACTAGTAGCTTTTTCACATCTGATGCCCCCGGTACAAAACATGGCTATATTTGTAGATTCTTTATTTTCTAAGTGAGTATCTAAATGATCATCAATCCACTTTGGGAATTCACTAAAGTTTTTTGTATTTGGGTTTATAGAATTCTGAAATGTCCCTATAGAAACCTCATAATGATTTCTAGTATCAATAACTATTGTATTTTGATTTTTGATCAACTTATTCCAATTTGCTGAGTTAATATAAGTCCCGTTCTCTCGCGAAGGATTAATTCCAGGGACACCCATGGTAACTATTTCTTTCTTGATTTTTATTTTTAATTTTTTGAAGACTTTCTTCTTTGAAAAGTTTACTTTTATATTCAAATTTCTATTATCTGTATATTTGTTAAGTAAATTGATAGCGATATCAATTACATTTTTTTCAGCACAAATAGTTCCATTAATACCCTCACTTGCAAAAATCAATAAACCTGACAGATCATTTTCATTCTCGATTTCTAATAATTTATTTTTAAGTTCAAGAATAAAGTTTTCTTGAAACGGAAAGAAAGAGTAAAATGAAACTATTTTGTAACTTTTGCTTTTCATAAAGAAGATAATTTTTTTTCATACGTTGCAAAATCTTTATTAAATGATACTCCAACCTCTTCAAGAAGTTTTCTGTCTGATTGAAAAGATGGATTTGAAGTCGTGAGTAACTCATCTCCGTAAAAAATTGAATTTGCACCGCATTGAAAACATAAAATTTGAGCTTCTTTTGAGAGCTTTTCTCGACCTGCACTTAATCTTATTTTACTTTTTGGCATAAGAATTCTTGCTGTAGCTATCATCCTTATCATCTCAATAGAGTCAATTTCTTCATTATCTTCTAAACCAGTGCCTTCAATAGCTACTAATGAATTTATAGGAACACTTTCAGGATGTGGATTCATGTTTGAAAGCACTTCCAAAAGAGATGCTCTATCGCCGTTAGTTTCACCTAAACCGATTATTCCTCCACAACAAACATTTATTCCTGCATTTCTAACTCTTTTTATAGTATCTAGCCTGTCTTGATAAGTTCTAGTCGTAATAATATTTTTATAATATTCAGGACTAGTATCAAGGTTATGGTTATACGCTGTCAAACCTGCATCAGCAAGTCTGGAAGCTTGTTCTTGTGTAAGCATTCCAGCTGTAACGCATGCTTCCATTCCTAAATTTCTTACACCGCTAACCATCTCTAACATTGCATTAAAAGATTTCCCATCTCTAATTTCTCTCCATGCCCAACCCATGCAAAACCTATCTGCACCCTCACTTTTTGCTATTTGAGCTCTCGCTAAAACCTCTTCAACTTGAAATTGTGGATGACTTTTGATTTCGCTAGCACTGTAAATTGATTGGCTACAATATGAACAATTTTCCTCGCAGCCTCCTGTTTTTACACTGAACAAAGATGCTAGTTGTATATTGTAGTTGTTGAATTTCCTGTGAATGACCTGTGATTCCCACATTAAATCAATCAGAGGCATATTAAGTATTTCCAATATCTCCTTTTTATTCCAATCGAACCTAATTTCTCTTAATGACTGATTATTAGAATAAGACATTTTCGTTAGGAAGAGTATTATGAATCTTCAAGAGATTCATTTGGTAATGATTCTATACCGCCGAATCGTCTATTCCTTGATTGGTAATCAATGATTGCTTTTAGAAATTCAAACTCATTGAAGTCTGGCCACATCACATCAGATATGTAAATTTCTGAATAAGCTAATTGCCATAAAAGAAAATTACTGATCCTTTTTTCTCCACTAGTTCTTATTAGTAACTCTGGATCTTTAATTCCTCGAGTCAATAGTTCTGAATTAAATAATTCTTCATTAACCTCACTTGGCTTTATTTCACCAGAAGCAGATTTTAATGCTAATTCTTTTGCAACTTTTACAATTTCTTGTCTACCACCGTAATTAGCACATACATTCAATAAAAATTTATTGTTGTTTTTAGTAAGAGATTCTGAAGTATATATGATTTTTTTAAGAGTTTCTGGAAAAGGAGTTAAGTCTCCAATAAATTTAATTTTTGTTGATTCTTCATGTAACTCTTCAATTTCGTTTCTCAAGACTTCACTAAAAAGATTTATGAGGAAATCAACCTCTTTTGTTGGCCTTGTCCAATTCTCAGTTGAAAAAGCGTAAACAGTTAGTATTTTGCAACCTAATTTTTTTGATGATTTGAGAATTTCTTTTAAAACACTAACGCCTCTTTTATGACCATATGTACGCGGCAAGCCTTTATTTGTTGCCCATCTACCATTACCGTCCATAATTATTGCAACATGTTCTGGAACCTTTTGCTTATCTATTTTCATGGATAAGTTATTATTTTTCTTGTCAATTATTTTCCCTAAACTCATAAGTTAATCATTTTTGTTGAGAAAGATAGCAGGCTTTTCGTTCTCTTTACCATTAGAATCACTGATAATATTATCACTTGGCTTTGTATTTTGTGATAAAGAATTTTTCCCTAAAGATGATTTATTCGTTCCCATAGTATTTTGATTACCAATTAAATTTATAAGAAGTTCTTGTAACCTGCTGCTGGTAATTGGTCTTTCAAGTTTCCCTTGGTTTGCTAATGATAATGTACCTGTCTCTTCAGAGACAACAATACAAATACACCTGTCAAATCTTTCTGTAATTCCCAAAGCAGCAAGATGTCTAGTTCCGTATCTACTTATTCCTTGCCTAGATAAAGGGAGAATTACCCCTGCAGATATTATTTTATTCCCTTTCACAAGAACAGCCCCATCATGTAAGGGTGTATCTGTTGCAAAAAGATTTATTAATAGGTCAGTTGATAATTGTGCCTCAATATTAGTACCTGAATATAAAAAATCTTCAGGTCTCAAGTCACTCCCCAAGTCTACAACTATTAGAGCGCCCCTTCTGTTTTGAGAGAGTTTACCTGCAGTATCAACTAATTGAGAAATGGTAGTTGAAGTTGCTCTAAATTCCTTTGGTGGATTTCCTAGTATTACAGCTAGCCTGCCAGTGCCTAATAGTTCCATTAATCTTCTTAACTCTCCTTGCCAAAGGATCGCTAATGATAGAGAGCAGGCAAGAACTACTGCATCAATTAATTTTGATGTTAGTGGTAAGTATGCATATCTTTGAATAAACCATGCTGATGAAACTAAAAACAAATATCCTCTAAGGAGCCATAATGTTCTTTGTTCTTTTACTCTAGAGAATAATAAAAGTCCGAAACCAACAGCAAATAAGACATCCAACAATAGCTTTAAATTTATAATTCCCCAGAAATTCACACTAAAAACAAAATTAATTTAAATGTACCTAATTTTGTCTAATAAAGCGATCAGGCAAAACATCATATCTTAGAAGATCAGAAGGACTTTCTCTTTTTTGAATAATCTCGGCTTCTCCATTGCAAACTACAAGAGCTGCAGGTCTTGGAATTCTGTTGTAGTTAGAACTCATTGAATTATTATATGCACCAGTACCAAAAACACATATAAGATCTCCTGTTTTGCAATCTGCTAGTTCTATCTCCTTAAACAATACATCTCCTGATTCGCAATGCTTGCCAGCGATAGTATATTTACTCTTTGAATCGATATTAAAGGGATTTTTTACCAAACATGCGGAATAATTTGATTGATATGTTATTGGCCTTGGATTATCACTCATCCCGCCATCAACAGACAAATAAGTTCTGATTCCAGGGATTTCTTTAAAAGCCCCAATTTTGTAAATTGTTATACCTGCTGTAGATACGACGGATCTCCCAGGTTCACACATCAATTTAGGTAAATCTAAATTGTTTTTTTTACATGATTCAACTACAGAGGTGGAAATTGTTTTTACCCATTCATCAATAGAAGGGGGGTCGTCTTTTTTTGTATATTTTATGCCTAAGCCTCCACCTACATTTAGTTCTTGAATATTATGGCCAAATTTCTTGGCATCTAAAATTACCTTTACCATTATTTCACCAAGATCCTTATGAGGGTCTAGTTCAAAAATTTGGGAACCAATATGAGCATGTATTCCTTTTAACTTAAGGTGTTTAGTGTGGCTTATGCTTTCAAATATATTATTCAAATATTCGATCCCAAAACCAAATTTGCTATCAAATGAACCTGTTCTTATGTACTCATGTGTGTGGCATTCTATCCCAGGTGTGAAGCGAATCATAATTTCTAAGTCAAGATTTAATGCATTTGATATATCCTCTAGTCTTTTTAAGTCATAGTCATTATCTACAATTATTTTAATATTATTTCTAATTGCGAAATCTATTTCTTTATCAGATTTATTGTTCCCATGAAAAACAATTTTTTCATTTGGTACACCACCCTTTAATGCAGTTAATAATTCTCCCTCCGAAACCGCATCAAGACCTAAACCTTCTCCAGAAATAAGGTTACTCATAAAAATAGAGCTATTTGCTTTGGAGGCGTATATGGGGAGTGATTCACCTGGATAATATTTTTCTAATGCTTGTTTATAAGCTCTGCAAGACTTTCTTAAAGTGATTTCATCCAGAATATACAGAGGAGAATCATATTTTTTAACTAATTCTTCGATAGAACATCCACCAACTGACAATTTTCCATCTTCTCCAATGGATGTAGTAATTGGTACGATATTTTTATTGGGACTTTCCAAGTCAATTTTCTGTTTTAAAAAAGATTGTTTTTCTTCCATAAGATAATTTTAAGTAAAGCTTTACCAAAACTGTCATATTTTATAATGACTCTAGATTTGAACTCTACATATACATATTAAAATGATATCTATTAAGCAAATAAATGAGAAAGATATTGATTTATGTTATGAATTAGATTCAAATACGATTTCGCTATGGTCTAAGAAACAATGGGCTCACGAATTCAAAAAAAAAGGTACAAAAATCTTTGGTTTGTTAGTTAAAAATTTATTAATTGGAATATGTGTTTTTCAAGTAATTCTTGATGAAGCTCAAATAAATTATTTTGTTGTAAATAAGAAATTCAGAAAAAAGGGTTTTGGATCTTATCTTATGGGCTATTTAATAAAAAAATGTGAAAAATTAAATCTAAACAAATTACTTTTAGAGGTTTCTCAAAGCAATCTTACTGCCCAAAAATTTTATAGTCGCTTTGATTTTTCTACTGTAGGGATAAGAAAGAATTATTATAAAGATGGTTCCCATGCTCTTTTAAAAGAAAAAAAATTAACAACTAAAATAATATAAAAATTTAATTGTTCGGATAACCAGAATGCTTGAAATTACTATAATTTATTGCTATATCACTAAAAAAGTTCGATTTAATTCAATAAATTACATTTTTGGGTATTCACAAAAGCTCATTCTGAACACAAAATTGACATATTACTGGTAGGTTATTAATAAGAATCTAACTTTTCTAATGTTTGAAAGATTTACCGAAAAGGCTATAAAAGTCATCATGCTTGCTCAAGAGGAAGCAAGAAGACTCGGTCATAATTTCGTTGGAACTGAACAAATTCTTTTAGGGTTAATTGGAGAAGGAACTGGGGTTGCAGCAAAAGTACTAAAATCACTTGGAGTTAATCTTAAAGATTCAAGGATTGAAGTGGAGAAGATAATCGGAAGAGGTTCAGGGTTTGTAGCTGTAGAAATACCTTTTACACCTAGGGCTAAAAGAGTGTTGGAATTATCTCTCGAGGAAGCGCGTCAATTAGGTCATAATTACATAGGTACAGAACATTTATTATTGGGTTTAATAAGAGAAGGCGAAGGTGTGGCCGCAAGAGTTCTTGAAAATCTTAATATTGACCTTACTAAAGTAAGAACTCAAGTCATAAGGATGCTAGGTGAAACAGCCGAAGTTGGTACAGGTGCTAGTACCACTAAGGGCAACTTAAAAACTGCTACTCTTGATGAATTTGGTACTAATTTAACAAAGCTAGCTAGTGAATCAAAATTAGATCCAGTAGTTGGCCGCCATTCAGAAATAGATCGTGTAGTTCAAATATTAGGTAGAAGAACAAAAAATAATCCTGTTCTCATTGGTGAGCCAGGAGTAGGTAAAACTGCTATCGCAGAAGGTTTGGCTCAAAGAATACAAACCGGAGATATCCCAGACATACTTGAAGACAAAAGAGTATTAACACTTGATATAGGACTTTTGGTTGCAGGAACAAAGTATAGGGGTGAATTTGAAGAAAGGTTAAAAAAAATAATGGAAGAAATTAAATCAGCAGGAAACGTCATACTCGTCATAGATGAAGTCCATACTTTAATAGGTGCTGGAGCTGCTGAAGGAGCTATAGACGCAGCAAATATTCTAAAGCCAGCATTAGCTAGAGGAGAACTTCAATGTATAGGAGCAACAACTCTAGATGAATATAGAAAACATATTGAGAGAGATGCTGCTCTGGAAAGAAGATTTCAGCCTGTAATGGTAGGTGAGCCATCTATTGAAGATACAATTGAAATTTTAAAAGGTTTAAGAGAGCGTTATGAGCAACATCATCGTCTAAAAATTACTGATGATGCGCTTGAGGCAGCAGCTCATTTAGGGGATCGTTATATATCTGATAGATATTTACCAGATAAGGCTATTGACCTCATCGACGAAGCTGGAAGTAGAGTACGTTTAATGAACTCAAAACTTCCGCCTGAAGCTAAACAAATTGATAAAGAACTAAGACAAATTCAAAAACAGAAGGAAGAATCTGTAAGAGACCAAAATTTTGATCAGGCTGGTCAATTTCGTGAAAAAGAGATGGAATTGTCGGCAAAAATTAAAGAGGTATTGGAAAATAAAAAAGAATCTACTGCTGGAGATCAAACTGATGCTGATAACAAGTCTTTAAAAAGTGATTCAAAACTCTTGCAAAGTCCACTTGTAAGTGAAGAGGATGTAGCACATATAGTGGCTTCATGGACTGGTGTTCCTGTTCAAAAATTAACAGAAACCGAATCAGTCAAACTTCTTAATATGGAGGAAACACTTCACCAAAGGTTAATTGGACAAGATGAAGCTGTAAAAGCTGTTTCTAGAGCCATAAGAAGAGCAAGAGTTGGATTGAAGAATCCTAATAGACCCATTGCGAGTTTCATCTTTTCTGGTCCTACCGGTGTAGGCAAGACTGAATTAACTAAATCTTTAGCTTCATATTTCTTCGGTAGTGAAGAAGCAATGATCAGATTAGATATGTCAGAATTTATGGAAAGACATACAGTAAGTAAACTTATAGGTTCGCCTCCTGGATATGTTGGTTTTAATGAAGGTGGCCAGCTTACTGAGGCAGTCAGGAGGCGTCCTTATACTGTTGTTTTATTTGATGAAGTCGAAAAAGCTCATCCAGATGTATTCAATTTATTATTACAACTCCTGGAAGACGGAAGATTAACTGACTCCAAAGGTAGAACTGTAGATTTTAAAAATACATTGTTAATAATGACTTCTAATATTGGTTCTAAAGTAATCGAGAAAGGAGGAGGAGGTTTAGGTTTTGAATTCTCAGGTGATTCAGTTGAAGATAGCCAATACAATAGAATAAAATCTTTAGTTAATGAGGAACTTAAGCAATACTTTAGGCCTGAATTTTTAAATAGACTTGATGAAATAATTGTATTTAGACAACTAACTAAAAATGAAGTTAAAGAAATTGCTGAAATAATGTTGCAAGAAGTCTTTGCACGCTTACGAGATAAAGGAATTAAGTTAGATGTGACTGATTCTTTCAAAGAAAGACTTGTTGAAGAAGGTTATAATCCTTCCTACGGAGCAAGACCTTTGAGAAGAGCAGTTATGCGTTTACTTGAAGATAGCTTAGCTGAAGAAGTTCTTTCTGGGAGAATAAAGGATGGAGATAAGGCTTTAGTTGATATTGATGATAATAAAAAAGTTACAATAAATATTTCTTCTGAGGAATCTTCTCAAGAGTTAGCAAGTGCTAACTTCTAATTATAAAAAGTAAATATGCAGTCAATATCTCCAGGAATTGTGTTTAGGGGTAATAACGCATGGGAAAAATCTTTATCTCAAATTACTAAATTAACCAAAAGCCCATTAATTTTAGGTAGGGGGGTCCATACAAATAGTCTGAGAAATAAAATTCTAATTGATTTAAAAAATCATAATCTAAGTGTCAATTCTGCCAATTTGGAATTTGATTGTTGTTATGAAGACATATCAAGAGTCAAGAATATTATTTTAAAAAATAATAATGACTCTGTTATCGCGGCTGGAGGCGGCAAAGTTCTAGATTCTGGAAAATATATAGCCGACTCTCTCAATATCCCTATTATTACAGTGCCACTTAGCGCCTCAACATGTGCAGGTTGGACAGCCTTGTCAAATATTTATACAAAAGATGGCCAATTCATAAAGGATGTTACATTAGGATCTTGTCCTGAAATACTAGTATATGATCATAAGTTTATTCAAACAGCTCCATCAAGAACACTTGCTAGTGGGATAGCAGACGCTTTAGCAAAATGGTATGAATCCTCAATAACAAGTTCAACGTTAGATGATGGTCTTGTTCAACAAGCAATTCAGATATCAAGAGTTTTAAGAGATCAACTATTAATTAATGGAGAAAAAGCATTTAAAGGTCAATATGAAAATAATCCTTCATGGCGAAATACTATAGAAGCATGTGGACTTACAGCAGGATTAGTTGGTGGTATTGGTGGAGAAAAATGTAGGACTGCAGCAGCACATGCTATTCATAATGCAATTACTCAGATAATTACCCCTAATAAATTCTTACATGGTGAGATTGTTGGGGTTGGATTATTATTACAATTAAGATTAGAAGAAATGAAAAATAATAATAAATTAGCTGATCAATTAATTAAACAATTATTCGTCCTTATGCAAGAATTGAATCTGCCAACTACTATTGCAGAACTTGGAATAAATGTTTTTGAAAATAACAATTTAGAGAAAATTGCTGATTTTACTTGTCGAGATAAATCTGAGATTCACTTTTTGCCTTTTGAAATTTATAAACGGGATCTCGTAGAGGTCATTGCAAATTTTGAACAACAAAAAATTAAAATATAAAAATTTTTTTGACTAAAAACAATTTTGAACAATTAAGTAATTTAAATATGGAATTTTTCGAAAGTGCCAGATTGTCACTATTAGACCCTTTAGGTCTCTATTTGGCAAATGATGTTAAGTGGATAAAACTAAACCGAAACTGGAACTCTTTAAAATTCCCTGTGGTTATGGGAGGAAAAGGTCAACCCATACTTCTTCTACATGGATTTGACAGTAGTTTTTTAGAGTTCAGGAGGATATATAAATCACTAAAAAGAAATTTCCAAGTTATAGTGCCTGATCTGTTAGGTTTTGGTTTTAGTCCTAGATTCGCAACAAATGAATACAATCCCTCGAAAATAATTTCATATTTAATTGATTTGCTTAATACCTTACAAATAACAAATAATATAAAAATTGTTGGGGCCTCAATGGGAGGCTCAACTGCTCTAAAACTTGCTTTTGAAATTCCTGATTCTATTGATAAGATTATCCTTTTGTCCCCCGCAGGATTGTTTGGAGAATCTAAAAGTATACCCTTTCCTCTTAACCAAATTGGCGCCTCATTTCTTGGATTGCCTCAGGTTAGAAAAAGTCTTTGTAGGCAGGCATTTGCTTTTCCAGATGAATGTGTTGGTAAGATGGAAGAGCAAATTGCCTCAATTCATCTAGGTTGCAAAGGGTGGAGGAATTCACTTGCATCATTTGCAAAAAGTGGAGGGTTTGCTGGAACTCATAAATATATCCAAAATACCCCAATTAAAACATTATGTGGAGAGAATGATCGAATTCTTGGTAAAAAAGAGATTGAAAATATAAGAAATGTTGAAAAATTAAATTTTGTAGGGTTGCAAAATTGTGGTCATCTTCCACATGTAGATCTACCGTCTTTATCTAGTAAAATTATCCAAGATTATTTTTTGGAATAAAAAAATTTATTTAATTCAGATATTTGAGAATTATAAAAATGTAATACAAAACAGATGGAGTAAAGATGTAACTGTCAATTCTGTCGAGAATTCCTCCATGTCCCGGCAAAAAAGTTCCGGAATCTTTTATTTTTGCATCTCTCTTCATCATAGATTCGATTAAATCTCCAACTAGTGCCATAAGAGAAATTAAAATTCCATATAAGATCCCAATAAATAATGTATTTTCCCAATTCATTAAAAATGCGAACAATATTGCTAATACAATTGAACAGGATATTCCTCCGATTAAACCTTCTATAGTTTTGCTAGGGGATATCGGAGAAAGCGATGTTTTACCAAATGATTTTCCAATAAAATAGGAACCAATATCACTAGCTACAATTAAAAAACAAGAAGTTAAAGTTAAATGAAGACCTGTAGTATTTGATAAGTTATCAAACGAAATAAAACCCTGATTTGAACTTATTATCACTGAATCTATTCCTCTTAATTTAATCCAGTAACTGGGTAAAAATCCTAAATAGAATAGTCCAAAAATAGAGGCTGCAATATCTGAAATTGTTCCAGGTTTTGGTTGCAAAAGTAACCAAGTGCATATTCCAACTGCACAAATTGGCAAAAAAGAATTTGATATTTCACCTTCAAGCAAACCAATGGTCTCAAGGTAGGTAGAAATTATGATTATGAAAGATGAAAATAATGTGGTTTTTGTAGCTGGTTTTATTCCTTTAAATTCAGCCATTCTAAAGAATTCCAATAATGCCAAGTATGTAAGCAACGCTGTTGCTAATGTAAAAAACCATCCTCCCAACAAAACAACAATTAAACCAAAAATTCCTATTAATAATCCGCTTCTTAATCTCATATGAAATTTCTATGTTTATATGACTCTTATATTAAAATTTACCAGATCTTTGTTGCATAAACTTTGATAATTGATCCAATTGAACCTATCTATATCAATTTTTTCTCCAGGCACCAGTAGAGGTATACCTGGAGGATAAGGGCAAATAATATCTCCAGATATTTTATTCAAGGATTGAGAGAAAGGAATACTCCGAGACTCACTTCTCCAAGCAATTCCAATTTCAATTTCTGGTACTTGTACTAATTTAAATGGCGATTTGAGAACTTCTAAACTTTTTGATTTTTTGGAATTTAATAGTAATTTTTTCCATAAATTTTCAAATAAATTAAGAAAATCTTTTTGATCCCCAAATCCTAAGCAAAAAGTGAGAGTCATCATTTCTGGTAATTCAGCAATAAGTCCATTTCTATAAAAAAAATTATCAGCAGTAAAACCATCAATTCCAACCTTAGAAGTATTTACTACAATTTTTAAAGGGTCTTGAGTTTTTATGAGAGGAATATTTTTTTGAATTAATTTTTTGTAAATACTTTTTGCCTCTAAAATTCTTTTTTGATATTTTGATAAACATTTTTTATCAAGCCAGTCCCTAATAGACTCTTCACAAGAAGAAAGTAATAAGGAACTTGGACTAGTAGTTTGCAACAAATTAATACTGTTAATTAAATTACCTTCATTTATTAGATTACCTTTATACCAAAGTACCGCTGTTTGAGTTAATCCATTGAGAGACTTATGCAAGGAATTAACTACTAAATCAGCGTTTGATGATAAGGCCGGTTTTGGTAAATTAAGGTTTTGACAAAAAAGGAAGTATGAACCATGGGCCTCATCAACTAAAACAGGTAAGTTTTTTTGATGACAACAATCTATTAAATGCTCTAAATCTCCCGCATAACCATGATAAGAGGGACTTACAAGAATCACACCTGCTATTTTATTCCCATCAAAATTTAATTTTTTAAATACATTTTCTAACCAAATTTTTGTAATTGGTTTGTAGTGACCCGTTTCGGTTGAAATTTCTAGGTCAAAAAATATTGGTTTTATGTTTTGCAACGCACAGATTTTTATAACACTAATATGAACATTTCTAGGCATCAGGATATATTCGCCTGGATTTGCCATTGCAATTACTGCTGATTGAATTAATCCGGAAGCTCCATTAACTCCAAAAAAACATCCTTTCGCCCCAAATTTGTCAGAGAATTCTCTTTGACATTTGGCAATTAATCCGCTGTTGGATAGTGGAGAACCTATTTCTGGTAGTTCGGGTAAGTCCCAATACCCAGGGGGATTGTTTAATAACTTCACTAATTTCTTTGGTAAAGCTGCCCCTCTGTTATGAGCGGGAAAGAATAAAGACTTTAAAAACTTTTTAGTTAGAAAAGATGAAATGCTCATAAACTATTATTGAGATATATAGAATGGACTACGTGGTAATCATTTTTGATATTCTTTAACTTTAATGAAAAGATCTTATTCGAAATATTCAGCAAAAGATGATTTGCTTTGGTTGATTTTGAGACCATGGATTTTTATTCCAAGAGTTTTATATATCCTTTTAACTTTTATTTTTCTATTTTTAAGAATACTTTTTCAAGGTAACAGTAAAAATAAAAATGTACAAAAAAATCTTTCGAAATATCTTTTTGATGTAATAACAGATTTAGGACCTTGTTTTATCAAATTGGGCCAAGCACTCTCAACTAGACCTGATCTTGTTAGACAAGATTGGCTTACAGAACTTACAAACTTACAAGATAATCTCCCAGCATTTGATCACAAAATTGCTTTGAAAATTATTGAAGATGAACTTGGTTCTCCTGCTAATGAATTATTTGAAGATTTTCCAGATATTCCCATTGCTTCAGCAAGCTTAGGTCAAGTTTATAAAGCAAAAATAAATGATTCTTACTTAGCGGTGAAAGTACAACGACCAAATTTATACTTTCTTATAAGAAGGGATGTTGTAATCTTAAGATTTTTAGGAACTTTTTTATCTCCACTCTTACCTTTAAATATAGGTGTTGGAATTGGAGAAATAATAGATGAATTCGGCAAGGCACTTTTTGATGAAATTGACTATCAAAAAGAGGCCGAAAATGCTTTGAGGTTTGCAAATTTATTCAAAGATAACCCAAATATTTTTATTCCTAAATTAGAAAAACAGTTTTCATCTAAAAGGATTATCACAACCTCTTGGATTGATGGAGTTAAGTTAAGAGATAGAGCTTTATTAGAGGAAAATAACTTAATACCTGCTTCTTTTATAAAAACTTGTGTCATAAGTGGGTTGCAGCAATTATTTGAATTTGGATATTTTCATGCAGACCCACATCCAGGAAATATGTTTGCTCTCAAAGGAGGAAACGCGGATTGTGGGAATTTAGCTTATGTTGATTTCGGAATGATGGATACCATTACAAATTCAGATAGACTTACTCTTATTAAGGCAATTGTTCACATAATTAACGAAGAATATTATCTTCTGGCAGAAGATTTCCAGAAATTAGGTTTTTTAACCAAAGAACAAGATCTTCAAAAACTTGTCGAACCATTAAAAGAAGTTCTTGGAGGATCTTTAGGCGCTGAGGTTGGTAATTTTAATCTTAAAAATGTTACTGATAAATTCTCAAAACTAATGTATTCCTATCCTTTCAGAGTTCCCAGTAGGTTTGCATTAATAATAAGAGCCGTTGTGAGTCAAGAAGGTTTAGCACTAAGACTAGATCCTGAATTTAAAATTTTAAAAATTGCATATCCTTATATTGCTAAAAAACTACTTACCGATAATTCTGAAGAGATTTTAGAAATTCTTTTAGACGTCGTTTTTGACAAAAAGGGTCAAATTCAAATAGAAAAAGTAGAAAGTTTGTTAAACATTTTATTCAAAGATTCAAATAATATTAATTCAGACCTTATACCAGTTGCTAACGCGGGATTAAAATTATTTATCAGTAAAAAAGGATCCGAAGTTAGGAAGAATCTTCTTTTAAGTCTTATAAAAGATGAAAAATTAGAATTCAATGATGCGAAAAAACTCTTAGCTTTAATTAGAGATACTTTTAGCCCTCTAAATATTGCAAAAAGTGCAGTGCAGAATATTATTTCTACAGTCTAGTTTTTATATTTGTTTCTAATAAACTTACTTATGATTTTAATTCCATTAGAATTGAATGAAGTGTTCTAAAAATGAGAATTAAAAGGATTATTAAGCTTTGGAAGATTAAATGAATATTTTTAAAAATCTTTTTTTATTTAACAAAAAATCAAAAAAAAATAAAGACTTTAGTCCTAAATTGGTTGACCAATATATAGAAATTGCAAAGTTAGTAAAAGAAGCAAGAATAAAACAAAAACTCACAATTAAAGAATTATCATTAATTTCAAGAATTCCTGAAAGAATAATAAAATCTATTGAAAATAATAATAAAAAAGTTAGGCCAGAGTATCCTTTTATAAGGTCTATATTAATTAAATTAGAGGAATGCTTAGTATTAAAAAAAAATACATTATTAAACTTAGCGGTTAAAGAGAGAAAAATTTTAAAGAAAGACAGAAAGGATTTCCTCTTCAGGAAATTCGATCTTATCAATACATGGCAAGGAAGCCTTTTGTATTTTTTTATATTAATCCTAACTTTATTTGCATTAAAGAGATACTTTATTTTAAATGTAAATGTTATAGAAATTCAAAATTTTGAAAATAATATGGTTGATAAATAATTTTTAATAAATTCTACTTTAGAGTTCTTCCAAAATTATTTCCTAGCTGACTATAAGTTCTTAAATTATCTTCTATTTCTTCTAACGGACGATTTAACTTCCATTTCCAGTTATTTTTTATGGTGCCAGGTTTATTTAATCTACTTGAATCGTCTAGGGATAAAAGATCTTGTAATGGAGCGATAAAGAGATTAGCATTTGTTTTCATGCCAATTTTTATTAAATCCCAAGAGGGATTTTCTGAAAATTCATACTCATCTTGTATTCTTTTTTGGGATTCATAATCTAAATACTTCCACCATGAAACAGAAGTAGAGTTGTCGTGAGTACCTGTATAAACAACCCAATTTTCTCCTTCAATATTCTTAGGTAAATAGGGATTATCTTCATTACCATCAAAAGCAAATTGTAATATTTTCATGCCAGGCAGTTTGAAATATTTCCTTAATTTTTCTACATCTTGGGTTATTACTCCAAGATCCTCCGCAATAATTGGTAGATAGTTCCCCCCTAGATCTTTTTTTACTTTATTAAGTAATGATCTACCTGGAGAATTTATCCATTTTCCAATAATTGCCGTTTTAGAACTGCCGCTTACTCTCCAGTAACCCGCTAAACCTCTGAAATGATCAAATCTCAATATGTCCACAAGTTCAAATTGTCTTCGAAATCTTTTTCTCCACCAATCGAAATTAGTCCTCTTATGTTTTGACCAAAAGTAAGTTGGGGTACCCCATAATTGTCCTGTTGATGAAAAATAATCAGGTGGAACACCACTTTGAAAGATTAAATCTCCATTTTTAAAAATTGAAAATAATGATTTATTACTCCATACATCGGCGCTGTCTCTGGAGACATAAAAAGGCAAATCTCCTATTAGCTTTATATTTCTTGATTTTGCGAAGTTTTTAATGATGCTCCATTGTTCATCAAGATGCCACTGTATTAATTTTTTAATAAGTATCTCTTCACTTTTTATCTTAATCCATGATTTTAAGAACTTATTATTTTTTATTTTAAATTCTTTAGGCCATTCCCACCAAGGCAACATATTAAATTCTTCTCTTATAACAACAAATGTTGCATAATCTTCAACCCAAGAATTCCTACTTACCCATTTGTTGAAATTAATTTTTCTTTCTTCAGATTGTGAACTCCAACCTTGCAAAAGGAGGAGACCTAATTTCTTTGTTAAGTCATCCGCAATATCAAAATCAAAATGATCTTTATTCTGATTTGTTGGACCTAGACTTTCTTTATTTGAAATGAAAATAAAACCTTTTTCGATTAAATCATCTACATCCAAAAACCATGGGTTAAGTGCAAAACTAGATGGGGAACTATATGGCGAACCTGTAGAGTCAGTAGGTGTAAGAGGTAAAAATTGCCAGTATTCAATTCCATGCTTATGAAGTTTTTTTAACCACTCTTTAGCTCCTCTACCAAAAGTCCCACATACTGTCCCTCCGGGAATACATGTTGGATGCAAAAGTAAGCCTAATGATTTTTTTGCAATAATTGACTCTTTAGGCATGTTTTAAATATATTTTGATGCTTTACACTTAAAGTGTTTTCATTCTCTAAATTCAACCATATACAAATTTTTTTTAATTGACAAATATAATTTCTAGTTTTTAAGTCTGCATAATTACAAATTCTAATTTCTAATCAATAATCTTTTGCTTAATAGATTTGACTTTTGAAAAAATCTAGTCATTATCTTTTGCGAAATTCACATAAACGACTACGATATGAATATAGTTTTATGGTGCAAATTTCGTGACAAGTTTTATCACGGCAATGCAGAGTAAAGAATCTAACTTTAATCTAACTAATAGTAGATTAAGGCTAGTAAGTGGGACAACAAATCCTAAATTAGCTGAAGAAATTGCATCATACTTAGGTATTAAAAATGTACCTTTAATATCTAAAAGATTTGCAGATGGAGAACTTTATGTTCAGATTCAGCAGTCTATTAGAGGTTGTGATGTGTTCCTCATACAACCTACATGCGCTCCTGTAAACGATAGCTTAATGGAGCTCATGATCATGGTTGACGCATGCAAGAGAGCTTCTGCAAGACAAATAACGGCCGTAATCCCCTATTTTGGATATGCAAGGGCAGATAGGAAGACCTCAGGAAGAGAGTCTATAACTGCAAAATTAACTGCTAATTTACTTGAGAAATCAGGAGTTGATAGAGTTCTTGCTATGGACTTACACTCGGCTCAAATACAAGGTTACTTTGACATACCATGCGATCATATTTACGGTTCACCTGTATTAATTGATTATCTAGAAACTTTAGATTTAGAGGAAATAGTTGTAGTCTCTCCTGATGTAGGTGGTGTAGCGAGAGCAAGAGCATTCGCAAAATTAATGAAGGATGCTCCATTGGCTATCATTGATAAAAGGAGATCTGCGCATAATATCGCTGAAAGTTTAACAGTTATCGGGGAAGTAAAAGGTAAAACGGCCATTCTTATAGACGACATGATAGACACTGGAGGTACAATTTGTTCAGGAGCAAATTTATTAAAAAAAGAAGGAGCTAATAGAATATTTGCATGTGCCTCACATGCTGTATTTTCTCCACCTTCTTATGAAAGATTAAGTACTAAGAATCTTTTCGAACAAGTTATTGTTACTAACAGCATCCCAGTTATACATAAAGATGATTTCCCACAGTTAAAAGTTCTATCCGTAGCAAATATGCTGGGGGAAGCTATTTGGAGAATCCATGAAGAAAGTTCAGTTAGTTCTATGTTTAGATAAAAGAAATAAATTTGTTACAACCCTTGTAGTTTCTTTAGTCTCTCAGTTTCAATCTTAAATTGTTTTTCGACCTTTTCAGGAACATTATCTGGACAAACCTGAAGAGCTGATTCAACTAATTGCAGGGATGCAATAAATTGTAGTTGTTTCAAGTCAACAGTTTGTTCTTTCTTTCTCTCTATTATTTTCCCTCCATGTTTTTGTGAAATTACTGATGCGAAAGTTGCTGAGGCAACGCTTAATGTTTTTGGGAAATCTAAATCAAATCCTTTTCTTGTTGCATTACATAGAAATGAAACACCCATCCCATGATATAAATCTAAATCATTTTTGTTGGCAGGCAAATTTTTAACATTTGCATTCGCATTATTCAATTTATTATTTATATCAAATAATAAAGATGAAATAATAAGCGGGATTGCAATAATTTTAGATATTTTTAAAACCATATTTGATTAATTTTTAATTCATATTCCTAAAGATACCATTTTTTATTTTTTAACTAAATCTACCGACAGAATTTATTCAATAATTTTAATTTCGTGATGATTCTCAACTATTTTCAGCTTATTTTTGTTCCATGAATATATGACCCTAAATCTATAATTATCAGAATCTACAAGTCTTGTATGTTCAATAATATACCAATCTTTGTAAGATGATTCGAAGATCATCTCGTGTTCATCGACTTGTTTGATATTTGAAATCCCTTCATCACTACTTAAATAAAAATTTTCCCTCATAAGTTGATGACCTTTTAGGAATGCTCGCATTTCTCCCCGTTCTTTATACTGAGGGTTTTCGTCAAAGAAATTATATTTTTTTTCTGGATACCAAGTAAATTTATAATGCGATTCCCATTCTGATTTACTCTCAAGGGCTTTTATGTCTATATTCATATTTAAATTATAAGTTTTTTGTGGTTCATCAAGATAATACGTTCTATTAGATTTCCACAAACCAATATTCCTAGAAAACCATCTTTTTAAATTACTATTCAAATTGATTTCTGGAGGATTTTTACCAAAATGTAAATTTTTCTTTGGATTAATAGCAACCATGTATAAATATGACCTAATTATTTAATAGCCTATCTGTAAAATAAAAAAAAATATCTTAATGTGTTTATAAGGATTAACAGCTTTTCAACACTTCAGAGGAATTGATTTGAATGATAAAAAAGAGTTAAAATTAATACTTGTGGCAGCTAGAAATCAACTTTCTAGTAATGATATTAAGTCCCTAATTGCTTATTTAGAATCTGATGATTGTGATTTTGAGATATCTTTACAGATTTCTGAGCCTACAGAGCAACCGGAATTACTTGAATTACATAGATTAGTAGCTATTCCTGCGCTCATAAAAATTTCCCCGGCGCCAAAGCAAATATTTGCTGGAAGTAATATTTTCTCTCAGTTGCAAAAATGGTTACCAAGGTGGACACAGGAAGGCTTAACAAAAAATCTTGGGATTAATTTGCAACCATCCAAAATTGATTCAATAAGAACTCAAAAAGAATTTCTATTAGAAGACGAACTTCTTGTTTTAAGACAAGAAAATGAGACATTAACAAAAAGGATAGAGTCTCAGGAAAGATTATTAAGAATGGTTGCTCATGAATTAAGAACACCCTTAACTGCAGCTACTTTAGCTGTTCAAAGTCAAAAACTTGGTCAAATTGATATTGCAAAATTGCAAGAGGTAATTAAAAGACGTTTAGAAGAGATTGAACTTTTATCTCAGGATCTTTTAGAGGTTGGGACAACTAAATGGGAAGCGTTATTTAATCCTCAGAAAATTGATTTAGGTAATATAAGTGCTGAAGTAATACTCGAATTAGAAAAATTCTGGAGATTAAGGAATATTGAAATTGATACTGATATTCCATCTGATTTGCCAAGTGTATTTGCAGATCAAAGAAGAATGAGGCAAGTTTTTTTAAATTTAATTGAAAATGCGATTAAATTTTCGAAAGACTCTGGATCCATAAAAATCACTATGATTCATAAGACAAATCAATGGGTAGAAATAACAATTTGTGACAAAGGTGCAGGTATCCCTTTGAGCGAACAAAAAAGAATTTTTCTTGATAGAGTTAGACTCCCACAGACTTCTGAAGGAACCTCAGGATTTGGCATAGGGTTATCTGTTTGCAGGAGAATAGTACAGGTACATGGAGGAAGAATATGGGTTGTATCTGAAATCGGCGTAGGTTCCTGCTTCCATTTCACTGTTCCTGTGTGGCAAGGACAAAACAAAGAGCAACAATACTTGACGAATGGCTAGCCTTACTCTTAGCTTTAATAAGCTGTTAAGCTAATTTCCTGGCCCCATCGTCTAGAGGCCTAGGACACCTCCCTTTCACGGAGGCGACAGGGGTTCGAATCCCCTTGGGGCTATTAGTTTAAATTTATAACGATCTTTTTGATGATTTTGCTTGCCTATCTACGGCAATTAAATTTTCTGATAGATCCTTTTTCAGTCTTTTCTCTATCATCCCTATTGGCATCCATTGACAACCTTGGACAGTAAGATCGTAAATTAGTGAATTTTTTGAAGTATTTTTAATGTTTTGTATTTTCCAACTGCCTTCAAATTTCCTAAAATCTCCCTTTATCAAATTAAATTTTAAGAGGCCAAGCTCTTTATTTTCAAATAAGTCGATTGTTACTTCAGCCGAAAATTTCATGCCAAGAAAATCCTGAGCTCCAACTTGTTTAAGGTGAACATTATTATTCTTTTGATATATTTTTTTGCTTGAAAGTAAATTTGGTATGTAAAGATTTAGTCGATCATAATCTGTTAAAACATTCCACAATGAATCAAAACTCGCAGAGGTTGTAAGTTGAGCTGCAAGTCTTCTTGTTCCTCCAGAAAGTTTTTCCATCGTTTGCTCAATTGTCATGTAATCATTGGTTTTAGAATGATCTACTGATTCTTGAGAATTATTCATAGACGAATTTTTTAGTTAGATAAAAAATATTTCTGTGTAACTATACTGATAAAAACAATAAATACTGAAAAATGAAAATAATTTCATTAGATTATCCCGATCTCAAAACGTAACCATTTTTGTAAAATTACTACAATTTAAACTACAAATTGATAGTCTTTTATATAAAGAAAATTAAAAAATGTATTCACAATCAACAGTTATCGCAGGTGGCTTAGCTCATATACCAGTAGTAATAGGAGTTTTTTCTTTTATTCAAAAATTTTTTAGTAAAAGAGCCTCAAACTTTCCCCAAGATTCAGAACCCAAAAAATCTCCGATTAAACCTGTTGAACAAAAATCAGTTTCTAAGCCTGCCCCTGTTGCAAAGCCAGAAACTAATACAGTAGTTAAGAAGAAACATGCTGATGTCCCAGTAAATATCTATAGACCAAAAACACCTTATGAAGGTACTGTAATCGAAAACTACAGCCTTCTCAAAGAAGGAGCTATTGGGAGAGTAAATCACATTACATTCGATCTTAAAGATAGTGATCCATTCTTAAACTATGTTGAAGGCCAAAGTATAGGTATCATGCCTGCTGGAGAAGATGCTAATGGAAAACCTCATAAATTAAGACTTTATTCAATAGCTAGTACCAGACATGGAGACGATTTTAAAGGTAATACGGTTTCTCTTTGCGTTAGACAACTTCAGTACGAAAAAGATGGCGAAACTATAAATGGTGTTTGTTCCACTTACTTATGCGATATTAAGCCTGGAGATAAAGTAAAAATTACAGGACCTGTTGGTAAAGAGATGCTGCTCCCAGATGAAGAGGATGCAAACATAGTTATGTTGGCTACCGGAACTGGAATAGCTCCTATGAGAGCCTATTTAAGGAGAATGTTTGAACCAACAGAAAAAGAAAAAAATAAATGGAATTTTAAGGGTAAAGCTTGGTTATTCATGGGGGCCCCTAAATCAGCTAATTTGTTATACGAAGAAGATCTTCAAAGATATCTCAGTGATTACCCAGATAATTTTAAATATACAAAAGCTATTAGCCGTGAGCAGCAAAATACAAAAGGGGGAAGAATGTATATTCAAGACAGAGTTTTAGAATCTGCAAACGAACTTTTCAATATGATTGAAAATGAGAAGACACATATATATCTTTGTGGATTGAAGGGTATGGAACCTGGAATAGATGAAGCTATGACAAAAGCGGCTGAAGAAAAAGGCTTGAACTGGTCAGAATTAAGACCTCAACTAAAAAAAGCAGGAAGATGGCATGTAGAAACCTACTAAATATTTTGTTTTTAGATTAAATTTTCACCTACTAAATACTTTTTGGTTTAGACACAATATGTAGCTAATCTTAGAAAAAAAGAGGATTTTAAAAAAAGAATATTAAAAATATGCCTTCAACTTTAAGTAATCCTCTAAGATTAGGTTTACGGCAGGAAAGAGTTATATCTCCACAATGCTTAGTTATATTTGGTGCTAGTGGAGATCTTACTCATAGAAAATTAATACCGGCCTTATTTGAACTCTTTTTGCAAAGAAGAATTCCTAGTGAATTTGGAATAGTTGGTTGTGCGAGAAGACCTTGGTCTGATAATGAGTTTAGGGAAAAGATGAAAGTAAAGCTATCCAATCAAATATCTGGGAAAGAAAGGGAGTGGGAACAATTTTCTAATTTTCTTTTCTATGAACCAGTTGACTTACAACAAAGTGACCATGTCGTAAAGCTTTCAAAAAGATTAAATGAAATTGATAAAACACAAGCAACGCATGGGAATAGAACATTTTATTTATCAGTATCCCCGAATTTCTATGCAAGTGGATGTAAAGCTCTTAAAGCTGCTGGCCTTTTAGATGACCCTAAGAAAAGTCGTTTAGTCATTGAAAAACCTTTTGGAAGAGATTATTCAAGTGCAAAAAAATTGAATAAGATCGTTCAAAGTTGTGCTGAAGAAAGTCAGATTTATAGGATTGATCATTATTTGGGTAAAGAGACGGTTCAAAATATTCTTGTTATGAGGTTTGCTAACACTATTTTCGAACCTATATGGAACAGAAATTATATTTCAAGTGTTCAAATTACTTCATCTGAAACAGTTGGTGTTGAAGATAGAGCAGGTTATTACGAAAGCTCTGGTGCTTTAAGAGATATGCTTCAAAATCATATGACTCAAATGCTTGCTGTTACTGCTATGGAACCTCCTGGAAAATTTGAACCAGAAGCAATAAGAAATGAAAAAGCTAAGGTTCTTCAAGCTTCAAAACTTGCTGACGAAAATGAACCGTGGAATTGTTGCATAAGAGGTCAATATGGCGAGGGAGGAAATAGCTCAAATCAACTAAAAGGTTATAGGCAGGAAGATGGTGTTAATTTTAATAGCACGACAGAAACATATATAGCGACAAAAGTTTTCGTTGATAACTGGCGTTGGCAAGGTGTTCCTTTTTATTTAAGAACTGGAAAAAGACTACCTAAAAGACTTGGAGAAATAGTCTTGACTTTTAAAGACGTTCCTGTTCATTTATTTGAATCAACAATAATAAATCCTGCCCCAAATCAACTTATACTTAGAATTCAGCCAAATGAAGGGGCTACTTTCAAATTTGAGGTAAAATCTCCTGGTTCTGGAATGAAATCCAGACCTGTTGAAATGGAATTTTCTTATGATGAATCATTTGGAGAACCCTCAGATGAAGGCTATGTAAGATTATTAGCTGATGCAATGCTTTCTGACCCAACCTTATTTACTAGAAGTGATGAAGTAGAGGCAGCCTGGAAACTTTATACGCCATTAATAGAATTGATGGGGAATTCACCTTGGAAGTTACCAATTTACAATTATGAGTCTATGACGTGGGGACCTCCTGAGTCTGATCAATTACTTTCAAAAGATAATATTTTCTGGCGTAGACCTTAAAAATGAAACCTCAACTAACACTCCAAACTCCATTAGAGCTGCCTTATCAGGAAATTTCTAATTACCTTAATAAATTATGGATTTCAGAAGATAAAGATAAAACTGGAGCTAATACTTTTACATTAATGGTCTGGCAGCCTGCTTGGCTAGAACAATGTTTGGTTCAAAAAGGATTAGTAAATGGACCAATTACTGGTTATTTAAGTCCAGAGATAATTGAAGTTGCCAAAAAATTTATATTAGATCAAAGACTTCCTATCAGTACTTCCCTTAATAGTGAAAAATTACTGGATTTGTTGAAGGAGAATTTATCTAATAAAGACTTTGAAGACTTTAGAGGGCAATTTTTTGAATCATCAATAAGTACATTGAATCCAAGAAGATTAATAACACTAGCGCCAACGTTAAATCAAAATACAGATCTCAAAACTTTTGTGTCAGCTTACTGTCCATTAAGTGATACTCCAGCTATGAAACCTATATGTGGGGATTTAGTGGTTATTAGAGGGGACTCAGCCTCAATATTAAATAAAGGATTGAAAATTATTGATGAATTATCTATTGATGAATTACCTTCATGGTTGTGGTGGAATGGAAGATTAGATGAATCGCCTGAAATCTTTGAATATTTTACTAATCATGGTCCAAGGTTAATAATTGATACTGCTCTTGGATCGCCTAACAGATGTTTAAAAGTTTTAGATCAATTAAATAATTCAAATAAAGCTATTAATGATTTGAATTGGGTTAGGTTGAAAAATTGGAGGGAATCATTGGCAATGATTTTTGATCCGCCTTCTAGGAGACCAATTCTAGATCATATTACTGATATTGATATTGATATTGCAGGAGATCATATGATTCAAGCTTTGTTTTTGATTTCATGGATTAGCGATAAACTTGGTTGGTCTTTTCTAGGAGTTGAAAGGGATACAGAATCAATAAAAATAGAGTTTGAAAGAATTAATGGCGAAGTAATATCTGCATCAATCAATCCTTTAACTTTGGGAAATCCAAGTATTCATTTAGGACAAGTTGTTGGATTGAGGTTGATTTCAAAAATTAGTGATGTTCAAAAAAATAACACTTGTGTGATATTGGGATGTGAATCAGTGGAATGTATGAGACTTGAGGCAGGGGGGATGGCTAATATGGAATTAATAGAACAAGTTGTTCCAAATTCTTTTTCTACATCAGAGTATGATGTTAGTAAATTATTGGGGAGTAGTAGAGGTAATACAAGTCCTCTTTTTGAAAACTCTATTAAAATAGCCCTTGAAATATTTAATGGTTTTAATAACTAATAAATGCCTTGTGTAATATCTTCTCCTTCAACTGATAGTGGGAAAACTACATTATCGCTTTTGATATCTTGTTGGGCCTTTTCAAAAGGTATAAAGATACAAACTTTCAAGGTTGGTCCAGATTATCTTGATCAACAACAACTTAGTTCAATTGGCCAACCTATTTGTAGGAATTTAGATATTTTTTTAAGTGGTGAGGAATGGGTTAAAGAAAGTTTCTTTAAACATTCTTTGAAATATGAATTCTCATTAATTGAAGGAGCAATGGGTCTATTTGATGGATTAGGGGCAACAAGTTATTCCAGCACAGCCAATATCTCTAAACTTCTCAAAGCTCCCGTAATTTTTATTGTTAATGCAAGAGGTCAAGTAGCTTCTCTTTTGGCGACTGTTCGAGGTTTTAGAAATTTCGATAGTGAGTTGTCTATAAAAGGAATTATATTTAACAACGTTAATTCAGAAAGACATAAAAAATTAATCAAAGAAGTTTTTAAAAATGAAGATATCGAAATTCTAGGTTTTTTACCATCTGATTCAAAAATAACTTTAAACAAAGCTAATTTAGGTTTAATATCTCCATTAGATAATGGTAAAGAAATTGATGTTGAATATTTTGCAAACTTCGCCGAAAGAAATCTTGACGTATTTTCTCTTTTTAAATTCCTGAAATCTCCTGAAAAGAAAATATTTAATTCTGTCAGTTTAATAGATTTTAATATAAACAAAAATAAACCTATTGCAATTGCAGAAGATAAAATCTTTCATTTTCAATACCCAGAAACTAAGGAGTTTTTGAGCGAGCTAGGCATACCATTGATTTCATGGAGTATTTATGATGATGAAGAAATACCTCATGATGCTTCTTCTTTAATTATTCCTGGAGGGTTCCCTGAAAAATATGCTGATCATATAAGCAACTCTATAAAAAGCTTAAATTCGTTAAGGAAATTCCGCAAAAATGGATTTATATATGCAGAGTGCGGAGGGATGATGATTTTGGGAGACTTTATAAAAGATGAAAATGGTAATAATCATAAAATGAGTGGCATTCTGCCTTTTAGATCCAAAAAAAGTAAACTTTCAGTAGGTTATAGATATATTGAGGGTTTAAAAGATACTCCGATCATTAAACAAAATCAATTAATTAGAGGACATGAATTTCATTATTGGAAAATTGAAAATAATTTATCTATATCCGATTTAAGAAAAACTCAGCATCAAAAGAAACTTTTGTCTTCTCCATGGAAAATTAAATCTTGGAAAACTGAATACAAAGATGAAGGCTTTTTTGATGAAAAATTACATGCAAGTTGGATTCACTTGCATTTGCCAAGTTCTCCGGAAGTCGCAAAAAACTTTATAGATGCCACCCAAATTAGTTTTTCAAAGGATTCTTAATTTATTATCAAATCAAATATTTTGAGAGGAGAACCTAAAAAAAACATTCCAGGCAAAGTGATTAATGGTCCCAAAAGACTCCCCACCATGACCTCAATTTTTGTATGGCCAAGTGTTTCTTTTAAAAGTAATTCAGATTGAGGGTCTAGTTTTTTTGATAGTTTATTGATTTCTGCAGCTTGAATCCCAGCTGATTTCCGAACACCGCTAGCGTCATACATAACTATTAGCGCTACAGCTACTGACAATGCGAATATTGAGCTATCGAATCCCAATTCATAACCGATCCCAGAGGTGGCACCAGTTATTAAGGCGGAATGACTTGAAGGCATACCACCAGTCTCGAAAATAATTCCAAATCTTATCCTTCCAGTTGAAAAGAAATTGAATACTATTTTGAAAAATTGGGCAAGTAAACAGGATAATAGGCTCCAAAAAAGAACTGAATTATTAAAAAAGGAGAAAAAATCAGACATAAATTAAAACTAATTATCTGTCTCTATTTGTAATAAAGTCGGCTAATGATAATAGATACTTTGCATCTGGACCCCAAGGTTCAATTGCTTTTTTTGCTTTTTCTACTAAATCAAATGCCCTTTTCTTTGACTCCTCCATCCCAAGTAATTTAGGGTATGTAGTTTTGTCAGCTAAAAGATCTTTGCCGGCAGTTTTGCCAAGCTTTTCACTGCTGGAAGTTAAATCAAGAATATCATCTATTATTTGGAATGCTAAACCAATTCCCTCAGCGTATGTTGTTAGAGCTTGTAATAGTTTTTCGTTAGCTCCTGCGATCATCGCACCTGTTCTTACGCAAGCCTTTAATAAGGCCCCAGTCTTATGGAGATGAATATATTCGAGTGTTTCAAGGTCTACTTCTTTACCCTCGCATTCCAAATCAACAACTTGCCCTCCGACCAAGCCTGGTGCACCAGCAACTAATGATAATTCGCCGACTACATTTAATAATCTATTTGGATCGACTCCAGGGCTTCTTAAAGAGACCATTTCAAAGGCTCTGGTTAATAGAGCATCACCTGCAAGAATAGCTATTGCATCTCCATAGACTTTATGGTTTGTTGGCCTACCTCTCCTTAAGTCATCATTATCCATGGCGGGCAGATCATCATGAATCAATGACATTGTATGGATCATTTCTATCGCTACTGCAGTAGGGACAGCAAGAGAGGGTTCTCCCCCAGCTAGTGAACAAGATGCTAAACATAAAATTGGACGTATTCTTTTCCCTCCAGCTAAAAGGGAATATCTCATCGATTCTCTCAATATTTCTGGATTCTCAGGGCCCAAGGAAAAATCAAGTGCTTCTTCTACAACCTTTTTTGTGTTTTTTAGATATTGTTCAAAATCAGAAATATTATTTATAACTTTAGTCATTTTATACCTTTAGTAAAAAATTTTTTCATCTTAGAGTTTATGGCAAAAGGTCATTAAGATTTGATGATAAACCAAATTGTTTTTGCCAGCTAAAAATAGTATTTACAAGTAACATTGTTACTGTCATTGGTCCAACACCTCCTGGTACAGGTGTGTAAGCAAATACTTTAGAAATGACATCTTCTAATAATACATCGCCGCATAATCTGGTTTGATTTTTATCGGAACTTTTTAATCTATGTATTCCAACATCAATAATTACTGCTCCTTCTTTCACAAAACTTGAATCTACAAGATTGGGTTTTCCTGCAGCCGCAATTAGGATATCAGCTTCTCTACAGATTTTATTCAAATTTAAAGTTTTTGAATGAGTCATTGTTACAGTGCCATTTAGATTCAACAACATAAGCGATAGGGGTTTCCCAACAAGCAAACTTCTTCCGATAACAACAATTTTCTTACCTTTAATTGATATATTTTGGGATTTTAATAAATTAATAATTCCTGCTGGTGTACATGATCTCATCGCAGGCTCATTTTTAACTAATTTACCTATGTTGATCTCATTTAATCCATCTACATCTTTGCTTGGATTAATATGGCTTATAAGTTTCTGCTCATCAAACTTCTTTGGGATGGGAAGTTGTAGCAACATGCCATCAATATCCTTATCAGAATTAAGTTTGATTATTAATTGTTCAACATCTTTTTGCTCTACATTATCTTCTAGATGAAAGATAAAGCTCTTTATTCCAATCCTTGAACATGCTTTTTCCTTGTTGTTAACGTAAACACCACTCGCAGGGTCATCTCCTATTCTTATTACAGCTAAACCTGGAGCTCTTTTTGCAAATTTTTTATTAATAGAGATATACTGATTTAATCTTTCTTCAATTTCAAGAGACAATTTTTTACCATCTAATTTTAATGACATTTAGAAAAACATCTCCTTTTTACACCTAGCATGCCTATAATTCTAAATTATTCAAATAGATTTATTTATATTCTGTGCAAAACATCACAACTACCCTAGAGAAATTGTTTTATTTGTGGAGGCGAAGTCAAGTTCCAATCAAACAACCAATTCAGATTTCAAGGATAGATAATCTCATAATTTTTTTAGTATGCATTTTAATTTCAATAATTTCTTCTTATAAACTACTTCTTATTTCGCCTCTAGATAGCGCAGATATCTTTTCTTGGCTTTTGACCTTTACTGAAATACTTATTAGTTCCGGAATTTTGATATTAGTTTCAAAAAAAGAGAATCCCACAATTTCTTCAAGACAAATCTTCTTAATCATTACTCTTCTTTTAGCAGTACAAGTTACGAAATTAGCCTTAGCTTCAACAATAAGTCCATTATCAATTATAGTCCCACCGACATTAATAATATCTCAAGGAATGGGAAGCATAACAGCTTTAGCTTGGGTATCAATAGCAAGCTTTAGTTGGCCAGACCCTGCAGTATCTATAAATAATAATTTATTTTTTATCTTATTAGTCTGCTCTACGGTAGTATCTCTGCTTGGAGGAAGAATAAGAAGTAGAGCTCAGTTACTTCAACTATCAATTTTTGTTCCAATAGGATCGTTCTTAAGTCAATGGCTATTGATAAGTAAAGATAAAATAACTCTTATTAATAACCAAGATTTTGTTACAGCTAATGGGGATATATTTTCTGATTCCTTGCTATTGGCAATAGTAATGCTTTTTACTATTTTATTTATTCCTATTTTTGAATCGATATTCGGATTATTAACTAAAGCAAGATTGCTGGAATTGGCAGATAAAGAAAAACCTCTCATTAGAAGATTGTCTCTCGAAGCTCCTGGTACTTTTGAACATACCTTACTTATATGTGGTTTAGCAGAGGAAGCAACAAGAATGATTGGTGGTGATATCGATTTAATTAAAACTGGAGCTCTTTATCACGATGTTGGTAAATTGCATGCCCCCAATTGGTTTATTGAAAATCAAGATGGTGAAATAAATCCACATGACGAAATAGATGATCCCATTAGAAGTGCAGAGATACTTCAGGCGCATGTAGATGAAGGATTAAAGTATGCAAAAAAAAATAGATTACCTATAGAAATAGCCAATTTTATACCAGAGCATCAAGGAACTTTAAAAATGGGATATTTTTTTCATAAAGCTAAAGAGAAAAATCTGAAGATTCATGAAAAAGATTTTAGATATAAAGGACCAGTTCCTCAGTCAAAAGAAACAGCTATATTAATGCTTGCTGATGGATGTGAAGCAGCACTGCGAGCTATGAATATTAATGCTTCTGATAATCAAGCTTTGGAGACAATATCTAAGATTATCAATTCGCGTCAAAAAGATGGACAATTAGATGATAGTAATTTATCGAAGGGAGAAATTTTTCTAATAAAAAGGGCATTTTTGAATGTATGGAAAAGAATTAGGCATAGAAGAATTCAGTATCCAACGGGTAAGAATAATACTTTTTCTTAAAACCTATATTAATTCTACTCAAGAAAATTTAGAGCCTAATACTTCTTCGATGTTTTGGATTACACCAATAAAGAAGAGCTGATGTATTTAATAATGTTATTAAAAGAGTTAACCCACCAATTCCATAAATGTCTTGGAGAGTTATAAGCCTTACAACTGAATAAGGACCCATACCAGAAATTACCATTGATAAAGATACCAGAGTTAAAGTTACTCCCCATTTTCTCTCTGCTAAAAGTGCTGCTGAAGATACTATTCCAACAATCCCAGCAGGCCATCCAAGACTTATGGCTAGAGTTATATTAGCAACTTTTAGTGGAGGACCATAGCTTATTATTAAAGCGATTATTGGAAGTGAAATTATGTTGCCGATTAAGCCAATCCACGAAAGTGCCCAATATCCAAGTAGCCTTTCTCTCATTATTTACGACTTTAACTATTAATTCAATCTACAGTATTAAGAGACTTTTTTTTAAGCTACTTAATAATCCTAAGAAATAATTTAATTTGCAGGATTAGACATAAATGTATTATCAGAGTTTTCTAAATTATCAAATTGTGGATGAATTGAATTTTTTTTCTCAGAAAACACAAGCCTATTTAAAGCATTAACGTAAGCATTCGCTGCAGCAACTACGACATCGGTATCAGCAGAATGACCAGAATATATTTTATTATCCCTTCTTATTCTTATTGTTACTTCACCCAAAGCATCAATTCCCTCAGTAACAGACTTAACAGAAAATTCAATTAATTCATTAGGAACTTTTGCTAATTTATTTAAAGCCTCGCATACAGCATCAACAGGTCCAGTCCCTATTGATACAGCAGTATCTTCAGTATTATCTTCTGTGTTTAGAAGCGAAATGGTGGCAGTAGGTTTAGATGCGTTACCGCAACTTACTTGTACTAGAGTTAATTGAAACTTAGCTTCTGGGAGCTGAACTTGTTCACTAACAATTGCTTCTAAGTCTCTATCTGTAATTTCTCTTTTCCTGTCAGCTAAATCTTTAAATCGCGCAAAAGCATCATTTAAATCCTCTCGGCTCAAGTCATATCCCATCTCTTCTAATCTTGCTCTTACTGCACTTCTTCCACTAAGTTTCCCCAAAGATATTTTGTTGTCACTCAAGCCAACAGTTTTTGCATCGATAATTTCGTAAGTTAGTCTATTTTTTAAAACCCCATCCTGATGAATGCCTGACTCATGTGCAAAAGCGTTAGCTCCCACAATTGCTTTATTAGGTTGTACAGTCATTCCAGTTAGGTTGGAAACAAGTCTAGAGGTTTTTGTTATTTCTTCTGTTCTTATAGCTGTAAGAGGAGTTGGTGAATCTGGATTTCTTTTGAAAAAACTATTAAAAAAACTTTTCCTAACGTGAAGTGCCATTACTAATTCTTCTAAAGAGGCATTCCCGGCCCTTTCCCCAATTCCATTGATGGTACATTCTAATTGTCTTGCTCCATATTTTACGGCCTGAAGGAAATTGGCGACTGCTAAACCTAAATCATTATGACCATGAACTGAGATTACTGCCTCATCAATATTTGGAACATTTTTATTAATGTCGTCAATTAGTTTGCCAAATTCGCTAGGAGTTGTAAATCCAACAGTATCAGGGATATTTATTGTTGTCGCTCCTGCAGAAATTGCAAGTTGAATAACTTCGTATAAAAAATCAGGATCACTCCTTGAGGCATCTTCACAAGAAAACTCAATATCATCAACCAATGATTTTGCATAATTAACCATTTCTGGAACAATTTGAAGAACATCTTTTCTGGATTTTTTAAGTTTATGTTTAAGGTGAATATCACTTGTCGCAATAAAAGTATGTATTCTTTTCTTGGGAGCAGGACTTACTGCTTCGTAACATGCTTTTATATCTCCTTTTGACGCTCTGGCTAAACCACATATTATAGGTCCATTTTCTTTCCCAACGGAATTAGCAATTTTGTTAACAGCTTTAAAATCTCCTGGGCTTGCGAAAGGGAATCCAGCTTCTATAACATCTACTCCTAATCTTGCTAATTGATGGGCTATAGCAAGTTTTTCTTCGAGATTTAGACTGGCACCAGGAGATTGCTCTCCATCTCGAAGAGTTGTATCAAATATCAATATTCTTCCGGGATCTTTTGACATGAGAAGTAATAATCTAGGCTTATATTAAGCTAATTAAAAAAATTTGACTAGATTTAGTTCAATAAAAATTTTCTGTAAGTTTGTAACTTAAACAATATTGGTTAAAATTCTGAAGATAAAAATGAAATACTTAAATTGTTAAAGTATTCTTTTAGGATTAAAGCTTCCTTATATAAAAGGTTTTTTTAGACTTTTTATAACCATATGCATAAATTTTAAAAAGTATGAATGGGCAATATCCTCAAAAAAACGTTTTAGGTCAGTTAGCGATAGTTTTACATGCTCATCTACCCTATGTCAGAAAAAATGAAAAGAACTCGTTAGAAGAGGATTGGTTATTTCAAGCGATTTTGGAATGTTATATACCACTACTCCAATCAATAGAATCTTCCAAAAAAGAAAATCCTGAAAATACAAAACTTACTATTAGTTTGTCTCCAACATTATTATCACTTCTTAATAATAAACAAATTAAAGAAACTTTCCCAAGCTGGATTAAAACAAGGAATGATTTCTTAAACGAACTACCACTAGAAGAAAAAAATGCCTCTGCATTTCTAATGAAAAATCTTAATGAAAAATACTTATATTGGCAAAATTGTTCTGGAAATTTAATTGAGAAGTTTAGGGTTTTAAATAACTCTGGAAATTTGGATATTCTTACTTGTGCCGCTACTCACGGATATTTGCCAATTCTAAGGGAGAATCCTGAAACTGTTAAAGGACAAATTAATACTGCAATTAGGAGCCATAAAAATATTTTTGGAACAAAGCCTTTAGGTATTTGGTTACCTGAATGTGCTTATTATGAGAATTTAGACGAAATACTAATTAATTCCGGAATAAGATATGCAATCTTAGACGGTCATGGGATACTTAATGCAACACCAAGGCCTAGGTATGGAGTGTATGCCCCAATCTGCTCGAAAAAAGGAGTTGCCTTCTTTGGAAGAGATAGTGAGTCTACTTTGCCCGTTTGGTCTGCTAAGGATGGATTTCCTGGAGATAAAGTTTATAGAGAATTTCATAAAGATTTGGGATGGGAATTACCTATTTCCAAGCTCAAAAATAAAGGTATCTCAACTAAAAGACCTTTGGGTTTGAAGTTTTATAAAATAACAGATAATAAAACACCATTAGGGGAAAAGGCGTTTTACTTAGAAAATGAAGCCAAAAAGAAGGCTGCAGAACATGCTGATGCCTATCTTCTCTCGAGATCCAAACAACTAGAAAAATTAACATTATCCTCTCCCTTTAAGCCCTTATTGGTTACTCCATTTGATGCAGAGTTGTTTGGTCATTGGTGGTATGAGGGACCTGTTTTTATTGAGAATATTTTAAAGAACTCTAGTAAATATTCAATTAGGCTCACAAATTTAAAAGAATTCTTACTTCAAAAACCAAAACTTCAGATTTGCGATCCATCACCATCAAGCTGGGGACAAGGAGGTTACCATAATTACTGGATTAATGATGCAAATGCATGGATTGTTCCAGAGATCACAAAAGCAGGCTCAACTTTTGTTGATTTATGCTCGAAAAATTTAAATAATGACTTATCCTCAAGACTTTTCAAGCAAGCAGCAAGAGAATTACTGCTCTCTGAGTCCTCTGATTGGAGTTTTATCCTAAGAGCTGGAACTACAACTGAGCTTGCAAAAGAGAGGATAGAAAGACATTTGTTCAGGTTCTGGAAAATAGTTGAAATGATTAAAAATCATTCCCATATTAATTTAAAATTTCTTGAAGATATTGAGGAAGAAGATAATGTTTTCCCTGATATTAATATTGATGATTGGCGAAAAAAAAATACTAATTTAACTTAAGCATTCCTAGTTTTACTTTTAGAGGTGAATTTATAAACATCTTACTCATAACGTAAATTAGTTTTGGAAGTGGAAGTGTATTAGTAAGAAAACCAACCCATTCATTGGTAGATAATCTAAAGAAATTTGAGAAAAAGCTTCTTAATCTGCTTTCGTCAAAACTCATTAGTCTTCTTAAACCATATTGGTAGAGTTTATGCCTTTGTATTAACTCGTAAGGCCATAGGGTCTCCCAACCTTTTGTTGCTAGTTCAAGAGAACTAAGATTAGGTTCTTTTAAAAAGATTGCTAATTTTTTTGCTAGGAGTGGAGCTCTTCTTAACAAAGATCCGATCATGTACCCTGATGCAGGATGCACCATGCTTGCAGACCCTCCAAAACCAAGTACAAATTGTTTTTTAAATGGGAGGGGTAAATTCATTGGGAAAAGGCAATTCTCTTCATGAAAAATTTCAATTACCTGAATACCCTTGCTATTCAATCTTTTAAAAAGTCTTTTTTTGAGATTCTCTTGGGATAAGGCTGGATAACTAGCTAATGATGTTTCTTCAACAAAAAAAGTTTCATTTCCAAGATCCATCGCATAAAGAAAGGAAGGAGATGATAACTTTTCTTCATTGTTTAAATGATTTGGACGAAAATCCATTAAAACAAACTGATCCTTATTAACTGGTGGCGATGAAAATTTACCGACAATCCCATACGCAGCTTGTTGAGCGATTTCATTTTGGACTGGTCTTTTTATGAAATTACTTTTATGGCCACTTGCGTCAATAACTAACCTTGCCTTTATTCTTAGACCTGAAAAACAAATCACCTCAGATAATTTATTTTTCTCTTTAATATCTTTTGCTGTTTCATTCAACCATTCAATCCCGTTACACTTTTTTAAAAGTTCATTTTGAAAAGCTTCTTGATTTATCAAACCATAATCGTAATGGAGTTTTGTAGGATTATCTCCCTTTTTATTTTCGCCATTTCCAAAAAAACTAACTGTTTTGCACCACCGATGAGATAACAAAGACTCTAATCCTAATTCCTCTAGTTCAGAAGCCCATATACCATATGTATTTTCCCATTTTTCATTTGGAGATTTAGTTGATATGCCCTTAATTTTTAGATCTTGCTTGGCTAATTCTGAAGCCAAGCATAGTGCTGCAGGCCCGGAACCTAAAATTAGAATATCAAGTATTTCCATATTATCTAATAACCCATTTTCTTTTAATTTTCTTTACCTTGGTCGAAATGGTCTGTGTCTTCTGTTTGTTCATGAGGAACTAATACAACTTCTGATAAATGATCACCCTCATCTAATCTTTGTAATTTTACTCCAGTAGCGGCTCTGGATTGCTGGGATATTTTATCTGCATTTGTTCTCACTATCACGCCTTTTTCGGTCACAAAAAGTAATTCTTCCCCTTCTCCAAGGACCTTTAAACAGACTAATACATCATCTTTAATTCTGAATTTTATCGCTTTCAAACCCATGCCTGCTCTTTTTTGCAATCTAAATTGAGTTACAGGAACTCTTTTACCTAGTCCAAATGCACTTGCTATGAGTACCCAAGGACCTTTTGAAGAGTTAACTTCTAGATTTTCATCTTCTTCTGTAAGATCTTCATTTTTAGCTAATTGATCAACTAAATCAGATGTTAAAACATCCATAGATACAAGATTATCTCCTTTTCTTAGGTTCATAGATTTTACCCCCCTTGCCGTCCTGCCAAGTGGCCTCAATTCGTTGATATCTAATCTGAAATGAATTGCCATTCCTGTTCTTGATCCAATCAAAACACTATCACCTTCTTTTGATAATCTAACCCAAGTTAAAGCGTCTCCATCCTCAAGATTTATTGCTATTAATCCATTAGATCGAATTTTTGAGAAAGCAGAAAGTGAAGTTCTTTTTATAAATCCAGCCTTGGTTAGCATTAATAGATAACAATCGTTATCAAAGGAATCTACTGCAACTAGTGAGGTTATCTTTTCTTCTCTTGGTATTGGGAGAAGTTGAACAGATGGAGTCCCTTTAGCTGTTCTGCTACTCATGGGAACTCTATATGCTGGCAAAGCATAAGATACCCCTCTATCACTAAAAAGCAAAAGAGTATCATGATCATTACAGCTTATAAATAGTTTTACTTCATCATCTTCTTGTGTCTTTGTACCAGCTTTACCTCTAGAACCGCGACTTGTAGATTCGAATTCATTAACAGGCATTCTTTTTAAATAACCTGCTTCTGTCAATAAAACTACAGATCTGTCATTAGCGATAAGATCAATATCATCTAGACCACCTCCTAAATCAAGTATTTCTGTTTTTCTTGGAGAGGAAAATCTTTCATCGATTTTATTAAGTTCTTCAAGAATAATTTCAAAAATTCTTTCTTTACTATTCAATATTTGCTGATATGAGTTGATTTTTCTAGTTAACTCATCATGTTCCCCTTTGATTTTATCTGCTTCTAGTGCTGTTAATCTTCTTAATTGCATTTGTAAAATAGCTTCTGCCTGAGTGGCAGATAACTCATGATCAGTTTGTAATTTTTCTCTGGCTGAAACTGTATCTTTTGCTGATCTTATTAGATTAATAATCTCATCCATAGCTCCCAAAGCTAATAAAAGACCTTTTACAATGTGATCCCTCTCTTCAGCCTTTTTTAATAAAAATCCTGTTCTTCGCCTTATTGTCTCTATTCTGAAGTCTAGAAATACATCTAACATTTTCCTGAGTGAAAGTGTTGTTGGCTCTCCTTTTACTAAAGCAAGGATATTTGCACTAAAGTTATTTTGTAGAGGTGTTAACTTAAATAAATTATTTAAAACTACTTGTGGGTAGGCATCCCTTTTTAGTTCAATAACAATCCTCATTCCATCTCGATCACTTTCATCTCTAATATCAGAAATACCTTCTAATTTTTTTTCATTAACCAAGTCAGCAATTCTTTCTATCAATGCCGCTTTATTAGTTTGAAACGGGAGCTCTGTAATTATTACTGCATCTTTTTCTGATCTACCAATGGATTTAATTTGCTCAATATTTGCTACACCTCTCATGGTTATCGACCCCCTTCCTGTCTTGAAAGTTTCTCTGATACCATCTCTGCCTAAGATTTGACCACCTGTGGGAAAATCAGGACCCTTAATTATTTCAAAAAGTTCTCTATCTACAATCGTAGGGTTATTGATGATTGATTTAAGGCCATTAATTAATTCCCCTAAGTTATGAGGTGGAATATTAGTTGCCATTCCTACTGCTATCCCAGATGATCCATTTAGAAGTAGCTGAGGAATCCTAGCAGGTAATACTGTTGGTTCTTGCTGAGAACCGTCAAAATTATCTGCGAAATCTACTGTTTCAGATTCAATATCCTCTAATAAACTTTCATCTGTAAGAGACTGTAAACGAGATTCTGTATATCTCATTGCTGCTGGAGGGTCGTTATCAACAGAACCAAAGTTTCCATGGCCATCTATGAGTGGCATCCTCATAGAGAAATCCTGAGCCATCCTAACCAATGCATCATAGACAGCAGTATCTCCATGAGGGTGGTATTTACCTAGTACTTCCCCAACGACCCTTGCACATTTTCTATATGGTCTACCACTAGTTAAACCAAGTTCATACATTGCATAAAGAATTCTTCTATGAACAGGTTTTAATCCATCTCTAGCATCTGGAAGAGCACGTCCGACTATAACGCTCATTGCATACTCAAGGTATGAGCGAGACATCTCATTTCTTAGGTCAGTCTGAATAATTCGGTCGTTATCTTCGCTTAATCCTGAGTTATCAGAATCTAAAATATCAGACATATAGAAATCCTTTTTTTAATAATAATCGCTGATTGTCATAATGAATAAAAAAAAATATTTATTTAATTTCCAAATACTCACATTTACACACAAATCAAAATAAAACCTTTTGTTTTTGAATAAACCTTGGCTTATTACCCCTTTAGTTGTTAACTTAATCAAAATAAAGAGAAAAACTTCGTGAATATTGAACTTGGTTTAAATAAAAAAGTCAGAAGGGCTTATGGTATTGATGAGATAGCTTTAGTCCCTGGTAATAGAACACTTGATTACGATTTGACTGATCCTTCCTGGTCAATAGGAGATATCAAAAGAGAAGTTCCGATCGTAGCTAGTGCCATGGACAGTGTTGTCGATGTCAATACGGCTGTAGAACTCACAAAATTAGGTTCTATAGGGGTTATTAATATGGAGGGCATACAAACAAGATATGAAAATCCTAATGAAATATTGAACCAAATAGCATCAGTCGGGAAGAATGATTTCGTTCCGTTAATGCAGAAGATATACAGTGAACCCGTTAAGGAGGGTTTGATTTTACAAAGAATAAATGAGGTCAAAGAAGGAGGAGGTATCGCTGCTTTTAGTGGTACTCCTCAAGCTGCTATTAAGTTTAAAGAAACACTTAATAATTCCAAAATAGATTTATTTTTTCTTCAAGGAACAGTTGTTTCAACGGAACATCTTGGTATGGAAGGTAAGGAAACCTTAAATATTAAAGATCTTTGCCAATCTATGAATGTCCCAGTTGTAGCGGGAAATTGTGTTACATATGAAGTAGCAAAACTCCTCATGGATGCTGGAGTTGCAGGATTAATGGTTGGGATAGGACCTGGAGCGGCATGCACATCAAGAGGAGTATTGGGAATTGGAATACCTCAAGCAACAGCAATTTCCGATTGTAGTGCGGCAAGAAATGATTACTTTAAAGAAAGTGGTCGTTATATTCCTATCATTGGTGATGGAGGAATTGTGACGGGCGGAGATATATGCAAATGTTTAGCATGTGGAGCAGATGCTGTAATGATTGGATCCCCAATAGCTAAATCCTCAAACGCTCCAGGTAAAGGATTTCACTGGGGTATGGCTACTCCAAGTCCAGTATTGCCCAGGGGCACAAGAATTGAAGTTGGTTCTACAGGATCCTTAGAAAGAATAATTAAAGGCCCTGCATTACTTGATGATGGGACACATAACTTATTAGGAGCCATTAGAACCTCTATGAGTACTCTTGGGGCAAAAAATATTAAAGAGATGCAAGAAGTTGAAATAGTTATCGCACCATCGCTTCTTACAGAGGGTAAGGTTTATCAAAAAGCTCAGCAGCTTGGAATGGGTAAGTAGTTCATACAAAGCAGTTTTATAAAACCTTAGTGAATTAATTATTAAATTGAAAAATTTTCTAATTACGAGTTATTATTAAATGATGGGGGAAACCCCATACTCCTCACACACTAAATCGCCCGATTAATCGGGCTTTTTTAGATATTTTGTTACTTATATTATTTTATCTGTAATGAAATCATCACTTAAAAGAATTGCCTGCTAAATTTTCAAAAAGGAATACTTAAATTATGTCATCAGCTCCAGCCGTAACTGATTCTTCATTTGACAAGGATGTACTGCAAAGTGATCTACCAGTATTGGTTGATTTTTGGGCACCATGGTGCGGTCCATGTAGGATGGTCGCTCCAGTTGTAGAAGAAATCTCAAAAGACTTTGAAGGGAAAATTAAAGTTTTTAAATTAAACACAGATGAGAATCCAAATGTAGCCAGTCAATATGGAATTAGAAGCATTCCTACATTAATGATCTTTAAAGGAGGTCAAAAGGTTGATACCGTTGTTGGGGCTGTACCAAAAGCAACTCTTTCGAGCACTTTAACTAAGCATTTATAAATTTAAAAGCTTTGCAAAAAATTGGACTAATAGACTATGGAATGGGTAATATCCATTCTGTAACAAAATCTCTAGAAAGTCTTGGAGAAGAAATTATATTAATTAAGAACTTTAATGATTCTAAACTTTGTAAGGCGATAATACTTCCTGGGGTTGGAGCATTTGATCCAGCGATGAATAATCTAATAAATACTGATTTGATAAATGATTTGAAAAATTGGATTAAAAGTGGGAAGTCCTTTTTTGGTATATGCTTAGGTCTCCAACTCCTTTTTGAAGCTAGTGATGAAGGAAAAGTTCAAGGACTGGGAATTTTAAAAGGAAAAATACAAAAAATACCCAATATTGTTAATCAAAGAATCCCACACATGGGTTGGTGCAAACTTTTACCTACAAAAAAAAATACTTTATTTGGGATTGAAGAATTAAATAACTGGGTCTATTTTGTACATTCATATCATGCAATCCCAGATGACTTAAATATTATTGCAGCTCAGGTTGATTATGGCTCTGAAAAATTAACTGCAATGATTGAGAAGGATAATTTATTGGCCTGTCAATTTCATCCGGAAAAATCTGGAAAAACTGGTGAAAAACTTTTGAAAAGATGGTTGAGTAATATTCAATAACAGATACTTAGGGATGAAAACTAACTTAAGATTAATAGGTGGTAAAAAACTCCAAAGTCCAAATAATTCTTATACCAGACCTACAACTTTGAGAGTGAGAGAGGCCATATTTAATATATTGAACAATAGAGTTGAAAATAGTAACTGGTTAGATTTATTTAGTGGAACAGGGGCTATATCTTGCGAAGCCTATAATCACGGGGCAAGCAAAATAATTGCAATTGAAAAAAACAAAATCAACTCAAAAATTTGCTTAGAAAATTTACTCTCTTTGGAGAACGTAGAGAATAGGAAAAATGATATTGAAGTTATTTGTAAAGACGTCTTGAAATGGACAAAACCAAATTATGAGAGAAACTTATCATCTAGAAATATGGATTTAAATAAATTAAAATTTGATTTTGTTTATCTAGATCCTCCCTACAATGTAGGTTTCCATGAATTAGTTTTAAATCAATTATTCAATTGTAATTTTCTAAAAAAAGATTCAACAGTTATTTGTGAACATTCTCCAAACATATTTATTAAAAAAAGTTCTTTGTGGGAAACTATAGATGTAAGAAATTATGGGCAGTCAAGATTAACATTTTTAATCAATATCCAGCATCCCTGAACCTCTTCTGTATTGATTCCATGCACTTACGAATAATCCAACAAGAGTTATTGGAACTAAACCTAAAACAATTCCACATAGAAGAGGCTCGATCATTTTTTTGCCTTTTTTGAATTTCTTATTCACAATTGTTACATAGAGATTATTTTTTGTGTCAACATCTTCATCAACTGCAGCAGAAAGAAACTCTAAAAGAGAATTCTTAAAAATTGTTTTAATTGTATTTGGAGTTTCATTGATTTGTTTTTCAATATTTTTTGTAAATCATCAAGAAAATAATAAATATATTTTTGAAACTCTTGAGCTTAATGGCTCTGCTGAGGAAGGAGATGCTCTTTTTAAAATAAATTGTGTTGGATGTCATGGAATTACAGCAAGAGGATTAGTGGGCCCAGACTTACACTCAATAACTAAACGTTTGAATGATAAACAGATAATAAAACAAGTTACTGGAGGCCTAACTCCTCCTATGCCAAGTTTTGAAATTGATCCTGTAAATATGTCTAATTTATTAAAATATCTTCATAGCCTTGAATGATTTTGGGAAAAAATTTTTCTAATTTAAAGGTAATATTAGTTGAACCAAATGGCCCTTTAAATGTAGGTAGCGTTGCTAGATTATGCTCCAACTTTGAAGTTGATGAATTAAGAATTGTTTCTCCGAAATGCGATATATTTTCTCTAGAAGCAAAAAAAATGGCCCTTAAAGGTTATAAATTTATTGAAAATTGTAAGATTTTTGATGATCTTCAAAAAGCAATTTTTGACTGTGATTTAGTTCTAGCATCTTGTGGAAGGATTGATGTAAATAAAAATTCATTTTTTGGATCTTCAGAAGATATATTTGAATGGACTTTAACCTTTAAAAAAATAAATAATTTAGCAATTATATTTGGAAGAGAAGATAGAGGTTTAACTAACAGTGAATTACTTCTGGCAAATAAAATTTTTAATATCCCAACTTCTCAGGATAATCCTTCATTAAATCTTTCTCACGCAGTTTCGATAGCTTTGTATGAGTTAAATAATTCTTCAAGAAGAAACTTTGATCAAGAACTAAAAGTTTTTAATCTTGCATCATCAAAACAAATTCATGATTCGTTTTTGGAGATAGAGGAATTACTTTTGAAGGTTGGATATCTTTTAAAACATACCTCCAAGGCAAAAATTAGTAAATTTAAGAATTATATTTTGAGGGGAAATACATCAAAGCACGAAATAAATGTTTTAAGAGGAATAGTCCATCAAATAAACTGGTTTTTGAACAATTCAAAAAAAAATAAGTAATTATAAATTTGATTAGTTATCGTTCACTTCTTGTTTAAATTTGATAGGGATATTTACTAAAAACATTTTCTGAAGTAGCATCTATTGATTATTTGAATATTTAAGAAAACTAAAACTGTGCCTACAACAAAGAAAAGAAGAGTTTTTCCCTTTACAGCAGTAATTGGTCAAGAAGAAATGAAATTGGCTCTCTTGTTAAATGTTATTGATCCAAGAATTGGAGGGGTTATGATAATGGGTGATAGAGGGACTGGAAAGTCTACTACAATCAGAGCTTTAGCTGATTTGTTGCCTGCAATCGATGTTGTTAAAGACGATCCATATAATAGTTCACTAGTCGATCCTGATTTACAAAGTAAAGAAGTTTTGGAAAAAATTACTCAAGGAGAAAATCTAGAGAGCATTCAAAAACAAGTACCTATGGTTGACTTGCCTTTAGGGGCTACTGAAGACAGGCTTTGTGGAACTATTGATATTGAGAAGGCTTTGAGCGAAGGTGTTAAGGCATTCGAGCCAGGTCTATTAGCAAAAGCTAATAGGGGTTTACTATACGTTGATGAAGTAAATTTACTTGATGATCATTTAGTTGATGTACTTTTAGATTCAGCCGCTTCCGGATGGAATACAGTTGAAAGGGAGGGGGTCTCAGTTCGACATCCTGCGAGATTTGTCCTTATTGGTTCAGGAAATCCAGAAGAAGGTGAATTAAGGCCTCAACTATTGGACAGGTTTGGAATGAGCGTTGAAGTTAAGACAGTTAGAGATGCTGAATTAAGAGTTCAAGTAGTTGATCAAAGAACTTCTTTTGATGATAATCCTGATGAGTTTTCATTGAGTGTTGAGAAACAACAGGATGAACTTCAACAAAAAGTTATTAAAGCACAAGAAATATTAAATTCTGTTCAAATGGACGATGACTTAAGATTGAATATTTCTGCAATCTGCGGAGAACTAGATGTGGATGGTTTACGTGGAGATATTGTCACAAACAGGTCTGCAAGGGCAATTGCAGCATTTGAGGGCAGAACTGAAGTCCAAGAAGATGACATAGCGAGGGTTATTTCTTGTTCTTTAAGACATAGACTTAGAAAAGATCCCTTGGAACAAGTTGATTCAGGTGAAAGAGTTATTCAAGCTTTTTGTAAAGTATTTGATTTAGATGAAAAAGAAAATCTTTCAAAATTTCAATTGTCTGCTGAAGCATAATAATAGTGAGAATTATTGGAATTGACCCTGGATTAGCTAGAGTTGGTTATGGAATAATTGAGATAGAAAGTGAAAGAAAGATATTACTAGATTGCGGTGTTATTGAGACAGGTAAAGATAAAAAAGAAGAAGATAGGCTTTATGAGATATTCCAAGATCTTAATGAGTTAATAAATCATTGGAACCCAACTGCAGCGGCAGTAGAAAAATTCTTCTTTTACAAGTCAAGCACTACTATAAGTGTGGTACAGGCTAGAGGCGTGATTATGATGGTATTGGCCTCTAAAAAAATTGATGTTAGTGAGTATTCACCTGCTCAGATAAAATTAACAGTTGCTGGGTTTGGAAAGGCATCTAAGAAAGATATTCTTGATGCTGTTATGTATAACTTAGATCTTGACAAACCTCCAAAACCTGATGATTCAGCAGATGCATTGGCTATAGCGCTCACAAAACTAAATGAGGATGGCTTTAACTGAAAATTTAATATGACGATCTTTGAAAATAAGAAATTGGAGAGGGATACGTTTAGAAAACTAAGAGATGGGATTTCTATTAATCAAAGAGAAAATGTAGAAAAAAATGTAAGATTATATGTTGATTCATTTATTAAGGGATATAAAAATATTGGTTATATAGCCATATATTGGCCTCTAAAAAATGAAGTTGATATAAGAAGTCTTAAGAAAAAATTTATTTTAGCTTTGCCTAGATGTGAAGGTAAAAAAGAGTTGTTATTTTATCCATGGGACGAAAAACCTCTTACCAAAGACTTTGAGGGGATACTAAGTCCAAATAAATCTTCCCCGTTAAGTCATTTGCAGATAAGCATGATATTTGTACCATGTCTTTCCGTTGATAAAAATTTAACAAGATTAGGTTATGGAGGAGGTTATTTTGATAAATTAAGGAGAGATAATGATTGGAGAAATGTTCCATGCATTGGAGTATTAACTTCTAATTGTGTAAGTACGGTTCCATTAACTAGAGCTGAGTGGGATATTCCTTTATCGGGCTTTATCACAGAAAAAGAAATATTTGTATAATAGAAAATTCATAGAGTGATTAATTTATAGTTTTAAAAAATGGAAAATCAGGAAAAATACAATAATTTATCAAAATTAGTAGAAAAGTTGAAGAAATCAGAAGATCCAAAAAGAAAATATGAATATATTTTGTGGTTAGGCAAAAAATTAAAAGAACCAGATAGTGAAATCCTTGTTGAAGAAAATAAAGTTAAGGGATGCGTTTCAGAAGTTTTTGTTAAGGCAACTATTAAAGCCGGTAAATTATTTTGGGAAGGATATTCTGATGCTCTCATAACAAAGGGTTTATTGGCCTTTCTAATAAGTGGATTAAATGAGTTAACACCAAATGAAGTTGTTGAAATAGATAAGAAATTTATAGAAGATACTGGTTTGAAATCAAGCTTAACTCCTTCTCGGTCAAATGGTTTTTTAAACATTTTGTTGAAAATGCAGTCACAAGCAAATGAATTTTTGTAGGCCTAATAATATAAAATTAAATTCAAAGTCAAAAGAAATAAAAAATGAGAAAATGCAAAATTGGGATTGTAGGTTTTGGAACTGTAGGTTCAGGGATTTATAAAATATTAAGTTCTGAAATTGATTCACATCCAATTCTAAAAGAAATAGAAATTGCAAAAATAGCAGTTAAAGATCTTAATAAAAAAAGGGATATTGTGTTAGATAATAATTTATTAACTGATGATCCATTTACATTAATTAATGACCCCTCTATAGATGTAATTGTTGAAGTAATGGGTGGGGTTGATTTGGCGAAAGATATTATTCTGCAATCATTAAAATTAGGCAAATCTGTTGTTACAGCAAATAAAGCAGTCATTGCAAGATATGGAGATGAAATATACAAAACTGCATCTAAAGAAGGACTTTATATATTGTCAGAGGCGGCAGTTTGCGGGGGGATTCCTATAATTGAACCCTTAAAAAGATCACTAAAAAGTAACAGCATAAAAAAAATGGTTGGGATAATAAATGGCACAACAAATTTTATTCTTTCAAAGATGACAAATGAAAAAGCTGATTACAAGGAGACCTTAAAATTGGCCCAAAGCCTTGGGTATGCAGAATTTGATCCAACTGCAGATGTTGAGGGCCATGATGCAGCTGATAAGATTTCAATTCTTAGTGAACTTGCATTTGGAGGGAAAATTAAAAGAGAGGAGATTCATTCTGAGGGCATTAGTAAAATCAATCTAAAGGATATCGAATATGCCAATAAATTAGGGTTTGAAATAAAACTTTTAGCGCTCTCTGAAAGGGGACAAATTAATAGTAATAATTCACTCGCTTTAAATATTTGGGTAGGACCTTCTTTGATTCCAAAATCTCATCCATTGTCAACAGTTAAGGGAGTTAATAATGCCTTATTGATTGAGGCTGATCCTCTTGGAGAAATAATGTTATATGGTCCAGGTGCAGGGAGTGGTCCAACTGCAGCATCAGTAGTATCTGATATATTAAATCTGCATGCCGCCTCAGTAAAAAATAATAATTCAATCGATCCATTGTTATCTTTTGATTTCTGGAGAAACTGTCATATCATAGGATCTTCGCAAATAAATAAAAAAAATTATCTTAGAATTATTTGTCTTGATAGTCCAGGTGTAATAGGAAAGATTGGAGATATTTTTGGAAAGAATAATGTATCAATCGAATCAATTGTTCAACTTGATGCTAGTGAGGATAAGGCTGAAATTGTCGTTATTACTCATGAGGTGAATAATGGAGATTTTGAGAGATCGAAAGATGAAATAAATTCGCTAAATGAAGTCAAAATTATTGCAAGTCAATTAAGTTGTATTTAAAAAAATAGTTTGCAAATTTCTTTATAGCTTGGTAAACCGAAGAAAGTAAGTGTTTGGTTTTAGTACCTTAATGATTCATTCAAAATTATTAGACAATGAAAATAATAATAATTTAATTTCTTCTGAAAACCTTTATAAAGGTGCTTGCGTAAAAATTAAAAATAGCAATAAGACTTTTCAAGTAATTGGTTTAAATAGAGGTAAAGAAATTTGTTGGGTGAGAGAGTGGCCTTTTGCTTGTAATTCTAAAAAAACATTTGCTTTAGAAATTAGTCAAATAACCTTACAAATTTTTTGCTCGAATAATTCTTCAGAATAATTAAGAACTAAGGAAATATGAAAAAAAAAATTGTTTTATCAATATTTATAATTTTAATTTCTTTTTTACAGAATTCTTGCGGCTCAAAAAGAATATCTAAAAAAATCATAGTAGCAAGTTCTGGAAAAATTGAATCTTTAGATCCAGCTAGAGCAAGTACTCTTAAAGCAATTCAATTAATCAGTTCTCTTGGAGACACATTATATGAATTAAATTCTAAGGGAGAATTAATACCTGAATTGGCCTCGGGGATGCCAGTTATTTCAAAGGATAGACTTCAAATAACTATCAATTTAAGAAAGAATGTTTTCTTTCACGATGGAACTGCATTTAACTCAAATGCTATGAAGTTTACCTTTGATAGATTCAAAAGAATTGGAACGATGAACTATATTTTAGGAAATAAGATTAAATCTATAGAAACTCCAAGTGAATATTCAGTCATAATAAATTTGAATAAACCATCAAGTTCTTTAAATGGTTTACTCACATCAGTAAATTTAACTCCAATATCTCCTACATTTTACAAACAATATTCTGATAAGTTTCTAAATGAAAAATTTGTTGGTACTGGCAAGTATGTGCTGACCAGTTTTTCTAATGAAGTTCAATCAATTGATCCATATTTGAATTATTGGGGTGAAAAGCCCTTAAATAACGGCGTTAATTTTGTGGGCTATTCAAATTCATCCTCTCTTTTTGGGGCTTTAAAAAGTAAACAAATTGATGTGCTTTTATCAAATTCAATTGATGATAGTCAGAGAAAAAGTTTAAATGATTTAAGCAAAAATAAACAGTTTAATGAAGGTAATAGCCCTTTCACTGAATTAAGTTTTATAAGCCTCAAAACTAGTTCTTATCCCTTAAGTAATCTTAATTTAAGATTGGCTTTGGCAAAAAGTCTTAATAGAAAATTGATTAGTGAGAAAGTAAGTTATGGATTAAGGAAGCCATCTAGATCAATTATTCCTCCGATATTAAAAAAAGATAATCAAGAACTGTGGCCTAAATATGATTATTTAGAAGCGAGAAGGTTATTGCAAAAAGAAAATTATTGCAATGGAAATATTCTAAAAATACCCCTTACTTATAGATCGAATGTACCAGCTGACAAGCTTATTGCGCTGACATGGCAAGAAGAAATTAAAAATTCTTTGAAAGATTGTATTGAAATTGAACTCAATGGGGTTGAATCTACAACAGTTTATAAGAATCTAAGTTTAGGAATTTATACGGCAGTTCTTCTCGATTGGACTGGGGCTTATTCAGATCCAGAGGCTTACCTTACCCCTCTTTTAAGTTGTAATGAAATATTTGACGGCATATGTAAAAAAGGAGAATCAGTTTACAGCGGTAGTTTTTGGGGATCTAATAAAGTGGAAAGTTTATTTCTTGAGAGTGAAAAAGTAAGTGGAATTAAAAGATTAGAAAAACTTGTTGAAATTGAAAAAATAGCAGCAAGTTCAATACCTTATATTCCTATTTGGATCTCCTCTCAAAAAGCATGGTCACAAAATAAAATATCAAAACCTATTTTTAATGGTGCAGGAATAATTTCATTGAGTGATCTTGAGTTAATTAATGAGTAGAAATTTAAATAAACTACTAAATTATTCCTTATTAAAAATTTCATTAATACCGATAATGTTATGGATAATTTCTTCATTAGTTTTTATTTTATTAAGAGTTGCTCCCGGCGATCCTGTAGATGCAATACTTGGATCTGGGGCAGATGAGGTTTCTAGGGAATTTTTAAGAAATAAATTGGGGCTAAATGAACCTTTAATAAATCAATATTTTTCATATATTAAAAATATATTGCACTTAGATTTTGGCCAATCTCTTAGTACCCAAGAGCAAGTCCTTGATATTATTATAAAGTCATTGCCTGCAAGTCTTGAGCTTGGATTCTTTTCAATATTAAGTGCCATACTAATAGGATTTCCATTGGGATTAATTGGTTTAAGAAGTAGAGGGAAGAAGACTGATTATATTGCGAGAATATTAGGAATTGCTACATATGCGATCCCTCCTTTTTGGGGTGCAATGTTAGCTCAATTATTATTTTCTGTATTTTTTAATATTTCTCCAATTGGAGGGAGATTTCCGATATTTCAGCAACAACCCCAAATTACAGGTTTTTTAGTTTTAGATAGTATTATTTCAAATAATATTATTGCCTTGAAAGATAGTCTTTATCATCTCGCACTTCCTTCGATTACCCTTGGCTTTTTATTAAGTGGTATATTCAGCCGCTCATTAAGAGTAAATTTGGATAAGACATTAAAAAGTGATTATGTAAATGCTGCTATATGTAGAGGAATATCGAGGAAAAAAATATTTTTAAACCATTCATTGCCTAATGCTCTATTGCCAATTGTCACTATTTCTGGCTTGACTATGGCCTCTTTAGCAGGAGGTACTCTTTTGTTCGAGGTGACTTTCTCATGGCCAGGTATAGCTTTAAGATTACATGAAGCTATTTCTCAAAGAGACTATACCTTGGTTCAAGGAATTGTAATTTTTACCTCCTTGCTTATAGTCTCTCTAAATCTCTTTGTGGATATTTTAATCGCATATTTAGATCCACGAATAGAGTACTAATTTTCGGAAATTTCTTTTATCGTTTCAAGATCTAAAAGATGGAAGTCAAGTCCTAAATCTCTTTGGTTTTTAACGACATTAGGGATCTTTTGGTCTTTAATATTTTTTAAAAATTCAACTATAAATTTAGTAGATAAATCTTGTACTAATATTGGCTCTGAACCAATAAAAGATTCACTTATTTTGAAGAGGTCATTATTTTCTTCATAGCTTTTATTAATTCTTATTGGAGAGAAATGACTTGCTCCTTCAATAATTAGAAATCTATTTGATGGATTATCTAAAGCATAAAAAACTCTAAATTGTTCATTCATTAACGGTGTAATAAGGTCATAAGTTCCACCTATTAGAAGAGTTGGTGCTTTAATGCCTGTACTATTTTCTTTTGGCCATACTAGACTTCCAAACGAATTAAAACCTACTATGGCACTGGCCTTATTAGTGTTATTTTTCTTAGGGAATGGTATTTCACTCAACTGACATTGAAGTAATTTTGATAAATTTGTTACAGCAAAGTCTTTTAATGCCGAATCACATTTTTCCTCTAGTTGATCAGTAGGTTTCTTGCCTTCATATAAAAGTGCTATTAAAGCACCAAGTGAATGCCCCATTAAAATATAAGAATTATTAGGTAAATCAAATTCTCCATTTTCATGAGCTTTCAAAACAGCATCTAAATCTTTAATTCTATATAAGTAAAAGTCTGCACTACCTGGTATTGTTCCCTTACCATCGAGTACTTCTATGAGTGCTTCTAAATTACTCCCTCTATGATCTATGAATAATATTGGCCAGCCTCTTCTAGCCAATTCGTTACCTATCCATTTGAAATTATTAATTTCCCCTCCAAGTCCTGGCATAAATATTATCAATTCTTTATCAAAATTTGTTTTATTGCTTTTCCATATTTCAATTTCAAAAGGTTTCACTCGGTGAGGAGCATAAATTTTTTTTTCAATTTTTATTAGATCTTTAGTTGATTTTTTTTCAGTATTTTTAAAGGCATTTTGTTTAGTTCTTTCAAGTTTATTTAATTTGGACAACAGTTCTTGTTGCATTGATAATTCATTTTTCCAAGATGAAATTATTAAAATAAGATTATCAATATCCAGTGAAATTTCTTCTGATGGTAATGCCTTTATGATGTCTAAAGTTGAAACTTCTTTTTTTTGATCTAATAAATTTTCTATAGTGTTATATATTTCTGTTCCATTATTGTCATTTGGAACTTTAATGCTTTTGCTTAATTCTGTAAGAATTTTACGCCCTATCCAACTTCTTAATATTTCTCTATTTAATCCCTCTTCTTTGAAAACTGGAAATTCTAAAAATTTTGATAATTCAAAAACTCTTATAAATCCATTTTTGTTTAACCAATCTATTAATTCTGTTGAATTATCTTTGTATTTTTCTAATTTTGATAATTGTTCTATAGTAAGAGGGATTTCCATCTCTTCAAACTTAATATTTATCTTTTCAGCAGCCTTTAAACCATTATTAATAAATAAACCACAAAAACTAAAAAAAATTATAAAAATGTATTTCACTAGTGATTAGTCCAAATAGTTTACAAATTAGCAAAAATTGGTGGATTCAATTTCCTTATCATTTGAGGTTAATAACCAAGATAAGATTTTTCGCTGCATTTGGAGCAGGAGGTGTTATTTATTTAACATCACTTATTTTTAATAACCTAGGATTATCGGCGACAGATATTGGCCTGGGATTTACCATTTCAGCAATAATTGGAACCGTAACAAGACTCTATACAGGTAATTATCTTAATAAAACGGGAAAAATACAATTTCCGATAATTACTTCTTCACTACTAAGTATTGCCGCTAGCTTATGCCTCATTTTTTCAAGAGATACTTTTTTGTACATAATTGGACAAACACTTGTTGGGGCTGCTGCAGGAATATATTGGCCTGCTGCCGAGTTTGGGGTGCCCTATTTTTGTTATCCTATCGAAACACGTAAAGCTTATGCCCTTGTTAGAAGTTCGGAAGCTTTAGGAATATTTCTAGGGGTATTCTTAGGGGGCTATATGACGAATTTTTTGTATTCTAAATCAATATTTATAAATGATATATTTTGCATGTTAGTTATCACGTATTTAATATCTAGAAATAGTTCTTCAATAAAAAGAAACTTAGAAAATTTTCAAAAAAAATTAGTAGATCCAATTAATCAGGGACAATTGAAATGGAATAAAAATTCAACAATAATAATTTTATCTATTTTATTGATAACTACCTCTTTAGCCCTGATACAAGTAACTTTGCCTCTGGATCTTGTTATAGGTGGAATATATCGTAATGCATTAAGCAAAGAAATTATTAGTCTTATAATTTCTATTCAGTTAATTTTACTGTTGTTTTTACAATGGCCTGTCGGTTCTTGGATATCTAAGAAAGAAAGATTATTTGGCTTGAAATTTAGTTTAATAAATTTCTCTTTTGCTTCATTTTTATTATTTATTTCTAGTTATTTAAATATCCCAGCGTTTTATTTAATTTCTTTGGCATTGATTTTAGTAAGTTTAGGGACTGCTTCATTTCTTCCAACATCAACAGATGTTGTTTTCAGAATAGCTCCTTCAAATAAAAAAGGTTTTGCACTTGCTCTATTATCACAATGTTTCGCTATGGGTTATTTTTTTGGACCATTTATTTCTGGACGCATATTAGATCTATTTGGTTATGCTTCAGTAATCTGGCTTTCAATTTCTTGTTGTTGCTTTATTGCCTTTACAATTCTATTTAAGAGATTATTTTAATTAATCTTTTCTAATTCAATAATTCTTCTCTCTCTTAGAAATAAGAAAAAAGGGGCAGAGAATGCGAAGGCTATAAGAAAAGTTCCAATGTATACAATCCACATATTCTTCATGTTTAGTTTTTTTGATTCATTTACTATCCATATAAAAATTGCGCTTGCGCCTACTAATAAGTCTCTAGAAATTGACTGAGCTGCAGGGTTTGCATTCGCTAAAGAAATGAAGTTATTTATATCAAAGCTGTTTCCATATTCCCTAGCAAATTCGAAATTTGCCAACATTGGCAGAACAGCTCCCAAAATTGATAGAAAAAGATAAAGAAAAGATAGTATCTGTTTATTATCTTTTAAAATGTTAAATGAATTCACTTGTCAAAAATATTTCTTTTAATAATAGTATTTAAAAGCTTATGGTTGTTGAAAAGAATAATAAAGTTGAAGACTATAAATTTAAAAAAGGAAACTTAAATTTTGCCGTTATTGGTCATGTTGAGTGGATAAATTTTTTAAAGGTTGATCAATTACCACAACCCGGAGTTATTTCTCATTCTGAAAAGTCCCTTGAGTATCCAGCTGGTGGTGGATCTATTATCGCGAAAATACTTTCTGATTTAACTTTAAACCAAATTCATTTTTTTACGTCATTAGGTAATGATGATTATGGAGATAAGTGTTTCAAGATTCTCTCAAATATGGGAATTAAGCTGCATGTTGCTTGGCGTGATAAACCAACTAGAAGAGGATTTAGTTTAATTGACTCGCAAGGTGAAAGAGCAATAACAGTTATTGGAGAAAGGTTAGCTCCAACTCATAAAGACAATTTAGAATGGAACATTTTAAAAAAAATGGACGGAATTTTTATTACTGCATCTGATTCAGAGATTTTTAAAATTGCTAGATCAGCTTCAATACTTTGTACTACACCAAGAGTAGGATTAAATACAATTAATAATTCAAATGTTCTTTTAGATGGATTAATAGGCAGTAATCTTGATCCCGGAGAAGTTTTTTCTTTTTCTGAATTATCGTTAAAACCCAAATATACTATTAAAACCGAGGGAGAGAAGGGAGGCATAATATTCCCAGGAGGAAGATATGAGGCTCTTAAAAACAAAAGATTAAAAGTTGATTCTTATGGATGTGGTGATTCTTTTGCTGCGGGTATTCTTTATGGAATGGCATCTAAATGGGATATAGATAAAAGTTTAAATCTTGCTAAAGTAATGGGAAGAGACGCTAGTGAATTTTTCGGACCATATGCAAATAATGATGAAAAATAATTGAATTAACAATTACATGAGCAATTTAGATAATAAAAATAAAAATATTCTTGTAGAAAATATTATTGTTTTCTTTTTATTTACTGTTTTTTTGGTTTTTAAATCTTTGAAAACTTTATCTAGAATTTTTACTTACGGAATCTTAAAAAAAGAAATATTAACTACTAAAAGTAACTTAGGCGTAGATATTAAAATAAAAATTAAATAGTTAATGAATATATTTTTATTTTTTCTAATTTTAGGAGTTATTTTTTTTGTATACAAAAAAATTAAATCTAAAAAACTAAAGAACTTAAAATTAAACAAATTTAAAAATAAACTTCAAAGCACACAAACAAATATTGAAAGAATTTTTTTAAGAGAGGAAGAAAAAACCTTTTCAAACCCTAATATAAATATCTATATTGGGAGTTATGATAACGAAGAAAATATTAATAGGAAATCTAATATTCACAGAGCAAGGCTTTCAAAATTTAAGAAATCCAAATTAAATGGTGAAATGATATTTCAAGATGATGAACAAAAAATTTATAAATTTAATAATGGTAAGAAAGTTTATTTATAAAAATTTTACTTATAGTTTTTGTCCTAACTACACTCAAGACTTTCTCTGGTTGAAACTCCTGTTGTTGGATTGATCCCATCCGCAATTTCACAAAGGTTTCTTTGATCTTCGCTGTCAAGAATAGCGTAAGAAAAATCTGCTCCTTCTATTTGAGCTCCTGCAAAACTGCTACCTGATGCGATCATATTTATTAAAACAGCATTTCTAAGATCTGTTTTTTGGAAATTAACTCGATCAGAAAGAGTATCGGTCAGGTCGATTCCATTTAAATTAGAACCTTTTAAATCAGATAAGGTTAAAGTAGTCCCATGTAAATCAACGTCACTAAAATCTGCATCTCTCGCAACTGCTCCAGCTATAGATGACAAATGAAGATCCTCTCCATGGAAATCAAATCCTGTAATATTAGATCTTACATAACTTGGAACTTCATCTCCCTCGCCTTTAACAGCTACATTTGCTCCAGCAAAAACTGGAGAGGATAAAACTAAGAAAGAAAAAGTTATGCATAAAAGATATTTTAAAAATCTGAAAAATTTCATACCAGAAAATTCGAATATTATTATTTTATAACAATTAGATAATTTTTTGAATCGATGAATAAATTTAAAATCTCTTTTTAAGATTATTTAACACTATAAATTTTAAATCTAGGTTCTAGATTAGTTATACAATCTAAGAGTTTTTTATTATCTTTGCTATTCGTTACCTTGAATTCAGATTCAACTGTACCGCCTTCATCTCTAATGGCTTGATTTAAAACTATGGAACCGTTTTCGTCAGATACGGATCTATGAAAAGTTCCCCTAGGTATTCTTAAAATATATCCGCAAGATTCTAATCTAACTTTATAAAAAGGATAATCCCAACCAAAATTGACAAGGAAAAATGTTCTACCTCCAGAGATAGCTAATAGATTATCTTCTTGATTGTGATGTATGTAAAATTGCCAATTATTAAAATCTTCATCATTTGGAGGACTAATCGCAGGACCACTGTGAATAACTAGATCTCTATAATTTGATTCATTAACACTAATATCAAAAAATCTTACATCTTTTGTATCGCGAAATTTTTCATAACTTATCAATTCAAACATTTTTGATTTATTTGATTTGATAACTGGAATTTCTAAACTTGAGTTCAATTTTCTTTAAAGATTAAACAAATGAAAACAGATATATATGTCTAAGAACGTATCAATTAACACTAAAAAAGAAACATATTATTATTTATATCTTTTTGTTATTTTTAAAGATTAAAAATAGTGTGTTTATTTAATTTCAAGAGGTTTGATTTCCCAGGATAAAGTATTTTCTAGATTATTTTTTCCTATAAAGTTTCCTGTAATTACAGAGGTTAAATTAGATTTTGAGGATGATACCAATGTTAAATATCTATCATCTATTAATCCTTTCCCGCTTGGATCAAAACCTCTCCAACCAGCACCTGGAATATATAATTCGGCCCAAGCGTGTAGATCAAACTCAGAAGGTAACGGATCTTCAAAATGATAACCACTTACAAACCTACTTGGGATACCTATTGACCTGCAAGCTTCAACCATCAGCATTGCTAAATCTCTGCATGAACCAATACGTTCTCTAAGTGTTCTGCTAGCCGGCCATGCTGGACCTGTATGTCTTTTGGTATATTTAACCCGATCTTGAATAATCTCTATTAACTGGTACGTAAATGATAATGCGTTATTAATGCTTCCTGATAAGGCTTCTTGGGCAAGTTCTACAGCAGAGGGGTCGTGTTGTCCATTAGGCATCCATCCCTCTAATGCTCCCTGCAAATCTCTGTTAATAATACTTCTACAAAAAGGTAATGTTAAATCTCTATTTTTAACTCCATCAATAATGTTTGGATGTTTAATAGTTTCAACTTCACTGATTGATTCAATAATTAAATTATCTGTTAATCCATTAAATCTGATTCTATTAATCTCTTCTCCGCTGGCAGCAAGTAATGGATAAATAATTTCTGGTTCAGGGGTTATTTTTAATTCAAAATTCTTTAGCTTTTGGAATCCATTTGACCTTGGCTTTATACATAATCTATGCTCACCTAATTGAACAGGGTCTTCGTATTTATATTCAAGTTTGTGAATGTATTTAATTCTCATTAATAAACTTATTAATTAATAAAATATTTTTCTTGAATGAGATCATTTAATTTATTTAAATCCATTTGCAATGAATCGATTGCCTCATGTAAACCATCATTGATTATATCTTCAATTCTGATATAACTCCACTTTGCTTTAAGCAAACCTCTCATGCATTCTAATTCTGAAGGATTTTCAGTACTTGGAGAGGTATCTATTGTTTTAAGAGTATTGCTTATCCCATCAAGACAGTATCTTACTGATCTAGGGAAAATTGGATCAAGTAAAAGAAATCTCGCAACTGAATTAGGCTTTATAGAATTTTGCACTGCTTTCCTAAACATTTGATAAGCTCCAGCTGAACGTAAAAGTGCAATCCATTGCAGCTCATCAAGAACTCCTCCAAGTTCATCTAAGCTGGGTAGGAGTAAATAATATTTAACATCTAAAATTCTTGATGTTTTGTCAGCTCTTTCGATTAATCTACCAAGAATGCTGAATCTCCAGGCAAGATCTTTGCTTAGAGTCGCATCTGTAATTCCATAAAAAAGCTGACATTCCCTTCTTATTTCACTTAATTGTTCTTGTCTTGGTTTATTCCATATTGCCTCTCCTTCTTGCATATTCCAATATAAAATATTAATCTGTTCCCACATTTCTGTGGTCATGACATCTCTGATTTGTCTTGCATTTTCTCTTGCCATTTGAATGCAAGAAATTATGCTATTTGGATTTAAACGATCTCTTATTAAAAAATTAATAACGTCATCAGGTTTTTTCTCTGGGAATCTTTTATCAAAAGATTCTCTGTCACTAGAAGCGTCAATTAACGGGAGCCAAGGTTCTGCACTTCCTGGCGGACAATCTAACGACATTGCTTCGCTTACTTCCACGAAACGAGATATGTTTTCCGCACGTTCTAAATAACGATTGATCCAATAAAGAGATTCTGCTACACGACTTAAAAGCATATTATTTACCTACAACCCATGTATCTTTGCATCCTCCACCTTGAGAAGAATTAACGACTAATGATCCTTTTTTTAATGCTACTCTCGTTAGCCCGCCTGGACTAACCCATGAATCTTTTCCTCTTAAGATATATGGTCTTAAATCAACATGACATGGGTATAGTTCTCCATCACATAACGATGGCACAGTAGATAATTCTAATGTTGGTTGTGCTATGAAATTTCTAGGATTATTTTTTATTTTATTAGCGAATTCTTCTATCTCACTCGTTGTTGAGTGAGGGCCAATTAACATTCCATAACCCCCAGCTTCTGCGACAGACTTAACAACAAGTTTTGATAAATTTTCTAGAACATATTCACGATCCTTTTGATAATGACAAATATATGTTTCTACATTTTTAATAATAATATCTTCATCAAGATAATATTTAATCATTTTTGGAACAAAAGAATAAATCATTTTGTCATCTGCTATTCCAGTCCCAGGTGCATTTGCTAAAGCAACATGACCTGCCTTGAAAACATCAAGTAATCCGCTAACACCAAGGCAGGAATCTTTTCTGAAATTAAGAGGATCTAAGAAATCATCATCAATCCTTCTGTAAATGACATCTACTCTTTTTAATCCAGAGGTGGTTTTTAAATATACATAATCATCATTACAAACTAAGTCATGACCCTGGACTAGTTGGATGCCCATTTCTTGAGCTAAATAACTATGTTCAAAATAAGCACTATTAAAAATTCCAGGAGTAAGTAGAACTATCTTGGGTGTATCTGTCCAAACAGCAAGTTCTTGAAGAGTTTTTAAAAGATATGACGGATATTCATCAATTGGTTTTACAATTCTTCCTGAGAAAAGATTAGGAAAAATATTTTTCATAACTAATCTATTTTCTAAAAAATAAGCAACCCCAGAAGGGCATCTTAGATTATCCTCTAAAACATGCCAATCTCCTTTTCTATCCCTTATTAAATCAAGCCCTGAAATTTGACACCATTTATTTAGTGGTGGTTTGAAACCTATCATCTGAGGTCTCCAACCTTCTGAACTCTCTATTAATTCTCTTGGAATAATTCCATCATTAATTATTTTCTGAGAATTATAAATATCATCTAGGAATAAATCAATTGCCTCAAGTCTTTGTTTTAGTCCTTTTTCTAACGTTACCCAATCATCTTTACTAATTATTCTAGGAAGTGGATCAAAAGGTAATATTCTCTCGGTACCTTTTAAACCAGTATCGTTTAATCTAAAAGTTGCACCATGTCTTAGTAATAATTTTTTTGCGGCAGAATGATTCCTGTTTAATTCCTCGAGTCCCATATTATCCAATGAAGAAAGAAGAGGAATCAATATTTCTCTAGCAGAGTTAACATTATCCTTAAAGTATTCATCAAAACTATTTTTAGGCTGATAACTTGAAAACATATATTTTATCGTTTAGTAACTTTTACTTTAGCTTTATATCTTTATTCGTATTTATGGCTACCAAAAATAATATCTCTTGACTCGATCTATATCATTATTTTGATCATTGAAGTATATTTTTTAAAAATCTAAAGAGCATGAATTCTAGTAATTGGCAATTTGTTTTTTTTAGATATTTTGCAAGCTTTCTTTTTATCCTCTCTCACAGTTTGCTGGTTCTTGATCATCTACCAGTAGGGGCGGCACTTCATGGACTTGGAGAAGTTTTTATTGCGCCTTGGGCTTTTAGGGAAAGAGCATGGGATCTTGTTGTAATTGCAGTTTTATTTTTCTTCTTCGATATCTGGGGATTGATAAACACTCCTTGGAATTAACTGATATTATTTATTTAATAATTTTGGGAAAATCATATTAAAAATGAAGTCTTATTTTTATCAAATTTATAAAATAATTTTTCTTTTATTACTTACGAGTATTTCAAATTTATATGCACATAACTTATTTAATGGTGGTTGCAAAGAACATTGTGGGCAGAAAGTTAAAGTAACAAGAAATAAAAACAAATTAAAAAATATTGATGATCAAATAAATATTGAGAGCAAAAATTCTTGTTTAAAAAAATCACTTTGTAGAGGTTGACCTCTCGAGATTTTTTAAATTGTTTTATGAAAGTGTTTCTTTGGTAATTATCATTAAAGTACTATTTGCTTGATAATTTTTATTAGGAGGATTTATTTGATTTTTAATTAAAAAAATAAAAGTATATATCAATGGTAGAAGTAATGATGAGGCTGCAACTAAAGCAATTATCTGGTTCAACCTAATAAATTGTTTTTTTATAAGTTCCTCTCCGCACAAGCCACAAATCAAAGTACCTTTTGAGGATTGTTTTTGAAATTGATATTTAGGATTGCAATATGGGCAATAATATCGAACCATTTTTAATTTTTATTGTTTTAATCATTATCTATAAAACTGGGCGAAAGTCATCTTAATAAAAAAAGAGGGCTCATTTAAGCCCTCTTTTATCTCTTACTTATATTTTTTACTGAAGTTAATAACGCACCTAAATCATGGATCCTTGTTGCTAACTTCTATTAAGCTAATGCTCACCAAAATTAACTAATTGTCTTTAACTGGGGCAAAAACTCTAGAATTAAGCTTGTTTCTTTAAGGGCACCTAAACGATGCAGAAGAAGGAAGCTTAGACATTAATAAAAAATAATTGGAGCAGTTAATTAAATTAGTTCGGTTTATTCCGAAATTTCAGGCAGGCTATCGATCATTTTGAAAGACCTCCTAGAACTCAACAATATAAAATTAGGAAAATATTTCTCTAAAGACAATCCGTTTTTATACGCATTGCTTTTTAATTAAAAATGTCCGAGAGTAGTAATCAATCGTTCTAATTTTTTTGAGATATTTTTAGTAAGTTTTGCTTATTTCCTTTGATATTTAATTCGTCTATCTTAATTTTAAATAATTGAGGAAATCTTTTATGAATCAATCGAAAGAAGTTAGTAAAACTGATAAATCTAATCCCATAGACGAATATTTTCAATGTCTTTCATATTGCGATATTCACCCAAAAGGGATAGATAATGACTGTGAGGTTATTTGTATGGAAAGACATTTAAAAGCTAACTATTGGTAATTAATAAATTTTAACTTTTTACTTAAATCCCTTTGAAAAAAGGTTAGTACGAACTTTAAATTTCCATACATTTACAACACCTTTTGCATTGACTGCTGCAAGTGCGCAATCATCAGGTCTCCAAGATATTGCCCCTACTAAATCTCCTGCGAATGCAGCCCCAACGGGATCACCATTACCGTCATTTTTGAGAAAACTTGCGACAACAGAACCATCCCTAGATCCTGAGGCTATAAGCATACCTTTATTTGAAAAAGCTAGGCTCGAAATGGGTTCTGTATGGTGACATAGCTCTCCTGGCATAGTCCCTTCCGGACCATTTCCTATAAAGCTCCAAACTGTAATTCTTTCACTGCCACTAGTTGCTAATAATTTTCCGCTGTCATCAAAAGAAAGATGACTTGGTTTACCAGGGTATCCAGTCATTTCAGCATCCATTCCTGTTGATCTTCTCCAAAAATGAACTGAATTGTCTTGACTCCCACAGGCGACTATATCTCCATCAGGGCTTAATTCCATAGATACCAATGATCCTTGCCATTCGAGTTTTTGATTCGTTTTATTATTAACAATGTCAAAGAATGTCACTCTTCCATAGCAAGCAGTTGCTAGCTCATTTTTATTTGACCACGTTATTGCACTTACTGTGCTTGGATGGTCTTCTGAGATCCATTTCTCTTCCCCAATTTCATTAAAAACATATACTTTTTTTGAGGAAGCTATCGCTAGAAATAAACCGTCATTAGACCACTTGAGGTGTTCTACCCAACCTTTGCCAAGATCAAGTGTTTTAATAACTTTACCTTCATGGCAATTACAAATTTGAACATTTCCATCCTGACCTGATGTTGCAAAAATTTCACCCTCTGGATGAATTGCCATTGCTAGTAGACCACCAGAGTGAGTATTTTCTTTTTTCCAAATAATTTTTCCAGTATCTCCTTCGAACGAAAAAAGACCTCCTGCAACGTCGCCAACAATAAATTGTTTTCCTTTAAGAGCCCAGCCACATGCTATGGCGTAATCGTTAACTTCAGCAGTCCATCCCTCATGGAACATGCCTCTTGGGCTAAATGGTTCTATATCAGGCATTTATCAAAGCCTTCTTGCATCTCTTTCTCATTTAAATTTCTACCGATAAAAACAAGTTGATTTCTACGAGGTTCGTTACCCCATTCTTTATCAGGTTGTGCAGTAAATAACATGTGAACTCCCTGGAAAACTATTCTCCTAGGGTTACCTGAGTAACTTATGAAACCTTTAGTTCTGAATATATCCACTCCTTTTTCTGATAGAAGTCTTCCCATCCAAGTATTTAGTTTTTCTGGGTCAACATCTCCAAAACGCTCTATAGCAATTGAGCCTACTTCATCATCATGTTCGTGCTCTGCTTGCCAGAATCTTTCAGTATTAAATGGAATCTCTTTATTTTCGTCACTTTTAATGACTTTCATATTGAATTCTTCAGCAGTGTGCTGTGTAAACAAACCTATTTTTGTTGGTTTTTCTATGTTCAGGATGAAGGATTTATTTCCTTTATCCTCCAATTTGAGATTTATATGTTCTCCATATGGGATGGTATTTCCAGGATCTAAACTATTAGCTTTTTCTGCATAAAGTCTCACGGAGGATTCAGCACCATCTTTAAGTTCCTCTTCACTCTCTCCTTGGTTAGCAAGGGCTACTAAGGACATTTCTGGATCGGGTCCTTCTTCTAGCATTAATTCATATTTACCTGCATCAAGATCGTAAACACCTGTCCATTCAAAAGGATATTCTGGTTCAAGGAATGTTGGCCTGCGTTTAAGGATCTGATCAAGATCAAATGCACTTAGATTTAAGACTGTTTCAATTGGTACTTTGGCATTCTCGGCTCTAATAATTCGGGTCATTCGGTTCATATCTCTCAATCTCGATTCAAGAGTATTTAGTGCATCATCAGAGACTAAATCAGTTTTATTAAGGACAAGAACATCTGCAAATGCCACTTGTTCTGAACTTTCATCACTCCTGCCTAACTGTTGATCAATGTGGGCAGCATCAACTAAAGTCACAATTCCATCAAGAGTGAATTCAGAACTAATCTCTTCATCCATGAAAAATGTCTGAGCAACTGGGCCTGGATCAGCTAATCCTGTCGTTTCTACTAAAACATAGTCAAACTTATCTCTTCTTTTCATAAGGTTGCCTAGGACTCTTATTAAATCACCGCGAACAGTACAACAAATGCACCCGTTTGACATCTCAAACACTTCTTCATCGGCATTAATTACGAGACCTTGATCTATACCTACTTCACCGTATTCATTTTCAATTACTGCTATTCTTTTCCCGTGCTCTTCACTCAATATTCTATTAAGCAAAGTAGTCTTTCCTGATCCTAAGAATCCAGTAAGTATGGTTACAGGAACCTTTTCCTTAATACTCATTTCTCTCTGTTTTTAAAATGTAATGCTAACCATCAATATAATAATCAAAAAATCGAAATGAAAACCATTTTTATCTGTAAAATTTTATTGATTAAGTGATCCCCAGTTACTTGCTAAAGCAAAACCTGTTGTCTCATCACATGAGCCACCAAGCTCATTGACGATAGTGCACGTGTTATGAACTGCCACAGTGATAGTGTTTCCTTCCATCATTAGTCCATCGACAAAAATTTGATTAGAAGAGAGTGGGATAGAACTTTGCTTGCTTAAATTATTGACTAATTTTGAAACAGGCTCTTGCTCCTTAAATATGACTTTGACATTTTCTTCCTTTAACTCATTTAAAACTTTTGATATGTTCTGAGGTCTCAGGCTAGATGAATGACCAAAGAAATCTAATAAACTTATCGTTTCAAAACCAAATGCATCGCCATAGTAATCCATAGCTTTGTGTTTTGAGACAATTACACGATTTGAAGAAGGGATAGTAGATACTTGTTTAACAATCCATTTATCAAGATCCTCTAGTGTTTTGTCAAAAGTTTTGAATCTATTAGAGATAGCTTTGCGTAGTTTTCTTTCAGGCACATCTTTTTTAAGACTTTTTGATACGACTTCACCCATCTTGATGATGTTATGAGGATCATGCCAGACATGTGGATCCACGCCTCCGTGATCATGATCGTCGTGGTCATCATGGTCATCGTGGTCATCATGTTTCTTTGCTGAGTGTCCATGATCGTCGTGGTCATCATGTTTCTTTGCTGAGTGTCCATGATCGTCGTGGTCATCATGGTCACTATGATCGTCAATATCAATTGCGCTTACGCCTAAAACAACAGTGCTATTTCTCTTCACCCAATTCCTCATTGCGGGTGTCATTTCTGTCCCTAAAGTAAAAACTTTATCTGCCTTTTTTAATAATCTTGCCTGTTTAGGAGAAATTTTTAAATCATGAACATCTTGTTTTCTATCTACTAGACATATAACTTCATCGGAAGGGAGTGCTATAGATTTAACGATATCGCAGGTAAGAGGCTCAACTGCTACATAGTTTTTACTTTCAGCAAAGGCACCGTTTGTATTTATTGAGAATAATGCCGCACTAGCGATAAGTGAATTTCGGACAGATACTTTTTTATGAGATATATAGCTTGAAAAAATTCTCTTAAAAATTGACATAAAAAAATGATTGGTATTTCAAAATGATAATCATTTTCATTTTTATATGCAAGTTTAGGTATAAAATGTTTTTAAAATAAATTATTTTCCATAATTAAAATATTATGGGGTTGTAAGTTCAAGCATTAATGTCACTACTAGTAGCTGAAAATTTATCTTATTCGTATGCAAAAAATGTAAGCCCGGCTATAAGTAAAGTTTCCATAACAGTTGAATCAGGTACATTAACTGCTCTAGTAGGACCAAACGGAGCTGGCAAATCTACTCTTTTAAGAATATTGCAGGGACAATGTATTCCTGATAATGGCCAGATAACAATTGACGGGGAGAAGTTAATTAGACAAAGATCTCAGGTGGCACTCATGCCACAAAGAAGCTCTATGAATTGGAAATTTCCAATAACTGTAGAAAAACTAGTTTCATTAGGACAAATAAAATACTCAAAATCAAAAAGTAGTAGTCCTTTTCAAATAAAAGCTCTTCTTGCCAACCCTAATGCATGGATTAATAAATGCTGTGAATTGGAGGCCACAATGCAAAGAGTCGGCATTGCAAATATTGCTAAAAGAAGGCTTGATTCGTTATCTGGTGGACAACAACAAAGAGCTCTATTAGCCAAAACATTAATGTCTCCAGCAAAAATTTTCCTTCTTGATGAACCTTGTGCAGCTTTAGATCCACCTGCAAAGGAGGATTTTCTAAAAATTGTTCGTCAACTTGCTGATGCTGGTCTTTCTTTAATGGTGAGCAGTCATGATTGGGGCGCCTCGTTAAATAGTTATGATCAAGTTATTGTTTTGGATAAAGCTGTATTGGCCTGTGGAAGCCCTGATTCCATAAAAGATAAATTAGAGGATATAAATATCAGCTCTATTGGGGATAATAATTGTTGTGATTAAAAAAATAGTTAGTTTTAACTTTGTGCTTGATAGCAGTTCTGGCAAAGTCCGAAATACTCCAGGGTATGGAACAACAATTGGAATTTCTTTGGATTTGTTTTGGGTGTATGAATATCTTTTACAGGGCACCCTTCCATTTTTGAGGTCTCACCACATTGAACACATGTCAAATGATGAATGTCTCTATCTACGGGAGTGTAAAGAACCTCTCCTGTTGGGAGATGTCTAGAACGTATTAAACCATGCTTTATAAGAACTTGAAGATTCCTGTATACAGTTGTCAGTCCCATAGCTTTTCCGCTTTCAATCAATTGTCTATGCAACTCTTGACCGCTCAGTTCATCTTCACATTTATTAAGTTCTTCAAGAAGTTGTTCTTGTCTTTTGGTAATGTCAGGCTTAGTTACCATTGTTTCCGAAATCTTTTTTTGTCCCGTATTTTTGATCATACCGAATCAATAGATTAATGTCTTTTATTAATAGCAGTTGGTGGCTTGTTCCTTTAATAATAACTATTTTTTCAGGAATTCTATGTCCAGCTATGGGAACTGTATTAATAACCCATAGGAGATTACTTCAAGTAAATTTAATCTCTCACTGCGTTTTGCCAGGACTTGCTTTAGCCTTAGCGCTTGGAATTCATCCTTCAATTGGTGGGGTTATCAGTGGTCTTTTAGGTTCTGTAATTGCGGAAAGTTTAACTAATAAAAAGAGTGAAAACTATGAAGCAATAATGAACACAATATTAGCCGGAATGCTTGGGTTTGGAGTCCTTATAATCCCTTTACTTGGAATAAGGATCGATTTGGAGGCAGTATTATTTGGCGATTTATTGACAGCAAATTTTGGAGATTTACTTAGAACAATAATTGCTTTTTTAGTATTTATACTTTTAATGACTTTTGGATATGAAAAGGTTGTTTATGTGGGAATGGATCCAGAAGGCGCATCAGCGAGCGGTATAAACGTTTCTTTATTAAATCTTGCTTTGAGTTTTACAACGGCATTAGTAATTGTTAGTTCAATGTCAGCAGTGGGAGTAATTCTTGTAATTGCTCTTCTTTCTACGCCAACTTTGTTAGGGCTAAATAAGGCTCATAGTTTAAGAATTGCAATGATGAGGTCTTCATTTTTTGGATTATGTATCTCACTTCTTGGATTTATTCTCTCTATAGTCTTTAATCTTTCGCCTGGACCTGCAATTAGCGTTATTTGTGTTGCGTCCCTTTTAATTCCTAAGCTTCACAAATAATTAAATCTTAAATGTCCAATTAGAATTTAATGCTTGAGCTTCTGGATTGTTTTTTAAAGCTACTTCCATAGCTTCTTTTTTATTATTAGCTATAACAACTTCATCAAATTCCTTTCCATTTTTTTTAAGACTTACTTTGAAACGCATAAAAATTATTTAATTAATCAAAAGTTAACCACTAGGCAACTAGATTTAAACACTTTTAAAAGTTAATTGATGAAATAGAGACTTTAGTTATTCTGAAGTTTTTCTACTACAGATTCTTTCTCAATCTTAGCTACATCCTGTAATCCATTAGCATCAAACCAAGGAGCGTTTTCCCAATTAAATCCTTCCCCAAAAGTATTATCGGGAGCAGCCACGTACCAGTGACATGACGAATCGGGAACATCTACAGCACATTTTGACCAGTCAGCTTCCCATTGTGGAACTTGTACCCACATTACAGATGCTAATAAAAAAGAAAAAATAAAATTCATAATTATCGGTTAGCAAAATTTTGAAAGATTTTTTTCACATTCTTTCTTTCTTTTCTTCCAATAATTTTCAAGAATTTGATATTTATGCTTATTTTTAAATTGACTTAAATGAATATTATTCTGATTAAGAAGTGAAGTGTTTTTGATTTTCATGACTCAAGCTGTCAATGTAGAACATATTTAAGACACTTTATAGATTTTTTGAAGTGAATTTATACTTAATTTTTGTCCTACTTTTGTGTAGGTAAGTATTTTTCGGGATTATTTTCAATATAAGTAAGCGAATATTTGACAACACCCACTATTACTGAAAAAAGAGCAATTGCCGAAATAATAAAAATGATTTTTTTGTAAATTCTTTTCATGAATTTTTTATGTTTTCGATTATTTTTTCATCAACGTCCAATTTTTCTGAAAGATTTAAATAATTAGTAATTTATACTGTAGCCTTTTAAATTAACTACGGAGTAGATTAAATACATCAGAAACTCCTCACACACTTTTTTCTGATAACTTTAAAAGTACTCGGCCGCAAAGTTTGAGTACTTTTTGTATTTTTTTGAGATGTGACAGTTAAAATAGAGGTCTATTAGGCATTACATATTTTAAATTTAAGTGTGATATTAAATTTGTGTGTAGGAGGAATTGATTTATTTCAGTGGAAACAAGGAAACACTTGATATAAATTAATTTTAAAAGATCTCTCTTTGAGGGGTCTTTTTTTTTGGGATTATTAGAAATAAATATTAAATTCTGAATATAAAAAACAAATATGCTTTCTTCCAAAATAATTAGGTCGTCATTACAAATTAGTAATTTAATTCGTTAGATTATGAGTCGTTAAATTCTTCTGTTAATGCAAATACTTTTTTTAACAATTTTAATTTGTTCAAGCTTTTTATTCCCTTCCTCATCATTTGCTTCACATATAGAACTAAAACCTTGTGTAGAGATTGCTCATTGTGTACGAGAAGAATGGGAGGTTAATAAGATTGAGAAACCTTTTGAAGAGATTAAAACATTTATCGAAAACACTCCAAGAACTGAGATTGTAGAAATTGATGGCGATTATCTTCATGCTGAGGCAACCAGTAAATGGATGAAGTATGTAGACGACTTAGAAGTATCCTTTCTACCTGAATCAAACATCTTATCAATAAGATCAGAATCAAGAGTTGGAGAAAGTGATTTGGGAGTCAATCAAAAAAGAGTTGATTTACTAAAATCAAAAATGTTTTAAGATAAAAAGTAAAATAAATAATTTGTTTTTATTGTTTTTTGTATAACTTTTCCATTTTTAAAAAAAATTAGCAGATAAAAAAGTGATAATTATCATCATGCCTTGGTAATGGCTAATTTATTAGATTTTCTCTAAAAAGATGATCATAAATTTCATATATTTATTTTTATCTATTTTTGTTTTTTTCTGGTTTTATATAAACATTAAAAAAAATGGACTTAAATGGATAATCAAAGGTCTTTTTCAAGTTGGAATATTGGTATTATTCATTGGAGGGTTTTTTAAGATATTTTTCACCTTACCCCCTAATTTATTTATAAAAATATTTTTTCTTATTATTTATACATGGTGCACTGTTGGAATTAATGTAAATTTCATGATCCCTTTAATTAATTTGATTGACCAAAAAATAGTGAAAAAATAAGACTAAAATGTGATTTAATTTCTAGTGCAAAAATAAATCTATTAACTTTATTTGCAATATTAAAATTTTAAAGATTTATTTTTTTCCTTTTGAAAGTCTTTTTCTTGTATACCTAGTCTTTAATGCCAAATCTGTAATTATATATATTCCAAATAAAAGAATAAATATTCCAATAAAGTATTTCATTATATTTTTTTAATTACTATGTTTGAGTTTTATTCATGATGCCAACTAATTTTAATATCTATTTCTTGAGATAAATTTCTTGTAACTGGACATTCTTTGGAAGCTTTTTTCAAAAAATCAATAGTTTCATTGGAAGTGCTCTCTGGTATAAAAATATCTATTATTAGTTCTTTTATCTTCCTCTCGCTATTTTCTGTCATTACTTTTTCAATATTTAAATATATACCTTTAAAATCAAATCCTTTCGATTTGGCTTTGATTGCCATGATAGTAAGCAGGCAAGTACCTAGAGATGTTGCTAATAAATCAGTTGGGGAAAAACTTTCACCTTTACCGAAGTGATCTAAAGGTGCATCAGTTCTAATAAGACTTCCAGATTGTAGATGAATAGCCTCACAGTTTAAATTTCCTAAATAAGAACATTTAATTTTAGTCATTTAAAAAAATTAAATTAAGAAAATATTATTAATAAAAAATTATGGAACATAACAAGATTATTGATGAGAAATTTTTATTTGTATATTAGTGGAGTATTAATGAAATTCATCATTTAAGTTTTGAAATCAGTTTTTATATCCATATTCCTTTAAGCAATACTCAAATAATTCATTTGATTTATTAAGAGTTCTTTTATTTTTATTTTTTAGATCGAAACATTCATTTAAAACACGTATGGATTCATTTAGCAATGATTCTTCTTTATTTTTTATATCTTTAACTTGATTTATATAAATTAATTTTTTAATCCCAATTAGGGAAAATATGATTATTGATATTGTAAAAATTGCTATTTTCAATTTATTCATACAATTAGTTATTACAAATATTTTAATTTATTTAATATCTAAAAACTTTATATAGCTTATAGAACTAAGTAATTACATATGTAGCGGCTGTTATTGCAATGGCAGTAATTGAAATGAAGATGTATGGAACGACCTTTAAAGGTATATATAGATTATTTTTAGACATAACTAGAACCTTTATACAAATAATTACATTCCCTTTAAACTTTATAAGTCTTCAAATATACAAATTAATTTTCTTTGCATAAATTCAATCCTTTTAAAGATTAACAAATTTATATTCATTGAATTTTCATTAAATAAAGTATCTCTAAATCTTGTCTTGAGTCCGATATTTTTCTTTTTAAGAAGATTAATTCTTCTTGGCTCATTTTTGATTCTTTTATCATCAATTCTGCTTGTTTAATAGCATGTTCTATATTTCTAATTTTAATTTCTCTTATTGAGGGATTATCTTTACATGCTTTTTTAGTATTTGCATCTAACATGTGTACGAAAAAAATCACCTTGAATATAATCCAAATTAAAACTTCATTATGCTAAAACCGCAAATTTAAATAAAATTAATTATTATTAACATAAGAACTTTAACCTTAGCTAACCCTCTCTTCAATTGATCGAGTGGGTTTTTTTTATGGTGTAATATACTCCTAGCATTTACTATTAATTTGGAAGATTCAAAACTTAATCCTAAGGAAAATAATTCAATCGAATCGTCCCCCAATTTGAATGAAGACAATAAAGATCTTAATGAGGGGAATAAAAAAGAAGAAAATGTTAAGGCATTTACAGAATTTCTGGAGAAAGCAAGTAATCAAGATTCTTCAGAAGAAAAAGTAAAACTTGATTCTGAGCAACAAAAACTAAAAATTGACAAATCACTTTTCAAAAGATTTCTTGATAATGGATTTGATGGCATTTCAACTAACCCAAACTATAAAATGTTGGCATTATTAATAGTCCTTTTAATTAATCTGTCTCTATTTTTTGTGATTGGCAATATGGGTAAAGCGTTTTTAAGAAATGCAGGAATTATGGGTTAAGATTTATTTATTTCTTTTTGGATATTCATCTTTACAATTTTGATTCTTCAAATGAAACTGTGATATTTTCTTGTCAAATAATATTTAAATAAAATTTGGATAATAAAGAGCCAGAAAATCCAGTAGTTTATCTTTCTAATTTAGTCAAGAAATTAGATGTAAAAAACAGAAATGGTTTAGTAGCCTTAGCAATAGTAAACCTTTTAGTGATTCTTTTATTTAAATTTTATTTGAAAGGATCTGGATTATTATCTTGAATTTAACTGCTGGTAGTATTATCCAGTGTTTTAATTAATCATTAGAGATTGAATTTGAATTTAACAAGGAAATTGAAGGCCTTATATAAATAAAAATAGACCCATACATATCTTGCATAATTCTCATTTCATCGTCTAAATATAAAATTGAAACCTGGCAATTTGGCGATTCTTTATTCCAAGGTAACTTATTCCATACCTCTTTAACTGGATACCATCTATCCATAAGTAATTCACTAAATAATGGAATCTCATTAAGTCCATCAACTTTGGAAACTTTTGTCTTTTGTAAGTTCATATAAAGTAAATTATTTCTTAAAACTAAATCACTTGCTAGGGTTATTACTCTTCCACCAAAAGTAGGCAATAGTTTGAACCAACCTAAGATAGGAATAGTTGTAAGCCCAAATATTGTAGTGTCAAAAGTAGATATAAATTCTTTTTTTTCAAAATCAATCTTTTGAGCAATTCTCCCAATAGTTGATATGCCAAAGGATCCTACTTGCAATTGATGTAATTTAAAAAAAAGATTACTTTTAAATTCATCATTTAATGCCTTTTCAATGGCAAGGAAGAAAGGAGAACTTCGAAATAATTCAACATTAGAAAAAATCAATTCCCACTCTCCAGACAATAATTTTTCTGATATTTCAAAACTAAAGTCTTTAAGAGCATCAATCAATTCATCCATTTCATTAGCTTTTTCCTTATACATAGGAGAAATTAATTTATTTAATCTTTGCCCTCTATCTGTAACAGCAGCTATTTTATATATATTTGACTTTATCTCTCCAATTTCTTTCATAACTCCAATACAAGAAATACTAATTAATCTTAGGAATTTAATTTATAGTTGATGGTAATTTTAATAATGCTGGTAATAAAATCAATTAATATTCTCCCCACCTTTTACCAATATCAAAACCCCATTCAGTGGTTAATCTAATTACTTCATCATGATTCTTGCATTTTGAAAGGGATAACTTTTTACTAGGATTTTTTTTTATTAGCTCAGCAATTTGATTAAGTTGCTCTATTTTTTTTAGAAAATTACTTAGATCTTTATTAGACATTCATCTAGGAAGTAAATTTTTGATCATAAGTAAATATGTAATAGAGAACCCAGGCAACACCAATAATGAGAATTGCAATCATTATATTTACTGACCAAACTACTTCTATCATGTAATTTTTTTATTTATTTTTAATATATCCAAAATTTAAACTAAATTAACCGTTAATAATTTAAATCTAGAACAATACACTACTAACACTAAGTATATAAAATAGTCTAAGATAGTTTAAAAAATTATGGGAGAAGCTAAGAGAAGGGAAGAGTTAGGCTTACCACCTAGAGAAAAGAAAAAGGAAAAACAAACATCGAAAAATCAACTAAACAAAATTTTAAATAAATATCCTTATTTACCTTTCATTTTAGGTTTTTCATTACTAGCAATATTAATTATCGATTTAGTTAATTACTACAAATAGATATATTAAAAGGGGATACTTTTAGCAGAGGAGAGGATTATCTTCACAATTGTGAAATTATTTTTCCATAATAAAAATAAAACTTATGAAACCGATTAACACCTCATGTACCTTAATTTTAGGGTTACTAACTTTGTTTTCAATATCTAATGCAAAAGCAGGTGGCTGCAGTCCTCATACTGAGAAGAAGGTAGAAATTGAATGCTTGTCTGATGATAAAAAATGTTTAGAAGCGAAAGAAAAAAACTCACTATACAAAGTTGAGGCTTAAATGTTTGATAATCTTGGAACTGCTCTAGTACAAGCATTAGGCTTCTTTGTTGTTTTTGGTTTTTTTGTATATCAAACTTTATTCGCAGATAGTAAACCCAAAAATTCAAAATCAAACCCTAAAAAAACAAAGATTTCCGACACAAAAGAATCAATTAAAAAAGAACCTAAAAAAGGCTTATTTAACAGAAAATCTAAACTTGTTGAAGAAAATTTACCAGTCCAAAAAAAGGGATTATTTGGGAGAAAAAAAGATGATATTAAAGAAGAGATTAAACCAAAGAAAAAAGGTTGGTTTAAATAGGTAAAGGTACTTAAACTCTTTTTTGATATCTTTTATACAAAAACTTTTTTTAGAAACTTTATAATTTGATTAATATTTCATTACAAATGGACCATAGAGAAATAACAAAAAAATATAGCGAGTTACTTAACAAGGCTGATTTTGCTACTGGCCGTAAGGAAGTTGTAGGTCTTTTAAAAAAAGCTGCCAAATTGAAATCTCAGATTGAAATCAATTATTAGATCTTAAAATTTGTTTAATTCTAAATGTAAAAAATTTTTTTAAATAAGTTTTTACATGAGATAATCTGCATAGATTATTTTTCTTATGAATAAAAAAGGTTATACAACCGAAAGCGGTGGTAGACAAAATGGTTTTGCAATTGAACCAGAAATTAATCCCATATCAGAAGGCGAATCAAAGAAATCCATATTTTTATTTATTGGAATATTATTACCTTTTCTAATAGGCGGTTTTTATTATTTAAGGACTCTGAATATATTCTGATATTTTATAAGCCATTTTTGGCGATATATTCTTCTGAGCTAACTATATCTTGCATTAAACTCTCTGATGAAGGATTAAATCCATTTTGCTCTAAAAAAGATTTAACCTTTTCAAATTTTTGCTGAATTTTTTTTGTATATGGAGTTGTCATCAAATAATCGTCTTTTTCTGTTGAATAATTCATTTAATTAACGGATTACTTTTACAACTAAATTTTGCAAAATATCCTATTGCTAGTGAAGTTATAAATATTACATAAATAATTTAATAGTAATAAATACTTATAAGTTGTTTTTGCTAGATCGATATTTGTTGATTTTTTAAAGAGTGCTTATAGTAACTAGTTCCATTAAATCTCTGGACTGCAGATATTTTTGAAAGACTTCAGAATAAAATGCTTTTTTAGCAGCAAATTTTGATTCGAATTCTATTACTAATCCAAGCTGCCCTCCGTCCCATTCATTCGCGTTTGATTCTTGTATCAAATCTCTTTTTACTATTACTCCTCCCACAGATTTAATCCACGGTAATACTGTCCTTATATATTCGAGAAATAAATCAGCATTTGGAATTGAAATTTTCTTAAGCCAATAGCTCTTTGTCATCAAATCAACATATTCTGGGTAGAATATAGCACATGGAGTTAAGTATTTATCCTTAGCTATGTTCTCAGCGGTTATTAAATGGAATCCGAAGATGATTTATTAAATTTACTTCTTACATCTCCAAATTCAAAGAAAATACAGACTATTGCCGAACAACTTGAAATTGATCATAATTTTTCCTTCAGCAGAGATAGGGATAATTTACAGGGTGTTTGGGAGCTTAGGTGGAGTAGTTCTAATAGTCCTTTTTTAAAATATTCTCCTTTTATTGATAATCTTCAAATTCTTGATCCCTTAAATTTACATGGTCTTAATTTACTTAAACCTAGAGGAATAAAATCAATTATTGGTACTGGTATTTTAATAAGACTTAATTATATAAATGAAAAAAAAATTGGGGTCAAATTTACACATGCTGGTGTAATCGGGCCTAAATTTGGAACAAAAAATATAAATGCTATGAAAGAAATAAATAATGAACAATTAGGGTGGTTAGAGATAACTTATTTAAGTAATAAGCTTAGAATCTGCAGAGGTGATAAAGGAACTTTATTTGTTTTAAGAAAAATAAATTCACCAACTTTATTCAAGAATTTTAAGGAATTAATTAAAATCTATTAAAAATATAAATTAATTCTTTATCCAAATAGACTTTAATACGAAATAAATTGGTAAATATTTAAAAGATTCTTTAGGTATTTCATAAGTTAAGAATTTTAGTGCTTCTTCTAACCAGTAACCAATATCAAATCCTAAAAGAATTTTTTCTACAACAAACCAAAATTGTTTATCAAATATAATTCTGAAGTTTAAGTAAAAATATTCCCAATGAAAAGTATTCCAATATTGGGTTAAAAATGAAGATAAAATAAGCCAAAGTGATATAAATATAAAACTTTTAAGAAATTTAAAAAATTTTTTCATATACCAGCAACTGTCTTATTGAATTTCAAATTTCTCTTTATTATTATTAGGATCAAATTTTATTTCCATGAAATATATCCAAAAAGATATAAAAATATTTAGAAAATAGTAAATTTTTGTGGAATTAATAATCTATTCTTCTTTTTTTAGATTCTGTGCCTTTAGATTTTTATTCTTAAGAAAAAATCCTAAAAACAGAAAAGCAAAATATATTAGTAAACTTATGCCAAAAATTAAAACTATCTTTGAAATATCCATAAATGATTTTGTTTAATATAAATTACAGCATTATTTGCAAAGTTTTATCTATAGTAATGATTTTTCATTTATCACGATAATGAGCTTCAATTATTAAGCTATTAATATTATTTAAATAATATGGAAGTAGCTTTTGCCTGGAGTCTTAGTCTATCAGTAGGAGTTGTTTTATTATCAATTGTTCCATTAACTATAGGGAGAGTTAAAGCAGGATATTCTGTTGAAAATATGTCTGCTCCAAGGGCTTTATTCGATGAATTACCTTCATTTGGAAAAAGAGCAGTTTGGTGTCATCAAAATTGTTGGGAAAGTATTTCCTTACATGCACCTGCATGTCTTCTATGTTTGATTACTTTAACTGACTCTAATATTGCAATAATTGCATCATTGATTCATCCTGTTTTTCGTTTTTTTTATATTGGTGCATATGTATTTAATATCCCAACAGCTAGAGGTTTAATGTGGGCCTCAGGAATTTTTACAACACTTTTACTTTACAAAGAGGGCTTAACACAATTGATAAAAACTGTTTAAAAAATAAACTTTTCTAAATCTTTTAATTGATATTCATTGATTAGTTCCACTTTATTTGATTTTGCTAGTTGATGAGCAGACTTTGTAAAGCCAGATTTTGAGACTATTATTGCATGTGTACCTTTCCAAAATAATTTACCAGCTGAAATTTCCTGAACTGCTTTATTTCCAATAGCCTTTTCATGATCTTTGCATTGAATACATATTCTCAAATCATTTATTGATGCAATTAAGTCAACCCCTTGATCTCCTGTGTTAGGGGTTTCTTTTACTTCCCAGCCATTTTGTTTGAGAATTTCCATACAATGATTTTCAAATCTAATACCTTTTTTGTAGTTCCCCTTGTTTTTACTTGAGTAGTTTTTTTCTATTAGGTTTAAGCATGATTTCTCTATTTGACTTGCTATGAATACAAACCAATCTTCAGTCTCTAGCTTTCTAATAGATCCAATTATCTCATCATCAATAGTAGGGTTTTCATTACAATACGATCTCCACTTTTCGAAAAATAATTCCATACTTCCAAATTTTTTTAAAATTACTTTTTCCCAGAAGTAAGGTATACCCTCCTTAAATCGCTTGGATCCATTATAAATATTTTTCTCAATGGCTTTTTCATCAAGAGGTGGATTGCCAATCCATTTTCTATAATCCTCGTTACCGTAAGCATCTATTTCCCTTAATCTGATCCTCTCCTCTAATAAATTGTATTTGTTTTCTTCTATTAAATTATTAATTGTTTGAATAAAGAAATTGGAATTTAAAGCATTATTTAATTTAAACTTTTTCTTTTTAATTTGATAATCTCTTACAATTACAAAGATTAAAAAAAATATAAAAATAATTAAAATAAAAAAAATTTTCATTAAAAAATTTTATTTTCGATCTAAAAAGTTTTTGTTTTTCTAATAACAAAATTATTTTTTGTTATTACTGAAGATTCATTTACCTCAAACCCATTAATTGCTGATATTTCTCCTTTTATGCCTTCTAATGTTAATTGCTCGATAATGCCTTTTATTACTTCATCCTCGACCAATTTTCTATCAATTCTTTCAGGTGTAATATCTGTAAGCCATTTTGAGGTCTTTTTTTTTACAACCTCTGTAGAATTAGTTATTTTTAAGTAGATAGCCATTTTTTAAGTCATTCAGTTGAATTATAAGCATTAAATCTTCTTAACTTTTATTATTGTCATTACTTTCCCACTCAAGAAATTGAAAAACAAAAATTGCAAAGATAGAGAAAAATACTATAAATAACCCTAACCATCCTATAAATTTGTGCTCTGTAAAAAGATTTGTAAGCATTGATTTTTCTTGATATCTTGATTCCATTTCATATTGATAAGAATCAATAACTTGAAATATATTCATAATTAATTATTTAATAAATCGTTCAATTGGCGTACAATAATTTCAACCGTTTAACTTACTAAAGGCTTCTGATAGGAAATCTGGCCTTTTTCTTATTATAGAAAAATTTAGTTTATTTATTAAGACTAAATTGACTTCAGCAATAGTTAAGATTTCATTTTTCTTGTTAAGAAACTTTGAAATTACATTAATCCTAGGACTTTTATCAATATTGAATTCGCTTTCTATAGTTATTTTTTTACCAAGAATTAAAGGGGATTTATATTTTATTGAGGCATCGATTAAAGGTAAATCGAAGCCTTTTTTAGTAATTTCAAAATAACTTATACCTACTTCTGAAAGTGCATTTATTCGGCTTTCTTCAAGCCAATTAAAATATTTACCGTGCCACATTACGCCTGCATGATCTGCATCTTGAGGTAAAACAGTTTTTTCTATTTTCCAAACTGGTTTTGAGTTCATCTTTTATTAAAAAAATATTTTTATTCAATGAAAAAAACTTATTTTGATATTGTAGATTAATTTTGTTTATTAACATAAGAATCATCAAAACTATATTTATAAATTTATGTTTAATCGTAAAAATAGAAGTAGAAAAATGAAGAAGATTTTTCAATGGGAAGAATATTTAAATTGGAAAAATATGTCAAAGGAACAGAAATTAAATTTCAAGAGGGCATGTTTATTCCCTTTTCTCGTCTATATAGTTTATGTTTTTCTCAATCAGTACTCCTTGGCAATTCTTTTGTTACTAGGTCTTTATTTTTTAATTAGATTTAAAAATAGAAATAAGTTGGGAAGATGAATATTTTTTGATTTTGATTTATATAGATTTGTTTTAAAATAATCTAGTTTTTCTAAATATCTTTATTGGCATATAAAAATAGTATTAGATAAATTTTTTTTATGAAAAGAATTATTTTGTTTTTATGTGTATTAGTTTTTTCAATATTTTCTAATACGAATAATTTATTAGCAAAAGAAATTGAAAATAACATTAAAGATAATATTTCTAATGAAATTGAAGAAATTAAGCCTGATAATAAAAAAACTAATATTTCTAATTCTTCAGCAGAAGATATTTTTGGTGATGAACAAACTTTTCCATTCGTTGCAGGTTTAGGGAAAAATGCAGCCCATTGATTTCAAGATTCTAGATAACTTAGAAAAAGAATTTTTTTAATACTTATGAAAGGTCTTAGGGTTTTAGAGCTTTCTGAAGCACTTAATGTTGATAGCTCCGACTTATTAGCTGTTTGTGCAATTCTAAAAATAAAAGCCACATCTAGATTAAGCATGCTTTCATTTGAAGAATGTAAAAAGATAACTGATTACTATGAAAATAAAAAATAGATTTTTTATATAAATATATTTATTATTTAATCTCTTTAATCATTGATACTAAAGTTGAATGAATTTCTTCTTCAGATATTTCATTTTTAAAATTGATAATTGCTGACTGGCCATCGTAATTGATTTTTATATAACTGTTATTAATTTCTTCCATATAAGCATTCTCAAATGTTGATATCTTTCCATAATGTATAAGATATTTGTGCACTGAATCTATGTGATCATTGTTCATATGATCACAAACTCTTTTACTGGTTTCTTTACTAATAATTTTCATTTAAAAATTAAATTTTTTTTAAGCTAATGTATTTTTTTAATTATTCAAAGTTTTAATCATTTTAATTATTAAATTTTTAACTTCATTTTTATCTACAGCTCTAATCAAGTTATTTCTCAAATTTGATGCTCCTTTAAAGTCTTTACATGTCCATGAGATATGTTTCCTTGCAATTAGCAAGCCATGATCTCCTTTTTCTTTTATTAATTCATCAAGATGTTCAATAATTAAATATAGTTTTTCTTCTGTGTTTGGTTCTTTAAAATTTTTATTTTCCCTAATGGCATAATCTATTTCTCCTATTTTCCATGGTGATCCTAAAATTCCTCGTCCAATCATTACACCATCAGCATTTGTTTTTTTTAAACAATTAAGGGCGTCATCTGGATTTTTGATATCTCCATTTGCAATTACTGGAATTTCCAACAACTTTTTAAGTCTCCCGATCATTTCCCAATCTGACTTGCCTGAAAAACCCTGTTTTCTAGTTCTTCCATGAAGTGTTATCATCGTTGCTCCCGCATCTTGAAGTTTAAATAAGAAATCCTCTATATTTTCTTCTTTACTATTCCATCCGAGTCGTGTTTTTACGGTTACTGGAACCCTAACAGCTTTTACAACATTTTTGACTAATTCTATAGCAAGTTTTCGGTCTTTAATTAGGGCACTGCCTCCACCTTTCTTTGCAATTTTTTTTACTGGACATCCCATATTTATATCAATTAAGAATGCTCCAGAGTCCTCAGCTTGTTTAGCGGCTTCAGAAACAGCATATGGCCTATTATCAAATATTTGTACTCCAATTGGACCTTCTTCTAAATCTATTTGATTGATTTTTTGTGTCCCAAATCCTTTTTTAAGACTTGTGGCATTTATCATTTCTGTAAAAAGTAAAGAGTTTGGAGCCCATTTACGTACAAGTCGCCTAAAAATGTTATCTGTAACTCCTGCTAATGGCGACAGCATTACCTTACTCGTAATTATCCTGTTAATTCCCCTTCCTTTTAGTTTTATATTAGAAGACATATAATTTAAAATTTATTTAATCTTTCATTATTATAAATTCAGACATAGAGCTGATTTTATGTTTTCTATTTATTTCTTAATTCATAATAAGTGCTTTTACTTAAATAGGCCTAATTGATTAATTTTTTTGCTAGTTTATGTTGAGTTGAAATTCAAAAAGGAAATTTTTTTGTTTATATTAGTATCTATTTTTCTCCCAATAATTATTTTTATTTCGCCAATAAATGTTAAAGCTATTCAAGGCAATTTAGATTTATCGAGTGCTCAAACATCTGTAGGCAAAAGATTTGCTAAAGTCTTTTGTGATGCTAAGAGGGAAGGATTAGATTCTGATTTTGCTAGTGAATATGCTTTGAATAATACATATTTAAAATTTGTAGCATTTCCAGACGATGACGAATATTTGGATAATTTATGGAACTTCACCCATAATAATATATTAGATAATTGTGGAGAATTTGTAGATATAAATGATCTAAATGATTTAGAGATTTTTTTTAAAGAAGAAGGTTTAATTGCATCAAATAGGGATCTCTATTTACCAACTTTTGAGAATAATTAGATTAAATTTTTAGCATGTACTAAAATATAAATAGAATATGAAATTTTATGAAACTATTAGGTTTAAATTCACCTGAAATATTCATAATTTTAGTAATTTTGCTCTCGATTTTAGGTCAAAAAAGAATTGAAAAAGGTTTCTTATTATTTAAAAAACTATTGAAGTTCCTTTTAAGTAAAAATGATGATCAAATC
>QCER01000004.1 GCA_003280515.1 Prochlorococcus sp. AG-355-P18
CTCATCCTCTCTTCAATCACAATTATTGCTTAATTTAGAGGAATATTTCCCCTTTCCGCTAGATGATTTCCAATTAGAAGCAATACGAGCTATTAATAGCGGAAATTCTGTTGTCTTAACTGCACCAACAGGTTCGGGTAAAACATTGATAGGTGAATTTGCTATATATAGAGGCTTATCTCATGACAGTAGAGTTTTTTATACAACACCTTTAAAAGCCCTTTCAAACCAAAAGTACAGAGATTTTGCTAATCAATATGGTGAGAATAAAGTTGGTCTTTTAACTGGGGATATAAGTATAAATAGAGAAGCACCAATCTTAGTCATGACGACTGAGATTTTTAGGAACATGCTTTATGGCGAATTTGATGAATTTGAGGATCCTTTAGACAATTTAGAATCTGTGATTCTTGATGAATGTCATTATATGAATGACCCCCAAAGAGGCACAGTTTGGGAAGAAACTATAATCCATTGCCCTACTAGAACTCAAATAATAGCTTTATCAGCAACAATAGCTAACGCAGATCAACTACAGAATTGGATAGAAAAAGTTCATGGGCCCACAGTACTAATTAATAGTGATAAGAGACCAGTCCCCCTTGATTTTATTTTTTGTAGTGTTAAAGGCCTCCATCCACTTTTAAATAATAAGGGTAATGGAATTCATCCAAACTGTAAGATTTGGAGAGCGCCTAAAGGTCAGAAAATAAGAGGAAAAGTGGGCAGGATAATGCAACCAAAGTCTCCCTCAATTGGTTTTGTTATATCGAAACTAGCTGAACGAAACATGCTGCCAGCTATTTATTTTATTTTTAGTAGAAGAGGATGTGACAAGGCTATTGAGAATATAAAAGATTTAACTTTAGTAAGTTATTCAGAAGCAAGTATGATATCCCAAAAATTAGATGTTTATCTTAAAAATAATCAGGAAGCAATTAAAGATAAATCTCAATGCGAGGCATTAAAACGTGGTATTGCATCTCATCATGCTGGATTATTGCCTGCATGGAAAGAATTGGTTGAGGAATTATTTCAGCAAGGTTTAATAAAAGTTGTTTTTGCAACTGAAACTCTTGCTGCTGGAATAAATATGCCCGCAAGAACAACTGTTATTTCTTCTTTATCAAAAAGGACAGAAGATGGACATAGATTATTATTTAGCAGTGAATTTTTGCAAATGTCAGGAAGAGCTGGAAGAAGAGGAAAAGATAACCAGGGATATGTTGTTACATTACAAACAAGATTCGAAGGTGCCAAAGAAGCAAGTGCACTAGCTATTAGTAAACCAAATTCTTTAGAAAGTCAATTCACTCCTAGCTATGGAATGGTACTTAATCTCTTACAAAGTTATTCTCTAGAGAAGTCTAAAGAATTAATTAAAAGAAGTTTTGGTAGTTTTTTATATTTAGGTCAATCATCAGGTGAGAATATAATTCTTGAAAATTTAGATAAGGATTTAATTGAATTAAAAAAAATTACATCTAACGTTTCATGGAAAGATTTTGATGCATACGAAAAGTTAAAAAATCGTCTTAAAGAAGAGAGAAGACTCTTGAAAATTTTAGAAAAACAAGCAGCAGAAAAATTATCAGAAGAGATAACTAATGCACTCCCATATATTAAAGATGGAAGTTTAATTTCAATCAAGGCTCCTCAAATTAAAAGAAAAATTGTTCCAGGATTAATTTGTAAGAAAATATATGAATCCAAAAAAATTAAGAGTTTATTATGTTTGACAATTGATAATTTATTTATTCTTATAAAACCCTCATACATAGTAAGTATTTTTAATGATTTGGATGCAATTGATGTCTTAGGACTTGAAGTGCCAAAAATGTATTTTTCTGGAGAGGTATTTAGGGGAGATGATATGTCGCAGTGTTATTCGGATCGAATTTTAGAAGTTTCAAAAAAAAATGATTTACAAACTCCTCAATATGATTTGACAACGGAAGTTTTGGCACAACGGCAACAAATCAATAATTTAGAAGAAACAGTTACTGATCATCCCGCACATAGATTTGGAGACTCCAAGAAATTAAAGAAATATAGAAAAAGAATTATTGATGTTGAACAAGAAATAAATATTAGAAAAAAACTTCTTGAGGATAAAGAAAATCATAATTGGAGAACTTTTACCGATTTGATTAAAATTTTGAATCATTTTGGTTGTTTAAATGATTTGGAATTGACTGAAGTTGGACAAACAGTTGGTGCAATAAGAAGTGAAAATGAATTATGGATTGGTCTCGTTTTAGTTAGTGGTTATTTAGACGATTTAGATCCTCCTGAATTGGCTGCAATTATTCAAGCTATATGTGTTGATGTAAGGAGGCCTAATCTTTGGTGTAATTTCAAGCCTTCTTCAAAGGTAATAGATGTTTTTAATGAATTAGATGGTTTAAGAAAATTAGTGTCTTTTCAACAAAATAAGTTTCATATTGAAATTCCTATCTATTTAGAAACAGATTTGACTGGGATTATTTCTGAATGGGCAAGAGGAAAAAAATGGAAAGATTTGGTTTTTAATACTTCATTAGACGAAGGTGATGTAGTGCGTATTATTAGAAGATCAATTGATGTACTTTCTCAAGTGCAATACTGTATTGGTGTTAGTAATAAATTGAAAAGCAAAGCAAAGCTTGCATTAAAAGCTATTAATCGTTTTCCTGTTTCTGAATCTAATGATCTTATAAAAGTCTCTGAAGATATTAATCCTGCAACAAAAAGAATTGACAATAATTCTTAAATTTTTTTAATTAAATCATTGAATTGATATTCATTGCTTCATTAAATTCATCTTCTTTTAAATAACCTAATTTAAGTGTTGCCTCTTTTAAATTTAATGATTCTTTGAAGGCAAGGTTTGCAATTTCAGCTGCTTTTTCATAGCCAACTTTTGGTACTATGGCTGTAATCAACATTAGTGAATTTTCTAAATTTAACTTCATTTTCTTTTGATTAGGTTCCATCCCATCAACTAGTTTCATTCTGAAGTTTTCTATTACATTTTTAAGTAATTTTAAACTTGTGAGAATATTAAATCCAATAAGAGGCTTATATTCATTCATCTGTAAAGTGCCGCTAGAATTTGCCATTGAAACTGCATATTCAAGACCCATTATCTGAGTGCAAACCATTGATAAGGCTTCGCATTGAGTTGGATTAACTTTACCCGGCATGATAGAACTTCCAGGTTCATTTTGAGGAATAATTAGTTCATATATTCCTGATCTTGGACCAGAAGATAGAATTTTTATATCATTTGAAATTTTAAATAATGCACCTGCTAATATTTTTATCTGACTCATTACTTGAGCTAGACGATCATGCGAGGCCATGATAGAAAAATTATTTTTTGATTTATAGAACATTAGATTAGTATCCTTGGAAATTGATTTTATAGACTCTTCACAAAATCCTTTTGGACAATTAATCCCTGTACCAACTGCAGTTCCTCCCAGAGGTAAGAAATATAATTCATTCAGACTCATAATAATTGCATTCTCAGCATCTTTAAGTTGCTCTGACCATCCTGATATTTCTTGCCCAAAAGTAAGGGGAACTGCATCTTGAAAATGGGTTCTTCCTATCTTTATAAGGTCTTTCCATTGTTCACTTTTTTTATCAAGGATCTTAGTAAGTTCTCTTATCGTTGGAACTAAATTTTTGATTATTTCATTAACAACTGATATTTGAATAGCAGCAGGAAAAGTATCATTAGTTGACTGAGATTTATTTACATCATCATTCGGATGAATTGGTTGATGACTACCAAGCTCTGAATTTGTTTTTAATGCTGCAATATTTGAAATTACCTCATTAACATTCATATTTGTTTGCGTACCACTACCTGTTTGCCAAACTTTTAAGGGAAACTGTGAATCATGAATCCCATCAAGTATTTCTGAACATGCCTCCACAATCAAATCTTTTTTTCTTTTGTCTATTAACCCTAAATTGAAATTTGCAATTGAAGCGGCTTTTTTTATGAGGGTGAGTGAATAAATTAACTCAATTGGAATTAATTCTTCTCCAATAGAAAAATTTATTATCGATCTTTGTGTTTGAGCACCCCACAATGCTTCGATGGGAACCTCTATTGTTCCCATACTATCTTTTTCAATCCTAAAGTTTTTGGTCATTATTCCTCTGAAAACACTGGGTTTAACTTAGATAAGGTTTTCAGTAATCCTAGATACCTAACTTCTCCCATATTACACTTAAATTATTGAGATGAATTGAAGGATTAAAACATTCTTCTAATTCACTTTGATCAATAAAATCCATTATTTCATTATCTCTCTCTACATTTTGTCTGAAATTCCCATTCTGAGTATTCCAGGCCTGATGCGCATTTTTTTGTACTAAGCTATAAGCCTTTTCTCTAGACAGGCCCTTATCAACAAGCAAAAGTAAAACTTTCTGACTAAAGATTACACCACCATATATATTCAAATTTTTGAGCATATTTTTTGGATAAACTTCCAAATTGCTTACTATATCTTTCATTTCTCTGAGCATAAAATGCAAGCAGATTGATACGTCAGGTAACATGATACGTTCATTTGAACTATGGCTTATATCTCTTTCGTGCCAAAGTGGAACATTTTCCAGTGCTGTTAAGACGTAACTCCTCAAAATTCTTGCTAAACCGCTTACTCTTTCACTTCGAATAGGATTTCTTTTGTGAGGCATGGCAGAACTTCCTTTTTGCCCTTTTGTAAAGCCCTCCTCAACTTCTAAAACATCAGTTCTTTGTAAATTTCTTATTTCAGTTGCAAATCTATCTAAAGAAGCGCCAACTAGTGCAATGGTTTGCACATATTCTGCATGTCTGTCTCTCGATATAACCTGCGTACTTGCTGTATCTGGTTTTAAGCCTAGTAAATCACAAGTTATCTGTTCTACTTTGGGATTCGTATTAGCGTAAGTTCCCATTGCACCACTTATTTGTCCAATTGCTACAGATTCTTTAAGTGTTAACAATCTTTTTTTGTTCCTTATAATTTCTGCTAACCATCCAGCAAGTTTAAAACCGAAGGAGATTGGCTCCCCATGAATTGCATGCGATCTGCCAATCATTAATGTATTTTTATGATTCCTTGCTAATGATCTGACTTCATTTTCTAGGTTCTCAATTTCTTCTAATAACAATTCGCAAGAGTCTTTTAATTGAAGAGATAAGCCAGTATCAAGTACATCACTACTGGTCATACCAACATGTATGTATCTTCCAGAATCTCCTACAAATTCATTAACACTTGTAAGAAATGCTATGACATCATGTTTAACTTCTTTTTCAATTTCTGTAATTCTAGATTCATTAAACTTTGCATTTGAACGTATCTCTTTTATGGCATTCTCAGGAATTTTCCCTAGGGAAAAATTTGCTTCGCATGCAGCTATTTCAACCTTAAGCCAACTCTGGAATTTTGCGCTATCAGTCCAGATTTTCCCCATTTCAGGTAATGTGTAACGCTCGATCACAATTTTTATTTATTATCAATTTAAACTTTATAACCAAAATTGAATTATTGCTCTATACCTTAGAGATGTACTTGCCATTGAACATATTTGTCTGGCTATTATTTTCTTATGTAACATTTTTCTGGCTAATTCAGAAAGCTTAAAAATAAAAATGTTTGCATTTATCCCTCTCGTTAATAATGGGTAATTTTTTAGTTCTTATTTAAAATTGGTAGGTATTAAAGAATTTGGATCTTAATCCTGTAGAAGTTCATTATTAAGTCTTTTTTTATTGATTAATAGATGATTAAAAAAAGTAGATTAGACCTTTATCTTCTAAAAAGTGGTTTATGTGAAACTCGTCAAAAAGCCCAAGGCTTAATTCTTGCGGGCAAGGTTAGAGATATCAATGGAAAAGTATGGGATAAACCTGGACAACAAGTATTAATTGGATCTGAATTTTTTGTTGATTCCGAACCTATGTTTGTATCAAGGGGTGGTGAAAAATTAATGGAGGCATTTAATAAGCTTGAAATTAAAGTAAAAGATAAAATATGCATTGACGCAGGAATCTCTACTGGGGGATTTACTGATTGCTTATTGCAACAAGGAGCAAAGTTAGTGTATGGGATAGATGTTGGTTATGGACAGACTGCATGGAAGATTAGAAATAACCCCAAAGTCATACTTTTTGAACGAACTAATATTCGAAATTTAAAACCTGATGATCTTTTATCTAGAAGTAATGAATTGCCAAATTTTGTGGTTGCTGATTTGTCATTTATTTCATTAAAGTTAGTTTTTAAATCTATTGGTAATTTATTAGAAGGTGATTGTATTGAGGGAATATTTTTAATTAAACCCCAATTTGAGGTGGGTAAAAATAAAGTCAGTAAAGGCGGTGTTGTTCGTAATCCTAAATTCCATGCTGAGGCTATAGAGTCTGTTATTTATGCTGCTAAGAATTTCCAATGGAATATAAAGAATTTGATAGCTTCTCCTCTAGTAGGTCCTGCTGGAAATCATGAATATTTAGCTTGGATGACCCTAGGAAGTCAATCAAATGCACTGATTAATAGTGAGTATATACAAAATTTAGTAAAAAAAACTCTTTGAATTAAAGAGCTTCTTCGTCTTTGTCGCCAGTTCTAATTCTCACGACAGAATCAATTGATGTGATGAATATTTTTCCGTCACCTATTTCTCCAGTTTTTGCTGCTTCAGCAATCGCATCTATAACTGAGTTAACCTTTTCATCTTCTACGACAACTTCTACTTTAAGCTTTTGAAGAAATTCAACAGTAAATTCGGAACCCCTATATCTTTCAACTTGCCCTTTTTGCCTTCCAAAACCTCTGACTTCACTAACTGTCATTCCCACAATACCGGAGTTTACTAACGCAATTTTTACATCCTCCAGCTTAAATGGACGTATGATTGCTTCAATTTTCTTCATGATTAAAGATTGAACATTCCTATCTTAATTGTTTTTTGGGAAAACATCCAACATTGAAATATCAGAAAAACATTCAATATTAAGGCCTGCATTCTTGGCGTCTTCAATTAATAGTTTAGAATTTTCTTCAGAAATTATTACTGTACTATTTGACAACGCTTCCCACTTATCATTCTCAAAGTGTGTTTGAAGCCATAACATTCCAATTGCTGTTTTTGGTTGAAGGGATTTATTTAAGTTGTTATCGATAGTTATCAAACAGATGTCCATTAATTTTTTAATTTAATTAAACACATATAAACCTTTTGGCAGACATTATGAATGTTACTGTTGCTACAAAAATAAGATTTAACAGCTTTTGTCTTAGTCAATTGTAATACTTAGATTTGTTGATACTTTTGCGAATTTTTATCTTTATATATAGTTTTTATATAGGTTTAGTAAAAAAGTTCTACTAAAAATGAGTACAGCTAAATTAGAAGATTCAACTCAAAGACCGCTATATGGTGAAAGAATTATTGAAGAATCAAAAATAATTTGTTTCGATAATCCAAACAAGAAAAGAATTTATGAAATTTCTATTCAGTTGCCTGAATTTACATGTAAGTGCCCCTTTTCTGGTTATCCAGATTTTGCAAAGCTAAATATTATTTATCAACCTAATTTGAGAGTCTATGAGTTGAAATCTTTAAAGCTTTATATCAATAATTTTAGAGATATAAAAATATCACATGAGGAAGTTGTGAATCGAATTATGGATGATTTGGTGAATGAAGGTTCACCTCACTGGATACATTTAAACGCTGCATTTAACCCCAGAGGGAATGTTTCTATGCAGTTAGATATTTTTAGTGGGCAGAAAAGAAATTAAATCTTTTTTATTGCTTCTGATAATTTAAAAAATTCTTTTTTAAAACCAACTAAATTTTTGTTACTAAGGCCTCCAATAGATAATTTTTGAGATTCTTGATTTACCAGAATCCATAATTGGTTAGTTGGTATAAGACTTATTAAAGTTCCAAAAATTATTAAAATAAAAGAAAAGTAAATAAATGGTATAGACGGATCATTTTTAATTATTAAACCACTGCTGGGGATTATTTTTTTCAGAGATAATTTTGAAGAATTAACTTCTAAAGGATTGCCATTAATATAGAGATTATTCTCGGAAAAATTTTCTATATTCGAAATTTTAAGTGGACCATTTTCATTATCTATTGTTAAAAGGAAATTTTTTTTAGTCTTCGATCCTAATTCAACTAAAACTCCCCAAACTTGATTGCCGATTTCGGGAATCTCTTTTAATTGTAATTGATAAAGGATATTATCTATTTCTAAAACAACATTAGATATTGCCCAATCTGCTTGATAAATAGTTAATCCTTTAAACCTGATTGGGTGATTAACTTTGGTTGTTTTTATTTCATTCAAATTTAAATCTTCAGAAGAAAAGTTTAATTTTGAAATAAACTGTTTGGGTATACCATCACTTTCTCGTTCTATAGAAAAATCGACTAATTTTACATTTGCTTTTGAGTTTGTGCTCTCATTAACAAGATCCAAAGTTTCTCCAGGCAGTAAATATTGTTCTTTTGATTGACTTGTAAAACTTCCATATGCTGAACCTATAAGTAAAACTATTAATCCTATATGTACAACTAAAGGACCGATTTTTCCAATTAAACCCTTTCTTGCAGAAATATGACTTTTAAATTTGCATGTTTTCCATCCTCTTTTTTTAAGTAATAAATCTACTTTTGATATATGTTCTCCATCTTGATTGATTGGATGACTTGTAGTTAGTTGCAGTTTGCTAAATTTTTTTTCGCTGTTGTATTCAATCCATTTTAATGAAGCTTTTAATGAAGGTATTTGCCTCCTGAAACTACAAGCTGCTAGAGAAATGCAAAGAAGAATTAATGCAAATAAAAACCAAAAGCTCGTATATATATGATCCAATTGAAGTTTTAAGACTTTTTCTCCATCTAAAAATCCAAAAATGGGAGCACTATCGAAATTATCAATATAAAATTTATTACTACTACCTTGAGGTATAAAAGTCCCTATGCCGCTTGTAATAGCTATGAAGATTATCAGTGATATGGCGAATCTTAAACTTGATATTTTTAATATTAGATTCTTAAAAATAATCATTCAAATCCAATTTGATAATAAATTTAATAATCCTAGGGAAACTAAAAATATCCCACTTAAAGTAGGAATTATTTGACTAAATTTTCTAAGGGCTAAAAATTGTTTTAAGTTTTCTGCAGTGGCTCCTGCAACGATTAATGGGATTACTTGGCCTATCCCAAAGAAAAATAAAAAAATAATAGATATTGTTGGATTTTTAGCCTGCGATACCCAAGCTAGAAGAGTTGCTAAAACTGGAGTAATGCAAGGTGAGGAAGCTAGTCCAAAAGTAGTCCCTATGGCAAAAGGTGCTATAAATGTTGGTATTTTATCTTCAATTATTTTTATATCAGGTCCACTTGGAAACTGAAACTTTAGAATACCTAGTAAATTTAAACCCATTATTATTGCTATCAAGGCAACGATTGAAGTGTAAAAAGATGGGATTTGACCATATATCCTACCTAAGAATCCACTGGCGGCACCAAGCGCAACGAGTGAAAAAACGACTCCTCCTGAAAAACTAATAAGTTTAAATTTATTTTTCTCTGTTCCTCCTATATAAGCAATAGTGATTGGTAGTAATGATAATGAGCATGGGCCAAGACTTGTTAAAAGTCCTGCGCTGAAAACCAAAAATATAGTAAATGGTCCAGGATTATTAAGGCCATTCTGCATAAGCAGATTACCCTTTTGAGATAATTCTGAAATAACTAAATTAAATGATTCGATAGCTTGTCCTAATGCTTATAAATTCTAACTAATTAAGAGTCTTTCGTGTACTAATCATGCCTATGAAGCCTGTAGATTCTAATGAACATCTCAGTAACATCCCTGCAATAAAAAATGATGCGATTAGTGAATTCCCGCCATAACTAATGAAAGGTAGTGGTAAGCCAGTAGTAGGCATAGAGCCTGTTGTCACAGCAATATGCATTATTGATTGTCCTATCAACAATACACCACATCCAATAGATACTAATTTTGTATAGTTGTTCCTGCACTTTAGAGCAATTCTTACAGTTATATATGAGAAAACTGCTAGAAAACCTAGGAATAAAGTACACCCTAACAAACCAAATTCTTCAGCAAAAATGGCAAAAATAAAATCTGTGTACATAAAAGGTAGGTACTGTAATTTTTGTATAGACAAGCCAAAACCTTGACCAAATAGACCTCCTGAACCTATAGCTAATAAACTTTGAACCAATTGAAATCCATTTTCCTGTTGATCTTTCCAAGGATTAATAAATGAAGTAACTCTAAGTTTCTGATATTCGTTATTGAGAATACTTATACATCCAGTGATAAATCCTAATGAAGCAAATGAGCAAAGAGAACTTAGTTTTACGCCTCCACATAAACCCATTACCCAAAAAAGAATTCCAGTTAATGATGCAGTACTTAAATTAGGCTGCTTTAGTATTAATAAAATTAATAATCCAAAAGAGAATATTGAAATTAATTTTTTATCATTCTTAATCAAATTCCAATGAGCGAAAAGGTTAGAAGCTTCCAGAATTAGAAAAGGCTTAATTAATTCAGATGGTTGTAGACGTAAATTTCCAAGTACTAGCCATCTTGAAGATCCGTTAACTGTAATTCCAGTAATATTGGTTAGTAATATTAGAAAAAATAAAACAAAAAAGATAATTCTTGAAAACTTTAAAAGATTTCTAATGTTTGTATTCAGAACAAAAGAAAATAGACCAATTCCCGGAATTGTCCAAATAATTTGTTTTTTTAAGAAGTAAGCCCAATTTCCCATTTCCTTACTAGCCACCCACCAACTTGATGATCCAAGAATGCATATTCCTAATATTGACCAAATCCCAATGAGAACAACGAGGATTTTTGCCTCATAAGGCCATATAGTCCAAGGTAAGGGAAATATAGGCTCTATTAAATTGCTTAGATTTTTTTTGTAATTAGAACTAAAGGTTTTTTTTCTTTTAGAAATTCTTCTGTATTTTATTTTTTCTTGACTTATCTCCAATTTTTTAGATGCATATGTACTATTGAGACGTTTAATTGAGTTTTTGCCAAGTCTTTTATTAACGTTTTAAAGTGTTAAAGCAATAAAAAAGATTACTTTTCATAAATTTTATGTTGAAGAATAAATTAAAAAAAGTACTACAAATTCATCATAAATCTTAAGAATTAATTTTTTATAAAAAAAAACTAGCTAAAAGGTACCTCTCCGTGATAGATTCCGTGAGTTTATATACTTACTTCAAACCATTTAGAGAGGGTTCTAAACTATGTTCACATCAGTGGACTCAAATAGAAAAAAACTTGAGCATCCCTCTAATGAGAATGCTCAATTTCCTCGATCCCTGAATAATTCGATCATCAAAGAAAGTAAATCTGGCATTGCCAATCAAATAGATAATTTGCTTTCTCAAAATGATGAATACACAAAATTGCAATTAACAATTTTTGGAATTACTTTTATTGTTTCTATTTTATTAGCTTCAATAACTGGAATTTTTCTAGGATTTACTTTTGGTTTCAGTATTTTTATAGGTGCAATAGCCGGTATTTTTTACCTACGTTTGCTTGCCAAAAGTATAGGGAAGCTTGGTAAAGAATCATCAGGTGTATCAAAATTGCAACTATTAGTTCCAGTTTGCCTCTTTATTTTTGCGAGCAAGCTAGGATCTTTGGATATTTTTCCTGCAATGATGGGTTTTTTCATTTATAAGCCTTCACTCATTCTTTATTTTTCACGTTCTTAAGTAAATTTTTTATTCAAAACAAATGTTTTTTAATTCCTTGCTAACAAATTTTGCAGCATTAGAAGTTGGTCAACATCTTTATTGGCAAATTGGAAATATTAGACTACATGGGCAGGTTTTTTTAACATCTTGGATTTTATTAGGAGCGTTATTAGTTTTTATTTCTTTAGGAACTAAAAAGATGGAAAATGATCCTAAAGGTCTTCAAAACTTACTTGAGTTCCTCTGGGATTACATAAGAGATCTTGCTAGGACGCAAATAGGTGAAAAAGTTTATAGAGATTGGATGCCATTTATAGGTACTTTATTTTTATTCGTCTTTGTCAGTAATTGGGGAGGAGCTTTAATTCCTTGGAGATTGATTAAGTTACCAAGTGGGGAATTAGGAGCACCTACTGCTGATATCAATACAACTATAGCCTTGGCTTTATTGGTTTCACTTTCTTATTTCTATGCAGGTTTAAGCAATAAGGGTTGGAGATACTTCGAATACTATGTTCACCCAACTCCGATTATGCTTCCTTTCAAAATTCTAGAGGATTTTACGAAACCTTTATCACTCTCTTTCAGGCTATTTGGAAATATTTTGGCTGATGAACTTGTTGTTGGTGTTTTAGTCTTTTTAGTCCCGCTAATTCTCCCAATACCTGTTATGTTCCTAGGATTGTTCACTAGTGCAATTCAGGCATTGATTTTCGCAACTTTGGCCGCCTATTACATAGGAGAAGCTGTTGAAGAACATCATTAGCTTTCTTTTAACAGACGCTTTTACAAAGAGTCTATAATCTGGCAAAATATCTAATCGCGTAGGTCTGAATATATCAGACCCATTCTTAAAACAAAGGATGTCCAAGCGTGTATGACAACAAAGATTATCACAAGTATTAAGTTTTTTATTTCAAAATTATGGATTCGATTACTTCCGCTGCATCAGTTGTAGCTGCTGGTTTAGCAGTTGGTCTAGGCGCTATTGGCCCAGGTCTTGGACAAGGTAACGCAGCTCAAGGTGCTGTTGAGGGTATTGCCCGTCAACCAGAAGCTGAAGGTAAAATCAGAGGAACTCTTCTTTTATCTTTCGCTTTCATGGAGTCATTAACAATTTACGGATTAGTTGTGGCTTTGGTACTACTTTTTGCGAATCCTTTTTCCTAAAAGTTAATATTGCTTCTAATCCTTATTAGCAATATTTAAATTTAATTTTTTCACTTCAACTGAATCATATGTTGGCCTTTAATTTTTTTGGTGCTACAGAAGGTGGATTATTTGACATAAATGCCACTTTGCCACTTATGGCGATACAAGTAGTTGCGCTTACTTACATATTAAATTCTCTCTTTTTTAAGCCTGTTGGCAAAGTTGTAGAAAAAAGAGAAAAGTTTGTAAGTAATAATATTATTGAGGCCAAAAATAAACTTTCTGAGGTTAAAAAATTAGAAGCTGATTTATTAACTCAGCTTCAAAGCGCTCGTACAGAAGCTCAAAGAATTGTAAGCGAAGCTGAGAATGAGTCTGACAAGCTTTATAAAGAAGCACTAGAACTTGCCAACAATGAAGCAAATGCTTCAAAAGAAAAAGCAAGACTAGAAATTGAAAGTCAGACGTCTTCTGCTCGTGATCAACTTTCTAAACAGGCTGACGATCTAAGCGAACTTATTGTTAATAGATTGATTCTAGAAAAATGAATTTAACTCTTTTAGCTACAGAAGGTTTTGGATTGAACTTCAATTTATTCGAAACCAATATCCTTAATTGGGCTGTAGTAGTTTTCGGTCTTTATAAATTTTTGCCTGGTTTCCTAGGTAAAATGCTTCAAAAAAGAAGAGAAGGTATCCTTCTTGAACTAAAAGATGCTGAAGATCGACTCCTAAATGCAACTCAAGCTTTAGAAAAGGCGAAGAAAGATTTATCTTTAGCAGAAGAAAAAGCTTCTCAAATAAAAGCAGATTCCCTCAAAAGATCTGAATCAATCAGAATGGAAAGTGAGAAAAAAGCGATAGAGGAGATGGCACGAATTAAACAAAGTGCAATCTCTGATGAGAGCTCTGAAGCATCCAGAGCAATTTCTCAACTTCGAAAAGAAGCTGTAGAACTAGCAATTAAGAAAGCTTTAGATTCTCTCCCAAATAGACTTGATAAAACAACACAAGAAAATTTGGTAACTCAATCAATTAACAATATTGAGGTGAACTAATGCCACTTTTAAATTCAGTTACTACACCATACGCAGAGGCATTACTTCAAGTTGTGAATGAAAATTCGCAAACTGAAGAGATGGTTTCTGAAGTTAAACAACTCTTGGAATTAATAAATGATTCCCCTGAACTGGAGAAGGCACTATCCTCTCCCATTTTAGAGACAGATGCTAAGAAGAAAATCATTAATGAAATTTTTTCAAAAAAGGTTAATTCTTCTTTATTGAATTTCTTAAAATTATTGGCCGATAGGCAAAGAATTGGAATCATTACTTCAATTCTGAATAGGTTTTTAGAGATTTACCGAGAAAATAGTAATATTGCTTTGGCAACTGTTACTTCTGCAGTTGAGCTTACTGATGAACAGAAAGGTTTAATTACCAAAAAGATCATCAATATTGCTGGAACTGAAAAATTAGAACTTGTAACTAAAATCGACCCATCTCTTATTGGTGGTTTCGTCGCCAGTGTAGGATCAAAAGTAATTGATGCTTCTCTCGCTTCACAAATTAGAAAACTTGGCTTATCCCTTTCCAAGTAACTTTTAAATCAACCTTAAATTCTTAAATCCATGGTATCTATACGCCCTGATGAAATCAGTTCAATTTTAAAACAACAAATAACTGATTATGACCAATCTGTAAGTGTTAGCAATGTAGGAACTGTTCTGCAAATCGGTGATGGCATTGCAAGAATATATGGCTTAGATCAGGTCATGGCAGGTGAGTTATTGGAATTTGAAGATGGTACCGAAGGTATAGCTTTAAATCTTGAAGATGATAATGTTGGGGCGGTTTTAATGGGAGAGGCACTTGGTGTCCAAGAAGGAAGTAACGTTAAGTCCACTGGTAAAATTGCATCTGTTCCCGTTGGTGAAGCAATGCAGGGAAGAGTTGTTAACCCTCTAGGACAACCAATAGATGGGAAAGGGGAAATTCCAACAAGTGATACTAGATTGATTGAAGAAATGGCGCCTGGAATAATCAAGAGAAGATCAGTGCATGAACCAATGCAAACAGGTATCACATCTATTGATGCAATGATTCCTGTTGGAAGAGGTCAAAGAGAATTAATTATTGGTGATAGACAAACTGGAAAATCTGCAATTGCCATCGATACGATAATTAACCAAAAAGGTCAAGACGTAGTTTGTGTTTACGTAGCTATTGGTCAGAAGTCAGCATCAGTAGCAAACATCGTAGAGGTATTGAGAGAGAGAGGAGCCCTAGATTATACAGTCGTAGTTAGTGCAGGAGCTTCAGAACCAGCTGCTTTGCAGTATTTAGCACCTTATACCGGTGCAGCAATTGCTGAACATTTTATGTATCAGGGTAAAGCAACACTTGTTATTTATGATGATCTAACGAAACAAGCTCAGGCTTATAGACAAATGTCTCTTCTTTTAAAAAGACCACCAGGAAGAGAGGCTTATCCAGGAGATGTCTTCTACTTACACAGTAGATTGTTAGAAAGAGCAGCAAAACTTTCTGATGCTATGGGAGGGGGCTCTATGACAGCTCTTCCAATTATTGAAACTCAGGCAGGGGACGTTTCTGCTTACATCCCAACTAATGTTATTTCAATTACAGATGGACAAATATTCTTGAGTGCAGATTTATTTAACTCAGGATTAAGACCTGCTATAAATGTTGGTATTTCTGTTAGCCGTGTTGGAGGAGCCGCTCAGACAAAAGCAATTAAAAAAATTGCAGGAACTTTAAAATTAGAACTCGCACAGTTTGATGAACTAGCTGCTTTTTCTCAATTTGCATCTGATCTTGATGAAGCAACTCAGCAACAACTTGAAAGAGGCAAAAGACTAAGAGAGTTATTAAAGCAACCTCAATTTTCTCCGCTGAACCTTGCAGAACAAGTTGCAGTTGTTTATGCAGGAGTTAAAGGTCTTATTGATGAGGTTCCTGTTGAAGATGTTACTAAATTTGCAACTGAACTTAGGGAATACCTAAAGTTAAACAAAGCGGAATTTATAGAAGAGATTCTTAAAGAAAAGAAATTAAATGATGGATTAGAAGCGACGCTGAAAGAGGTGATAAATGAAGTTAAATCATCAATGCTTGCCACAGTTTAAATTTATTTAGGAGATACCATGGCAAATCTTAAAGAGATTAGAGATCGAATCGTTTCCGTTAAAAATACAAGAAAAATAACGGAGGCCATGAGACTTGTTGCAGCTGCAAAAGTTAGAAGAGCTCAAGATCAAGTTCTTAAGAGTAGACCTTTTGCAGATAAACTTGCACGAGTCTTAGAAAATATTCAATCTAGAGTACAATTTGAGGCTGTTGACTCTCCTCTATTATCCAAGAGAGAAGTAAAGAGTATCTCCTTGGTTTGCATAACTGCGGATAGAGGTTTATGCGGTGGATACAATACAAACATTATAAAAAAGGTAGAAATAAGATACGCAGAATTAGTCAAACAAGGGTACCAGCCAAATTTAATTTTGGTAGGGAAGAAAGCTATTGGATATTTTCAAAATAGAAAGGATAAATATGTAATTAAAAGTACTTTCAAAGAACTAGAACAAGTACCTACAGTCAAGGATTCTGAAGGAGTTACAAATGAGATTTTAGCCGAATTTCTTTCAGAAAATTCTGATAGGGTGGAAATTATTTACACGAAATTCATCACTTTAGTTAGCTGTGCCCCTGTCGTTCAAACACTATTGCCACTTGACCCTCAAGGAATAGCTGAGGAAAACGATGAAATTTTTAGGTTGACTACAAAAGATAGTAAGTTACTTGTTGAAAAATCAAATATTGAAAAAAGTGATTCAGAGAAGTTACCTTCAGATATTGTTTTTGAACAAAGTCCTGATCAACTATTAGATTCCTTGTTACCATTATATTTACAGAATCAGGTACTAAGAGCTCTTCAAGAGTCGGCAGCTTCAGAACTCGCTTGCAGGATGACTGCTATGAATAATGCAAGTGATAATGCTAAAGAATTAGCAAGTACTTTGAATCTAACCTATAACAAAGCCAGACAAGCAGCTATTACACAAGAAATATTAGAAGTTGTAGGAGGTTCAGCAGTTTAGCAATAAGTTTTGGGATATGCCTGAATACAATATCAAAGTTCAATTTGAGCAAAAGATTTTTAGTTTTTTATGTTCTGAGGATCAAGATATTATTACAGCGGCAAAAATGAATGGAATAGATTTACCAAGTAGTTGTTGTTCAGGAGTTTGTACAGATTGTGCATCCATGATATTGGAAGGATCCGTAGATCAGGAAGATGCTATGGGATTAAATGATGATTTACGGGAAAAGGGCTTTGCACTTTTGTGTGTAGCATACCCCAAGTCAGATTTGAATATTGTTATTGGTAAAGAAGTCGAAGATGATTTATATAATGACCAATTTGGTAAATATCAAAAATGAAATTAAGCTCTGTTGATTATTATTTAGATTGGCCAGTTTCAATAAAATTAAAAAATTTAAGGGGATTCATTATTACAAATTTAGAAAAAAAAGGAGATTTAATTCGATGGTCAATTGTTGATATACAAAATTCTGTTGACTCTTTTGGAACAAAAAAACTTAAGATTAAAGCTGTCATAGCTAATTAAAAAATATAAATTGGAATATTTTTAAAAATGGAAAATTCACCAACAATATTCATTGTTCCAACTGGTATCGGTTGTGAGGTGGGAGGTTTTGCTGGGGATGCACTTCCTACCGCTAAATTATTAGCATCCGCAAGTGGATGTTTAATTACTCATCCAAATGTTATGAATGGCGGTACTCTTTCTGAAAAAGATAAAAATATTTTTTATGTTGAGGGTTATAGTTTAGACCGACTTGCTAAAGGAGAAATCGCTTTAAAAAGTGTAAAGCAACAGAAAATTGGAATAATTTTTGATTCAGCCATTGAAAAAGAAATATTAGTAAGACATTTACAAGTTGCTGATGCATGTGTTTCTACTTTAGGAATTAATGTTCATTCTTATGTGATTACAAAAAAGCCATTAAACATAGTTATTAGTTCTGATTCATCAAAAATCAGTGGTGGCACAATTGAAAATCCTGATACTCTAATTGATGCTGGAAAATGTTTAATAGAAAAAGGAGTTACGGCCATAGCAATTGTGGCAAAATTTCCAGATGATCCAGATTCTTTAGAAACTAATATCTATCGAGAGGGGAAAGGTGTTGATCCTATTGCTGGAGTCGAAGCAGTTATAAGTCATTTAATAAGCAAATTTTTAAAAGTCCCCTGTGCTCACGCACCTGCTTTAAATCCAATTGAATTGAATGAAAATTTAGATCCTCGTGCAGCTGCAGAAGAAATAGGATACACCTTTTTACCATCAGTACTGATTGGGTTAAGCAATGCACCTGACGTTGTTGAATTGCCGGCTAAAAATGAATCAATCTCACTACACCCTGATCAAATTGAATCTATTGTTGTTCCTAATGGTGCATTAGGTGGAGAAGCAGTACTAGCAGGGATTGAAAAAGGTTTAAATATTATCTCTGTAAAAAATCAAAATATATTAAAAGTGACAAATGAGTTTTATAATTATCCCAATCTTTTTGAAGTTGATAATTATTTAGAAGCTGCAGGCATAATTCTTGCTATCAAAAAAGGTATCAACCTTGATTCAGTTAAACGGCCTTTAAAAAAAATCCAACAGTATTCTTATAGTGATTAATAAGATATTGCTATGGGAACTCTCCAGTCACTTCCTAATGATTGACTGCTTAGTTTTAGGATTGGAGGAGCCTGCTTTCTTTTGAATTCCGCTTTTTTTATGAGTGAGATAATTTTTAAAATTAAATCTTTTTTATAACCTTCTTCTTCTAGTTGTTGTAAATCTTTTTTCTCTTCAATAATCCCTTTAAGAATATTATCTAAAATAGAATAAGGTGGGAGAGAATCAGTATCTAATTGATCAGGACCTAATTCGGCACTTGGAGCTTTCGTACGTATATTTTCTCCAATTATATCTACATTAGTATTTAACATATAAAACTTCCTACGATTAATTGAATCTTCACTATCAAGCCAATTGCATAATTTAAAAACATTAGTTTTATATAAATCCCCAATTACAGATAATCCCCCATTCATATCACCATAAAGTGTGCAATATCCCACGGCCAGTTCTGATTTATTGCCTGTTGAGAGTAACAAATGCTTTTCTTGATTTGCTAAAGCCATAAGAAGTGTACCTCTTATCCTTGACTGAATATTTTGATTTGTTATTTCAGCCATCTCGAAAGATATGGATTTTATAAATGATTCTTCAAAAGAGGTCATCAAGTTTTCAATTGGAATGCTTTTGAAACTTATCTTTAATCTTCTTGCTAAATCTTTTGCATCACTCTTCGAATGAGATGAACTCCACTTAGAGGGCATTGAAACGCAATAAACATTATCACTTCCCAGAGCCGCTGTAGCAATTGCTGAGACAAGCGCTGAATCTATACCACCACTTAATCCAACTAGAGCTGTTTTAAACCCACATTTTTTTGCATAATCTTTAACACCAAGGACTAATGCATCAAAAATTGATGACATTTCAGAGTTTTCAAATTCATTTTTTTCAGGTTTTGTTTGCTCAATTTCCCAACTGGAGAGATCTTCCGAAAAAGATTTTAGTTGCTTAATTTTAGATCCATTCTTATCAAGAATAAAACTATTTCCATCAAAAATTAAATTATCATTAGCTCCTATCTGGTTGACATAAATAAGCGGTACTTGAAGATATTGTGCAGCAAAACTGGAGACCTTAGATCTTAGCTCTAACTTTTTTAGAGTGTATGGGGAGGCTGATAAATTTACTAAAATATCAACTTTTTTTTTCTTTAAATCAATAATGGGATTTTTTCTATGGATTCCTCTACCTTCTATATCTTTATTGACCCATAAATCCTCACATATAGTAAAGCCAAGTCGCCAAGTTTTATTTTTAATTTGTTTAATCAATATGGAAACTTTTTCTTCTGATCTAAAGTATCTTTTCTCATCAAATACTTCATACGTGGGAAGAATAATTTTCCGAGCAATTATTTTCCATTCACCGCCCTCAACTAACGCAATAGAATTATAAAGATTAGGAAAAAAAGAATCATTTATTATCTCAGCTATTCCGATTGAGATGCTTAAGTTTCCATATTTTTTATTAATATCTAAAGCTAATTGATCAAGAATTTGGTATTGATTGTTTATTAAATTTTTTTTAAAAAGTAAGTCATTTGCAGGATATCCCCATAATGATAATTCTGGAGTAAGAACAAAATCAGCAGAAATTGAGCTAGCTTTCGAAGCAATATTTAGTATTTTTTTTGCATTGCCCTTTAAATCTCCAACAACTGGATTTATTTGGGCAAGTAAAAATTTCATTCAACTAATTTGATGGATTCATATAAATTATTCTTCTTAACTATATCTATTAACGACGACGGTAAATTAGAACAATTAAAATTTAATCTAAACTTAGAACTTGAAATGTTTGGGGTTTTGATAGTTGAAATCTTAAATTTCACTCTATAAGTTTCTAACATTTTAAGAGTATTTGATGAAACGGGATATCCCTCTCTTAAAATTATAAAAAAACTTACTTCTAAAATAATTTTGTCGAAATCTTTCCAGTAGAAAATATCTTTAATTAAATCACTCCCAATAACAAAATCTAAATTATTAAATTTATAAATTTCTTTACATTTTTTGATTGACTCTACTGCCCATTGGCTACTTATTTTTTGATTAAATAAAATTTTTGGATTATCTAAATCATCAATAAGAGTTTTTAATAAATGGCTACGAATTGAGATATCCTCTATGTGCTTTTTTTTGGGGTTGTTGCTTACATAGCTAATGGTAAAAGCATAAATTTTGGATAAATCTTCAAGAATTTTTTTGTGACCAATTGTAGGTGGATCAGCGCTCGTACCAAATAAAGCAATGCTTTTTTCCATTTCTATGTTTTAAGGTAGAAAACTAACAAAATTATTATTTAAATTTCTATTTGAAAAATAAATATTTATGTAGTTAAAAATCTCTGGGTCATTAAAATTCATATTTTGGATCAAAATAGCAGGCTCTATAAAAGAAGCTTTGCTTCTTATAAATATCTCTTTTACTGCTAATTTACCTAGAATTTTTGTAGAATAGATTGCTATTGCTGCTTGAATAATTGCTATGGGTCCATAGGGTAATAATGAAAGCCCGTTAGTAAAAGGTGCTGTTATAAGAATTAGTTTCTTGATAAGGTTGAAAGAGTTATTAACGCCGACTTGAGTTATTCCCAAGCATAAATTATTAATGGATATTTTTTTAAATATTTTTCTTGTAGATTCGCCTTTCAACTTTAATCCGTAAATCTTGCTTAATTCGTTAATCAATGCAGTATCTAGTGCAAAACTACCAGCAACATCAAATAAAATAAAAGGATTAAGAGCTACTGCGGATGCCTTTATAGTCGAAAATTTACCAATAGTTGATTGAGCTATTTTCTGCCTCTTTTTCAATCTTTGCTCTTTTATTTTTAGAAACAATCTGTCAGCTAATTGAATAGAATTCAGTATTAATAGTATCTCACCATATTGATTAATTAATTGTGCTATGTAATTTTTAAGATTGTTTTCATTATTAATGATTATTGGAATATTTAAATCTTTTGGAAGCTTAAACTTTATATTTTCAATTATTTCTTTTAATTCATTTTTATTAAATAGATCGATTTTGTTTAAAATTAAAATCACTTTTTTCCCATCTTTTATAAAAGAGCTGATTTCGTTTAACTCATTTCTATTTAAATCTCCCGAAACTATAAAAAGAATAAGATCTGAATGATTTATATAAGAGTAAACTTTATCTGGGAATTTAATATTGCAGAAATCAAACCCTGGAGAATCTAGCAGCTCTAAACTATTGAGTGTTTGATCTTTAAGAGTCCACGTTTCCGATTGTATTTCTTTTGTAGTCCCATTAATGATATCTGTTTTGAATATGTCTTTTTTTAATAAAGAATTTAAAACAGAAGATTTTCCTACACCTGATTTACCATATGCGCCAATTCTTAATTTTTTTTCTTTGAGTCTTAAAAGTTGTTGATTAAAAGAAATTATTTCTCTATTAAGAAAACTTTTTTCATAATTGGTAAGATCAATAGTCTCCCACCATTTTTTTAACAGTAAATAATTTTCTTTAATTCTTAAATGTTTCATTATTTATTTTTCCACCAACCGGCTAATACGGATAACACAGCTTCTGCACCAATAATTCCCACGAATCCCCCGAATTCATCTACTACTACTTTCACTCCTTTATGATTCTTGTCAAATTTAGTTAATAATTGATCTGCTTTAATCATTTCGGGAATGTAGTCCACAGGTTCGCAAATTTCTGATAATAATTTTTTATTTTCGCCATTAATTAATTCTGCCAACATTTTCTCACGCTTTACTACCCCTTGTATTTTGTCAACTTTATCTCCCAAAATAACCCACCATGGAGAGCTATCAGACATAATCAGTTTTGAAATTTCATCAAGATTTGATGACCCATCAAGACAAGGTGCCGATACCCTAGGGGTCATTAAGTCTTTTGCTTTTAAGTCATTTAATTGAAAAACCTTAAATATCATTGCTGCCTCATCAGCCTCTATCAAACCTTTCTGACTTCCAATTTTTGCCATCTGTCTAATTTCTTCTTCATCAGTTGAAATTTCGTTTTCTGCTGTAATAACTGGAAATATCTGTTCAATTAATATTATGAATGGTCTCATTAAAATATTTAATATTCGCAAGATAGGAACAGATAATAGTGCTATTTGAACTGAAAATCTTGTGCCAAGAGCTTTTGGTAGTACTTCTCCTACTAAAACAACAAGTATGTAAAAAGCTACTGAAAAGAGGGTTAAACCAAAACTGCTATTAATTACCAATGCTCCGTATACGCCTAAAATAAGACTGCCAATTATATTAAATCCATTATTAGTAATTGTAATTACAGTTAGTGTCCGTCCAAGATGTTTTCTAAGTTTTAGAAGTTGATTTGCAGAACTTTTTGGTTTTTGCTTAGAGGCTATCTCTAGAATTCGAATTGAATTTACAGCTAAAAAAGCAGCTTCTACTCCCGAACAACATGCTGACCCAATTAAAATTATAATTATGAGAACAACTAAACCGTAAACACTAGGTTCCATTAAAATAGATTAGGTATCAAATCTGTATTAATTCATTCTTCCATTTTTTTTTAAAACACGCCAATACACAATCTATGTTTAAACCTGAAAATAAAGTTTTTGAAGAAAGAAGAGAAATTTTCCTCAATAAACTAAATGGAAAAGCTGCTATTATCCCCGGTGCTAATCTTGTAAAGCATCATGCTGATTGTGAATATCCTTTTAGACAAGATAGTAATTTTTGGTATTTAACCGGTTTTGATGAGCCAGATGCAATCGCTCTTTTCTTATCACATAAGCCAAAGGGAGAAAGATTTATTATGTTTGTTGCTCCCAAAGATGTAATAAGCGAAGTCTGGCATGGCTTTAGATGGGGTTTAGAAGGCGCTGAAAAAGAGTTTAATGCTGATAAGGCTCACTCAATAAACCAATTAAGAGATTTACTCCCAGCCTATATAAATGGTTCTGATGAACTTGTTTTTTCTATTGGTAAGCATCCATCAGTTGAGAAAATAATACTGGAAATTTTTTCACAACAACTTGAAAATCGATCAAGATCAGGCATTGGTGCAAATTCTATAAAATCTCCAGAAATTTATTTAAATGAGATGAGATTAATTAAAAGTGAATTTGAAATTAATAGAATGAGAGAAGCTATACAAATTTCAGCAGAAGCTCATGAACTAGTTAGAGAATCTATCTCATCAAAGAAAAATGAAAGGCAAATTCAGGGGCTGCTAGAGGGATTCTTTTTGGAAAAAGGAGCTAGAGGACCTGCATATAATTCTATTGTTGCTTCAGGAGATAATGCTTGTATTTTGCATTACACTTCTAACAACTCACCATTGAAGAAGGAAGATTTATTGTTGGTAGATGCTGGTTGCTCATTAACTGATTATTATAATGGAGACATAACAAGAACCATTCCAATAGGCGGAAAATTTTCTAATGAGCAAAGAGTTATTTACGAAATTGTATTAAGTGCTCAGAAAAGTGCAATTAAAAGTGCCGTGACTGGATCAAATTCAAGTACTGTGCATAATGTAGCTTTAACAATTTTGATAGAAGGATTAAAGGAAATTGGTTTATTATCGGGAAGTACTGAGGAGATAATAGAGAATCAATCATATAAACATTTTTACATGCATAGAACTGGGCATTGGCTAGGCTTAGATGTCCATGATGTTGGAGCATATAGAATGGGAGATTATGAAGTGCCATTACAGGATGGAATGATTCTTACTGTAGAACCTGGAATATACATAAGTGACAGGATCCCAGTACCTGAGGGACAACCTAAGATTGATGAAAAATGGAAAGGCATTGGTATAAGAATAGAAGATGATGTTCTGGTCAAAGAGGCAAACCCAGAAGTTTTAAGTAATGCTGCACTCAAAGAAATTTCTGATTTAGAATTTTAAAATTTGACTAATTTACTTAATAGATTTATTTTTATAAAGTTTAAGGTTTAAGATGATTAAGTCAGAATCATATGATTCGAAACTCTCTCAAGCAAGAAGCTTAACTAGTCAGCTCGGCATGTTTGCAGAAGAAAACGATATTCCTAAAGATCTTTGGGATTCATTGGAAGCTGCAATTTATGACTTTTATGAAGTATCTCATGATAGATAAAATCCTTTTAGAAGGTATCAATAACTAAAATCAAGAAATTTTGCATAAATCAATCAAAATGTGACCATAAACTGATAAATTATTTATTAAACATAAATAAGTGAATGACTTCATCAGATAAGTTAAATCAAAATTCAACAGAAAAAAAGGAAAAAAACAGTGTTGCCCCAAGGTCTAAAAATTCTTCTCCTAATTCAGGAATGATGGGAGCCACAGCAGTATTAGCAGCCGCCACAATTGATGAAGATGGAGTACCTACTGGTTATACTCCTAAACCAGACGAGGGACGTTTCATAATTAAAGTATTGTGGTTACCCGATAATGTTGCTTTAGCAGTTGATCAAATAGTAGGTGGAGGCCCAAGCCCTCTGACTGCATATTATTTTTGGCCAAGGGATGATGCTTGGGAAAAATTAAAAAGTGAACTAGAGAATAAAGGTTGGATTACAGATAACGAAAGAGTAGAAATATTGAATAAAGCTACTGAAGTGATTAATTATTGGCAAGAAGAAGGTAAAACAAAAAAATTAGAAGAAGCCAAATTAAAGTTTCCCGAAGTAACTTTTTGTGGAACTGCTTAAATATTAGTTTTTTGCAGCTTGAATCCTAGCTTCAGCCTTCGAAATTTCTTTCAAGGCTTTAATTTTTTCTGGATTTTTTTCATTCTCAGAGAATTTACTAATTGCTAATTTTGCCTCCTTAAGATCTTGTTCTGCACTTTGAACATTAATCTCAGAACCAATTTCAGCATTATTTACTAAAACTATAACTTCATCTGATTCAATTTCAGCGAAGCCTCCCATTAGCGCTATCGATTTCCACTGGGAATTCATTCTTAGCCTTAAAACGCCAATATCTATAGCAGTCACTAAAGAGATGTGTCCTGGTAGAACACCAAGTTGACCAGTAGTACTAGGAAGTATTACTTCTTCAGCTTCGCCTTGATAAACATTTTTATTAGGAGCTAAAACTTTTAGAGAAATTGCCATTAATTTAAAATTATTGAAGGTTAAATGTATTTATATGCAATATTTATTTTTCTGATTTAATTTTTTCAGCCTTTGCTTTAACTTCATCAATATTACCAACTAGATAAAATGCCTGTTCTGGTAAATCATCTAATTCACCTGACAAAATCATATTAAAACCAGCAATGGTATCTTCTAATTTAACGTATTTACCAGACATCCCTGTAAATATTTCTGCAACGAAGAAAGGTTGGGAAAGGAATTTTTCAATTTTTCTGGCCCTGTCGACTGTTAATCTATCTTCTTCTGAAAGCTCATCTAAACCGAGTATCGCGATGATATCTTGAAGTTCTTTGTATCTTTGTAAAGTTGATTGGACAGCTCTGGCTGTTTTGTAATGTTCATCACCAACAACAGATGGTTGTAACATTGTGCTCGTTGAATCTAATGGATCAACTGCTGGATAAATTCCCTTAGCTGCAAGAGCTCTAGCAAGTACAGTTGTAGCATCTAAATGGGCAAAGGTTGTAGCTGGAGCTGGGTCTGTTAGGTCATCAGCGGGTACGTAAACAGCCTGAATAGATGTTATTGAACCTTCTAGTGTAGATGTAATTCTTTCTTGCAATTCACCAACATCAGTTCCGAGAGTTGGTTGGTATCCTACAGCTGAAGGCATTCTTCCAAGTAATGCAGATACTTCAGAGCCAGCTTGAACGAATCTAAAAATGTTATCAACAAAAAGTAGAACGTCTTGTTTATTTACATCTCTAAAATGTTCAGCCATTGTAAGTGCTGATAAGCCTACCCTCATTCTTGCACCAGGTGGCTCATTCATCTGTCCAAAACATAAGGCAACTTTTGATTGAGTTAAATCATCTGCATTGATGACGCCAGATTCTTTAAATTCTTCATATAAGTCGTTCCCTTCTCTAGTTCTTTCCCCTACACCACCAAAAACAGAAACTCCTCCGTGTTCCTTTGCGATATTATTAATTAATTCTTGGATAAGAACCGTCTTCCCAACACCAGCACCTCCGAATAATCCAACTTTTCCTCCTTGTCTGTAAGGGGCTAAAAGGTCGATAACTTTAATTCCAGTTTCAAACACTTTTGGCTTAGTTTCTAGATCAGTTAACTTTGGAGCAGCTCTATGAATTGGAGCAGTATCTTTAGTATTTACAGGCCCTTGTTCATCTACTGGTTCTCCTAAAACATTAAATATTCTTCCTAAGGTTGCTTCTCCTACAGGTACAGATATTGGTGCTCCTGTGTCAATCGCTTCCATGCCTCTTACAAGGCCGTCTGTGCCACTCATTGCGACTGCTCTGACCCTATGGTCACCAAGAAGCTGTTGGACCTCTGCAGTGAGCGCTATATCTTGTCCTGCAGGATTTTTAGCTTCAATTCTTAAAGCATTTAATATTTTGGGCAATTTTCCAGCTGGAAATTCTACATCTAGAACTGGGCCAATTACCTGACGCACTACGCCTTTTGTTTGTGAAGAAGTTGATGGGGTTGCTACCATTTTTTATTGATTGGTGATGAATAGCTGAATTTAAACAGCTAATAATCCGAAAATACTACCACCTAATGGGTAGATTCGTTAAATGGGTTCGGCCACCCGCACAGTTTAAGTATGGTTTAATTGCCACTTTGCAGATTATGTTGTTGATGATACGGAAGGACAATCTCTCTTTCCATTTTTATGGCGCACAGCGTCTCAATCATGATCCTCCATTAATCTATGGCAGCTGTTTCACTTACAGTCTCTACAGTAAAACCACTGGGAGATAGAATATTTATTAAAGTTTCCGCATCTGAGGAAAAAACTGCTGGGGGCATTCTTTTGCCTGATTCAGCTAAAGAAAAACCACAGGTTGGAGAAGTTGCTCAGGTTGGTCCTGGCAAACTTAATGACGATGGTTCTCGACAAACTCCAGAAGTGAGTATTGGCGACAAAGTTTTGTACAGCAAATATGCTGGTACAGATATTAAATTGGGAGGAGATGAATATGTCTTGCTCTCAGAAAAGGATATTTTAGCTGTAGTAAGCTAAAATATTTGTTTCAAAAATTATTAAAACTTATTACTAAACTACTGCCTAAACATGGCTAAAAGAATTATTTACAATGAGCAAGCTCGTAGAGCGCTCGAGAGAGGAATTGATATCCTTGCTGAGTCTGTGGCTGTAACGCTGGGACCAAAAGGAAGAAATGTTGTTCTGGAGAAAAAATTTGGTGCTCCACAAATTATCAATGATGGTGTCACAATCGCTAAGGAGATTGAACTAGAGGATCACATTGAAAACACAGGAGTTGCTTTAATCAGACAAGCTGCATCAAAAACTAATGATGCAGCTGGAGATGGTACTACAACAGCAACTGTTTTAGCTCATGCAATGGTTAAGGCAGGGTTGAGAAACGTTGCCGCAGGAGCTAATGCGATTACCTTGAAAAAAGGAATTGATAAAGCGACTGAATTTCTAGTTGGTAAAATTCAGGAGAATTCCAAACCCATTAGTGATAGCAATGCTATCGCTCAATGTGGAACTATAGCTGCTGGAAACGACGAAGAAGTAGGTCAAATGATTGCCAATGCTATGGATAAAGTTGGTAAAGAGGGTGTTATCTCCTTAGAAGAAGGAAAATCAATGACTACTGAACTAGAAGTTACTGAGGGGATGCGCTTTGACAAAGGTTACATTTCACCTTACTTTGCAACAGATACAGAAAGAATGGAGGCTGTTTTAGATGAACCGTATATTCTTCTGACTGACAAAAAAATTGCATTAGTCCAAGATTTAGTCCCCGTATTGGAACAAATAGCTAAAACTGGTAAACCACTTGTAATTATTGCAGAAGATATTGAAAAAGAGGCTTTAGCTACTCTTGTAGTAAATAGATTAAGAGGAGTTTTAAATGTTGCTGCAGTAAAAGCTCCTGGATTTGGTGATAGAAGAAAAGCAATGCTTGAAGATATGGCCGTTTTAACTAATGGACAACTTATTACTGAAGATGCAGGCTTGAAATTAGAGAACGCTACCTTAGATATGCTTGGAACTGGTAGGAGAATAACTATCAATAAAGAGACTACAACTATTGTAGCTGAGGGTAATGAGCAAGCAGTTAAATCTAGATGTGATCAAATTAAGAAGCAAATGGATGAAACAGATTCCTCATACGATAAAGAAAAACTTCAAGAACGCCTAGCTAAATTAGCTGGAGGTGTAGCAGTTATTAAGGTTGGGGCTGCTACTGAAACTGAGATGAAGGATAAAAAGCTTCGTCTTGAGGATGCTATTAATGCAACAAAAGCAGCTGTTGAAGAAGGGATTGTACCTGGGGGTGGAACAACTCTCGCTCATTTATCTCCTATTCTAAAAGAATGGGCAGATAAAAATTTAGAAGGAGAGGAATTAATTGGAGCTAACATTGTTGAAGCTTCACTTACAGCTCCGCTTATGAGAATTGCTGAGAATGCGGGTTCAAATGGAGCTGTGATTGCTGAAAATGTAAAAACTAAACCATTTAATGATGGATTTAACGCTGCTACAGGAGAATATGTAGATATGTCCTCTGCTGGCATAGTTGATCCTGCAAAAGTTACACGTTCAGGATTACAAAACGCTGCTTCAATAGCAGGAATGGTTCTAACCACTGAATGTATAGTTGCAGATTTGCCTGAGAAAAAAGATTCAGCTGCTCCAGCTGGCTCTCCTGGCATGGGCGGTGACTTCGATTATTAATTAAAAAATGTTTTTTAATTAATTTTTTAAAGGGACCATTTTGAATGGTCCCTTTTTTTATTCAAAGTTTATGAAATCCAACCAGCGCTAAGAATAATTGCGAGAGATAAAAAAATCACTAAAAAAGTCCATGTTATTTTGTTAAGAGAGGCTTCTGCACTACTTGCACTGTTGAACATAGAGCTTCCACTAGCAGCTATTCCTCCCATTCCATCACCTTTGGGACTATGAAGTAAAACTAAGAGAATGAGAAGAACTCCAGAAAATACCCAAATCCAACTAATAATTTGAATCATTGCTTAAAAAACTTTTATAACTTTAAACGTGTTGAACCACCTTATTATAGCCTTTTAATTCAATTTCTTGAATAAGAGATTTGCCTGTCATTTCTCTTGGTATAGGTAGATTTAATAATTGCAATAAAGTGGGAGCAATATCTGCTAATCCAGCGTTTTCTCTTAAATTAATTTCATTTCCCATATTTGGTATTTTTCTTTTTTCACCTTCAATCAAAATTAATGGAACTTTATTTATTGTGTGTGCTGTCCATGGTTCTCCTTCAGATCCTTTCATTACCTCTGCGTTACCATGATCGGCTGTAATAACTATGCTCCCGCCCATTTCTCCAGTAGCATTAACTATTTGACCTACACATTTATCTACTTTTTCTATTGCTTTAATTGTCGCATCCATGTTGCCTGTATGACCAACCATATCAGGATTAGCAAAATTGATTACAACAAAAGCATAATTCCCGCTTTTAATTGCTTTAGAGCAACTAATAGTTAATTCCTCCGCAGACATTTCGGGTTCCATATCATAAGTTGCGACCCTTGGAGATGGAATCAAATGTCTCTCTTCTCCAGGTAAAGGAATTTCAACTCCTCCATTGAAAAAGTATGTTACATGAGGATATTTTTCAGTTTCTGCGGTTCTGTATTGTTTTAGTCCGTTTTCTGAAACTATTTGGCCAATAAAATTATTGAGTGATTCCGGAGGAAATGCAACTTTAACGGGAAAGTTTGGATCATATTGAGTAAAAGTAAGCAAATCTAAAGTTGGATAATTTTTTCTTTCAAAGTCTGAGAATTCATTTACCGAAAGGGATTTGACTATTTGTCTTGCTCTGTCTGGACGAAAGTTAAAACATATCAAACTATCCCCATCTTTAAGATAGTTTTCAGACATTCTTATGGGCTCTATAAATTCATCGGTTATGTTTTTGGAATAACTTTTTTCTATGTAATCCTTGGGAGAAATATTTGTTATTTGAATATCTGGATCAGTCAAATTAGAATATGCTTTTTCTGTTCTATCCCATAAAAGATTTCTATCCATTATCCAGTATCTTCCGCATATGGAAGCTATTTCGCCGACATTAAATTTGTTTATACATGATTCTATTTGATTTAGATATTTCGAGGCACTTTTTGCAGGAGTGTCTCTTCCATCAGTAATAATATGGATTGCAACTTTTTTAATTTTATTATCAGATGCCCATTTTATTAAACCTAATAAATGATCTATATGACTATGAACTCCTCCATCGGAACATAATCCTGTGATATGCAAAGTAGAATTATTTTTCTTTAACGAATCAGCCATCTCTTCTAACTCGTTAACCAAGCCTAATTGATTATTTTTTACAACATTTGAAATCCTTACAAGTTCTTGTTGTATTATTCTTCCTGAACCAATGGTAAGGTGCCCTACCTCTGAATTACCCATTTGACCATCTGGGAGGCCTACATCAGATCCACTAGCACTTATGAGGGTGTGTGGGTAAGCATGCCACAATGAGTCCATGATTGGTGTACTGGCACTTTTTATAGCATTATCTGATTTTTCTTTGCGATATCCCCATCCATCTAATATTGCAAGAACTACAGGGCTCTGAGGAACACTTAATCTTTTTATATTTTTGCTGCTAATCTTTGACATATTTAGATCAAATTCATTGTTAACTGATCCACCCTTAAATTTAGCTTCAAACGTTACTCTTTAACAATTTATATTTAACATAGTTAGCTTTTGCTAATTTATGAAAATATTAGATTAATTTTATTTCTTGATAAATCATGTCCAAGAAGACAAAAAAGATAGTAATACTTACTGAAGTTGAGCTTAGAAAAACTATTTCGCGTTTAACTTGCGAAATAATTGAAAAAGTAAAAAAACTAGATAACCTTGTATTGGTTGGCATCCCGACTAGAGGAATTGAGCTGACCGAAGTGCTAGAAAAGGAATTATTCTCCAGAACAAGTTTAAGAGTTAGAAAAGGAACAATTGATCCAACTTTTTATAGAGATGATCAAAATAGAGTTGGAACTCGCTTAATACAAGCTGCAGATATTCCAACTCCTATTGAGAAACAAGAAATTCTTTTAATAGATGATGTAATTTACACAGGAAGAACAATTAGAGCTGCAATGGATGCGTTATATTCATGGGGAAGACCTCAAAGAGTGATGTTATTAGTAATGGTAGATAGAGGTCATAGAGAATTACCTATTCAACCAGATTTTTGTGGTAAAAAAGTGCCAACTAGTAAAACTGAAAGTATTAGTTTACGCTTAAATAATGTTGATAATGAAGAAGGAGTTTTTCTTGAATAGCTTTCTTTCAGAAGATATTTCCTAAATTATATTCCCCAATAAATTCATCTTTAATATCAAAACACTTAACTAATAAATCAGCATTTTTCGAAATTTTAAAAAAAAGTTTTAAGGTGTCTTCTCCAATATTAGATTTATTTTTTAATACTATTTTGAGTGGTTTTTTGTCCCATTTTATAATTTCTTCTTCATTTTGAATTTCTGATAACTTTGGTAATCCATTTTCAAAAATAACATCATATGCTCTTTCTTTTTGTGTCTCTCCAATTATTATTTCGAATACTTCCTGATAATTTTTACTGGCTTGAAGGATAAGTTTAAAAGGTGTTTCTGTGGGCCAAGTTTGGCCTTTACAAAAAATAGGATGCCAAAAGTGTTTTTGCTCTCTTTTATTAAATAATCTTATGGATAATCCTTTGTTTAATATGTCTTTAATTTTTACCCCCGGGGTCATTTCTAAAGCTCCCAAAGCTATAGATTCAATAGGGGGTGGGGACTTTATTTGAATTTTTGGAATTTTTTTTGTTATCCATTCTTTAATTAATGGTATTTGAGTTCCTCCACCAACCAAAACAATTGCATTCAAGTCGTCAACTGTGCAAAATTTACCTCTTGCTTGATTCAATAAATCTTTGAGTAAAGAGTTAAGGTGATTAAGAAGATTATTGTCAAATAGTATGTTCTCAAATATTTCTTTACTTAGGTAAAATTCTTCTTCTTTATTTTGTCCAGTAAATAATTTTATTGGATATTTATTTTCATATTTGATTAAAGATGAGCTGAGTTTACATTTTATTTTTTCTGCCTTTGATAGATTTTTAATATAATTATTACCTGGGATAAAATAATCAACTATCCATTGATCAATATCTTTCCCTCCAATTTTTGAGCCTGTTTTTCCAATTATTTCAGCGCACCTTATTTTTTGTTTCGAAATTGAGCTTACATCTTTACCTTTAAATTTTAATAGTTCAGCTATTGGACCAGATTTTCCTTCTCCTCCATCTATTTTGACTATATTCATATCGACTGTACTTCCTCCAATATCTAATGTCATAATTTTTGAGCCAAATGGTACATTTATTCCTAAACTTGCTGCAGTAGGCTCATCAACAAGGGCTATTTCATCTACTGATATTTCCTCGCAAAGGTTAACTAGCCATTCTCTGTACCCCTTATATGTATCAATAGGAGCAGTTAAAACAAGTCTTTTGATCGCATACTTTTGCGGAATATTTGCCCACAAAATTTGAAAAAATTTTTCGCCACATTCATTAGGTGTTAAGATATTTTTTTGGTTAATTTTTTCAATAGAATTTCCAATTAATCTTTTAAAGTTTGAATGAAGAAATAAATCAGAATTTGAGTTATCCCTCATTTTAAGAGCACTAATACCAATCTTAGCAATCTTTGAAGGTTCCTCGAACCAAACTGCTGAAGGAATAACTCCTGGGGATGAAGTAATATTCGGTATTTCAACTAAAACAGAATTTGCATCTTTTTGATCTTGAAAAGCTACAACAGTATTAGTGTTCCCTAAATCAATAGCAAGTGTTCCAGATAAACTTTCTTCCATATTCAATTATTTAAATCAATTAAGTTCTTTTTGTAATTTATGTTTTGAAACGGTCGAATAAACTGTAAAATACATTTTATAGTAAAAATCTTTTTTATGAACATATCTAATAATGCAAGAATTGATTCTAATGATCTTGCTAAGAGAGGTGAGAGCTTGATAAGAAAATCAACTAATAGATATTTAACTACAGTGAAAATTGCTTTCAGAGCTAAACAAAGACGTTTTGATGATTTTGATGGACTTTTAGAAGAGTCAACTATTAAACCCGTTCAAAGGTCAATTATTGAACTAAGCGATGAACAAGATCAACCAGATTTACTTCCAGGCTAACTTTGGTAAAAGACCAAAAAAGATGGAGATTACTTAGAGATTTTAAAAAAGGCAAATTTTGCTTTTTGATTGGTGTTGATAATTGGTCAATCGAGTTACAAAAAAGTGAATTTTATTCACTTTACCTTTTACTCTTAAGAATTAATGAACAATTATTAGTTATCAAGGATCAACTAATGGACGAAGAACATATAACTTTAGAATTAGAAAATCTTCCTTGGTATATTCAGTTAGAAGGGAATAAGAATGAATGGAGTTTAAGATTTGTTTTTGAAAGCCAAGACCAAACTAGATCCTTCGAAATGTATTGGCCGATACCTATTGCACAAAATTTATTTTATGAAATAAAAAACATGTGGGAATCAACGGATTAAAAGATAAATAAAATTGGAAATTTTAGAAAATATTTCCCCTTCTCAAAAAAAATTTTTCACAACTTTTCCACAGTTTTATTTTAAAAAATATCTGATGATCTAAAGCATGTGGAAAACTTCTGATTTTATATAAATCTTTATATTTAAGTAAGATTAAAATTTACAAAATTGATTTCGATGACTCCCCAATTTATGACTGAATTCTCATTAATCTATTATCTGAGACTGTATCTTAATAATGCTTGTTGACGATTTAGTGATTTTGGAGAAAACTAAATCTTGTGTATTTAAATTTCAATAAATTTTTTTAAGATGCAAGAGTTAAATTACGACAAAAATTCAAGAGTATTAAATAATAATGATGAAGTAATAAGTTTCAAATGTGAACTTCAAGAAAATCTTCAGAAGGCTATGAAAGAATTCGTTGAGGACCATCCTAATTGGGATCAATACAGGATACTTCAAGCAGCTATTGCAGGATTTTTGATGCAAAAAGGATTTCAAAATAGGGATTTAACAAGACTCTATATTGGAAATATGTTTTCAATGAATTTCAAGGATTAAAAATTTTTTATATTTTTTCTAATAGTATTTTTGCAATATCACTTCTGACAGGTAATATGGATAACCTATTTCCTTTTTTTACGACTAATAACTCATCCTCATTAAATAAAATTTTTAATTCAGGTAAACTTAGAATCTTATCAGATTTAAATTTATATTCTACTTTTACACAATCCCACCTCGGATTATCAGGTTTCGATTTTGGATCAAAATATTTTGAATCTTGATCAAATTGAGTAGGATCAACAATATTTAGATCTATTACCTCCATAAGTCCCACAATACCTGGGGGTTTACAATTCGAATGATAGAAAAAAACTTTATCTCCTTTATTCATTTTTCTCATAAAGTTTCGAGCCTGATAATTTCTTATTCCGTCCCATAAAGTTACACCATCATTTTTTAAAGTATCTATGCTGTAAGCATCTGGCTCACTTTTCATTAGCCAAAACTTTTCTTCAGTCATATCAAGGGATTTGGGCAATTTTTTGGGCTTCCATTAGGCATTACCCAAACTTTTTTTGTATAAATTTATTATCCATCAAAGTCACTAATTAGGGAAGTCGGGAAAAATCATTTAGCCTTTTATTTTTTCCTTTTAACTAATCCATAAGTACATAATATGGGGTTTACTATTAAAACAACCCAAAAAGGAGGTGGAGGACCTCCATCAACAATTGTTCCAGCATTAAAAGTATTGAATAAAGCTACTGCTAACAAACAAGCCATTAAAGCTAGTTCACCTGATAAAACTTTTTTTAAAGATTTCTTATCTTTGATAGAGCTGCAAATAATCAATAGGAAACCTATCCCTAAATTACTAGCTGCTACAACATCTGCAGTCCCTCTTACAAGAAGCAATGTTTCACTTGAAGCGTTGCCTGCGATAGTTTCCACAGAAAAAATTAGTAGGAAAATAATTAATAATCCCAATAGGATATGAAGACTCCCAGTAGTTTTTAAAATATTTTTTAACTTCATACTAGAAAAAAGAGCTAATTGCCTCTTACTTTAGATCGACTGTCAATCATGATAACCAACTTTAGAAACAATATTTCCTGAAACGGGATCGGTAACTCCAAGTTCAGGAGACAACTCTTCCATAAATCCTCTAACCTCATCAAGATGAGCAATCATAGCTGGTCTTTGAGCTGCAATAGATTCTGCATTTTTCCAGATCCCAACAAAACAGTAATCATAATCTCCAGTTTTAGCGATATATCTTTGAGTCATCCCCTCAAAACTTGTTTTATCTATTACTTCGAAATACTTATCTACACAATCAGACTTTAATTTAAATCGAACAACATTCATAAAATTTTGAGCAGTCATAAAAAAAAGGAGCTAACTGCTCCTTATTTTAGTTTGAATTTAAATCAAAAAATTGATTTAAAATTAAAATTTATCCTTCAGCGGGAATTAAAATTGGAACATCTTTTGCTCCAATTGCTGCGAACCAAACTATTGCGTTATCAGTTTTTGCATTACCCATTGTATGTTTTGGTGTCTTTGGGCCAACTATAAAAGTATCCCCTGCTGTATAGGTAAGATCTTCCATCCCCTCTCTTTTGACAACAATCGTACCTTGCTCAACATTGCCTAATAATGGAATTGGATGAGAGTGGAGTGGAACTATTCCTCCTTCAGCCAACTCGACTCTTTGTAATCTTATTTCTGCTTTTCCTTTTGGGTATTTAAGAGCATCTCCATCCATAGTCTCAGAACCTACAAAGACTTCTTGTACATCAACGGGAGATTCTGCAGCTATAGAAATAATAGGGTTGATAAGCATTAATGCAAAAGCAAATGCTATGAATAAATTTTTCATCATGAATTTGAATTTCTAAAAAATTATTTAGACTCATAGTATTTATTTTTTTCATTTTTGGCAGTAATTGATTTGACTTTTAAAGTTATTTAATCTGAAGCCATTTTTTAAAAGTTTTTTCATAAAGATATTGAATTTTAATAAATTATTAGTGCAGACACTAATCAAAATTATTCTCAAGAATTTTAATAATTTAATTCTTTCATCAATAAATTCCAACCAATTAATGATGCATCCTTGTGGAAAGATTCTCTTTCCTCACACATAAAGCCATGATCAGCCTCTTTAACTTCGACATAAATAAATCTTTCTTCTAACGGATCTATTTTTTTAAATCTTTTTTTAATTTCTAATCTATCTTGTACGGGAATTAAATCATCTGAAGAACCACATATGAAGTTTAATTTTCCAGAAACTTTTTCTAGTAAATCAATAGGTGCAAAATTAGTATCCTTTCTTGGCGCAGTTACCCCTGCTCCATAAAAACAAAATGTACTATCTATTCCTTTTAAAGAAGAAGCTATAAATGCTGCATGACCCCCAAAACAAAATCCAATAATTGAGATTTTCTTTTTTGGATATTTTTCTTTAACCCAATTCAGAGCTGCAGAAATATCTTTAATAATATTTTTTGAAGTGGTTAAATTTTTATGATGCCTGCCTAATTTTAAGTCTGCTTCGCTGTATGATAAATTTAATTTTGGAGCTGTTCTACCGTAAAGAGGTAAGGCTAATACAGTTACATTTTGTTTGGCTAATTTTTCAGAAAAACTTCTTATCCAGTGATTTATCCCAAACACCTCTGGTAAAACTATAGATATATATTTACAGTCACTACCTGAATCTACCCACCAAGATCTAAGAGGTAAATCACCACTATAAACTTTTGTCCATTGACCTTTCATTAGTGATTAAATAAAAAGTTTTTGCCAGAAAAAAAAGAGGGTTATGTGCCTCTTAGTTTACCTTGATTGTAAATGTAAAATTTCCTTATTCGATTTTATAAATTAAATCTTAAATTAAGTAGAGAAACTTATATGGAACTCATTTTTATATAAGTTATATAAATCAAATTAAGTAGTCTTTTTTACCAAATAATTGTACCTGTTGCTAAATACATATATTTGTCCTTGAAAAGCCTCTAAAAAATACTTTTTCTTGAAATAAAGATTGACAAGACATTCATAAAAAAAACTTTTATAAATCATTAACTTCTTTTATGAATATGTTTCTAACCAACAAGACTCGTTTAAAAATTAAGGATATTGTAAAGAGGATTTCATTAGATGAACCTGTAGCATTGGAAGAAAGAATTTATGTAGAAAAGCTTGCAAAACATAATTCAACTATATGGACATGGCTTAAGAAAGCTAATAGCTTGAGGAGATATGGTAAGCAAAAATCAGATGGAATAAATGGACTCATCCAGAATCTAGGCCTTGATGGCTTAGAAACTGAAAATCATTTTGATCCCAAAAATGATGATCTTGCTGATTGGTTTAGTGGATCTCCTGATTGGGTGAGGAGGAGCTAATTACCCTTACTTTAAAAATAGATTCAAATTAATAATGAAAAAAGGGAACATCCTCAACTTGTCTTGGAGAATAATCGCAAATACCGAATTGCATACATTCCATTTGAGCATCAGTTAGTTTTCTCTCAATTGATAACGAATCAAACAAACTACCAAATACATGTTGAATTTTATTTTTAATTAGATTTCCATAAGTCATAATTCACCTTCTTTTTAGAAATTATTTAGTATGAATTACACACAAGAATCAAGAGTTGTAATACCTAAAATATAAACTATAAATTAATCAGTTTTAAATATTTCACTATATTCACAATCAGTATTTTTGCTCTAGGAAATTTCAATAAGCATTTCTATGTTGGACCAACTGATTGAGGGATAATTACATGAGTACGTTCAAAACGAAATACTTTAAAGACACAAAAAAGATCAACAACACTCTTTGGTTGGATAAATTAATTAATCAACTTGAAAAAAAATCAAAGGGAGTTTGATCATGAATACATTTAGAAATAAACAATTCAAAAATGAATTAGATCCAAAGTATGCCTTTTATGATTGTCATCGTAGTTGCGAAATTAAGAGTAATACTGAAAAGTCTCTAGAAGAATGCGTCGAAAATTGTGAACCTAGATTATTACCAGAGAATCTCGATTGCTAAAAATAGGAATTTAAACTTTATTCCATAACTATTTTGATCTTATAGAGTTTTTATATAGATTTAAGGAGGGTAATCTAATGACCAAACTCGCAATTGAGCTACTTCTTCTAATTATAATTTTAGTTAATTTTGGAGTGATCCTTACCGCTAAAATTTATTCACAATCACTAAAAGAAATTCAACGTAAGGGAATATTTTGTAGAGAATCTATAAGTAACCCATATTGTGTTTTTTGATAAATTAATTCCAAACTAATAGATCTCAAACTAGAGATCTAATATTAAAAGTTAAAGTCCGCCAAAACTAAAAATAAGGTGTATATGGTACTTCTGTTTTTAATGAATCTCCGTAGTAACTTTCAGCTGACTTTACCAAGATCCAATAAATGAAATTTAGAAATGATTTTTCCATAGGAATATCTATACCCTTTCCTTATTCAAATCAGAATTTAAAATAAAAACATCGTAGAAAATACTTAACTGAAGAGATTTAGATTTTCTTAGTTAATTTGTGTTGTTTAGGTTTGTATGAAATGCTACTAAAGCTTGTCTTATCAACCGATTTGGTAATATTGCTTATTGATTCCTGTAATTTCAAAAGATATATTAAATGGATAATCTAAATATAAGAAATTTATGAGTACTCAAAAAAGTCAAAGCCATAAAAGACAAGAGCAAAATAATACAGAATGGTTAGATGAATTAATCAATAAAATTGAAAATATGAAAAATAAAATATCTAATACTTTTTAACTAATTATTTCTTCTATCATTTATTCCGTTATTAAATATTTTAAATACTTTTGTAATTAAGCCGGCTGGCTTTTTTAATAAAGTTATTTTATTTTTGCGAAAAGTTATTTAACAATGTTTAAATGAGAATCTTTTAAAGCAAGTTTATGGTTCATTTTTATTTTTATTGACAATATTGAAATAAGTGTAAAAAGAATTTTAAATTTGTGACTACTGAATCATCTAAAAATCAAGACTTTATTAGGAAGCATCCCAGTGAAGGCATGGATGCTTTAGAAAAAGAATCAAAATTACCTTTGAAAGGATGGGAAACTGAGGTTGCCCGAGCAAAGGAATATGGTTTAGAAGGAGCAAAAAGTATTGTCGATAGAAATATATCTACATTTTCAAGAGGAGAATTACCCCATTTTGCAGGTATCAATACTTTCATGAAAGCTCCATATGTTGAAAATGTAAATGAAGTGGGAAATTATGATGTTGCGATCGTTGGTGTTCCTCATGATTCTGGAACTACTTATAGACCAGGGACAAGATTCGGACCTCAAGGAATAAGAAAAATTTCTGCTCTTTATACTCCTTACAATTACGAAATGGGAGTGGATCTGAGAGAGCAGATATCTATTTGTGATGTAGGAGATATTTTTACAATTCCAGCTAATAATGAAAAAAGTTTTGATCAAATTTCAAAGGGGGTTGCTCATATTTTTGCTAGCGGTGCATTTCCAATTATTTTAGGTGGAGATCATTCAATAGGTTTTCCTACAGTTAGAGGAGTTTGTCGCCACTTAGGAGATAAAAAAGTAGGGATAATTCATTTTGATAGACATGTAGATACTCAAGAAACAGATTTAGATGAAAGAATGCATACCTGTCCATGGTTTCATGCAACTAATATGAAAAATGCACCTGCAAAAAATCTTGTTCAATTAGGAATTGGAGGTTGGCAAGTACCAAGAGAAGGAGTGAAAATTTGCAGGGAAAGAAGTACAAATGTTTTAACAGTTACTGATATTTGTGAAATGGGATTAAAAGAGGCCGCTGATTTTGCGATTGAAAAAGCTACGGATGGAACTGACTGTGTATATATTTCTTTTGATATTGATTGTATTGATGCTGGATTTGTCCCTGGAACTGGTTGGCCTGAACCTGGGGGTTTATTACCTCGAGAGGCATTAAAACTTTTGGAGTACATTATCAGAAAAGTTAATGTATGTGGAATTGAGCTTGTTGAGGTTTCGCCTCCATATGATGTAAGCGATATGACAGCTTTATTAGCTACTAGAGTTATTTGTGATTCAATTGCACATCTCGTAGTAAGTGGTCAGCTTCCAAGAAAATCTAATCCAGAATGGATTTCAGATAAATGCAATATGTCAGTTGATCAAAAATGGAGATAGATTTTTGTGCATGAAGTAGATATGACAAAATGCCTTATTCTTTCCATGGAAGAGTGGGCAGAGAAAAAAAATAAAAAAAAAATAGTTGTTGAAAAGATTAATCTTAAGATTGGGGAATTTACTTGCGTAGAACCAATATCATTAATTAATACTTTTAATGCTGCAGTATTGGGTTCTTGGTTAGATTCCTCTGAGATTACAATTGAGACAATACCTTTTGAAGGGAAATGCTCTAAATGCAATAGATTATATTTTCCAAAGAAAGAGAATGGATATAAATCTCCATGTTGCAATTTTAATTTAGAGGAAATTATTAGTGGGAGGGAATTAAAAATCGCATCTATTGATTTTAAAGAAAAGTAGAAATTTAGTATCTAGAATAAAGACGTATTTTCAAATATAAATGCATTTACCAATTTCAGACAAAATTGAATTAAATATTCTTCATCAAAATAGTCATCAAGCTGAGAAAAATAAAATCAAGTTTAATAATTATAATTTGCTTTGCTTGAACATAATGAGTAGTCCTGGTGCAGGAAAAACGAGATTACTTGAAATAACTTTAGAAGATCTTTCAAAAAAATTTCACAGTGCTGTTTTAGAGGGTGATATGACCACTAATCTTGATGCGGCAAGATTAGAAAAATTAAATATTCCAGTAGTACCAATTACAACTGGAAGAGCATGTCATCTCGATGCAAATATGGTTAGTGGAGGTTTGAAATTATTAGAAAAAAAAATAAATCCTAATTTACTAGATATTTTGTTAGTGGAAAATGTAGGAAATTTAGTTTGTCCTGCAGAATTTGAGATTGGAGAACATTTTAAAGTTGCTCTTTTAAGTATTACCGAAGGTGAGGATAAACCTTTAAAATATCCAATAATGTTTAGAGAAGCAGATTTAATTTTGATAACTAAAGTTGATTTATTACCCCATTTGAATTTTGATATTAACGAATTAAAATCGAACATAGCTTCAACTAACCCTAAGGCAGATGTGATAGAAATTTCTTCGATAACCAAGTCTGGATTTGATTTATGGCAAGATTGGATTAGTAAAAAGATTTTGAAATTTTAAAAAAATTAATATTGATTAAGTAAGAGTAATCTCTTAAAAGTATCAGTCATTACAACTTTAGATTTGCTTTTTCTTGAGTATTGATAGTACGTAATATTTTTTTTCAAAAATGTTTAAAAAATTAAGAGTTTTCTTTGTCTCTTTGCTGGCTCTAATATTAGCGATTTCATTAAGTACACTATCAAGTCCTGCAGCTCCAAAAGGTGATCCAATCACTTTGGGATACAGTAACTGGGCAGGATGGTGGCCCTGGGCGATAGCTGTTGATCAAAAAATGTTTGAAAAAAATGGAGTTAATGTTCAGATGAAATGGTTTGATGGGTATGTTCAATCCATGGAAACTTTTGCTGCTGGTAAAATTGATGGAAATTCGCAGACACTTAATGATACTATTTCGTTCTTGCCAGGAGAAAATGGAGGGGAAGTAGTTGTTTTAGTTAATGATAATTCTGCAGGGAATGACCAAATAATTGCAGATAAATCAATTAAAAGTGTTGCTGATTTAAAGGGTAAAACAGTAGCAGTAGAAGAAGGTGTTGTGGATGATTTTTTACTTGTTTTAGCTCTGAATGATGTTGGATTAACTCGAGATGATGTAATTATTAAAGGCCTTCCAACTGATCAGGCTGCAACTGCTTTCGCTGCAGGAAAAGTTGATGCAGTTGGTGCATTCCCTCCATTTACAGGAACTGCGATGAAGAGGCCTGGAGCAAGAGTTATTGCTAGTTCAAAAGATTACCCAGGTGCAATCCCTGATTTATTAGCAGTAAGCGGAGATTTGATTTCTGAAAGACCAGATGATGTTCAAAAAATTGTTAAAACATGGTGGGATGTAAGAGAATTCATGGAAAAAAATCCAAGAAAATCTGAAAAGATCATGGCAAAGCGAGCTGGGATCCCAACACGCGAATACAAACAATATAAAGGTGGAACTAGGTTCTTTTCCTTGGAAGAAAATTTAGAAGCTTTTAGTGATGGGTTCGGTATGAAATATATGCCTTATGCAGCGAAACAAATGGCAGACTTTATGGTGAAGGTAGGATTTATTCCTGAAAAACCAGATATGAGTAAATTATTTGACTCTTCGTTTGTTAAAAACATCAGTTAATTAATACAAAATTAAAATGGTTAGTTCGAAATTAATCAAGAGGGATAAATATTTTTTATCCCTCTTTTCATTTGGTAGTGAACCGAAAAAATTAAATAAAATATTTCTTCAAATAGCCTCACTTTTGCTTCCACTTTTAATTTGGACATTAGTTTGTCAATTAAAACTTGTAAGTGAAATGTTTTTACCATCACCTTTAGCGGTCTTTTATTCTCTTTTGGATATGGCTGAAAGTGGAATATTATTTGAAGATATTTTTGCAAGTACTGGTAGGGTATTTGCTGGTTTTATAATTGCAACAATTTTTTCAATTCCTTTAGGAATCTTAATGGGTTCTTTCCCTTCTTTTTGTGCTTTATGTGAACCATTAATTGCGATGCTTAGATATATGCCTGCCGCTGCTTTTTCTCCTTTACTTATTATTTATTTAGGAATTGAAGAGGCTCCAAAAATTGCATTAATTTTCATTGGTACTGTTTACTTTAATGTTTTGATGGTTATGGATTCAGTAAAATTTGTACCCAAAGAACTCATTGAAACAACGCTTACTTTAGGAGGTAATACAAAAGATTTATTGATCAGAGTTATAGCCAGATATTCATTACCAAGTATTATTGATACTTTAAGAATTAATATTGCAACTTCATGGAATTTAGTAATCGTTGCCGAGTTAATTGCAGCAGAAGTTGGTTTAGGTAAAAGGATTCAACTCGCTCAAAGATTTTTTCGCACAGATCAAATATTTGCAGAATTAATAGTTCTTGGATTAATAGGATTTGCTTTGGATATGAGTTTTAGATTGCTACTTAGACGTACATGTAAATGGGCTGTTTAAATGAAATTAGATGTTAATAATATTTCAAAATATTTTGGGGAAGGTTCAAATAGAAAAAAGGCGATTGAGGGAATAAGCTTTTCAATAAGTTCTGGCGAATTTAAAACTCTTGTTGGGAGTTCTGGATCAGGTAAAAGTACTATATTGAGGATTATTGCTGGGCTTGAGAGTCCATCTAAAGGGAACGTAAAAGTAGATGGAAAAATAGTTAGTGGACCAGGATTGGATAGAGGAATGGTTTTTCAGAAATATAGTCTTTTCCCTTGGCTCACAGCATCTGAGAATATTGCCTTTGGAATGAATTTAAATTCTTATAAGTTGAAAGAAATAAAATATAGGACATCTTATTTATTAGAAGTAGTAGGTCTTCAGGATTCGGGAAATAAGTATCCAAAAGAATTATCTGGAGGAATGCAACAAAGGGTTGCAATAGCAAGAGCTCTAGCGACTAACCCTAAAATTCTACTTTTAGATGAACCTTTTGGAGCCTTAGATTTACAGATAAGAGAATCTTTGCAGAAATTTCTCTATGAATTATGGAAAAAAACTTCATTGACAGTTTTACTTATAACCCATGATATTGAAGAAGCATTAGCTCTCTCTCAGCAAATATGTATTTTGGCACCTAATCCTGGAAGAATCATAAAAGAAGTTAAGGTAGATCTACAAAAAGGAGATTTAGATAAATTGAAACTTGATTCGGATTTTGCAAAATTAAGATATGAGTTATCTGATTTTTTAAGAGGCCTCCAAAAAAAATAAATAATGCCAACTAGTTTTTTGCCTACTTGGCTTTATAGCGAACAAAAAATTTTTGAACTTGAATTAGAAAGCTATTCAAAAAATTATTGGCACCCATTGATTTTCATAGGAGAAATTAAACCTGGCGAAATATTGGAAAAAAAATTCTTTAATCAATCATTATTAATCTCTTGTTCAGAAAAAAACTTAATAACTGTTTTCATAAATAGATGCCCTCATCGTGGGTCAAAATTGTGTTTGCCAAAAACAAAATTAAATCCTTCTAAAAATATTTTTTGTCCTTACCATGGCTGGACTTTTGATAGTTTTGGCAAACTTAAAACCTTGCCATTAAAGTACAATTTTGAAACAAAAATAGAAACAGAGGATTATTTTTTAGAAAAAGTTAACTCTTTAATAAATGGACCTTTAATTTGGATTAATTTCACCAACAAACCAATATCTATAGATGATCAAATTGAGCTTGTTGGGAGAAAATGTAATGATCAATGGAATATGAATTACAGCATTTTTTCTGAATTTTCTGATACCTTAAATTGCAATTGGAAAATTGCCCATGACAATACACTGGACGATTACCATGTAGCAATAGCTCATAAAGATACCCTACATAAAGAACAAGGTCCAATTAAAAACTACAGGTATTTCTTCAGTGAATTTTGTAATGTACTTGTTACTCCTCTTAGTAGTGAAGGAAATCTATATACCTTTGGATTACTCCCATGGACCCATCTAATAATCTGGCCTGGTAAAGGGATTGTTTTAATAAATTATCTTCCTAAAAATATTGGTCAGTGTATTATTGAAATTAAATTAGCCTCTGCTTCTTTATGTAAAAATGATTTAGAAAATTGGAAAAAAAGTATATTAGAATTTCTTGGAGAAGATAAAGTTATTGTCGAATCAGTTCATAAGTCTTATCTCAAAAATTTTAAACTTGGTCCGCCTAATAGACTTGAACAAAGGATTATACACTGGCAAAATATTTATAAAGATTTTCTAAATGCATCGGGCATTTCTCTCTAAAATAATTTCTATTGAGTTCACAAATATTATTAATTAAATTTTTAATTTTGTAGGGATTTGACTATATATTTAATATGCTTTATTGATAATGTAGTTAAATACAAAAAAGTTGATTGTGAAAAATTTTATACTAATAATAGTCTCTTTATCTTTCTTATCTTCTTGCAGTAATGACAAAGATTTTTTTCTCACTGAGGGAAACGCTTTGTTAAGTTGCGGAGGTAAATCTCGTATTATCGAAAATGATAAAGAAGAGATAATTAATACTGAAGTTAAGGATTTAAGAGATAGAATTGGTAAATACGTTGAATTTACAGTTGTTGAGACTGATAAAAAAGGAGGCAAATATAGAATTATTAATTGTTTCCCCAGTGAAGAACCACAAGATTCAATAATAAAAACTGTTAAAACAAATTATAAATTAAGTAATTAAAAGTTATTTAAAAATAATTAGCTTACTTTTAAGCTGAGATTTTTGATGATTTGATAATTTCCCATGCTTCTGGTGCGGTATCTGCATATTGGAAAAGATTTAAGTTTTCATCTGAAATTAATCCAAGATCAGCTAGATATTCGAAGTTAATTATCTTATTCCAATAATCTCTACCAAAAAGTATGATTGGGATTTTAGTTTTCATTCCTGTTTGACAAAGTGTCAATAGTTCAAATAATTCATCTAGTGTTCCAAAACCTCCAGGGAAAAATACAGCAGCTATTGATCGCATGACAAAATGGATCTTTCTTAATGCAAAATAATTAAACTTAAAGCAAAGACCGGGAGTTATAAAAGCATTTGGGATTTGTTCATTAGGCAGACTGATATTTAACCCTATAGATTTACAATTTGCTTCAAATGCACCTCTATTAGCAGCTTCCATAATTCCTGGCCCCCCACCTGTCACAATCACATGAGAATTACAGTTTTTATTTTGATTACTAATTGAAGCAAGTTTAGAAAACTCCCTTGCGGATTGATAGTAATGACTCATAAGAAGTAAATTTTCTAATCTATTTAAATTTCGTTTTAAAAGTATCGATTTAGGATTTTTTTTAAGCAACTCTTCTATATCTTCAAGTCTCTTTTTTATATTTGCTTCTTCTGTAATGCTTGCGCCTCCAAAAATAATTATTGTTGAAAGAATTTTATTTTCTTCAAGGATTAAATCTGGTTTGGTAATTTCAAGAAGCATTCTGACTCCACGCATTTCATTTCGGCTAAGTAAACCAATATCTTCGTGAGCCAATTTATAAGTATCAGAATTAATAATTAAATTCAGGTTTTTTAAATTATTACTTGGGGATATATGTTTTTTCATTTTAAACAAGAGTTTTAACTTTTCTCTCTAGAGGATTAAAGTAAACTCTTTTGATTTTTTTATTTTCGTAAATCCAATAAACAGGCGGACTTTTTCTTGCCTTAATTAAATTTATTTTGTCTAACTTTTGAGGGGTAAATTCTTTAGAAGGATCAAAAAATTTATCTCTTTTGGGTTGGTTTAAAACAATACTACCTTCTTTCCCTGAAATAGATCTGTGATAAGTTCCTACAGGAATTTCTAATGCTCCCATAGATCTACTTAAATAAATTACATGATGAGGTTCATCCCAGGAAGGATTTATTAAAACAAATGTCCTTTCTCCAGTGATAACTAAATTGTGGTCAATTTGATGATTGTGAACGTAATATTGCTCATCTTTTAAATCATCTGGAGGAGATATAGCTTCTCCAGAATGGATCACAACATCAGAACCATTAGAACTATCTATGCCTGCATCGAAGAATGTGACTTTTGGAGTCTCTCTAAAAATATTTATTGGGAAGAATCTTAATTCCATTGTGCTAACTCCCTTTTAGAAAATTTATAAATACTTATAAAAATTTATTTACTTTTAAAAAACAGCTATTTTTTGATTTTTAATTGCAACAAACCAGGCAATCTTCTTGATTTGGATAATCTATACATTCTTTATTTAAAATTTCTTCTAAAAAATCTACTTTTTTAACATAATCAAGATCTTTTAATTTTTTGTTTGGAACCGTGAACTGAGTTTGTAGTTTCATTTTCTATTCTCCTAATTAATACTGTTTTTTGAATCCATTCCAAGTCTGAGAAAACCTTAATCCCAGATAAGAAATTAAAATTGTCCAAAATAAAATTTCTATACCTAAATTAGTCATTTGCTTTGCCTCCTTTCTTTCTGATTATTCTTTAGTACGGGTATTATGTAAAAATCAAGCGTAAGAATACCTAAAAGTTAAAGTTTTTAATCACAAAAAATCTTGCAATGGTTGTTACTCGGATGTTCTGTACATTCATTATTCCAATAAGCTTCAATTTTTTTGAGCTTATTATCAAATGAAAGGTCTTTTTTATCCAAATTAATTTCTTGGATAGTAAATGTGTCATTAAGTGCCATAAGACTTACCCCTTTACTACAACTATGTTCTAATTCATTTGAATAGTAAATTTCAAGTTTTATTTGTGCGGTTAGAGGAACAAAATTGTACGGATTAAGGATCAAAAAAAAATCTCAAATTTTGAATAATTGCAAGGAAAATATTTTCAAAAAAGATATTCCAAATTTAAAAAAATTTGTATAAATTTTGCTTAGAAATTATATTTTCTTAATACGTTCTTATGTCTGCAAGTAGCTATTATTCATCTAACCTATCTGCATATTCTCTTAAAATCTCAGCCATCTTCTGAGGTGGAATTTCTTGTTGATATTCTCTACATAAATCAAAAAATTTATCTAAGAAATCTTTCATTGAAGATGACATAAAAATTAGTATTTCATTTTAAAAGTAAAGTATGCAAACCTAACAAGCAATAAAAGACTCACAACCCCATAAGTAATAGCTATGCCTTACCTATACGTTATTTATTTATAAAGATATAAGCAGAATATAAATATACTAAGAAAACTCCAATAGCAATGGAACTTCCATAAATAAGTAAGTTCCAAAATCTATATAATTTAGGTTTTTTAAATTCTTTTTCTTCTTTTTTAGTAATCATTTATTTTCTTTTTCTTTTCTGGCAGCATTACCTTTTGCTCTTAATACCAAAGTTATCGTAAGGGCAGCGCTCAATATCACAGCATCAATTAATAGGTGCGGGGAAATATTCATCAGCTGAAAAGAGAAATAAGAAGAGTCATTATCTTTTCAGCAATAAATCTATTAAACATTAAAATAGGGGTTTATCCCTCCAAGTTTAGATCGACTCTCAATCACTGACTATTTTAGCTTTTTAGTTTTCTTAAAAAACAGTATTTTGTTTAGCCAGAGCAAGAGAAGGCACCTGCAAGAATATTTTTAAAAATTGGTGCTTGACCCAATGCATACAAAAAGAAAGTTGATGATGCGAGAGTAATAGCTATTTTGGAAAGTCTATTAAGTTTTAAATTTGATACTTTTGAAAATGTAGAGTTCATTTGTTCTTTAATTTAATGACTTTATATTAGCTGCAAAAATTAAATATTCAGCATTAATATTTACCAACGAATAATTTTATTGCTCCTTTTTCTCAGCTTGCATTTTTAGTAGTTCAAATTCTTTTTTAGAAACTATTCTGATTTTGTATGATGGATATCTTTTCTTCCACCATTTATTGATTGAAATAGCTACTCCTTCTAAATTTTGGGTACAAATATTGACCCATAGAATCTTAGTTTCAATTTCTTTATAGAATTCCCAACTTGTAGGTGAAGCCATTAAAAATCGCAAATGAAAAAAATTTATAATTGTTGAAAAGATTCTATAAATTTAGGTATATGGTACAAAAGATAAAACTTTTGGTTTTTAATAAGAGGATTTAGTTGGTGATATAGAGTTTTCATTAAGTGGTAATAAAAAACTTTAAACAAAAGATTTACATCACTTTCGGCGTTTAGGAAAGTATTACTTTAATTTTATAAAGAGTTTCAATTAAAAAATATCTCCGCAAAGAAGGGGCCAAAAATTGACCCCTCTTGGTGAAACTCTTCCAAAGAAACACCATTAAAATCTTACTCTGATAGTTGCAAATTTAAACAAATTAACAAAATAAAGATTAACAATTTATGCGGCCTTTTTAAAAGGGTTTATATTCCTTAAAAAGTTATTACTTTTGCGGGTACTCATTTTTCTATATCTTTGATTTATATCCAAAATATATTTCCTAGCTTTCTTATCACTTTCAATTTTCTTTCTTTGAAGACGTAAAGCCTTTAAATCTTCTATTGACATTAGGCTATCATCTTCGTTGAAATTCATATGATCAAATTGCATCAGTTTAAGAAATTAAGTTTCTCCTTTAAGTGAAAGATTAACAACCTTATCTTTATTTGCAATAGAGATAATTAACCAATTTAACTCAAATTAGTTTCAGTCTTCAGATAGCTATAAATTTAAGTATTAAAAACTTTCTAAAATCAAGAAAAACTTTTTATTGAATTAGATGGAATTTCTACAGTTATAAATGATTCTCCATAATGAGATGCGGCTGATCTTATTAGTAATAAGTAAAAGAAATTAACTAAAGCTTTCTCCACTAGGGTTAAGTAACTAATTTAAATAACCTCATATTTTTTGTTACAGTAATATACAAAATAAATTTATCAAGCAATCAATATATTTATCTTTTAAAAAACAGTTGCATATTATTAATTTAAAAATTTGCACTATCAGGCTTTAAGAAGCGGTCTAAATCCTCTTGGAGTATTGGACTTTAGCCCGATCTATTTTTTGCAAGAGAAAAATAGCACTGCAAGGTAACTAGATGACTAAATTATTATATTTGATTCTGATTAAGACTTTATTGGTTAATTAATTAAGATTATCTGAGTGTATGTTGGCATTATTTATTGTATAATTTTGCTACAAAACTATAGTTATATCAATAGACTCAGTATTTTTGCTCATTGATATATTAATTCTTGGAATAATATTATTATTGATGCCTAAAGAAGGTTTAATTTTGAAAAAAATAACTAAATTTTTTAAACTACTGAAGAGAAGAATTGATATTCTCAATGCAGAGGCTGAATTAAAATTTATATTAGAAAATGAATAATGGGATTCCCACATTGTCCTATTTGTGTGGTTCTAGCATTTGTTTCATTTTTGATAGGAGTTACTCGTAGTTATATGTTCTATATTCTTTTAAGGGAGTTTGTTAGAGCAGAATCTAATTTTAAATTGAAGTTTAGTTCCTATTAATTGTTGACATCTAAGTATAAATACTTTATAAATGAATTGTAGTAAATACTACTAAATCGTCCGATCTACCATCTGATAGACCGCAGTACGACTCAAGCCATAGGACGGGGACTTGAGCAAGTTCAGGAGCTGCATCATGGTAAACATGTATTTCAATGGAAAGTCATTCGTATATTGTAGAAAACAAGAAGATAAGTTAATAAAGCTTACTTATAGAGGATCTATTTACTTGAAATAAGTTTTCTAATTTCTTTTTTTTAACAACTTTAGACATTTATTGAAGCTTTGGGATTAAGTATTTATTAATACCTTATAAGAAAAACTTATTATGAAGATATTTTTTGCCTATTTAAAAATTCATATATTCGTATATTTAGTAACTAGAAATTAATTGTAAAGTAACTAATTTGATATTAGATTTCTAAAGGGTTATGCAACCTATTTCCGAAGAACTTTACAAAAAAATAGTTGAGAGTTCTAAAAAATGAGTAAGTTATTGATTGCTTTATTAGCTTTAGATATAGGCGTTAGTCTGTCTAAAGTTTTTATTTTTACCTGAAAATCAAATTACTTAATAATAGAAGCAATTGTTTTCTAAAAAGAAATAGTAATGAGATATTTTTTGATATATTTATTTTAAAAAATAAAAAATTAAACCAATAAAAGAACTACCTAAAAGAAGTAGCACCATTAAAAAAGATATTAACTTTGCTAATCCCATAAAGATAAATCAGAATTTCCTGTTGATCTTTGTATCCAGTGAATTTTACAGACATTATTTACTTTTTTAAAATTGACGTAACTGTTGGTAAGTCATCATTAGCGGTCCCTTTATAAGTAAATTTTGAACCTAGTGTAAAAATGCACATTACTATATTTTCGCTTAGAAATTCGAATCGGTGTTTTAGTTATTTCTGCCTTTTCTTGAACTATATCACCAGTCATCATTTGTGCGAACCCTTTTGCATCTATAGGATTACCACTTGGTCTTATGAATAAAAAATCTGGAGTCGCATTGTCAACAAAAAATGAAGCCATTTTTTTTGGATTGGCAAACTCATTTAATAATGAAATTATTGTTTCTTTATCATTTATAAAAAAAGGGGTTTACACTTCTAGTTTAGATCTATTATTTAAAATGTACAAATCAAAATAGTATTTAAAATGTACAAATCAAAATGGAATAATCCTAAAAATAATTCGTTAGGATGATCGAAATATTTGTATTCTTAATGTAAATCATGATCAATTCATTAAACAAATTATTGCCCGTTGGCAAAAAGGTCAAAAAATACTTGCCTTTCTTTATTGGATTTAAATTACTTACATTTACTGGCTTTCTTACTTATTTAATGAATCGCTAATTGATATAACCTTAACAATAAATTTTCTTAAATTAAAATCTAGTGAATAAAGAAAAACGAACTAAAGGATTTAAGTCTATGTCAAGTATGCAAAGACAAGAACTGATATTAAAGAAGATGAAAGAGAGAGGCATAGAGGTGGGAAGCGGAGTTCCGAATAAAAAATACGATAGCAAAGAGGTTTATGAATTAATTCATATTGCAAATTGCTTCCCAGAATTAAGAGATAAAAAATAAAAAAAATATTTAGGTTTCTTTAATTGAGTAATTTATTTTGGTTCCCTTATTGCAGTAATAATTAATCCACCTATCAATGCGAGATTCATAAATACTGCTCTTTGATGAAAAGGAAATACATGAAAAATTATTGTTGTTGGAATAATAAATAGTAATAAAAAGACTGAACCGATTCTTTGATTTTCCCCAAATATAAAAAATCCAGAACCCAAGATAAGACATATAATTGCTCCCACTAGAAAAATAGATGAAATTGGTTCAGGAATACCTTTTGAAGAAATATATTCAACTGTTCTCTCAAAATCATTTATTTTGCCTGGTATTGACGAGATAAATATTGCTGAAATTGATAATCTTGAAAAAAAATCTAAAAAAGATTTGATACTTTTATTTTTCAAAAAAGAATTTTTCATAATCTTATTATAAGAAAAAAATTTTATGCGTTTGATAAATACTTTATTAGTCCGAAATAATTTTAAATTTTTCTCAAAGAGGTTTTGCTCAATTAATAGAAATCTTTTTAATTAATGTGAATCTTTTTAAGGTAATTAATAGTAATTTATGAATTGTCTTTTTATATTTATGAAATGATAAATTTAATTAAAATAAAAATGTTTAAAAAATTCATTTTAACTTCTTTTTTACTTTTTAGTTCTCTAATAACTATATATCCTTCAAAAAAAGAAAATACTAATTTTTTCGATTATTGTTATTCCCTGGAAAAAATAATTTCTAGAAATAAATTAGAAAAAAGTAAGAATCTATCGAAGAATTTTAAGTCTTTAGCAAATGATATTACTCTATTTGGGACTAACAAAACTAAAGGTAATTTTGCTAATAAGATAATTAATCAATATAAAAATTCCAAAAAGTCATTTATTATAACTGTTTTTCCAAATCAAATTTATTGTTTAGCAGGATATTGGATTGAGGAGATAATTCCAGGAAAATTTGAATCCATTTTCTATGAGAAAACCAATCAAAAAATAAATGAATATAAGAATACTAAAAAAGAAGTAGATAAATTTATTAAAGAAATTAATTTAGAATATAAATCTATAAAAAAAGAAATTAATGATTTCTTTTAGAAAATCAGAACCTTTTTTCTAATAAAATTGATTTATTTATTATGGTCGATTCATTTTTTTTAGATTGCGAAATAAAAAATAGCAGTAATGCCAAAATAATTACAAATCCAAAAATTGATAAACTATAAATTATTTTATTTTTGATATTAAAGTTAAGTTTGTTTTTGGTAATTTTTCCAAAAAACAGAAATTTTTTATTTGATAATGAATCATATTTTTCAGAATTTTTTTCAAAATAATAATTATTAAATAGTTCTTCCCTATTTTCATTAATATCTTTCTGTAAATTATTTTCAGAGGCCCCAACTTTGTAATTCGATTGCTCATAAAAAAATTCATGTATGTTTGAAATATTTGTTATTTTTTTATTTTTAATATTTGATTTAGTTTTTATTAAATCATTATCAAACCATTCGTCATAAACTATAAAGTTTGGTTTAGCAAAATAAGACAATACCCTATCTCAAAAAAAAGTACATTAAAAAGATAAATCAAAGAAAAAAAAGAAAGTTATTTTTGTTGGTAAATTTCATAAATCATGTTTATAAATCATCATTAATTGTCAACTTTTCATTTAAAGTAATTTCTTAAATTTCTAAACTTTTAATTATTTGATTGTTTTTCGCGAGTTAATTTGCTGGTAAATTAATTATTTTGACTTTCTAGTTCCACCGTAGGCATAATTTTTATGAGTAGAAACTTGATTCCAACATTCTTTACAACAAAAAATCCAGTCTTTATGAATTGTGGATCTTATTCTGTAATGAATTTTATCCGGCTCATGACATAAGTCGCATTTTCTCATTAATTTATTAATTTTAAATTTATTTTATATATTCAAAAGTTTGATTTAAAAAGATTCACGAAAAAAATTTTATCGTGTCATTATAAAAAAGCATTCCACATATCCTGAAGCAAAGCATTGGTATTGTTGACTGCAAATATTTTTACTTGATTAATAACATTTCTAATTTCCATTATTTTATATCTGAGCTGTAATAAATTTTTAATGGAATTTATGAAGCATTTATTTAGCTTTTATTAAATATTAAACTCTTTATTATACATCTCAATTAGTACTTTAAAAAGAAACTCACGAATATTAATTGATTAATTTTAGTATGGATTTAATCATTTTAATTCTATGAACATTTACTTATTTTGGATATTATTTCTCGCTCTATGGGCAACTGTACCTTTAATGATAATTAAAGGTAGAGTAGATGAAGTCCCTAAAATTCAGACTTCACCAAAAGTTAAAGCAAAGAAAAAAGGTTGGTTTAATTAACAGAATCTCTGACTTAATAAATAATAATCTGTAAGATAAATATTGATAATTTAAATTAAAGTTTAAGTAAATCTTATTAATAAACGTGAAAAAATTAGAAAATAATTTTCTTTATTTGGTTGTTCTTGGGGGTAGAGCAGAAAAAGCTAATATTGAACTACATGATGTTAGATGGGTTGTTGGATCTAGAATTGAGGATACTTATGATACTTTAAGAAATGATTGGTTCGGATCTTCAAAAGGTTTGCATATCGATAGCTATAAAAAAATACAATATGTAGATGGTTATAAGATTAATTTAATAAATTTCGAAAAGGATGAACTAGAAAAAAGGCAATTAGTAAACAACAATAATCCAAAAAAATATTTATGGTTTGTCAATATTGGAGGCTATTATTCAACTTCTATGCAGGAACAACATGAGTTTGGATTAGTTATAGCTTCAAGTAAATTAGAGGCAAAAAATATAGCTAAATCTAAATGGCTGATTGGGAGTAAAAAAAAGCATATAGATGATATTGCTTCTTTAGAAATGATAATTAGTTGCGGTGATTGTGAACTTATAAAAAGAATAGGTGATTGGGAAATAGAATTAACTCTTGAAAATAATGTTAAAGTTATTGAAGAAAAAAATTATCCTGATTGGTATGGATATCAAAAAATAAATGAGAAATAAAGATCCAAGAATCTTTTCTTGCGAAAAATTTTGTAAATAATCATATGATTATTTATGTCCTAAAGATATTAAAAAGAGCTTGATTTTCTTAGTAAATAAATTCCACCTCCCATAGAAATTAAGACAGGTAACCAAGCAGCAAAAATAGGAGGTAGAATACCTTTTACCCCAAAAGAACTAAATATAAATGACATAACATAATAAATTAATATAAGAATTACGCTTAACCCAAATCCCTGACTTTTTGAAGATCTTAAATTAGATTTAGATCCAAGGCTACTTCCTATTAAACCAAAGACTAAGCATGCAAAAGGAAGGGTGAATTTTTCTTGAATACGGACTTTAATTCTTCTAATCTCCTTCAAGTTTCCAGTCTTTTTATAAATCTTTTCTGCTTGTATAGCCTGCTTTAAAGTCATTTCAGTCGCATCCTTGGGCACTTTTGCAAGCTCCATTGGCCCTTCTACAAATGGATAGGTATATTCTTTAAATTGAATATTGCCAGTTTGCCCATTCCGATCAATAGATACAATACTTCCATTTAAAAAAGTCCAAGAAGAATTTCTTTTATCAAATGTTGCACTTTCTGCTTTTAAGATTTGTTGTATATCCGCCCTTGAGAAATCTAAAACAGTAACTCCCTGCATAATATTATTCTCAAACCATGATGCATAAAATATATGAGTTAGGTGTTTATTATGTTTTGTTGGCTTATTAGTTTTAGGATCTATTCTAGAACCATATCTAGAAAACATAATGTTACCTTTTCCTCTTTCACTACTAAATGAACTTCCAATCCCTGATCTTAATGTTGCCTCTGCCAACTTATTACTCGTAGGAACTAAATTATCATTGAAATAAAAGGTTAATCCTGTCATTAATATCGAAAGAGCAATAGCAGGAGAAATAATTCTTGTAGTTTTTATCCCTAAAGATTTCAAAGCTATTAATTCTGAATTGCTTGATAATTTTCCATAGGCTAATAATGTTGAAAGTAAAACTGCCATCGGGAATGATAAGACTAAAAAACTGGGTAAACTAAAAAAAAGAACTTTTAAAGCTAAAAATACAGGTAAGCCAAATTCAACTATTTTTCTTATAAGATCAAACATTACCCCAACAGATAATGAAATAACAGTAAAAGCTGAAATTGCAAATATCATAGGAGGTATTAATTGTCCAAATAACCATCTATCTATTAAAGGCAGTAAATACCAAGGAGTAATTATTTTGTGAATAGTTTTTTTAATTAGTGATTGATTGGAAATTGTCAAAGAAATTTATTTGATTTTTACTGTCTTTTGTTACATTATAAAATATCAATGATTTAGAAAACAATATAATTTTGACACTTAAGAAAATTTTTTTACTCTCTAAATTTAAGTAATAGATCAGAAAAATAATTTTTTAAAACTTGCAACAAAACAAAAAATTTGGTTTCTTTAAAAAAAGAGTTAAAGCATGAAAAATCAAACTTTAATATACGAATGCCATTGTTTACACTGCCAACAAAAATTAGATCAAATTAAGAATTCAAAATTATATTGGGAAAAATTAATTTTTAGAAAAAAGTTGGTATAGTACTTCAACTTAATACTCTAAGATTTAAAAATTTTAGAATATTTGTTTTTTTATTGTATTAATTAAAGAAAAAAAAATTGTCCGATCTTCTGTTTTGCAATTTTTTAGACTAATGGATTTACTTAACTTTTTGGTTTTTTTTGTAAATAATATTTTCTCGATTTAAAAGAAAAAGGATAATAAAAATACACAAAGGAATAAGAAAAAAATCTAAAGACATACATTTCATTCAGTCTATTTCCTATTTAGCACATAAATAAATTTTAGACATTAGTAAAGGTCTTTTTGGTTATATTCAATCGGTGAAAAAATATTATTTACTGTTTAGTTTATTTATTTGCTTTTAAATTGAGAGAGCCTGCAAGTATCCCACTGGCAAGCTCATGACGACCTAGTTAATTCAGATTTTTTGATTTAACCAGCCAAGCACTTCCTAAATGCTATAAATATTCTACTAAGTAAAATTACTTACTGTGGGTATAAATGCTTATTTTTAATGATTAATCTGCGAAGTTGATAATAAAAATTGATTTGATTAAAAAATGCGCCCTTCTAATTTGTTGAACAGATATGTCACATATTGACCAATAACATAAATAGTTAGAGAAAATTACATATGAGCATGGTTTACATAAGTTAATATTTGTGTTACTTTAGTTAACAATTAACAACTTTCTAATGACAAAATCAGGTGTAACTACAGAATCAGGTGGAAGACAGAATATGTTCCCATCAGAAACAAGGCCTTATATTGATGAAACTGTGTCTTATGATGGATACCCTCAAAATGCAGAAAAAGTAAATGGTAGATGGGCTATGGTTGGTTTCGTTGCACTAATAGGCGCCTATGTAACAACAGGTCAGATAATTCCAGGAATCTTTTAGTTCCTAAATATTCTTTTTTATAAACTATTGTTTAAGCTATATTATTCAATTATTTCAAACGAAAATTTAGATTTATTTTAAATTTGAAAATAAGAAAAACCAAGCAAAAGTTATTGCATTTAGGCTAAATATAATTCCTAAAAATATATAGGCAAACTTTTTACCAATAAAAGCAGTTTCTGGTTCAAGCTTTACTCTCATTTAATCCTATTTCTATCATTAATAAGATAACACCATACAACAAATAAATATATGTTCTAAAGAAGAAGAAAAATTAAATTAATATTGCTTTTTTAAGTTGTTGTTTAGTATTATCATTTTTCCTTAGCCAAGTTTCTTCTAGTCAATATAGATTATTAAATTAGAGAAAGAACTTCTTCAGACCAGTTTCCAACTTGTGAAATAATTTAAATCAAAATTTTTAACCTATTTTAAAAAAAACGAGTTAGTGACCTTATAGTAGTTTTTATTATATTTTTTTAATAACATCACTTAAATCTCAATTCATAAGTAATATTAATTTCCAAAAAAAAAGACCTAATTTAATTTAAAATTAGGCGTTTAAGAAAATAAGAATTTATATTAAATGAAACCAGGTATGATTTGACCTGTAGTTAGATAAGCTCCAACTAGAGCAATAAATCCTAGCATTGCAAATCTGCCGTTGAGCTTTTCAGCAATGATTTTTTCTTTCTCTACTATTTTTGGTGAGTTATTTTTCATTAGAACCAGCCTGGAATGATTTGGCCTGTTGTTACATAGGCACCTACTGCTGCAACGAATCCTAACATCGCTGCCCAACCGTTAAAACGTTCTGCTTCTGGAGTCATTTTTTTAATATAATTTGTTAACCAATATAACATATTTATTTAATAATGTAAAGAAAATGAGGAAAATACTCATTTTTTATCAGGAAAATTTGAATACTGCTACATATATGTGTCGAAATATACCTTATCGGCGTTTTTGTTTTTGTTCTGATTTTTATAAATTTTAATTAAAAAAATCATAAATTAATACTTTTTTGTTTTTCAGGTAAATCCTCATTTAGAGGTATTTTAAATTAATATGATATCAGAGTCAGCTAGTAGGGATACAGGCTGACTCTTTTTATAGAAATTTTTAGTTTTTGAATAAAAGTAGTTTTTAGAATTTAAATTATTGCTATTAATAAATTAGATATACATACAGTGATTTATGTCAATTACTACGTTTTACATGCATTTAATTTTTGGAAGAATTCCTTCTCTTATGAGTTCTGACTTGATACTTTATATCTTGCCTGCTATTACAATTTCAATACTATTCTTTAGCGTTAAAATAATGTTTTTTAAGACGCCTAAATTAAGAAAGGTCAAATAATAAAGGATTTAGAATTATTTTTTTAAAGTAATTCCCAATCTTTTTTTGGATATTAGACTTTTTTTCGGCAGCTCAAAGAAATAGATAATGCATAGATGATGTAATTGATGTTCAATCAAGAATTATAAAAAAGGTTCAGTATTGGAAATTGGTAGTGGTAGCGGTGAACATGCTGTGGTTTTTTAAAAACGTTTTCCAATAATAATTTGGCAAACAAGTGATCCCGAGTTAATAAATAGAAAAATTATAAGTTCTTGGATTGAGTATGAAGACTTAACTAAGACAATGCCCCATCCTATTTTGATTGATGTAGAAAAAATTCCGTGGAAAATCCCATTGAGATTAGCTCATTCTTTGCAAGGAATAGTCTCTATCATTATGATTCGTGTTGCACATTGTCTTGTAAGCTAGCTCTCTTTAGAGAGTCAGGAAAAATACTTAAAAAAGGGACAATTTTTAATATTGTATGGGCCATTTTAAATTTGTAATAAGTACATAAGTGAGAGTAATTATTTTTTCGATAATTCATTGAAAATGCAAAATGATATTTGGGTTATTAAAAATCTTGAGGAAGTTTGTTATTAGAGTAAGAAAAATGTTTTTTATGAAGAATATTTTATTAGTATGACTGCAAATAAATTTTTCAATAATTTACAGAAAAGTTTCTTGATAAGTTAAATAATATAAATAAGTTATTTCAATGCATCAAATTAGATAATCAGCCTGATAGTTTTTTGCTCCATTCTTTATGCTTTTGATCTAAATCTGAAATTTTTTCGCCTAAACTTAACTGCCTTTCTAATAATTCAACTTTTGTAAGTGTTATTTTTTCCGAATAAAATTTAATAGGTTGATTACCATGCAAGTTGTCACCACTCATACGAATAATATAGTTAATAATCTTTTTAGGACGAAAATTTTATGATTGCTAATTCTTTTATATTCTTTTCAGATTTGCGTAAATTAATGTGATAAAAAAATTGTAATTATTATGTTTTTAATCCACTATTTTGTATGAAGATTGCCATATATATCTTTTTCGCTTGATGTCTGGCTGAACAGCAACGCAATTGCAAGCAATATTCCAGAGAGCTTTGTGTATTGGATCAGGGTTAAAAAGATATGCTTTTTTAAATGCTTTTTTAATTAAGACAGTTGCCTTCTTCGCATGATAATGGGGGATGGTTGGACAAACATGGTGAACGACATGACTAGAACCTATATTATGATGAAGAAAATTCAGAACTTTACCGTAAGGCCTGTCAATAGATAGAAATGCTCCTCTCATAAAGGAAAATTCCGTATTTGAAAGATGAGGTACATCCGATTCTGTATGATGAAGCCATGTATAAACAACTAACCAACAATTAACCACTAATAAAGGACCAAAATATAGAGCAACTACTGGAAATAATCCATACTTAAAAACTAAATAAAAAATGCCCAATAATGTTAAACCTACTCCAATATCTGATAGCCAAACTTTCTTGGTCCATATTGATGGCCATAATGCTTTAGAAAATGGTTTGATTGGCCAAAAATGATTTGAAGTTCCATATTTAACTCCTCCGGTACTTCCTGTAAGTAAATAAGCAGGCCAGCCAAATATTAGATGTAACACGAGTTGTAGAATTCCGTAATTTTTCTTACCTAGGGAATTTGAAAAATGTAATTCTTTTTCTCCACCAACTTTTTCTGTAACTCCATTTCCTTTAATGACTAGAGGTACGTGAGTTTCTCCATTGGTTATATTATTTGTGAATCGATGATGAATAGCATGAGAACGCTGCCAAGAAAAATAAGGCACTAGAAGTAATGAGTGTATTAAATAACCTGTTGTAGATTCCAATATCTTGTTTTTAGAGAATGCTCCATGCCCACATTCATGGGCAATTACCCAGAATCCCATTGCTGTGGTACCTGATAGCAATGCGTAAATAATCCAAATTGGGATCATTTTAGATGTAAATGGAATAGACAAACCTATCGCAACCATTAATGATTGGATTAAAGCAGATTGTAAAAGATACCTCAAAGAAGTTTTAGTATTGCACTTAAAATAGTGATCTGGGATGGCATCCCGAAATTCTTTTATGCTTGGAATATCAGTTTCCTCTATTACAAGCGCTTGGCCTTTAAGACCAGAAAATTTTATTTTACTCAAATTATTTTTTGGTTAAGAACTGTATTCAATAAAAGTGAATTTATATATTCTATTATCCATCACAGGATCTCATAATGAAAAGAATTTATAATTTTTTTCGATAAAGTTTTTTATGATTTTAATTTGATTTTCGAATAAAATTTTTTATCAAACATCTATTATCGCAATCTTTTTTTTGATCTATTTAATTGTTTTTTTATGCTGAATGTGTCTCCTCTTCTTAAAAGATAAATTAATTTAAAGACCACGTATATATCTCTTAGGTAACCCAGATTGTTTACGTGGCTTTACTAGAATAGGTAAAACTATAACTCCTACAGTAAAAAGACAGATTGGAGCAACTACCATCAATATAGATTCTAGAGACATAAAAAATTTTGAATTTATTTATAAATAGCAGGATTTTTTTTATAAGTCATGCGTATTTATATCTATTAAGCTAGGAAAGACTCAAAATTTTTATAAATTATTAAGTAATTAAAAAAAAAAGATTAAAAAACATCAACTTTGTAATAATTCGTCCTATTTATTTATGACTGTTTAGGAAAGTTTCTTATGGATGAAGAAAAAAAATGGATGCTTATGACTTATTATTGTCCAACTCATGGCGATTCAGGTTTAGTAAAACCGATTCAACTAACAAAAAAAGAAATTAGTAAAACATTCTTAAAAAAAAGTAGGAGTTCTAAAAATTAATTTTTAAAATAAAATTTAAAATATAGTTAAAATGCTCTAATTTCTAATAGAAATATTTTTAATATTAAGAGTAAGTGCTAAAAATGTTTTTATTTTGAAATTAGTATAAATTTATTTGCGTAGTTAATAATTTGAAAAATTCTGAAAATAATAATTATTAAACCTGATCAGAATCGCACGTTAATTCGCATTGATTAAGATCATTAGTTGATATCTTTTCTAAAATCCTTAACATGTCAATTTCCGAAAGCTCTCCATTGGAGTTCCATTTTAAAGTTGTTTTCCTTTGAGGTGAATTTTTTTTATTCATTTTGATCACCCCCCTTTAAATGAACTTCTAAACAACGAGTGATACACTCTTGATGACCATCAACAATACTGCATTCAGTAATACACTCGAAATATGAATTAATAGAATCTATTTCTGTATTCTGGTTGGTAGAAACAAATGAATCATTCATAATATTGTTGGATTTATTTGGAATAGAGATATAGCACGAATTTATGTTCAATAATTTAATTTATTAAGTGAATTGGAAAAAATAAGTATTATTTACTAAATTCATTTTAGACCTGTTTTACCTCCTAAAAAGGTAGTAAAATTTATCATTTAAAAGAGCAAAATAAACATTAATTTTTATTATTTAAGATTAAATTTAAAAGCCAATCTTCTTAAAAATCAGCATAAAGACTGATTTACTTTTCAGTAATTTAGTTAGATTATTAAAAAGTACACTTTTAGATTTTCAAATGAAATCAGTAATTAATTGGCTTGCGAAAATGTTAGAGAGTATGGCAAATGCTTTTATGCATCCTTTAAAGAATGACTTACCTCCTTCTATAGGTACTCATGCATATAGCAGTATTCCTATAAAAAGAAAATTGCGAAGAAGGTTGAATTAGGTATTAACTTATGGGAATTAATTTTTCATTTTTATTATCCCAAATAATATATTTGAAGCATTTTGAAAAATCGCTTAATTTTAAGAACTTTGATTGTTGGAGCAAATGAATGTTTTCTTTATGGCAAGCTCTTAAGTTGTAATTTGGTATTCTCTCAGAGAGATGATGAATGCTGTGGAAGGATATGTCTGCTAAAAACCAATTTAGCCAATTAGGGATATCTAAATTGCTACTACCTAAAATCGCTCCATCGATGAGATCCCAATTTTTTGTATTTTTAGCATATGCATTCTCATAGTTATGTTGCACAAAAAAAACACATATTAAAATTGCTGCTGATAAGGTTAATACAATGGAATAAAATGATAAGAAAAAAACTAACCCTAACCATTTACACATAAAAATCCACCCTATTATTACAACTATGTTATTGATTATTAATTCACATAATTCACTGAAATTATCTCCATAATCAGAAAAAGGTGGTTTAACTCTTGAATTAATAGTTAGAAGTTGCGAAATTTCTCTTTCTTCTATTTTGATAAAAGTCTCTTCAAATATATCTTTAATGAAATTAAAAATAATAATTACAAGTCCTAATCTAGGTTTTAAAACTAAGTAAAAAAAGCCGCCAGGGAAAAGCATTATCCAGTTTCGACTTAATTTGTAAAATATTTGCTCTCTTTTAGTAAGGGATTCATAATCTTCAAGACTTAAAACATCAATCGGCCCTTTGTAAGTTTCCCAATTTCCATTATTTCTATGATGAAATGCATGATCAATTGACCATGACTTCTGGGGAATACCATTAACTAAGCCAAGTAAAAATCCAAAGAAGCGGTTTAATTTCCGTTTTGTAAAAAGAGAATTATGCCCGCAATCGTGCATTAATGAGAATGTTCGAGAAGAGAATAGAGTTAGAAGAAATATAAAAGGTATCAATAGAAATCCTTTAATAAATAATGAAAAAGGTTGATTTATTATTTGGTGGACGATTAACCAAATAGAAATTATTGGGAAGATGGTAGAAATAATTTGATAAGAAGCTCTGATGTTGTTTCTTTTAAGAAATGGCTTTATTAAAAAATCACCTCTATTTACTTTAAGCATATTTCTCTTATTTTTTTGATACTAACAATTTTTAAAAAGTAATGATTATTTAATAAACAATAAAATACTTTAAAAATCATACTAAAGAATAAATTCTTTAGACATAGTTCTCAATTGATCAAGATTTAATCTTTCTAAGTAATTTTTAAAGTCACTAAGATTCCTAGGAGAGTCAGAATTCTTGCTCTCGTAAAGAAGACTATTAGAAATTAATTCAATAAGATGATCTTTATCCATAACCCCTTATAGACCAAAATTCCCATTTAAAAAATTAAGGTCTTGAATTCGAGATCATTAACTCATATCTATCAAGAGTAATTTTTATAAATTTTTTAAATCTTGTTCTATTTTTTCTAATCTTTCATTTAATTCTTTTTGTTCCTTAATTAATGATTTTTTCTTTTCTGCAAGCTCTTTGTTTAAAGGAGAATTGAAATATTTCTGGAAAGAGACAACAAAAACTACTATTGCTACTGCAATGCCAAGAGCACCAATTATTAATATTGGAGACGAAGGAAAGTCATAAAATGGAATTGACAATGTACTTTGATAAAAACTAATGCTAGCTATCCCATAAACAAAGTAACGAGTAATAAATACTCATTCTTCAAGGAGTTTTATGATTAATTATGCTATTTATTTTGTAAGAAATAAGTAAGATTTATCTTTAATTAAATTTTCAAAATAAGTATTTGTACAGCTGTCAAAGAATGAATAACTAATAATGATTAAACTAGTAAAAATTTTTTCATGAAGAAAATAATAAATAAAAAAAATAATAAAAATGAACCATGGTTTAAATGGTTAACAAGAGAACTTAATTCTTATGAAGCTTTTCAGGATTTTGAATCAGGAAAGAATCCACGAGATGTTGCAGAGGATTTTATTTCTAGAAATAGTATTGCTATTTCAAAAGTTTTCGAAGATTTTGATAAAGAAGATAAAGACACACTAGATCAGTTTCTTAAATTAACCGAATGCGAGATGCATGTGTTTAGGATTCTTGAAAAACAAATAGAGTTAAAAAACAAGATAATATTTGTAGATTTTAAAAAAGAAAAAAAATAAAGAGTTAATTGCTATATAAGTTTATTTTTTCCATTACCAGTCTTGCCAAAGCCTAACCAGATTAACCACAAGATCCATCCTAAGATAGGTATTAAATTAATAAAAATCCATTTCCAATCTTTTCCAAAATCTCTGATTCTTCTTATATCAATAGCTATTTGAGGAACAATACAAACTAATCCATAAGCATTAAAACCAAATGTTTTTAAAAATATTGGGATAGTTAGGAAAGAAATTATAAGATTCGCTAGTTGAACTAACCACCAGTCCGATCGAGATGTTAATCCTTTGAAGTCTGTAGCTTTAATCCAAAACTCTTTATATGCACTGAAAAAGTCATTAAGCATAAATTAAAAATTCAAAAATTGAACAAATTCTATTTAATATTTAATTTATTAAGGTGTTATTTATTTCCTAAACAGGATCAAATAAATTAATATCATTTGAATCTTTTTTTGGGATCTCATCTTTATTTGGTAATGAACAGAATCCGTCTTTGCAAATCATCTCTTCTTTTGCAATACTTGTAGTCTCTGAGAATATATTTTTGTTATTGTTATTTGAAGATTCTTTCAGCATTTATATAAAAAAATTAAATCCAATATTTTATTAATAACTCAATTGATTTTAATAAGCAATAAATTTAATATTAATTATTTACTTTTTTTGATTTGGCAAGTCTCTCCAAAACAGCGCCATTATATATATGAATAAAGATATAGAACAAATATAAAGTAAAGAATTTAGATGCATTTTTATTGATTAAAGTAATTAGTAGGAGAGCTCCTTCACAAAAAGGAACAACTATGAATTTGTAGTTGTTTAGCTTAGTAATCCTTCAAATTCTAGTATTTATTTGAGTTTTTTACGATTTATCCTTATTTATATCTTTTAAAGCTTTTCTACCTTCTTTAAGAGTTCTCAAAACAAGCCAAGACAAAGAGGAAATGATAAGAATGGTAAGTGTAATTAGGGAAATATGAGTTGTATCAATATTGTTAATCAATTTATTGAAATTTTTTCAGAGATTGTAATTTAAAACCTAAAAAATTCAAACGTCAGACCTAGAATAAGCAGGTATAAGCATTCCGCCATCTTGGTCATCGTTATCATCATCAAATCCTCCCCCTAGAAGTAACTCAATAATTACAAGTACAGCTATTGGATAAAGACACCATAATATTGCTGTAAAAGGGCTTACTGCTGAAGAGGCTGAGTAAAATTCTGTCATGGATTGATATTAATCTAAAGAAACAACAATTGTGGATCCTCCGGAAAGTGTTATTCAATATTTCTGTAAATATTTTTTAAACTTTTCTCTGTCGCACGAATAAATCTTTGGTAATTATATATTTCATTATGAATTTAAATAATAATTTTCTTAAACCTACTGAAAACTAAATAATGACTTTATGAATCGTGCAATTGTTATTTTTTATACTTAACAATAATTGTACAATTTTGATTCAAAAACTATTATTTATCTTGATTTTATAAATTCTATGTTTTCTTTCACTTTTGATCCTTTGGCTGCGATATTTGGGATATCAGGTATTGTGGGATTCTATTTCTTCGTTTCTGCTGCTAAAGGAACCTCTAGTATAAATACAAAACCAAAAAAAGAATTAGATTAGAATTTGTTCAATCAGAAACTAAATTCAGATTGTGAAGCTAGTATTTTTAGAAGGATTGTTAATTATTACTTATTCCATTTTCTAGAAATAAACTCAAGAAAATCTTTTAGGTCTTCTTCTGGACAATTTGTTTGTTTTTGTAAGTCAATGCAAATTTGCTTAATATTTTCATAGGCTTTATTTACTATTTCGTTTTTCTCGATAACCTTAAAATATTCTTGATCAGTAAAAGGCATAAAATTAGTTTCCCTTTTGAAAATTATTTATTAACTATATTTTATCTGCATTGACTTAACAATAAAAAAGTAAAAGTCTTTTTTTCTGATATTTAGCTGCCCAACCTATAATGTTTTTTAATACTCTTGGTTATCTCCCACTCGCAGGAAAGTCCCGCTGGAAATTCAACAAGATCTCCTGCTTTAATCAAATAAATATCACCTTTTTGGGTACTTATTCTCGCTTGGCCTTCAATAATTAAGCAAATTTCCTTATCATCGTAATTCCATTTAAATTTGCTTGGCTCACATTCCCAAATAGGCCAACTTTTGATTCCATACTGAATTATTACGCTTGCACTACAAGGGGAAGTGATTAAGACTTTCACGAAATAGTTTGAATATTTTTTTTATTTTACAAATAAAGGAAATTTATATTTTCAAGAATGTGTATTTGTTTACTGTCTTTTATTTTTTTTGGTTTATCATGAAAAAAATTTAAATATATGGATGAACTTTCTGTATTGTCAATTTCATTATCTATAGCTTCTCTTGGGATATTTTTTTTATTTTTTGCGTCCAATGATGATGATGACCAAGATGGAGGTAAGTTGATTAAATCATTCGAAAGAATTAATTAACTTTAAGTAAATAGAAAATTTAATAAAGATTTATAACCCATAACGCCTGCATAAATGCAGCTTAGAAATATAAGATAAACCTCAAATGTACCAAACATTTTTTTCTTTAAAATTTTCATTGTGCTGAGTGTTTATAGGATTATTTTATTTAATCTGATTTCAATTAACATGAGTATTTTTACATTAAATCTAAGATTAAAGAATTATTAATATCAAGCCAAACAATAAAAGACAAGTAAAAAATATTATTTTTTTGGTAATTTCTCTTTCCTCATTCTTAGCAAAAAATAAGGAAATTACTGGAGATGTGCTTAATAAAGTCCACCCTACTCCTATGGGAAGGGTTTTAAAAACAACTTGTTGTAGCAATATTCCTAAATTGGTTCCAAGAAGTATTGAAATCAAAAATCTTTTTTGTTGTTTTTTTTCTATATTGTTTAATAAAAAATTAATATTAAATCCTTTTAGACTAATCAAAAAAATTATTGCACCCAATAATCTTATCTCAGTTGTAAGGAAAGGAGATAAATTGCTTTGAAGGAAAACAATCCTTGAAAAAAGACCTCCAAGAACTGCACATAAAACTGACAAAAAAGGAAAAGCAAATATCTTAATGTTATTTTTTTCTGAGAAAGGTGCGTTTTTCTCTTTCAAGTTATTACCTGTTTTGAGAATTATGAATAGCGAAATCGATACTATGATTATTCCAACCCATGATTTAGTTGTTAAATTTTCATTAATAAAAATTTCTCCTGACAAAGCAGCTATTAAGGGAGAAAGCGTTTCTATAGATAAAGTTTTTCTTGTGCCAATTGTTTGTAGTGACTTTAAATAGAAAGTATCACCTAAACCAATACCTATTATTCCACTTATTAGTAAGATAAATATGACTTTTAATTCTGTTATAGAACTTAGATTAATAAAAGCAGGTATAAAAACTAAAAAAGCTATTATATTTTTTATTAAATTTATATCTATTGGTTTATATTTTTGAGTTTGCTTGCGCCAAATAAAGCACGCATAAGTCCAAGATGTAGCGGCTCCAAAAGCAGAAAGGATTCCAATCAAAACTAATAATTTTTAGAAATTTTATTTTATAAATTGAGTAAATACTAAAAAGGATACATAAACAAGAATCAAAATCCCCGGTAAGTACTGAATTAGTGATTTGAAATTATATTTTTTCATATTTACTTAAAATAATTTGTTAATTCTCAACAGTTTTTTTATTACTAGGGTACAAACTCTCTAACTTCTTTCTTCTTTGAACTTTCGCATTAATTCTTTCTTCTTTTTCTTTTTTCTTGATCTCATCATTTATTTTGTTTTGTCTGTATCCAAACCAAAGTAAAACCCAAATAACAGCAGTTATTAAAAGAAGAGCCGTATATTGACCAGTCATAGGAAAACTGGCCTCAGAATATTTGACGTAAGAAAATATTAGACTCATTTAATTAAGTTAAAGCATAAAAATAACGACTGCGTTGATTTTTTTTTAATATTTAAAAATTAGTGAATTGCAGCTATTTATTTATAAATTTTTTTAATTATTTTTTGATAGTTTTTGGAATAATTTTTCTTTATAACTCCTTGCTATTATCTGATAGAAGCATATTGAATGATAAGTTTTTGGAACCTTTTGATTTAGCAGTTGTTGGAGGCGGTGCAGCTGGTTTTATGACAGCAATAACTGCTGCTGAAAATGGAGTAAAAAATATAATAATTCTTGAAGGCACTTCAAAACTTATGGAGAAAGTAAGGATTAGTGGAGGGGGAAGATGTAACGTCACTAATGCGACATGGATACCGAACGAACTGGTTGAGAATTATCCCAGAGGTGGAATTCAGCTCTTGGAATCATTTACTCGTTTTGCTGCTGGAGATGTTTATGATTGGTTTGAGAAAAAAGGGTTAAAGTTAAAAATTGAGGAAGATCTAAGAGTTTTCCCAGTATCTAATTCTTCTTTAGATGTTATTGATTGTTTGAGAAAAAGTGCGTTATCAAAAAAGGTAGAGATATTAACAAAATTTTTTGTAAAAGAAATTTCTAAAACTCCAGATAATATATTCAATATTTTTAGTCTTAAAAAAGCAAAGATAACTGCAAAAAATATTATTCTTTCAACTGGAGGTAATCCAAGCGGATATAAAATAGCTCAAAATCTTGGACACACCATTGTTAAACCTGTACCATCGCTTTTTACTTTTTCTACAAAAGAACCAAATTTGGATGAATGTAGTGGGGTATCGATAAAGGGCATAGATATAGAAATTAGATTAAATAATAAAAATTTTAAAAATAGAGGCGATTTACTAATAACGCATTGGGGATTTAGTGGGCCAGCAGTATTAAAACTTTCATCAATTGCAGCAAGGGAACTTTATAGCCAAAAATATAAATTTAATCTAATCATTAAATGGTCTTCTTTAAGTTATGAGGAGTTAAAAGAAAAAGTTAATTATTTAAGATTAAATAAAGGCAAGGTGAATCTTATTAATAGTAGACCTGTTCCACTATTAACAAAAAGATTATGGATTTTTTTATTAAAGAAAATAGGTATTGATAAAGAGAAAAAGTGGGCTGATTTACTGGCGGATGAAAGAGAGAAAATGATAAATACTCTAATGAGGGATAAATATATAATTTCGGGCAAAGGTCCATTTGGAGAGGAATTTGTTACTTCCGGAGGCGTAAAAATTAATGAGGTTAATTTTAAAAGTATGGAGAGCTTAATTTGTCCAGGGTTATTTTTTTCTGGAGAAGTTTTAGATGTTGATGGGATCACTGGTGGATTTAATTTTCAACATTGTTGGACAAGTGGATGGATCGCTGGGATGGCAGTCTCAAAGTTAAATCAATAAATAATATATTAATAAGTAATAAATCAGTAAGTAACAATTCAATAAGTTTATCTTTTTTTTATTAAGTATTAGACGGAAAAAGTTTTTTGGAGAAACTTTAATTTTAAAGTTTTAATTATTGGTGAAGATTAATGCAGAATCTTGTATCAAAAAAAGAAGAAGAGGAAAGAAGATTAAAAGCTTTAGCAGAATATAGGATTTTGGGAACCAAGCCAGAATCATGTTATGACGATATTACAAAAATTGCTGCTACAACCTGCAATGTGCCTATTTCTTTAATGACTTTGGTAGACAAAGATAAACAATGGTTTAAATCCAAAATAGGACTTCAAATATCTGAAACTAGAAGAGATTGGTCTTTTTGTACACATGCAATAAAAGAAAATAGTCCATTAATTATTCATGATGCTTTCCAAGATGAAAGATTTATAAATAATCCATTGGTAACTGGAGATCCAAAGATTCGTTTTTATGCAGGTTTTCCTCTTAGAAATAGTGATGGTAATAAACTTGGAACTCTTTGTGTAATAGACAGAAAGCCAGGAAATCTAACTACACAACAATTCAATATTATGGAATTATTATCCAAGCAAATAGTTTCATTCTTAGAGCTTAGAAAAAAGTCATTGAACTTGCTAGATGCTTTGTCTAACTTGCACAAACAGGAAGGGATTTTATCTGTCTGTTCATATTGCAGAGAAGTAAAAAATAAGGAGGGCGATTGGATGCATTTAGAAAAATATCTTTCGAAAATTAGTGATATTAGATTCAGTCATGGGGTTTGTGATAATTGTATGGAAAAACATTTCCCAGATGTAATCGAAGTATGGAATAAAAAGGATTTCTTTGAAGATGGTCAAAAAAGGTTTTTAGAGTCCTAGATTCAATACCTGACTTTTTATTGTTTAATTTATTTTCTAAACAAATTCTTTATTTGGTGGTTAGTATTGTATAAATTTTGACTAGAAAATGTTATTAGGAACTTTATTGACAGGTGAAATTGCTAAAAGTGCATTAGTAGCATATGTTCATTATTTAGGAATAATATTGTGTTTCGGTTCTCTTTTGTTTGAAAGATTGACTCTCAAAGTAGGTCTTAATAGAAATGAGACGATCTCAATGATAATTGCAGATGTGGTCTATGGTTTGGCAGGAGTTGCAATATTGGTTACTGGGATTTTGCGTGTTAAGTATTTTGGTCAAGGAGGTGATTTCTATACAGGTAATCCTGTTTTTTGGATCAAGGTTTCTCTTTATATTATTGTGGGATTACTTTCTTTATACCCAACAACAACCTATATCTTATGGGCCATTCCATTAAGTAAGAATAAATTACCTGAAATATCTGAAAATTTAGTTAAGAGATTCAGACTAATCATTACTACTGAATTAGTGGGCTTTGCAACAATACCTTTGTTTGCCACTCTCATGGCTAGAGGTGTAGGATTAGGTTGAATAATTTATTTCTAGAAAGATATTGTTTAATAAGTGCTAACAAACTGTATAGATGGAGTTTAAGTTATAAGATTTCTAAATCTAAAAAAGAGATTATCTTTATTGGTTTAAATCCGTCATTATCGGATGAAGTTTTCTTGGACAACACAACAAAAAAGATAATCAAAATTTCGAAAAATAATAATTACGGCAAAGTAAAATTAATAAATCTATTTGCCCTTATTTCAAGCAAACCAGAAAAACTTTTTAAACATAAAAACCCTGTGGGTTATCGAAACAATAATCATATTTATAAAAACTTAAAACACTGGTCTGAAAATAAAAATTGTGATTTATGGTTAGGTTGGGGTAACAAAGGAAAATTTCTAAATAGAAATAAAAGAATATCAAAAAAAATAATGCAATATAACTCAATCAGAAAAAATAATTTTGATAATCCTTTGGGACCGCTTTTAATTAAGAAAACAATCAAAGATAATCCAATACATCCTCTATACTGTTCTGATAATTCCATTCTCAAAGCTGTAAAAACGATTTGATGCCAAGGTTTAAGAGGCGATAAATTTAAATTTATGTTAAAATAGGGTTAAGAACGGGTTAAATTATGAGTAACACAAAGCAACTGCAAAAACTTAAAAACTTAAATGTAAAAGCAGAAAAATGCCTTACAAGAGACGAAGCACAAAAAATATTGATAAAGGCTAATAAGGCTCAGAGTAAAATAAATTTTTAAATTTAATATTTGCTTTTTTTTAGGAATAATTTATCAAAAAATTTTACAAATATTTTTTTAATTATTTAGAATTTTTTTTATTCTATTTAATTTTGATGGTTTTTAATATTATTAAAATAAGAAAATCCGAAGATAGATTTTTATCAAGAAGAGATTGGCTGCATTCAATGCATTCATTTTCTTTCGCAGAGCATAGAGATCCAAAATGGGATAATTTTGGGAAAATTAGAGTTATAAACGAAGATATTATTTCTCCTAATGCAGGATTTAATACACATTCTCATGCAAATATGGAAATTATTACTGTCGTAACAAAAGGAGCAATAACTCATAGAGACTCGTTAAACAATCTTGGAAAAATTCACAAAGATGAAGTACAAGTTATGTCTGCAGGTACTGGAATCTCTCATAGCGAGAAGAATGAAGAAAATGAGACCTGTAAGTTGTTCCAGATTTGGATATACCCTCAAAAAGAAAATATCAAACCTCGATATGATCAAATTTCATTAAATGAAAAGTTGTGGGACAATCTTATTTTTAATTACAAAGATTCTAAAAATAATAAGCTTTCTTTAAATCAAAGTATCTCTTTATGGCGTTGTAAATATAAGCCAATTAAAGAAAAAAAATTGCCATTAAAAATCGATAAATATAATTGGATCCAAATAATAGAAGGTAATCTTTTATTAAAAAGTAAAGACTCTAATTTAAATATATTTCTCGAATCTGGAGATGGCTTGGGTTTTGAAGTTAATTATTATGATGATGTTTCTATAGATACTGAAAAAAACTTAGATTTTCTCTTATTTTCGATGCCTTCCTTATAATTTATCTGTTATTTTACCCATCAACTCCTTTATTAAATGCATTTAAGGCTTGCAAAGCCATATTAAGGTGAACTTCCATAGCACCAAGTGCAATTAAGGAATTTGGTGATTTATCTTTTAGTAAATTCTCTTTTCTTTTTGATAACTCATTAACTACCTTCTTAGTTGAAGCTTCCCAATTATTGATTAACTCTTCAAATTCTCTTTTTTCAGGGCTTTCTATTTCTGCTAATTCATCAGAAAAATGAGAATCTTTTTGTGCCTTAAGCATCAAGTAACTTAATTTTTTATGACTTATTGCTTGAGGTAAATTGTTAGATTCACTCATTGCTAGTGGTTAATTTATAATCAAATTTAACTAATTAAGTGAATATTTGCTAGAGGGTAAACGGTTGTGATGACCGACCTGAAAATTACGAAACGATACTTGAACAAAAAATGGATTTATTAACCTTTAATTTTTCACTTATTAGTTTCTTGAAATAATCTCCTCGCTCTTCATAATTTTTAAATTGATCAAAACTAGAGCATGAAGGTGAGAATAATAATGTTCCGACCCTATCATTTTGTAAATAATGAAAAACAAAATTTAAAAGGTCTTTTAGTTCTGAAAATTCAAAAATATTTTTTTTAAATCCTTCATTAATAAGCGCCATTTTTAGGACTTTTGAGCTTTCTCCAAAAAGGAAAACACATTTAACTTTTTTCTTTAAAACTTTTATCCACTCACTATATTCATTACCTTTTAATCTACCCCCAGCAATGATTATTATTTGACCTTCAATTGAACTTATTCCCGCAATAGATGAGTCAAAATTTGTAGCTTTACTATCATTAATGATTTCCAGATTATTATTTTTATAAATTGTTTCCATCCTATGGGGTAATTGTTTGTAATTAGATAAAGAATCTTTAATCTTCTTGCCAGATAATCCAACTTTTCTTGCTGCTGCAATTACCAATAAAAGATTTTGAAGATTATGCATTCCTTTTAAAGAAAAATGTTGAATTTTGAATAATTTCTTCCCTCTCTCAACAATGTACGCTTGTTCATCTATCCAATAATCGCAATGAATAAAATTTGATTTATCGAAACTAGTTGTTATCCAAACCCCTCTTGATAGAGAACTGTAGTGATTTCTCAGGTTTTTATCGTCATAATTATAAATTCTAAAATCAGATTTTTCTAACAAGCTTTTTTTTATGTTGAAATAATTTTCAAGTGTTTTATGTCTTTCAAGATGATCTTCTGTGAAGGTTGTCCATATTCCAATATTAGGTTTTACTTCTGGAGATATTTCTATTTGATAACTGCTTAATTCGGCTACAACCCAATCAATTTTTTCATGTTTTTTGGAGTGAGCATACTTACATAAAGGTGTACCAATATTTCCAGCAAAAGGAGCATATAATCCAGTATCACAGAGTATATGGCTTAGTAGATGAGTAACAGTAGTCTTGCCATTAGTGCCAGTAATACCTATCCAATTTGTGTCTTTTAAAATTTCCCATGCAACATTAATTTCTCCAATTACTTTAATTCCCTTTTTTTTTAATTCAATAATAGTTACATGGTCATAAGGTATTGATGGACTTACAACAACAGATTCGATCTCTTTCAAAAAAGGTTGAATTTCTTCAAATACAAATTCTTTATTTAGAGAAACTATAATATTAAGCTCTTCTAATGCTGTTTTTCTTTCTAAGAATTCTATCCCATCTTTACTTTCCCAAACAATTACTCTCTTATTGATGCTTCTCAAATACTTGGCAGCCCAAAATCCAGATTTACCTAATCCAATTACAAGATTAATATTTCTTTTACTTGAATGAGTATCTATCATTAAATTTATAATTGCATTTATATTAATTGTGTTTAAAGGGTAATTCAATCATGAGATTTTTCTTTAGTATTTATAGTATTCGCCCAAGAAAAGTTAATTAATGGAAGATAATACTGCAAAATATTGGTTCTCTTGGTTTTATGAAAAGTGGGAGAAAAATGCTCCAGGTGAATTAATTGAACAGGGTTTAACTCCGTCTCAGATTGCTGAGCGTTTTGTTAATGAAAACCATGATAGTTTTATTCAATTGTCAAAAAAAATTGATGAAAAAAATTATGATGCCTTAACAGAATTTATGAAACTCTCAGAGAGTGAATTACATATCTTGAAGTATTTTCTAAAGTTAGTAAAAATGAAAAATTTATAAGAAATTATTAATTATTTCGAGGCTTTTTTCCCATAAATTTTTTCTTTCTTTTTTATTCATGGCGAAAGGCGAAGTAGGGGAAAGTTTTGGATAACCTCTGAAATTAAATCTAGGACCATAATGATCACCGCCTCTTGCGTCTGGTGAAGTGGCTGCAAAAAGCTGAGGTAAAGCACCCATCTCAGCAGTTTGAAAAATAGGACTAAATAATTCCAATGAGAATGTTTCTAATGGACCAGGGTTAGGTTTTTGAGCAGTAAAGAGATTTGTTTTTGCAATTCCTGGGTGAGCAGCTAAAGAAAGTATATTTTTGTGCTTTAAGTTCTCATTTAGTTCCAAAGCAAACATTACATTTGCCAATTTGCTATTGGAGTAAGATTCCCATTTGTTGTAATAGTTCTCGGCTTTCAGATTTTTCCAACCAACTTTGCCAAAAAATTGTGCTCCGGAAGTCACCGTCACTATTCTAGATTCTTCTTTTTTTTCAATAATTGGAAGTAGCTTTAGAGTCAAAAGCATATGAGCTAGATGATTAACTGCAAATTGTATTTCATATCCTTGAGCACTAAGTGTTTTAGGCGGATGCATAATGCCTGCATTATTGATTAGTAAATCCAAATTTTCAAAATTATCAAAAATTTTGGACTGAACTTCAACAATATTCTTTAAATCTGACAAATCTAATTCTAAAGGAGTAAATAATCCTTCAGGATTAAGACCTTTAAGTTTTTTGATAGTTTGATTAGCTTTTTCAAGTGATCTACAAGCTATAACAACATGAGCATTTTTTTCTGCTAAGGCCTTTGCAGTGTAGTATCCAAGACCACTATTCGCACCAGTAATTAGCGCTGTTTTGCCGGAAAGGTTTGGAATATTAGATGTTTCCCAGTTAGAGATTTTAGGTCTTGAAATAGTGGCAGTCATTTAGTAATCCTGCAAATTGCTTTGGAATTTAACCAAGATTTAATTACTTTTCCACTGTAAATACTGGAAGTCAGTATCGTGAGCTCTTATTGAAGGTACTATTTAATATTATTTTTCAATTGCATATTGCCATTCGTTATTTTGAGATAAACTTTTCTCTCTAAGTAACTGTAATTTCCTACTATTTATTTTTACAACTATCCCATTAGTTGGATATTTCGCAAATATTTTTTTATCTAACCAATTTTTTTTATATATTTGGATTTCGCTTGTATGATTTGTGAAGTAACTGTCAGGGGTGCTGAAGCCACATTTTTTAAGATAGTTAAGGGTTTCGTATTGATTAAGTCTTCCATTAAGTATTTGGAAACAGCAAAAGCGGAGACTTTCTCCAATCCCTTTCTTATCATTGAGGTATTTTCTTGTAATTCTTTGGGAAATGCCGGCAACTTGATTTGTAGCGTATAGTTCACCTCTAATTTGAAAATCTCGTTTGATAGGAATACAATCGGGGACATTTTTAATTTGTTTAATTTTGTTTGAGACATCAAATCCTTTTTTTGTAATAGCTTTATTAAACTTGCCATCTAGATATCTAATTGCAATAGCACAGCCATCAATTTTTGGTTGAATGCTTAATCTTGTTTTTGTTAATAAACTCTCCAAAAATTCTTTATAGTTTTCTTTGGCTAATTTTGGCAAAAGTTTATTATTTTTTTGATTAAAGTAATCAGTCTCTCGATCAACAGGAATAAAGAGCTTTTCAAGTTGCTTAAATGCATCATCCGAAATTATGCCTTCACCTATTCTGTATTGTTCATCTAGATTCTTAACATCTCTCATTAATAAATTATTCATAATAATTTTGATACATATTTAAAAATCTTTTAGAAAAAATTATTTAAATAAAGATTTGAAAATTAAAATTAGATCTAAAAATAATTGACCACTAAATATCCTCCTACGCAGAGAGCGATTTAAGAGTATAAAATGTACCGATAAAACGTTTAAATTAGATACTTCAATCAAACATATTTACTTAAAAGTGAAATAGAAAATTTTAAGGATTGATTTAAAGGCAAATTTTTGAAATTTCTATCAATACAAAAAAAAATTTTTTAAAGTTATGAGAAAATGTCATTTTTATTAAAAGCTCAAAATACATGGGAAAATTTTGCGAAATACAAAATCAATGATTATGCAAAATTAAGAAATTTTGATTTTGGGCCAAATAACGAAAGTTCAGTTTCAAAATTATCGCCTTTCATTACTCATAGAATATTAACGGAATATGATCTGATCCATGATATTAAAAGTAAGTACAAAATCAAAAATTCAACTAAATTTGTTGAAGAAATATTTTGGAGAGTTTACTGGAAAGGGTGGATGGAAAATAGACCTAAAGTTTGGAGAAATTTTATTTCAGAAAACAATCTTGATTTTGATTATGAGTTATATGAAAGTGCAATTAATGGCAATACAGAATTAGATTTTTTTAATTCTTGGGTAAATGAATTAAAGCAGTACAACTATTTGCATAACCATACAAGAATGTGGTTTGCGAGTACTTGGATATTTAATTTAGGCCTTCCATGGCAATTGGGAGCAAAGTTTTTCTTTAAATATCTTTTTGATGGAGATGCTTCATCTAATCTCCTTAGCTGGAGATGGGTCGGAGGATTGCAAACAAAGGGAAAACAATATCTTTTTTCATCATCAAACCTCAGAAAGTTTTCAAATAATAGATTTAATGTAGAAAAAATAAGTAATCAACAAATTTTCCTTGAAGAATCTAATCAAATACCATTTGAAGATGAGATTTATAAAAATAATATGGATCCTAAATCAGATAATCTGATTATGTTTGAAAATGATCTACACCTTGCAACCCTTAAAAATTTACTTCCAAGCTATAAAAAAGTATTTATTATCCTCTTAAAAAATGAACAAAGACAAATTAAATTGTCTGAATCTGTATTGAAATTTAAACAAAATTTGGTCTATGAATTCGTAGAGGACTTTGATAATGTTGAACAGATTGATCCTTACTCACTGGAAAATACTTTTAAAAATACCAACGAAATAGATATTATTTATCCTGGAGTGGGAGAAAATTATGATTTCATAACTGAGTTTAAAAATTTACACCATAAAAAAATTTTTAACCTTGTTAGAGATGTAGATCTATTTGCTTGGAAATTCGCCAAAAAAGGATTTTTCAAATTTAAAGAAAATATTCCGAAAATCAATCAGAGAATATTAGAAAATTATTCAAAAAATAATTTTTAACTTAGTTAAATTACTAATCAGAAAAAGAATTCATTGAAGCACTAAGTATAAATACTTAATTAGATGCGACTTTTGCGGTTTAATCCACGATGGATACTGTGACTAGTTATTTTTACTTAAGGATAATTTTTTTATAGTGCTTTCAACAATTCTTACCAAGTCGTTTAGCAAAGATACTGCTTTATTAATTCTTAGAGTTATAACTGGAACTGTTCTTATTCATCACGGTTATGAAAAATTAGCAAATATAGAAAATTTCGCTGATGCTTTTGTCAGACCTTTACATCTTCCATTCCCAATATTTTTATCATACATAGCGGCATTTTCTGAAATAGGCGGTAGTTGGCTACTAATTATTGGCTTGGCTACAAGATTCGGGGCTTTGGCAATTGTGGGAACAATCTCTGTCGCCATATACCATGCACTTGTTACTTCAGGTTTTAATATTTTCTTACTAGAGCTTTTACTTTTATATTTCGCTTCAGCAACTTCAATTGTATTAACAGGTCCTGGTAATTTCTCCTTAGATGAAGTCATTATTAGAATTTTGAAATCAGAAGATGAAGAGGAAATTATTCCTTCAACAAAATCAAAAAACTCTAAGGTAGCCGAAGTTAAAGAAGAAACAAGTAAAGGTGGCTTATTTCAATTTCTGCAAGCGAACATACTCTCAGATACTTCAAGCTAACTTTTTAGGATAAAGGTTATTGATCAGCTCTAACCTTTTTCTATAACTTTTTCTCTTCTCAAGTTTTATCTTGATTGTTGCTTCAGAAAGACTTATAAATAGCCCTATAGCGGTAACCCAAGATAAAAAAATAAAAGGGTTTTCTGGAATTTCTGAGAAATTCATATGAATAATACTTCTTTTTTAAAACTGACTGATCACTATAGGTTTTTCAACCTAAATATACAATTTAGAAATATTTAAGGATTGATTTCAACTTTTTCCCATTTCTTACTCTTTTCCCAAAGATATCTTTTATGAACAGGCTGTTCTAATTTAAGAAGATCTACTGAATCGATTTCAAAATTTAGAACTACAAAATTTTCTGACTTGGGAAGATTGGATAATATTTCATAAGCAGATTTGACTTTTGAGTTTATTTTCTCTCCAGGAGATCCCCAAAACCAAGAAGATTTTGATTTTTCTGATAATAAATCCCAATAATTTTTGTTATCACTTAATTCATGTATTTTTCCTTTGAATCTATATTGTGATTTGGTTTTCAAAAAGAACCATAATATTTCTGCATTAGGGTTGGATTTTAAATGCCCAATTTTTTCACTTCTTCTATCTGTAAAAATAATCATTGAACTATCTTTATGCCATCCTCTGAAAACAACTGTTCTTAGTCTTGGCTCATTTTTTTCGCTGACTGTTGCAAGCTGTATCCATCTATTAGATGGTGATTTGCCCTCTTTTTTTCTAGAAGATTTTAAATCTTGCCTCCAACTTGGTAAGTTGTTATCAGGCATTTAATTTAGGCAATATAAGACCACTTTTCTTTTTGTATTCTTCGAATGAATCATATTTTGAGAGTGATTTATCTTTTTTTATCATTCTTGGTAGAAAAACTATAGAGAAAAATAATGCAAGAATTACTAATGGTATGAAACTCATTGAAAGTATGGCGAATGATAGATAAATTAGTATTTCTCCTAGATAATTTGTATTCCTTATATTTTTGAAAAATCCTTCTTTAATTAGATCTTTTTTTAATTTAAGAGAAAAATATTTTTGGGCATCACTAGCAAAGTGTAGAAACACACCAATTATATTTATAGATACTGATGCAGCTATTACGATATTTGGAACAGATTTCTGAGATGAGATAAGGATGTAGGGAGCTACCCAGTAACTCCCAAGGAAAATAAAACCAGTAACTGAAGTTAAAAAATTGATTTTTTCTTTAAAATAAGGATCTGGGAATATCTTTTCTTTTAGAAGCCATAGTAATCCATAAGTACCATGCAGAGCTAAATAAACGTAAGGAGCGATCGTAAAATTATCAAAAAAAATCATAAGACCTATTACTACAAATGCAGTGAGTCCCTTATGTAGGTTAATTATTTGATTAAGTTTCATTTTTTTTAATAATCTAAAAAATGAAATTATTTTCTGTGGATATAACCTAGGTCGTCAAAAGTTTTGATGGGCGATACTGGATTCGAACCAGTGGCCACTACCGTGTCGAGGTAGTGCTCTACCACTGAGCTAATCGCCCAAATTGAAGAAATTTTTTATTCCCCTAATAAGAAAATAGCAGGTTGCGTTTCATTTTCTAAGTAATTTAACTTTCCATCGTTCTCTTTTGGTTATTTCTAAATTTAAAATTTCAATAAATCCTTTATTTTCAAGTTCTAGTTTGTCGCCAATTTTTAGATTAATTGTTGGTTTATTAACTTTGCTTCCATTTAATCTGAGCATTCCATTTTCTATCCTTTCAATGATTTTGGTTCGTGATACCCTAAAGCCCGCTGAAGCTATAGCATCTAATCTTGTTGAAGCTTCTACTGTATTGACAAGTTTTTTTGATCTTCCAGAAGGTATTTGTAATTCATCTATACCTACTACATTAATTTTTACTTTTACGTCTCTCAAATAAAAAATCTTTTCATCTAAATGCTCAATATCTAAATTATCAATTATCCCTTGTGCCCCCCTATCGCCAATAGTCCATATATCTCCAACTTTTAATTGATTAACCCCATTTTCAATTAAGAGGGATCTAAAATCGTCTTGTGTAGCATTATCAAATAAAAAATTTCCATTAATTTTTATTCCTCGAGCTGGAAAATTACTTTTTAGCGCATCCTCCTCAGGAATATTATCCCCTCTAAAGCAAGCTATCCTAGATCTTTGAGAAGAGGAGAATCCTCCATAAATAAAAAATTTGAAATCATTTAAATTTTCAAAATCTTTTAAAATCTCTTCGCAAACATAAGTTGAATTAAATCCAGTCCAATAAGTTTCCCAGTGTTTGTAAGCTAAGTTAGCAATATTTATTAATTCCTCAGTTTCTTTTTTGTAGTTTGAATTTATTAAGATTTCTTTTAAGTCAATCATTTAGCCTTCTAAAAAAATTATATCTTTTGCTTCTGATTGTTTTATCAAAGCCCAAGGTAATTCAGTTCCAATTTGATTTTCAAGTAGAACAAGCCATTTACCCTCTTTATTAAAATTAATGATTGATCTTAACTCTTTATTTCTATTAATGTTGATACTTGCAGAAGAGACAATGCTTCCTAAATATCCTGAACCCATTCCTAAAAGTCCTCCAATGAGAGATTCCCCGATGTTATTTAAACCAAGAAAGCTGAAGGTAGATAAATTTGTCATATTAGAAAAAGCTATTCCAGCTATAAACCCAAAGGGCATTAGCCATCTGCTCATATCTTTTTGCCTGATCTTCCTATCAAGTTTAGGATTTAAGATTCTTATATCTTCAAAATTTTGAGATTTGAATAAGATATTTGCTTTCGCATTTAGCAATTCTGTTTCGTCTGATGATATTTTCTCACTTATTGGTGGGATTAAAATAGCTTCAGAGAGCATTATTGATTTTTCGTTGAAAACATCAAATAGTTGGATACATTTATGAATGTCTTCAAATATCACAATACTTTTAGTCAAATTTCAATCCTCAAATGTTTGTGTGTTATTCAAATTAATAAAATAAGATACATACACTATAGATTAAGTTAAAGTAAAAGATTAAAGAACCAATCTTAAATGACAAAAGTTCTCATTACAGATCCAATTGATCAAAAAGGAATCGATATTCTTTCACAAGTTGCTCAGGTTGATCAGAAGATAGGGATCTCAGACTCTGAGTTAGCTTCCATTATTAAAGATTATGATGCTTTAATGATTCGCTCTGGTACTCAAGTATCCGAAGAAATTATTAACTCTTCCAGTAAACTTAGAATCATTGGGAGAGCAGGAGTTGGAGTTGATAATGTAGATGTTAAAGCTGCTACGCAAAAAGGAGTCCTTGTTGTTAATTCTCCAGGGGGTAACACAATAGCAGCGGCTGAACATACTATAGCTATGATGTTGGCCTTATCTAGGCATATTCCAATTGCTAATAGTAGTACTTTGTTAGGTAAATGGGAGAGAAAGAAATTCGTTGGGAATGAGCTTTATAAGAAAAAATTAGGTGTAGTAGGTTTAGGGAAAATTGGTGCTCATGTAGCAAAAGTTGCTAATGCATTAGGAATGGAAGTTTGCGGATATGATCCCTTTGTTTCAACTGAAAGAGCTCAACAAATCCAAGTTAAACTATCTGATCTAGAAGATTTATTCCAACAATCCGATTATGTAACTTTGCATTTACCTCGCACACCAGAGACAGAGAATTTAGTAAATATGGAGGTGCTTAAAAATATGAAAAGTAGCGCAAAATTAATTAATTGTGCTCGAGGAGGCTTGATTGATGAAGAGGCATTAGCACGAGCTTTAAATCAATCATTGATTGCAGGTGCTGCAATAGATGTCTTTTCTAAAGAACCTTTGGAATCTAATTCACCACTTTTGAAGGTTGAAAAGAATCTTATTCTTACCCCCCACTTAGGAGCATCTACTCGGGAAGCACAAGAAAATGTAGCTGTTGATGTTGCGGAACAAATAAGGGATGTCTTGCTTGGTTTATCTGCTAGAACTGCAGTAAATATTCCAGGTTTGAGCCCTGATATTATGGATAGTCTGAAACCTCATTTGCAGTTAGCTGAAACCATGGGTCTGCTTATAAGCCAGCTTTCAGGTGGACAGATACAGAAACTAGAAGTAAAGCTTCAAGGTGAATTTGTTCAACATCCTTCTCAGCCATTAATAATAGCTAGTCTAAAAGGCCTTCTAAGTAAAGCTTTGGGAGATAGGATTAATTATGTGAATGCTTCGCTAGAAGCAGATTCAAGAGGTATTTCAGTAGTCGAGAATAAAGATGAGGCAAGACCTGAATTTGCTAGTGGTTCGCTTCAATTAACAACTTATGGAGATAACGGCGACCATAGCGTAGCGGGAAGCATTTTTGCTGATGGAGAATTAAGAATTATTAGTATTGATCAATACCCAGTTAATGTATCACCAAGCAGATATATGTTGGTTACTAGGCACAGAGATATGCCAGGCATTATTGGCAAGCTGGGGTCTTTATTAGGTAGCAACAATGTAAATATTGCCTCAATGCAAGTTGGGCGCAAAATTGTTAGAGGGGAAGCTGTTATGGTTCTAAGTATTGATGATCCAATACCTAATAAGTTGCTTGATGCCATTATTGAAGTAGATGGGATTACCAACGCTAATCCAGTTACTCTATGAAATGGCTTTAACTAGTTAATGGAAACTAAAGATTGGTTTAAACTAACTTTTCTGATAGAAAGTGATTCTGAAGAAATTATTATTTGGAAATTAAATGAGCTGGGAATATTTAGTTTTTCATTTGAATATTTAATTAAAAATGAAAATAAAAAAGAAGTTAATATATGGCTTCCAATTGATGATTGGGATGAGAGTTCTAGAAGTAGTTTTGAAAAAATAATTAGCAAACTTTTAAACATTAATCCCCCTAAGAATAAATTTTTTGAATGGAGTATTATCAAAGAGGAGGATTGGTTAACAAGTTGGAAGAAATATTGGGCTCCTGAATTAGTAGGAAATAATTTTTTAATATTGCCTTGTTGGATAAATCTAAATAAAAAATTTAAAGATAAACAAATCATAAAAATTGATCCTGGAGCAGCTTTTGGTACAGGAAGTCATCCTTCAACTTATCTTTGCTTGGAAAAAATGGAGAATATTTTATTTTCTGATAAAAAGGTATTAGATATTGGGAGCGGTAGCGGGATTTTAAGTGTCGCCGCAAGATTACTTGGCGCTAAAGAGGTTTGTGCAGTGGATAATGATTATTTAGCAATAAATTCAACAAAATCTAATTTCCAACTAAATTTCGGTAATTTAAACAATTTAAATATATATTTTGGATCTTTTAATGAGGTAATTTTAAAAAATCAACTCGAACAATTTGATTTTGTTTTATGCAATATTCTTGCTGAAGTAATAAAAGGAATGATTCCAAATATCTATAAGTGCTTGAGAAACAATGGGGAAGTCATTTTCAGTGGAATTCTGAATTCACAAAAGGATGAAATTATAAAAATATTAATTCAGCATGACTTGAAATTATTGGATGTATCAACTAGAAAAGATTGGGCATGCATTTCTGCACAAAAAGCCAGCAATCCACCCTAAGTATAAGTTTTTCTTATAGATACTCTTTCATACATTTTATTGTGTCATTTTTTACTTCAAAATCTCACATATCGACCTAATCGATGTTAAAAATGTATTTGATAGGTATTAATTACCAACAATTTTTTATTTAAATGGCTTCTTACAAAGTTACTCTCATCAGCGAAGGTGAAGGTCTCAATTCAACTATTGAAGTACCTGACGACCAATACATCCTCGATGCGGCTGAAGAACAAGGTATCGACCTTCCTTATTCCTGCAGAGCTGGTGCATGTTCAACATGTGCTGGAAAAGTTACTTCAGGTAGTGTTGATCAGTCTGATCAAAGTTTCTTGGATGACGACCAACTAGAAGCTGGTTTCGTTCTTACTTGTGTTGCTTATCCAACATCTGACGTAACAATTACAACTCATGCTGAGGAAGAATTGTACTAATTATAAAAATTTAACTTTTCTAAGTTGATTATTGATTATTTCTCTGCCACCCTCTATAAAGGTGGCTTTTTTTTGTGAATGGATAAATTTGAATTTTTCAAGACTGGCAGTGTTCAATCAAGTTATGGTGGTCAGTACAGTTATAAGGTCATTGGCCCATGTTGCAGACTTTATGATAGGGAAGAGTTACCTTGGCCCTGCTCAAGGCTTGCTTGGAGAAGTAAAGAGCCTAGTTGGAGAAGAATAGGTTCTAGGTTCGTTGCTGATATGGCTTCAAGAAAATGTCCATCTTACTCAGTTCAGATTTTGGAGCCTGGATCAAAACCTGTTGAGACAGTTATAACTCTTTTTTCAAAGAAGTTTTCTTCTGATATACAAGAATGGTGGTATAGCAAAAAACCAGGCTCAAAAGAACCTGGTAATATCTTCCCCTCTGAAATTGGTTAGCTTTAAATATTATGCTTTTGGCTTTGGAGGCATGTAACCTTTTAATCCAGTGCATTCAAGACTATCAATTGTATTAACTCCAGTTTGTGAATTAGTTCCACTAGCTCTTTCACATAATGATTTTCTCTGGGAAAGATCAAGATTTGCATCAGTAAAGTCTGCCCCATCAATAATTGCTCCATCAAAAACACTTTTCATTAGCTCGCCATTGGTAAGATTTGCATCTGTAAAATCGGCATTATCAAAGCGTGTTGCATATGCAATAAGGTCCGTCATATTGGCTCCTTTAAAACTAGAGTTTTTTGCAGTCGTCACACTCATATATGCACCTTGAAGATTAGCTTCTCCTAAATCTTGATTAGATAAATCATATTTAACATATTCAGTATTATGAAGGTCAGCACCGTGAAGATCATCTTTTAGAACGTCAACTGATGAAGGATCACTAGGATAAAGTGCATTTGCAGATATTGGATTAATAAGTAACCCAATAATTAATGGAAGAAAAATAAATAGTCTTTTACAAGACTTATGTAGTGATGAAAAAATAGAGACCATTTCGATCGACATCAAATAGAAAAACCTAAGACTATTATTTCATGGGTTGGTCATTTACAACGCTCCTGCTAACGAACTGTTGCAGTTTATTTTATTTCTGCCGTTAGAAAATCTTTTGCAAGCTGAGTATTTGGAAAAACTTTTTGAGCCTCTTTAAGCAAATCGCTTGGAGTAATTGCGTTTTTATTAGTATATCTTGGACTTAAATGAGTAATAATTAATTTTTTTGTGTTAGATAATAATGCTGTTTTGGCAGCCATGATTGTTGTCGAATGTAATTTTTCGTATGCCATGCTTTCATCCTCCACTGAAAAAGTCGATTCATGTACGAGTAAATCGGCATTTTTTGATAGTGAAACTGCTGATTCGCTAAACACTGTATCTGTGCAATAAACAAAACTTTCACCTTTTCTAGGAGGTCCACAGAATTCTTTCCCATCGAATGTCCTACCATCCGCTAATACGACTTTTTTACCTTGTTGCAGTTCTGAATAAATTGGTCCAGGTGCTATTTTTAGAGACTCTGCTTTTTTGATATCAAATATACCTGGTTTATCTTTTTCACTCACCCTATAACCATAAGCAGGTATTTTATGTTTAAGGCAGGCACAATTTACTTTTATTTTGTTGTTTTCAAATAGGATTTTATTTTCTGATGCAAAATTTTCAACTTCCACAAAATTTAATGGAAAAGACAATTTGCAAAAACTACTTTTAAGTGATGAATTTATAAAACTTCGCAACCCTGAAGGACCGTAAATTTGAATACCCTCACTATTTCCTGATAAACCTAAGGTAGCTAAAAGTCCAGGCAAACCATAAATATGATCACCATGCATATGAGTAATAAATATTTTCTTGATTTGTGAAGATTTAATATTGCTTTTCATTATTTGATGTTGCGTTCCTTCTCCGCAATCAAAAAGCCAAACTTCTGATGACTGTGATAGTTTAAGTGCTAGGGAAGAAACATTTCTCGTTAAGGATGGGACACCTGAGCTTGTTCCTAAGAAGGTGATGTTCACTTATTTATGATATTTTTATTGTTATATCTGGATTAAATTTAGACTTTTAGTCAAACTTAGGCAAACTAAGCATTTGTTTTTAAACAAAGTGATACTTAAATTTAAAAATAACTATAGAAAATGTTGCCTGCTAAGTATTTTATTTATTTGTATTTTTCAGAGTGAAAGTGTTTTTGCATCCAGAGAACCAATCATTAGAGTTTTGATATCAAAAAATAACAATTTAAGGATCAGATCAGATAGATCAATTCCTTTAACAATAGAGGGTAAATTTTTTTCACGCAAAAGAATAAAAGGTTTAACTTTGAAAAATGACAAAAATAGTAAAATTTTATATTTTGATAAGAATAAACAAAAAAAATATGACTTAAAAAGTAATCAAAAATTTCAAGTGAGTTCTTCCGATGGAAGAGGTATTTGGGTAGGTCAGAAGAGATTTGCTGGTAAGCTTAATCTCTTTGTACTCGACTCCGAAATATTGGTAGTAAATGTTTTAGGAATAGAAAAATACCTTAATAGCGTAGTGGGTTCAGAAATGCCAACAAAATGGCCTATTGAAGCATTAAAGGCACAAGCAATTGCCTCAAGAACTTATGCTTTAAAGCAAAAGGGAAATTTTTTATTTGATATAGATTCAACCCAGAAAAATCAAGTCTATAATGGCTTGGAATCAAGAACATATAAAACTATCAGAGCCGTTAAAAGTACAAGATCTTTGGTTTTAACGTATAAAAATAAATTAATTAATGCTTTGTTTCATAGCAGTTCAGGTGGAATGACAGAAAATAGTCAAGATGTATGGAAAAATAAATATCCATATTTATCAAGTGTGAAAGATTTTGATAAAAATAATCCAAAATTTAGATGGCAAAAAAAAATTTCGAGTAATGAATTAATAAATTTATTTCCAAAGATTGGAGGTTTAAAAAATATAGAGATTCTAGATATTACTAGTACAGGGAGGGTAAAAAATTTAAAACTAATTGGGGCTTATGGTTCTGATCAAATATCTGGGGTAGATTTTAGAAAAAGATTAGGTCTGAACAGTAATTTTATCAGATTTAAATTTTTTGAGGAAGAATTAAACAACAATACTCCTCAAAAGAAAGGGTTGATAGTTTTTGGACAAGGATCAGGTCATGGAGTCGGAATGAGTCAGTGGGGGGCTAAATATCTGGCGTCTAGAGGCCAAAAAGCTGAAAGAATATTAAAGCATTTTTATAAGGGTGTGCAGGTTAAACCTTTTAGAAAAGATTACCTATAGAAGTTATTTAGCATTAAGGACTAATTTTGGATTTATATTAGATTGCTCTTCATTTAAGAAACCTATTCCAAGTAGTATTTGTTTTTTATCTATTACTTTTATGGGTTTTTTGTAGTCAAAAGATTTGTTTTTCTGGAAGTAATTAAAATCAACTCTAATTGCTCTTCCTGTTTGCCAAAAATTGATTTGTTCTTCGGTACTTAAGACAAATGATGAAATGTGATTAAGAGCGGAAATTGTTGGAATAATGAAATTTTTCGAGTTTTTTTTATCTTTTTCGATATCAGATATTTTTATCGAGTTTTGTTCATCAAAGCCACAAGCTGAAGTTCTTTTTAGCTGTAGAAGGCAACCCTCGGAATTAAGAATTTCTCCTAAATCTCTTGCAATTGCTCTTATGTATGTGCCAGCTGAACATTTAACTTTTATTTCTATTATTCCTTTTATCTGGTCCCATTTCATTAAAGTGAGTTCGTCTATTTTTACTTCTCTTGGTGCTAAGTCAAAAACTTCATTCCTGAAAGATTTTTTATAAGCCCTCTCACCATTGATGTGCACACTAGATACTTTCGGCGGAATTTGTTTAATAATTCCTCTAAATCTATTTAAGTATTGATCTAATTTTTCATCACTGATTTTAGGCCAACTTTTTTGATTAATTATTTCTCCGTGAATATCATCAGTGTTAGTTCTTATTCCTAATTTAATTTGTCCTATGTAAGTTTTACCCTGAGGTAGATATTGAATAAATCTTGTTGCACTGCCTATCGCGATTGGTAATATTCCTATAACTTCTGGGTCAAGAGTTCCTGTGTGACCGACCTTTTTTGTATTTAGTAACTTCCTTATTTGTTTAACACAATCATGTGAAGTACATCCTTTATCTTTATTAATTACTAAGAATCCATCTTTAGTTTCCATTTTTAATATTAAGAATACTTTGAGAAAGATTTATAACCATCCTATGATTTTGATATTGGAAATTTAGAGAAAGAAATTGAAAAACAATAAATTTATTTTAAAAGAGTTTTTAGACAATGCTTTTAATTTGAAATCACATTTAATGGAATACTTATCTATTAGAGAATGTGATTTAGATGGATTCCTTGCAAATGCAAAGATGAATTTGGCAAATTCACATCCTGGAGATGCTTTGAATGATGTTTCGGATTTTTATACTGAAATAGTTGGAGATCGGCATGTAGCTGATTTAGCTGCTTGGCATCTCACGAGTAGGGAATATATCGCTGATACTTTAAAACTTCAGCAGAGATTTTCTAGAGATTTGGTTTTAGATTTTGGAGGAGGAATTGGAACGCATGCCTTAGCTAATGCTATGTCTTCAAAAGTTGAGCATGTTTTTTTTGTAGATATTAATGAGACAAATAGAAACTTTGTTGAATACAGGGCAAAGAAATTAGGCGTCGAAAAAAAACTTACTTTCTGCAAAACAATTAAAGATACAGAAATATTGAAATTTGATACGATAGTCTGTCTTGATGTTTTGGAACATCTTGCAGATCCAGCTTCTCAAATTAATAATTTTAGTGAGATTATGGATAGTAATTCTATTGCTCTTTTCAATTGGTATTTTTACAAAGGAGATAAGAATGAATATCCTTTTCATATCGATGATAGTCAAATTGTTGAAAAGTTTTTTGAGACTCTTCAATCAAATTTCCTAGAAGTATTTCATCCTATTCTTATAACCACAAGAGCTTATAAGAAAATTAGATAACTATATTGACTCTTTTTCTATTTCTTAAATTTCTTTTAATGCTTTCGAAACTTACTATTCCTTCTTTGAGTGCAAAAAGAGTGTCATCTTTACCTTTCCCGACATTGATCCCCGGCAAAAAGGATGTTCCTCTTTGGCGAATTAAAATTGATCCAGCAGTTACTTTTTCTCCTCCATAAGCTTTAACACCCAATCTTTTGGAATTTGAATCTCTTCCGTTTCTGGTAGAACCTGTCCCTTTTTTATGTGCCATTAGAAGTGTTTACTTTGTAGATTTTTCTGATTTTGGTTTGGTTTCCTTTTTAACAGTTTCCTTTTTAGAAGAAGACTTAGGAGCACTTTTACCTATAGTAATAGATTTTACCATAACTCTTGTAAGTTCTTGTCTGTGTCCCATCTTTCTTCTTGTCTTTTTTTTTGGACGCATCTTGTATACAAGAATCTTCTTATCTCTTTTATGGGAAACTACTTCTAATTCTATCTTTGCATCCTTAACGTATGGTTTTCCAACAGTGATAGAGTCTTTGTTTTTTAAGAGTAAAACTTTTTCTAGTGTTATCTTATCCTTCTCTTTTGCATTTAACCTGTCTATGTCATAGTATCTGTTGACTTCGAACCAAAATTGTTGACCCGAAGTTTCTGCTATCGCGTACAATTCATTACTTTTCGAAGAATTGTTTGAAGATTTTTTAGAATTTGTCATATCTTAAAGACGCTATCAGGCTCAAATTGATGATTTGATTAAGCCAAATAAGCAATCATAATAGTTTGTCTATTTTCTTATTTTGTAGTGTAATAAGTCAAGAGTTGTTTAAATCTTTTATTTCAATTATGGAACTTTAACGATGGCAGCAAGAAAAACATATATTTTAAAACTCTATGTTGCTGGAAATACTCCAAATTCAATGAGAGCTTTAAATACTTTAAGAGAAATTTTAGAAAATGAATTCAAAGGAGTTTATGCTTTGAAGGTTATTGATGTACTTAAGCAACCACAACTTGCAGAAGAAGATAAGATTTTAGCCACCCCAACTTTAGCCAAAATTTTACCGCCACCAGTGAGAAAAATAATAGGTGACCTTTCAGATAGAGAGAAAGTTCTAATTGGTTTAGATCTACTTTTTGATGAATTAACTGAAACTGAATATAGTGGAGATAAATAATATATTTAAAACTTTTATCACTAAGGATAAATCAAAATTTATATTACTTTTGTTTAACTAGCTCAAAACTATGAATGATAAGAAATTTGGCAAATCAAATAAAATGCAAGTACAGAAATTACCAACTGGAATAGAAGGATTTGATGATGTTTGTAGGGGTGGGTTGCCAGTATCTCGAAGTACACTCGTAAGCGGTACGTCCGGAACTGGTAAAACTGTTTTTTCACTGCAATATCTACACCATGGCATTTGTAATTTTGATGAGCCTGGAATCTTTGTAACATTTGAGGAATCTCCTTTGGATATTATTAGAAATGCCGCGAGTTTTGGTTGGGATTTACAAGAATTAATTGATCAAAATAAACTGTTTATTTTGGATGCTTCTCCTGATCCTGATGGTCAGGATGTGGCGGGTAATTTTGACTTATCTGGTCTTATTGAAAGAATTAGTTATGCAATTAGAAAATATAAAGCTAAAAGAGTTGCAATAGATTCAATAACTGCGGTCTTTCAACAGTATGATGCTATTTACGTAGTAAGAAGAGAAATATTTAGACTGATAGCAAGATTAAAAGAAATAGGTGTAACAACTGTTATGACTACTGAAAGGGTTGATGATTATGGCCCAATTGCAAGATATGGAGTAGAAGAATTTGTATCTGATAATGTCGTCTTATTAAGAAATGTTCTTGAGTCAGAAAAGAGAAGAAGAACTTTAGAAGTTTTGAAGTTAAGAGGTACTGTGCATATGAAAGGCGAATATCCATTCACTATGGGAATGGATGGGATAAGTGTCTTTGCGCTGGGAGCAATGAGATTAACGCAGAGATCCTCAAATATTAGGATTAGCTCTGGAGTTAAAGATCTTGATGAAATGTGTGGTGGAGGTTATTTTCAAGATTCCATCATTCTCGCCACTGGAGCTACTGGTACAGGCAAAACAATGCTTGTATCAAAATTTGTTGAAGATGCTTATAACAATAATGAAAGAGCAATACTTTTTGCATATGAAGAATCTAGGGCGCAATTGCTTAGGAATGCTACAAGCTGGGGAATAGATTTTGAAAAAATGGAAGGTGATGGGTTATTGAAAATTATTTGTGCATACCCTGAATCAACTGGTTTAGAAGATCACTTGCAAATTATAAAAACGCAAATTAATCAATTTAAACCAAAAAGAATGGCAATTGATTCTCTCTCTGCATTAGCCAGAGGTGTAAGTTTGAATGCATTTAGACAGTTTGTAATTGCTGTTACTGGTTATACAAAACAAGAGGAAATAGCAGGATTTTTTACTAATACTGCAGAAGAATTTATGGGTAGTCATTCTATAACTGATTCTCATATCTCAACAATTACAGATACCATATTGTTGCTTCAATATGTAGAAATAAAAGGTGAGATGGCACGAGCTTTAAATGTCTTTAAAATGCGGGGATCTTGGCATGATAAACGAATAAGAGAATTTATCATTACAAATAGTGGCCCAGAAATAAAAGATTCTTTTTCCAATTTTGAACAGATATTTAGTGGTGCTCCACACAGAGTTGTACCTGAGCAAAATGTTCAAAATGTTTTTAAAGGATTAGATAAAAATTAGGAAATTTCTTTAATTTCAGACACAGAAAAAGAATTTGAATTATTAATAGATTTTGTCAATAGTTCATCTTTATCTGATTGGGCTAAGGCTAAATCAAACCAGAAAGTTGTTCCTACTCCTAGTTCACTAGCCATGCGAATTTCTCCACCGTGTTTTTCTATTATTCCCCGCACTATAGATAAACCTAAACCGGTGCCTTGCTCAGTATGTACAGAATTCTCAACTCTATAGAAACGATCAAATATCTTTTCTTGATCAGCCTGCGATATTCCTGATCCAGTATCAGCAATCTCAATTCTTACTTTTGGTAGTGGTGAAACTAATTCACATTGAGGGGCTGCATCATTTTTAATACTTGGGGGGAAAGCTGGACATGAATCTGGCCAAGTGTAAGCTCTTATAATAAGGGAGCTGTTTTTGGGACTAAATTTCAATCCATTACCCAGCAAATTATCAAAAACCTGTAAAAGTAAATCAAAATTGCCAAGAATTGGAGGAATAGTCTCCTCTATATCATGAGCTAATGAAACATTTTTTTCTGTAGCATTAAGTCTATAATTTCTAAGAGTCTGTTCTATTGCTGGTTTTATGTCCATTTGCTCTAGTTGAACAATTTTCCCAGACTCCAATCTTGATAAATCTAATACATCATTTACAAGTCTTGTTAACCTATCAGTCTCTGAATTTGCAATTCCTAAAAATTCTATTTGTTCTTCATCAGAAAGCTGATCTTTTAAATCGTGTAAGGTCTCTACATAACTTTTTATATTAAAAAGAGGTGTCCTTAATTCGTGCGAAACATTGCTAATAAATCTATTTTGTGCCGCGTTTAGTTCAACTTCTCTAGTTAAGTCTTGTATTGTTACAGCAATTCCTTTTAATTCAACTTTATTTGTATCTAAAACTGATTGCAAGACAATTCTTAAGGTTCTTGCTGGCTCTCCTAAACTGAACCTTAAATCGTCTTTCTCCTTTTCCCTGTTTAAAATGGATTCTATATTTGTATGTAAGTCGTTAGATAAAATTTCGGGTATTTCATTTAAAAAATATTTACCCTCTAAGAATCTTCCTTCCCAACGAAATAGTCTCTTAGCTGTTGGATTAGTAAGTACTATCTTGCCTTGTGAGTCCAATAGTATTGCACCATCAGCCATAGTAGCTATAAGGGATTGTTGCTTGATTTGTGCCGCTTTTAATTCTTCTATATTAGCCTCGTCATAGTTTTCTAACTGTGTGGCCATTCGGTTAAATCCATTTAAGAGTTCTCCTAGATCACCCGTCATAGGCAAAGAAATTCTCGATTTAAAATTCCCTTTAGAAATTTCTCTAACACCTCTTACTAATTCTCTGACGGGTCGTGTAATAGTTAGTGCGTTAAATACAGCTCCAAGTATTACTAAAACCCAAATAGAAATAAAAACTGCAATGGTTACCTCTCTAGTTAAGGCAGCACTGGCTAGTGCTTTTTTATTGGGGGTGACTCCCAAAGCTAAAGTTCCAAGATATTTGCCTTTCCACAACATTGGGACAAATACATCTGTTACTTGACCTTGAGGTGTCGCATGCTGTCTAACTAATGGGAATTGTGGTCTCTTTTTTAATTCTGATGGTAGTTTTAATCTTCGCGTGAGCTGAAACTGACTGTCTGAGCTTGTCGGTGTCGCACTGATCGGTATTCCAAGTTGCACAATATCTTCAGCATCAGTAAAGAATATATAACGGAGGTTTCGACTTGATCTCCAAAACTTTTCAGCTACATTTGAAATTTCTTTTTTTTGGTTATTAGCGACTAATTCTGTAACATTACCAGATAACAATAAGCCAAGATCTCGAGCATATCTAGTATCATTCATTCCTGCATCTCTTTGGATACTATTTAACGCAAAAAAAGTTATTCCTGTCAT
>QCER01000005.1 GCA_003280515.1 Prochlorococcus sp. AG-355-P18
AATTAGCCAGATAAAAAAGTATTTTAAATTTGCTTTATCAAACAAAGTTTTTCGTGTGCGTCATTATGTATTATCGTATATATATTACTTAAGCATTAATGGATTCAAATAACTTAAAACTTAGATTGGATGACATTTCTGAAGTCAATCCTGCTTTAACTTGCTACCACAGAGATGATCCAGCTCCTGTGTTGCCATTAAGAGAGGAACCTGATCTACTATCTTGGCTGGAAAATACAGGTAGACTTGTTGCAGAAAAAGACGGAGATTCACAAGAGATTAGTACTATAGAAGAAGAAGAACTTTCAGCACTTATGGGAGAAAAAGAAGATTATAAAATTGAAGAAGATCCTTCATTGGAAGATGATTGGGAAGATTAAAAAGTTAAACTTTGAATCTTTATTAATATTAAATACTTTTGCTTTAATAGTTACCTCCTATTTTTTTGATAATTTTATTTTTATAGGAGTTTATTTATTATTCTTCTTTATTTCTATTTTCACAACGAAAAATGGTCTAAAGATTATCAAAAAATTTAATTTACTTCAAAATATTAGAAATGAAGGTCCATCTAATCACTTAAGAAAAAGTGATACACCAACAATGGGTGGGATTTTTATAATAATTCCTTTTTTAATTTTTCTTTCGATAATAACCATAAATTTAGGTTCCCTAAAATTATTTCTTTTATTACTTACTATTTTTGGATTCTTTATTACAGGATTTTTAGATGATTATTTAAGCATTAAAAAAAAAGAGAACACAGGTTTAAAAACAAAAGAGAAATTTATCTTACAGAGTATTATCTCAATAATTTTTATATTGTTAGCCTATGAAAAAAATTTAATCAGTCCATTAATAACAGTTTCTGACTCCTGGGTAATAAATATGCATATTTTCATATTGCCAGTTTCTTTTTTAGTGCTTGTGGGCATAAGTAATTCAGTAAATTTGACTGATGGACTAGATGGATTAGCAGCTGGATGTAGTGGAATTACCTTTTATGGATTAGGAACAGAAATATTACTAAAAGAACAGCAAGAACTTTTTGTTTTTAGCATCTTATGTTTTTCAATGTCCGGCATATGCTTAGGATTTCTCAAATATAATAGTTATCCTGCAAAAATATTTATGGGTGACACAGGATCTCTAAGTATTGGAGCAATTCTGGGTTCTATAGCGTTATTAACCAATAGCATTTTTACATTATCTATTTTCTCAGGAATATTTATTATTGAATCATTATCAGTAATGATTCAAGTAGGGTTTTTTAAAATTACAAAAAAATTATTTCATAGAGGTAAACGCATATTTTTAATGGCTCCAGTACACCACCACTTTGAACTTAAAGGAGTGAAGGAACAAAAAATAGTTGAAAATTTTTGGAAGATCAACATTTTACTTGTAATTTTAGGTATAGTTTTAAAAATCAATCTTTGAAGAATTTGTTATGAATTTTTTTACATGGAAAGATAATGGATTAACAAGTGACTGCTCAAGTCTTGATGCAATGGCATCAAGATTTGAAGAAACTGCTAACTTAATGAAAAAACTATCTAAGAAAGGGTTTAAACTAAAGAAAACCCAAAATAATCAACTAATTCTTCACCCTGATCCTGAAGTTTTTGATCAATGGGGTTTTATAAGTGAAGAAGTCCCTTTTAAACAACTTTGTTTAATGTCAGATGAAGAATAACTATTTGAACTTGGAAATTCTTCAGTAAGTACTGATAAATAATTGCGTACATGAGTGTTCCAACTAAAATGTCTAGTAACCCCCTCAATTCCATTTCTGCTCCATATTTTCCACTGATTATTATTTGATATTCCTTTTTCAAGAATAACTTTCAACTCATTAATATCGGTAACGTCTACTAGAAGTCCATTTTCACATTTTGAACGAATTTCTTTTGGCCCTCCATCATTTGTTGATATTATTGGTAATCCACATGAAGAAGCTTCAAGAAGAGTTAAACCAAAAGGCTCTGTTAAAGCTGGATTTACAAATACACCACCTCTGCTAGCAGCCCACCTGTATAAAGCGGGAATCTGACTTGGAAGATGTTTTTTGGGATAAGCTACCTTTCCATACAAATTATATTTATCAATTGTTTCAAAAATATTATTGAAAACATCTTTTTGTTGAGGGTCAAGTTTTGAAGTACTTTCTCTACAACCCAAAATCAAAATTAAATTAGTTTCTCTTTTTAATTTTTCAGATCTGCCATATGCTTCAATCAAAGATGGTATATTTTTTCTTCGTACAGCCCTAGAAATAGTCAAAAATGGAGGTTTAGCAGAATCCTTTAAAAAAGGTTTCATCATGTTATCAATTTCAGCTGTCTCGCTTGTGGAGTGAATATGGTGAAATTTATTATGATCAACACCAGGAGGAATAACTTTAGCTTTGTGAGGTGAAAAGGAAGAATATTGAGAATATTGATACACTGACTCTTGTTTAGTGCTTGTAACGACAATATCTGCAGACTTCAATGCTTTTTCTTCTGCCTCAATTCTTTTACTTATAGAATAAAGTTTTTCTATTTGATTACTTTTTAAACCAGTATCAAGCAATTTCCTTTTTTTCTCTCTTCCTAAAGAATGACCAGTAAAAATAAGAGGAACGTTTAAGCATTGACTTAATTTAACTCCTACATATCCAGCATCTGCATAATGTGCATGAATAAAATTAGGCTTTTTGTTTTTTTTATAGTAAGAAATGAGTTTTTCAGTTAAGTGATCTAAATAAGGCCAAAGCAATTCCTTTCTTAAATATTTGTTAGGTCCAAATTTGAATCTTAAAATTCTAACCCCAGGCTCTACAAATTCTTCTTCTTGGGAATATTCATCTTCTACTTTAGGGTCCTTTATTAAACGAGTAACTAAATCAACTTGATCAACTTCTGAAGTATTAGCCAAACTTTTAATTAACTCTAAAACGTATTGTGTTTGCCCTCCTGTATCTGCATCCCTGCCTAGCTCAAGATTTTTAGAACGTATAAGACCGTGTAAATGTAAATGTAAAAATTTCAATCTCATTTAGCAAATCCTCCGATTAACGGCCATTTATACAAATAAGCTGAATTTTTCTAAGGAAATATTAAGAAAGCATTATGATTTGAAATTTATTTAATATAAAAGTTTTCAAAAAAGCAGTTATAGATACGTTTTATCCCCCTTTAAAAAAGAATTTCGTATTGCTGAAATAATTAAAATAAAAAGAAATACAACAAGAATTTTCTTATTTCAGAACCTTTTTAAGATATTTTGCTGTATGACTTTTAGGATTTTTAGCTACATCCTCAGGAATACCTTCTGCAATAATTTCTCCTCCTTTATCCCCTCCATCAGGTCCTAAATCGATAATCCAATCGGAACATCTAATAACATCTAAATTATGTTCAATAACAATTACTGAATTACCTTTATCTACCAAACGTTGTATTACATCCATTAATTTATGAACATCATAAAAACTTAACCCTGTAGTTGGTTCATCAATCAAATATAAAGTTTTTCCAGTAGCCCTTTTTGACAATTCCGTGGCTAACTTAACTCTTTGAGCCTCTCCACCAGATAATGTAGGAGCTGGCTGGCCTAATTTGACATATCCTAAGCCAACATCAACCAATGTAGATAATCTATCAGCTGCTTGAGGTATAGCAGAAAAAGTTTCTGCAGCTTGTTCAACAGTCATCTCTAAAACATCAGATATGTTGAAACCTTTATATTTAACTTGAAGAGTTTCTCTATTAAAACGAGCTCCTTTACATACTTCACATTGAACATAAACATCAGGTAAAAAATTCATTTCAATAACATTGACTCCCTGACCTTTACAGGCTTCGCATCTTCCTCCTTTCACATTAAAGCTAAATTGACCAGCCTGATAACCTCTTGCTTTTGCTTCTACTGTGGCAGTAAATATCTGCCTTATAGGGTCAAAAGCACCTGTATATGTAGCAGGATTTGATCTTGGAGTTCTTCCTATTGGAGATTGATCAATAACGATAACTTTATCAATTGCCTTTATACCCTTTAACTCTTTTACGCCTTGAGGAAAAGGAACTTTTAATCCTAAAGAATGACACAATGCAGGGTGCAGTAATTCATTTATCAAAGTGCTCTTTCCACTTCCACTTACACCAGTAACAGAAACTAACCTTCCTAAAGGAAATTCCACAGAAATATTTTTTAAATTATTTTTAGAGCAATTATTTAAAATTAAACTTTTTTTAACAGATGATCTACGTTCTTTTGGCGTAGGAATTGACCTCCTACCACTGAGATAAGCTCCAGTTAATGACCTTTCTGAATTTAAGACATCTTGATAAGATCCTTTAGCTATTATTTCTCCACCATAAACACCTGCCCCTGGACCAATATCTACTAAATAATCTGCGGATTTCATAGTATCTTCATCATGTTCCACCACAACCAAAGTATTTCCCAAGTCTCTTAAGCTTTTTAATGTTTCTAATAATCTGTCATTGTCTCTCTGATGCAAACCAATACTTGGTTCATCTAAAACATATAAAACCCCAGTAAGACCTGCACCTATTTGTGTAGCCAATCTAATACGCTGCGCCTCTCCACCAGACAAAGTCATAGCTGGTCTATCTAAAGTCAAATAATCTAAACCAACATTAATTAGAAACTTCAAACGTAAACGAATCTCTTTTAAAACCAATTCACCTATCTGCTTTTGTTTTGCCGATAAAGATATATTTTCCTTCTTTGTCTTACCTAAACCCATGATGCGCTCTACGTGGTTAAGGGTTTCAGAAACGCTTATAGAAGTTAAGTCAGTAATATTGAATGGACCAAGTTTAACAGCCAAAGCCTCAGGTCTTAATCTTTTTCCAGAGCATGTCTTGCAGGGAACTAATTCTAGATACTTTTCTAATTTTTGTTTTACTGATTCTCCATTGGCTTCATTCAATTGCCTTTCTAATATTGGCAAAATACCCTCAAAGGGTCTTTCAAAACCACTAGAGGTTTTAAAACGACTATCAGCTTGAATTAATATTGGTTTATCTGATCCTAAAAGTAGAACTTTTTTTTGCAAATCGCTTAAATCTTTCCAAGGAGTTTTCAACTCAAAACCATAAGCTTGTCCTACGGAATAAAGTAAAGAGAAATAATAAGTATTATCTTTTTCACTCCAAGGAGCTATTGCGGCATAAACAGGCAATGTTTTATCAGGTATAACTCTATCCGCAGTAAATTTTTTTAAATAACCAATCCCATGACAATCTGGACAAGCCCCATATGGGCTATTAAAAGAAAATAATCTAGGAGAAAGTTCTTCAACAATAGAACCATGTACAGGACATGCATAATTTTCTGAGTAAAGTTTTTCTCTCTCTAAGTTAGAAGGTAAATTTTCTCCTTTTTTTGGAACAACTTCTACTATTGCTAGGCCATCACCCCTTTTGAGACAAGTTTGTAGAGAATCATTTAATCTTTCTTGTATTCCATCTCTTGCAATTAATCTATCAACTACTACCTCAATATTATGAATTTGATTTTTATCTAATTCAATACTATCAGCAAGTTCTCTTACTTCTCCGTCAATTCTTACTCTAGCAAATCCTTCGGCAGCTAGTCCACTTATTAATTTTGTATGTGTTCCTTTTTTACCTCTTACAACGGGAGCCAACAATTGGTACCTTGTTCCTTCTGGCAAGAGAAGAATTTGATCAACCATTTCATCAATAGTTTGAGGCGCAATTGGAATCCCGCAGTGGTGACAATGCGGCTCTCCAGCACGACCAAACAATAATCTTAAATAATCTTGTATCTCTGTTACTGTTCCAACTGTTGATCGAGGATTATGACTTGTAGATTTTTGATCAATTGAAATAGCAGGTGATAAACCTTCAATATTGTCAACATCTGGTTTATCTACTTGACCCAAAAACTGCCTTGCGTATGCCGAAAGACTTTCAACATATCTTCTTTGACCTTCAGCAAAAATAGTATCAAAGGCTAAAGAGCTTTTACCACTTCCACTCACACCTGTAAAAACTATAAATTTGTTCCTAGGTAGAGAAAGATCAATATTTTTTAAATTATGCTGACGAGCGCCTCTAATATTAATTGAATTATCTTCTCCAAAACTACTATCAACTTTATTAACCATGTTTAAATCTAATTATTGATTTAAAAAAGTTATTATAGTGGAATTTTTTCTATTTTACGCAGCTGAACGATCAAGAAGTCTAGATGCATATTCATTTACTTCGCAAGAACCTCCGCCTATAAGTTCTACTAATTCATTCTTTCTTTGATTTTTTGTAGTAAGTTTTACAATCGAAGTATAAGTTATTCCATTAATGACGTTTTTATTAACTTTAAAATGAGCCAATCCTTTCGCAGCTAAGAAAGGCTGATGTGTAATACATAAAACTTGTTGATTTTTAGAAATTTCTTTTATCAGTTCAACCAAAGAAAATAGCGATTTACCACTTAAACCACTATCAATTTCATCAAAAAAGAAAGTATTGGGTTTTTTAGAAATACTAGATTTAATCGCCAACAAAAATCTTGACATTTCTCCGCCAGAAATAACATTTGATAATGGAGCAAGCTTCTGATCGGGATTAGCTGAAAACAAAAAATTCACACAATCAATTCCATCACCAGATGGCTGACATTCAGAAAATTGAATTGAAAAATTTGCATTTTCTAAACCTAGATTGCTTAAAATCGACATTATTGAATTTTGTAACCGTTTAGCAATTTTTTTTCTCTCAGTAGATTGAATAACAAATAAACAATTTAAATTACTTTGTAAATTCTCAATTTGAGCTTTAATCCTGCAAATTTCATTATCCTGATCATTTTGTTGAAAATACGTTTTTAATTGATCACGCTTTGCGATTAATTGAGGTAGATCTAAAGAAAAAGTTTTTTCTAAGTTTTTTAAAAAAAATAATCTTTTTTGTATTTCTGGAAGATTAGATTCATAATTTTCTATTTCTTGCAAATATGACTTTAGATCAAAAATTAAATCTTCAACATCAGCATGAATATTTAATAACTTCTCTCTAAAATTTTGAATCTTTAAATCGAAATCGGCTGTTTTATTTAAAATCTTTAGTGATTGATTTATAAAGGAAGTTACTGAAGGTTCATCATGACTGAAATTATTTAAATTTTCTAAGGATGATTTTATTGAATTATTAATTTCAAGATTATTTACAAGTTTATTTTCTAATAGCTCTAGTTCTAAAATTTCTTCACTTGAATTTAAATCAGCCTCTTCTAAACTCTTCAACATGTGTTTAATTACCAAGTTTTTTTCTTCTTGATTCCTAGAAAATTCTATTTTTTCATTCAATAATCTTGTTAACTTTTCACTTTCTCTCCATATACTTTTAATCCTTTCGCTAGTATCTCTAAATTCTTGAGAACATAAGTCATCAATAATTAGTCTTCTCTTATCTAGAGAATCAAAGATAAAAGTGTCAGATTGACCTGCAAAATCTATTAAAAATCCTCCAAGTTTTTCTAATGATTGTCTATTAATTGGTAAATCATTAAGGCTATATTTGGATAAGATTTTATTATTTTTTTTATAAGATTTTCTTTTAATTTGTAGTTCTGAAGAAGTTATTTCAAAACCATTACTAATTAACCAATTATTAATTTGAAAAGAAGAAGAAAATATCGCCTCAATAACGCAAAAATCTTTTCCTGGACGTATTAAATGTTTTAGAGGTATATTAGTTCCACCAAACAGTGCATTTAGGGAATCCAAAATTAATGATTTTCCTGAACCTGAATCCCCAGTTATGATATTCAAACCTTTTTCGAAATTAATTTCTATAATTTCTATTAAGGCAATATTTTCTATTTTGAGTTGTATTAACATGATAAATCTTCCATATAAAAAAATTAACTTCTTTTTTAAAAAAATAAAGGTTTTAAATATATAAAGTTATGAAAGAAGACTTTACTGATTTTATTGAGGTATCTGGACTCTTAAATTATGATCCAGATACAATTTCTAAAATTTACAAAAAAAATCCTAAAAGACTTTTAAGAAGACTTTGGCAAACCCTTCTACCTATTTTTGCTTACATCTTTTCCGTGGGATGGGATAAATTAACTGGAAGACTAAAAAATGAACAGAAAGCAAGATTTAGAGCAAGAGAATTAACAAATTTGTTAGTAGAACTTGGACCTGCATTTGTTAAAGCAGGCCAAGCTTTATCAACAAGACCAGATATAATCCCAGGTATTCTTCTAGAAGAATTATCTGAATTGCAAGATCAGCTCCCTGGTTTTGATGGCGATAAAGCTATGGAATTAATAGAAGAAGATTTAGGAAGGAAAATAGATGAGATTTTTTTAGAAATTGATAAAGAGCCAATTTCTGCTGCTTCTTTAGGTCAAGTGCATAAAGCTAAATTAAAAAATGAAGAGATCGTTGCAATAAAAGTACAACGGCCGGGTTTAAGAGAACAAATAACCTTAGACCTTTACATTGTAAGAAATATTGCTTATTGGCTAAAAAACAATATCGGATTGATAAGAAGTGATCTAGTCGCTTTGATTGATGAATTAGGCAAGAGAGTTTTTGAAGAGATGGATTATCTAAACGAGGCTGCAAATGCAGATAAATTTAGAGATATGCATAAACATAACAAGATGATTGCCGTGCCAAAAATTTATAAAGAAATAACTTCAAGAAGAGTTTTAGCAATGGAATGGATAGACGGTACAAAATTAACAAATTTAGAGGACGTAAAAAAATTAGGAATTAATCCTGATGACATGATTGAAATAGGGGTGCAATGCAGTTTAGAACAGCTTTTGGAACATGGTTTTTTTCATGCAGACCCGCATCCAGGTAATTTATTAGCCTTAGAAGATGGAAGATTATGTTACCTAGATTTTGGAATGATGAGCGAGGTTTCGAGAGAATCTAGATCAGGATTAATTCAAGCAGTAGTTCACTTAGTAAATAAAAACTTCGATAAATTGTCTCAAGATTTCGTAAAATTAGGATTTTTATCAGAAGAAGTTAATCTAGAACCCATTGTTCCAGCATTTCAAGATGTTTTCATTAACGCCGTTGAACAAGGAGTTTCGAAAATGGATTTTAAAAGCGTTACTGACGATATGTCTGGTGTTATGTATAAATTCCCTTTCAGACTACCCCCGTATTATGCCCTTATAATAAGATCATTACTTACATTAGAAGGAATAGCTTTAAGCGTAGATCCAAACTTCAAAATATTAGGCGCAGCTTATCCATATTTTGCTAGAAGATTAATGGAAGACCCTGATCCACAATTGAGGGAAAGCCTTAAAGAAATGCTTTTTGATAATAAACAATTTAAATGGGATCGTTTAGAAGATCTGCTTTCTAACGCTGCAAAACAAACAAATCTCGATTTAGAAAAACTTTTAGACGAAGTAATAAATCTTCTCTTTTCTCCAAATGGAGGATTCCTTAGAAATGAAATAGTTGAAGGTTTAACAAATCAGATAGATTTACTTAGTCTAAAAATATTGAAAAGTTTAAATAATTATCTTCCGCAATCGATTAAATTAAACACTACTAACGAAAATAATAACTTGAGTGAGCTTGTAATGTATGTTGAGCCATTAAGAAACTTTTTAGAGATTTTACAAAAATTACCGGGATATTCAATTGACATTTTTCTAAAAAGAGTTCCAAGACTTATTAATGAGCCCTATGCAAAAGAAATGGGTATAAAAATTGCAAAAAAAGTAACTGAAAAAGGAGTAGTAAGACTTGTTAAGATTGCCGCTGGTTCAAATATATAAATGAAGTTTAGTAAATTTTTAAAATTTAAAATATTTTTTATTTTAATAATTTCTCCATTATTTTTATATATTCCCAAAGCTTATACTTCTGAAGAAATTAAAATCACCTATAGCATATTTTCTAGAACAATTAAAGTAAATTCTTTAAAAACTTTTGCTAAAGAAGGTAAATCTACAAGACAATTAAAAAGAATTTTGAAAGCCACTGGGTCTCCCGATGAAGAAATTAGAAAAGTTTTAAACAAAGATTTTGAAGTTCCAATTACCATAGCAAGCAAATTAGTTTATTCTGAAATAGGAAACGTTTTTTTAACACGACTTTCATCTATTATTCACCCACCCAAAGCAAATGATGAAAGAACAGGCATGTTAGCCCTTAGAGCAAGCGTAATTCAAGGTATTAACATAGGAAATGGAAAAATAAACCTAATAAATTTTTTTGAAGCATATCCAACTAAAACTGTAATTTTAGATGTTAGCGCTTTGAGCAAAGTAATGAATAAAGTAGAATCAATTTCAGAACTATTGACCTTTTTCACCAATTCTCCTTTAGATAAAATCAAACAAAATTAAACAACCATGGTGTTATTAAATAAAATCAAAAATAAACTGCGTATTAATTACAGAAAAAAAAGATGGCCAGGTCTAATCGAAGCTTATAAGCAATATCTGCCAGTTACAAAAGAAACTCCTATTATTTCCCTCAATGAAGGAAATACACCACTAATTCTAAGTGAGTCAATTAGCAATTTAATCGGTAATGGAACAAAAGTTTTTTTAAAATATGATGGCCTAAATCCAACAGGATCTTTTAAAGATCGTGGTATGACTATGGCAATTAGCAAAGCAAAAGAAGAAGGCCGTGAAGCAGTAATTTGTGCAAGCACTGGAAATACTTCTGCTGCTGCTGCTGCATATGCTTCTAGAGGAGGATTAAAACCTTACGTTTTAATCCCAGAAGGATTTGTAGCACAAGGAAAACTTGCGCAAGCTTTAATGTATGGCGCTGAGATAATATCTATTAATGGCAACTTCGATAAAGCTCTTGAAATTGTTAGAGATTTATCCTCAGAACATCCTGTAGAACTTGTTAATTCTGTTAATCCATATCGAATACAAGGACAAAAAACAGCAGCTTTTGAAATAATTGATGACTTAGGTATTGCTCCTGATTGGCTTTGTATTCCAATGGGTAATGCAGGAAATATAACTGCTTATTGGATGGGATTTAAAGAATATTCAAAAATAAAAAGAAATTTAAAACTACCCATTATGATGGGATTTCAATCCGATGGATCAGCTCCATTAGTAAAAAATATAATAGTTAAAGATCCAGAAACAATAGCAACAGCAATAAGAATTGGAAATCCTGTAAATAGAGAAAAAGCAAAAAAAGTAAAAAAGGAGAGTAAAGGAGACTTTCAGTCAGTTACAGATGAAGAAATAATCGATGCTTATAAAATCCTTGCCAAAGAAGGTGTTTTTTGTGAACCTGCCAGTGCAGCATCAGTTGCTGGACTGATTAAAAACAAAAATAGAATCCAAAAAGAATCGACTATTGTTTGTGTTCTGACTGGAAATGGCTTAAAAGATCCTGATTGCGCTATAAAAAACAACGATGCTATTTTTAGAAAAAATATTGAACCTTCATTAAAAAATATAACTAAAATCTTAGGATATTAAAATCCAAAAAAAATAGTGTCTGTGGAAATTAATTAAAAAGTAACCTTATTTGTTGAAAAGTACATAATAAGAAATTCAATTTGTTGAATAAATTATAAATTTTTGAAAAAAAAAGAAAATATTTAACAAATTAAAAATTTTTTACACATATTCTTTTCTTCGTAAACTAGGTAAACAAGCTGTTTAATTTAAAAATTCCACAGTTCCCACAAGAACTACTACTACTAAAAATTTTTTTTATTATTTTTTTTATATATAGAAAAGAGTAAAAAATAAATTTATTGAATTTAATATACGAAAAAAGTATATTGTATTTGTAAAAAGTTCCAAATTATGATGGAAATTATTTGTAATCAAAATGAATTAAATAATGCCATACAACTAGTAAGCAAAGCAGTTGCTTCAAGGCCGACACATCCCATTCTTGCAAATATACTTTTAACAGCTGACCAAGGAACTAATAAAATTAGCGTCACAGGATTTGATCTTAATTTAGGAATTCAAACTTCTTTTGACGGAACTGTTAAAAATAGTGGAGCTATTACGATACCTTCAAAACTTTTATCCGAAATAGTAAATAAACTACCTAATGAAACTCCTGTTTCTTTAGAAGTAGACGAAAATTCAGATAGTATCCTAATAAAAAGTGACAGAGGTTCTTTTAATCTAAAAGGAATCCCCTCTGATGAATATCCTAATTTACCATTTGTTGAAAGCGGTACTTCTTTGAATGTTGATCCTAGTTCTTTTTTAAAAGCTTTAAAATCTACTATTTTTGCTAGTAGTAATGATGATTCTAAGCAACTACTCACAGGCGTCAATTTTACTTTTAAACCAAATTATTTAGAGTCTGCTTCTACAGATGGCCATAGACTGGCTGTTGCTTTAATTGGTAATGAAGAACATATCGAAAATAAAGAAAACTTATCTTCAAATGTTAATGATTTATCTGTAACTATCCCAACTAGATCATTAAGAGAAATTGAAAAACTAGTTTCTTTGAGAAGCTCAGAAAATTCAATTAAGCTTTTCTATGACAAAGGTCAAGTAGTATTTATATCTTCTAATCAAATAATTACTACAAGAACTTTGGAAGGTACTTATCCTAATTATTCACAATTAATTCCCGATTCTTTTTCTAAAATTCTAAATTTTAATACCAAAAAATTAATAGATGCATTAGAAAGAATTGCTGTTTTGGCTGATCAGCAAAGTAGTGTTGTAAAGATTAAATTAAATGAAAGAGATTTGGCTTTAATCAGTGCTGATGCTCAAGATATTGGAAATGCAAATGAATCAATACCTGTTTCTTATTCCGGAGAAAATTTTGATATTGCATTTAACGTAAGATATCTGTTAGAAGGTTTAAAAGTTATTGCTTCTGAAAATGTACTTTTAAAGTGCAATATTGCAACTACTCCAGCTGTTTTTGTACCAGAAGATAATCTTAATTCTTTTACTTATTTAGTTATGCCTGTACAGGTTCGTTCTTAATTTGAAATTACCTAAAGAAATTTTATTAAGTGAATTACTAAACTATAGTGTTAAGGGGAATATGGTCCTTAGTTATGGAAATGGTGAAAATGTTTGGATGCACCCTCCAGTTCATCGGATTTTAGGATGGTACTCTCGTCCTTCTAATTTTGATTTAAAAAGAAATGTTTGGCGATTAAATCAAATTACTCAAATCATAGATAATGAAATTTTCGTTAAAGGTGATCCAGCTATTTCGGATTTAGCAACTTTAAATAGGTTTCCAACTTTAATAGAAGCTAATCTTATAAATATTAATGGATCAAAAATAGGAGTCATCGCAGATTTTTTATTTGAAATGAAAACGGGCAAAATTAAATATTACTTAGTTTCTAGATCTAATCCTAAGATTCCAGGTTCTAGTAGATGGAAATTAACTATTGATAATATCAATGATCAACAACCGGGATTGGTATTTTGTGAAAGTAATTCTTTAGATGATTTAACTTTAATTAAATCAAGTATTAAAAATGAATTTATGCAAAAAGGGAAAAAAATTTTTGATAGATTTGATGATATGAAAAATATTGCTTCTAATAGATTAGAGGAATGGCTTGAAGAAGATGAAGATATTAGCCAAAACTTAGATTTTAAACAAAAAAGTTTTTATAATAACGAAAGAACATCTATACCGTTTAGTGAAAAAAAAGAAGATGACCCTTGGATATAAATAATGATAAATCAAGAAAATAATGATCTTTATGATCTTAATGAAGCACTAAAAGTTGAAAATTTAACACTTAATGATTACGAACAAATTTGCAAAAGACTAAAGAGAAAACCTAATAGAACAGAATTAGGCATGTTTGGCGTTATGTGGTCTGAGCATTGTTGTTATAGAAATTCAAGACCTTTACTATCCAAATTTCCCACTAAAGGTAAAAATGTTTTAGTTGGACCTGGAGAAAATGCTGGCGTTATTGACGTTGGAAATAATCAAAAACTTGTTTTTAAAATAGAAAGTCATAATCATCCTTCTGCTATTGAACCTTTTCAAGGCGCAGCAACAGGTGTGGGAGGAATTTTAAGAGATATATTTACAATGGGTGCAAGGCCAATCGCAGTGTTGAATTCATTGAGATTCGGCAACCTTGATAAATCATCCAATGTTGATTTACTACGAGGAGTTGTATCCGGTATTGCACATTATGGAAATTGTGTGGGCGTGCCGACTGTTGGAGGCGAAATTGATTTCGATGAGAGTTACTCTGGAAATCCTCTAGTGAATGTTATGGCTTTAGGACTTTTAGAAACCGAGGAAATCGTTTGTTCTGGAGCTAAAAACGTAGGATCACCAGTGTTATATGTTGGTAATACAACTGGCAGAGACGGTGTTGGTGGTGCTAGTTTTGCTAGTTCAGAATTAACTACAACTTCATTAGATGATAGACCTGCAGTTCAGGTAGGTGATCCATTTATTGAGAAAAGTCTTATTGAAGCTTGTTTGGATGCTTTCAAGACAGGGGATGTAATTGCAGCTCAAGATATGGGTGCTGCAGGTTTAACATGCAGTAGCGCAGAAATGGCTGCAAATGGCAATTTAGGGATATCTATTGATTTAGATTTGGTCCCCTCTAGAGAAGATGATATGTCCTCATACCAATATTTATTATCTGAATCGCAAGAAAGAATGTTGTTTGTCGTTAAAGAAGAAAAAATTAATGATCTTATTGAAAAATTTAATAAATGGGGATTATATGCCAGTGTTATTGGTGAAGTTATAGGAACTAATGAGGTAATTATTTCTCATAAAGGTAAAATTGTGGCCCAAATACCTACTTCTGCCTTGTCTGATGATACTCCTGTAAATTTTCACAATGTGATTAAAAATCCACCCGATGATCTTTTAAAGAAATGGGAATGGAAAGAAAATAATTTACCAGAAATTAATGAGCAAAAAATATTTTCATTGAACGAAAATAAGAATTTTTCTTTTTCAGAAATCATTTTAAAACTACTCTCTAATCCATCAATAGCTTCTAAACGATGGATTTATAAACAATATGATTCCCAAGTACAAACAAATACAGTTTTTACACCTGGAAAATCAGATGCAGCCGTAGTAAGACTAAGGGAACAAAATAAAAAAAATAAAAGTAAAGTATTTTCTGGTGTCGCTGCTTCAGTTGATTGCAATAGTAGATGGGTTGCACTTGATCCTTTTAGAGGATCTATCGCTGCTGTAGCAGAGTCCGCTAGAAATGTTAGTTGTGTTGGGGCTGAACCAGTAGCAATTACAAATAATTTAAATTTTTCTTCCCCTGATAATGAAATAGGATATTGGCAACTCTCATCTTCATGTAATGGAATAGCTGAAGCCTGTAAAGCTTTAGAAACTCCTGTTACAGGAGGTAATGTATCTTTATATAATGAATCTAAAGATAAAGATAATCTAATTACTCCTATTAATCCTACTCCTGTTATTGGAATGGTTGGAAAGATAGATAATGTCGAAAAAGCTATAAGTAGTGAATGGAAAAATATTGATGATCAAATCTGGTTAATTGGTTCTTCAAAATCAGAAATAAAAATTGCAGCTAGTTCTTATCTGGAATATTTTCATGGAGAAATTACAGGTCGGCCTCCAAAAATAGATCTGTTGGATGAAAAGTTTTGCCAGAGTTTTTTAAGAAATGCGATTTTAAAAAGTCTTGTAGTTTCTTCTCACGATATAAGCGACGGAGGTTTAGCTATAGCGTTAGCAGAGTCTTGTATTTTGTCCGCAAAGGGTGCAATTATAGAACTAGAGAAAGATTTAAATAGGGTGGATAATTTATTGTTTGCCGAAGGAGGGTCAAGAATTATTTTTTCAATTAGTAAAATGAAACAAAATAAATGGTTCGATTATTTAAAACAAAATCAAATAAATTTCCCATCAAGTGTGTATGTAAAAAAAATAGGATACGTATCTAGTGATACTCTGAAGATAAAAATTAACGAAAAAAATATTTGCAATATTAGGGTTGAGGAATTAACCGAAAAATTTAATAATAGTATTTCAGCTTACTTTTAAATATGAAAAACATTTCTCAACTATTAATCTTTTTAAGATATTAAGCTATGTGCGGAATAGTTGGAATCGTTTCTTCAAATGATGTAAATCAACAAATTTACGATAGTCTTTTGCTTTTGCAGCATAGAGGTCAAGACTCAACAGGTATAGCAACAATGGAGAACACTGTTTTTCATATACATAAGGTTAAAGGTCAGGTTAATACTGCTTATAGAACTAGAGATATGAGGAATTTAATTGGCAAAATTGGATTGGGTCATGTTAGGTATGCAACAAAGGGATCAGCAGAAAGTGTAGAAGAAGCACAACCTTTTTATGTTAATGCTCCTTATGGAATTGTGTTGATACATAATGGAAATTTGACTAATACCAGAGATTTAGAAAAACAGTTATTTAACGTTGACAAGCGGCATACAAATTCTTCAAGTGATACTGAAATGTTGTTAAATGTATTTGCGACAGAATTACAAGAACAAATTCATAATCAAGGATTAGAACCTGATATTATTTTTAATGCGGTCAAATCTTTACATAAAAGAATTCAGGGATCATATGCTTCAATTGCATTAATTTCAGGTCATGGTTTATTAGCATTTAGAGATCCTTTTGGGATTAGGCCTTTAGTCATAGGAAAAAGACTTTCATTAACTACAAAAAAAGAAGAATGGATGGTTGCAAGTGAATCTTTAGTACTTGAGAATAATGATTATCAAGTAGTGAGAGATGTAGATCCAGGAGAAGCTGTTTTTATAAATCTTGATGGGGAGTTTTTCTCTAAGCAATGTTCTGAAAATCCAAAGTTATTTCCCTGTGCTTTTGAATATGTTTACTTAGCCAGGCCGGATTCAATTATGAATGGAATTTCAGTTTATAAAGCTCGTTTAAAGATGGGTGATTATTTAGCAGAAACAATAAAACAAACAATAAATTCTGGAGATATTGATGTAGTTATGCCTATACCTGATTCTTCTCGACCCGCCGCAATGCAAGTTGCAAGACAGTTAGGAATAGAATATAGGGAAGGTTTTTTTAAAAATAGATATGTTGGCAGAACATTTATAATGCCTGGTCAGCAGAAACGTAAGAAATCTGTAAGGCAAAAATTAAATGCCATGAGTGCAGAGTTTAAAAATAAAAATGTATTAATTGTTGATGACTCGATTGTAAGAGGTACTACTTCAAAAGAAATTGTCCAGATGGCTAAAGATGCAGGAGCAAATAAAGTATTTTTTACATCAGCAGCTCCTCCTGTTCGTTATCCTCACGTTTATGGAATTAATATGCCTAACAGAGATGAATTAATAGCTCATAATAGGACAATAAGTGAAATCGCCGATAAACTTGAAATTGATAATCTTGTTTATCAAAGTGTTGAAAGTTTGCGTAAATCTATAATAAGTGATTCTCCTATTAAAGGTTTAGAGATGAGTTGCTTTACTGGTGATTATGTAACTGGAACAGTAAATCAAGAATACTTAAATTGGGTTGAAAATGAATATAAATCTTAGTTGAGAAAGTTTTCAAGTCGGAAACAATTTTCAAGGTATTCATCATTATCTAATTTTAAAAAATCAATTAAAAAGTTTGATTTATTAGATTTGAAATTTAATTTATTTAGGTCCAATCTTGCAGATTTATTTTTATTAGTTTCGATATCAAGGTAATGGTTACTCGCTATTATTTTAAGGAAGTAATCGTTTTTAAGTTGGGTTTTTTCATTTAAATATCCCAAACTGTTTTCATTTGAGCAGTAAATTTCATTACTATTTATGCAGAAGATTTTTCCTTGTTTAGATATTAAAAAAATATTTTCTCCATCATGGAATGTACAACAAGAAACGATTTTTTCACTTGGTAAAAGTTTTGCAATTATTAATCCTTGGGATTGTTTAGAAGTTGGTGTTAAAAATTTATTTGATAAATTAATTTTAAAAATTCTTCCTATCGAGGTTAATATTATTAAATTTTTGTTTTCATTAGAAATAAAAGAATCAACTGTTTTTAAATTATTTTTTAATTTTGTAATAGTGAAAGATCTATTACTTTTTATCATATCTTCATCAAATAAAACTTTTTTAAATCTTCCATCTGAATTTAATATGCACAAATAGTTTTTAGTATCTTTTTTAATTGAATGAAAATTTATTATTTCATTAGGATGAATATTTCCAAGAATTTTATTATCTAATTTATAGTCTTTATTAATACTTGATTCCCAATCAATGTTAAACACTTTTCCCGTATTTGTGATTCCAATTAATTTAATATTCTTTTCAATATTAAATATAAATTTTTGAATATTTTTATTATCTATAATTTTATTTGTAACCTCAAATGATTTCTTGTAATGACCTAAAATCATCCTTCTTAAATAAAGTCTATTGTCTATATATAATTTTGTTTTTTTACTTATAAAGTCCTCTAATATTTGATTATTAATCGTTTCTAATTCTTCATTTTGATTTATATTTTTAATTATTCTTGTTTTACGAATAACATTGTATTTTTGCTTTAATATTAATAATTCTTCTATGAGTAACTTAAGTAATAATTCTCGTTCATTCAATAATTTTTGAAAATAATTCTTTTTCTCTTCTAAATTTTTAATTTCATTATCAATTTGATTTTTTTCTAGAGTTGTTAATTTTTTTAGTGGCATATCCAAAACTGAATTTGCCTGTTTTTCACTTAATAAAAACTTTTCTATTAATTTTGATTTAGCTTGCACAGAATTTTCTGATTCTTCAATGATTGCTATAACTTTTTTTATGTTTTTTGTAGCTTTAGATAAACCTTCTGATATTTCTAGTTTATCAAGGGTGTTTTTTAGAAAATAAAAAGTTCTTTTTCTAATTGTTTCTTCTCTAAATTCAAGAAAATAGTTGAGATATTTTTTCAGATTTAGTTGTACAGGCTTCCCTTTAATTAAAGCTAAGAATATTGCGCCAAAGTTGGTTTGGAGAGTTGTTTTTTTATATAAATTAGAAATAACGAGTTCAGAATTTGAATCTTTTTTTAGTTCTATTACAATTCGCATTCCATCTCTGTCGCTCTCATCTCTAATATCAGAAATCCCAACAATCTTGCCTGAATTAACAAGTTCTGCGAGTTTTTCAATCCAACCTGCTTTATTAATTTGGTAAGGAAGTTCCGTTATGATTATTGCATTCTTTTTATGTTTTCCTTTGCCTAAATTCACCTCTTCCTTATTTACAACTCCTCTTATAGTTATAGATCCTTTTCCAGTTTGATAAAGTTCTTCTATTGCATGGCTATAAATTAATTCTCCGCCCGTAGGAAAATCAGGTCCTTTGATAATGTTAGAAAGTTTTTTATCACTAATATCTTTATTTTTAACTAAGGCAACTAAACCATCTACAATTTCGCCTAGGTTGTGAGGCGGAATATTTGTCGCCATGCCAACAGCAATACCTGAAGAGCCGTTCAATAATAAAAATGGAAGTTGGGCGGGAAGAACATCTGGTTCTTTTTGAGAACCGTCAAAGTTATTTGAAAAGTTTACTGTTTCTGATCCGATTTCTTCAAGAAATCCTTTATGAGCTATTGGAGCTAATCTGGTCTCAGTATATCTCATTGCTGCGGGCGGATCATTATCTACAGATCCAAAATTTCCATGACCATCAAGAGTAGGATATTTAGTTGAAAAATTTTGTACTAGTTTTACTAATGCATCATATACCGCTTGATCTCCGTGAGGATGGTATTTTCCAAGTACATCTCCAACAACTCTTGCACACTTTCTAAATGGTTTGTCAGGCGTTAAACCTAATTCGTACATTGCAAATATGATTCTTCTTTGCACAGGTTTAAGACCGTCTCTTGCATCAGGCAAAGCACGTCCAACTATTACGCTCATTGCATACTCCAAATAAGAACGTTGCATTTCTTCTTGAAGTGAGATGGAAGTGAAGTTTTTCTTATCCATTAGAGCGCAAAATTGAATAATTATTAATCAACTAAATTAAGACTAATAGGTAAAGCAATATTTACCAGTATTGAACATTAAGATGATTCATTTATTTTGGATTTTGCCAGTATTACATCTTTTTTAAGTTGTTCATTTTGTAAAAGAATTTCTGTATTGGCCTGTAATTTTTCTCCCCATAACTGTTCTTTTCTATAATCATAATTGACATATTTGGGATCTTTAGCTAAAGCTTTTTTTGCTAGTTGAATTGCTAATTTATTATTATGGATATTTATACATGAGGCTAGGCCTAGTAATGGTTCAGCATTTTCCTCAATTGAGATTGCACTTTCAAAAAGTTTGCTTGAGAGATTTATATTGTTTCTCTCGAAATAAGCTAAAGCTTTGTTATTGATTGCTTGCCAGAAATCAGGTTTAATTTTTATAGATTTATCAAACAATTTTATAGCTCCTAAATAGTTTTTTTCCATTAATAAAATATTTCCTAATTGAAAAATAGCTTTGTGGTTATCAGGCTCAATCTTTATTACTTTTTCTAAAGCACTCTTTGCTTTTGTTTGTTGTGAAATTTTTAGATAAACATTACTTTTAGCAAAATATATTTCGCTGATTTTTGGATTGATCTGTTCTGCTTTATTTAGAGAATTTAATGCGTTTTTGTATTTTTTGTTGGCTATTTGTGCTTCAGCTAAGATCAACCATAGTTTTTCATCTTTTGCATTTATTTTTATTGCTAATTTGGCTAAGTTAAGGCTATCTTCATATTGACCAAAATAAAGTAGTTGATATGCATTTTTGCCAATATATAAACTTTGTTTTTGTAAGTTTTTTATTGTTGGGAAATAATAATAGGGAACTATTGCTCGAACTTTTTCTATTTGAAAAAAGTAAAAACAGATCAAGAAGATCCAGATTGTTTTTTTTAAAAACTTTTTCATATTTTAATTTTTTTATTATTTATATTTGCTTGTATGTTTCTTTTCCACATCCATGGTTTAATTCTTTTTAAGGTAGTCCCTTTTAGATTTTCTTGCCATGTTTTATCGTCCCAATTGAGAGACTCAATATTAAGATTTTTAATCCATTCTTTCGGTGCAGTTTCATGATTATTGTTGTATGGCACTGATTTATTCCATGGACAAACATCTTGACAAATATCACATCCTGCAACCCATCCACCTAAATTTTTTTCTATTTTCTCTGGAATAGTTTTATCTCTGTTTTCTATTGTGTGATAAGCAATGCAAAGATCTGATTGTATTACAAATGGTTCTACGATTGCGTGTGTGGGACAATGTTCAATGCAAATATCACATTTTCCACAAAGTTGTTGATGAGGTTTATCTGGCATTAAATCTTTTGTGAGAATCATAAAACCTAAAGTAAGCCAAGAACCATTTTTTTTGCTGATTAAATTACTATTTTTACCTATCCAACCAATCCCCGCTTCTTCTGCCCATGCTTTTTCAAGAAGAGGAGAGGTATCAACACATATTTTCCATTTGCAATCAGGAATTTCTAGGTCGATCCACTTACCAATATTCTTTAATTTTTTGTGAATCACTTTATGATAATCTTCACCCTGGCTAAATTTAGCTACCTTTAGAAAATTGCTATTACTGTTTTGTGAATTAATATAAGTAAATCCAACGCTTAAAACACTTTTTGCATCTTCAAAAAGTGAGCCTATATTTTTTCTTTTTTCTGCTTCCATCCATTTCATTTCAGCATGATAATTATTTGATAACCATCTTTCTAATGCATTAGTTCTTAATTTTACGCGTGAACTCCCTGGTATTGAAGCTATTCCAGCAACTGTAAAACCCTCAAAAATAGCTCTTTCTTTTAATTTTTTACTTATTTCTTTTTTTTCCTGAATCGTATTAATCATTTCTTTTTTTATGGCATTTCTTTTAAAAGTTATTTTTGGAGAATAAACTTAATAAATAAAATAGATATTTAAGAAAAATATATCCTAACTTAGTAAAAACAGTTAAATTATTAGTAAAGTTAATATAGTTAAAGAGTTATTTTGGTTGAATCTAATCAAAATCAAGATTCGAATTTAGGATCTAGGCTTCAACAAGATCTCAAAAATGATCTTATTGCCGGGTTGTTAGTTGTAATACCCTTAGCAACAACAATCTGGCTGTCATCATTAGTTAGTAAATTTGTTTTAACGTTAGTTACTTCAGTCCCAAAGCAACTAAATCCTTTTATTACTTTAAATCCTTTATTACAAGATTTAATTAATCTCACCTTAGGTTTAACTGTTCCTTTATTAGCAATTTTGCTTATAGGTTTGATGGCGAGAAATTTTGTAGGAAGATGGTTATTAGAATTTGGAGAAGGTACTTTATCAAAGATACCAGTAGCCGGAGCGGTTTATAAAACTCTTAAACAATTGCTAGAAACTTTTTTAAGTAATAAATCCAATAGATTTAGACGAGTTGTTTTAGTTGAATATCCTCGCGAGGGATTATATAGTGTTGGCTTTGTAACTGGAGACGTGGGCCCATCTCTACAACCAGAATTGGAAGAAAAGTTACTTAGTGTTTTCATTCCTACAGCACCAAATCCAACTACTGGCTGGTACACACTCGTTCCTGAGTCTTCTGTTAAGGATTTGGATATTTCTGTAGAAGATGCTTTTAGAACAATAATTTCTGCTGGGATAGTTAATCCAGATGAGAAAAATAACACTACAAATCCAACATTTTCAAAATTGTTTTCTCAATTACGAGCTTCCACTAATACTTCTTCTTAATTGATGCATAATAGATCCCTTTCTAGAGAATTATCTTTAATTTCTCTTGGCCTTATAAAAGATAATGGTGATTGTAAGTTAAATAAATTTCAGATAGAAGAAATTGTTGAATCTGCGTTGGATTCTCTTATAAATCATTGCAGAGAGGAATTAGATAATTGCGAGTCAGAGTTAGAAAATGCTTCACAAAAAATATTAGATAGTGAATTGAAAGAAGGTGTTGATTCTTCTTATTCAAATGTTCGAGATGAGTTAAAAAAATCTCTGGCAAAAATTGAAACCGTAATGAATACACTCTCTGTTACTCTAGACTTTCCAAAATTAATTGTTTCTAGCGATCAAATTGATATTCGAGAGGATGTAAATAAAAGGATTTGTAATATAATAAATAATCTTAAAAGTATTGATTCTGATATCGATCAAGTAATGGATGGCTGGAGATTAAAAAGATTACCAAGAATTGATAGGGATATTCTCCGTCTAGCTTACGTGGATATCAATTTTTTGAACACACCTGTAGCTGTTGCTTGTGATGAGGCTGTGAATTTAGCTAATAAATATAGTGATTTGCAAGGAAGAAAATTTATAAATGGAGTTTTAAGGAGATTACAAACAATTTAATTTTCATAATTATTTGATATAAATAAATAGTATTTAGAAAAATTTTAATTACGAACTATAAATAATAATGACCAATACTGATAATTCTCGTGAATGGGCTGCACAAGCATATGCTCTCTTAAAAAAGCGACAGGAACAGCAAAAGCAAGAATTAGAGAAACAGGAACAGCAAAAGCAAGAATTAGAGAAACAGGAACAGCAAAAGCAAGAATTAGAGAAACAGGAACAGCAAAAGCAAGAATTAGAGAAACAGGAACAGCAAAAGCAAGAATTAGAGAAACAGGAACAGCAAAAGCATGAATTAGAGAAACAGGAACAGCAAAAGCAGGAATTGATTGATATTCCTAATAAAGAAAATATTGCTGAACCTGAATTAGGGGAATTTGATGATAATTTTACCTGGTCTGCAATGGTATTAGCTGCTCAAGGCAAAAAAATAAATCAAATATCAATTGATGAAATTGATTGGTTAACTAAATTACGGAGAGGATTAGAAGAAACCCGAAAAGGATTTGTTACTGAATTATTGGACAAATTAGGAGATGATCCTCTTACTCCTGAATCTCTTGATGATTTAGAGACTTTATTAATAAGAGCTGATGTAGGGATTGATTCAACCGATAAAGTTATAAGTTCTCTTAGGACAAAATTAAACGAGGAAGTCGTGGGTGGAGAAGCAGGAATAAAATTTTTGAAGAAGGAATTAAAATTAATTATCGATAAGCCAATAAAAAATTCGGGTACTGATATCTTAGTCCCCCAAAAGGGTAAATTAAATGTCTGGTTATTAGTAGGAGTTAATGGTGTTGGTAAAACTACTACACTTGGGAAATTAGCACATTTATCGTCAAAAAGTAATTATAAAACTTTGATAGCTGCTGCTGATACTTTTAGGGCCGCTGCAGTAGAACAACTTAAAGTGTGGGGAGAGAGAAGTAATGTTGACGTAATATCAAATCAATCAAAAAATGCCGATCCAGCCGCTGTAGTTTTTGATGCAATTAATTCTGCAAAAAAAAGAAATGTTGATTTATTACTTGTTGATACAGCAGGTAGATTGCAAACTAAAAATAATTTGATGGATGAATTAGCAAAAATAAAAAAAATTATTGACAAAAAAGTTCCAGATGCACTTGTTGAATCATTATTAGTTTTAGATGCAAGTCAGGGTCAAAATGGCTTAAAGCAAGCAAAAAGTTTCGCTAAATCAGCAGATTTAAGTGGAGCAATTATTACTAAATTGGATGGCACTTCTAGAGGAGGAGTCTCTTTAGCTGTATCTGAAGAAGTAAATTTGCCTATAAGGTTTATTGGAGCCGGGGAAGGTATAAAAGATTTGAGACCATTTAATAGTTATGAATTTGTAGAGGCTATGCTTGCAGATAAATAAAAATTTAATTAATTTTTTTTAAAAATTTAAATTTAGTGTTAAAACATATTTATCTATTAGAATTGTTTTGAAGAATAATCAAAAAGAAAAAATATTTTCGAATAAATTTATCCAAAAATTTTTAGAAAATGAATCTAAAATAACTCAAAAAAATAAATATAAATTTGCTGAAATTTCATCTTCATTAGCATATTATTTAAAATCATTTTCCAACATAAATAAATTACTTGATTATGTATGCTTAATTTTTAAACATATTTATTTTGAGAATATGATTTTAATTATTCCGTTAAATTATGAGGGAGAAATATGGAATGAAAATATAAAAATTTCAGCTAATTATGAATTTTTAACAATTCAAGAAGAAATTAATAGTTTTTTGAATCAATTTCATTTTTCAAAAAATTTTAAGATAAAAGAAATTCTAACTTTTGAAAATGCTTTAAAAAATAAATTTCAAGAATACAAAATTGAAACAAAAAAAATAATATCTAGAGGTAAATGTAGAGGATTTATTTATATTTTTAGCAAAGATATTTTTAGACAGTCGATTACTAAAGAAAGTAACTTTAATTTTATCGAAAGTTGTTTAGCTGTTGGATTAGAAAATTACTATTTAATAAAAACAAAGAAAAAGCATGAAAAAGTAGATAGAGAAATTTCCACTGGTGCTGAAATTCAATCTCAATTACTCCCTGATTATTGTCCAATTATCCATGGCATAGACCTGGCAGCTCATTGTAGACCAGCTCTTCAGCTCGGAGGTGATTACTATGATTTCATGTGTTTAAAGCCGAATATCTCAGAAAAAAGAAAAGAAAAATCAAGATGGGCCTTCGTAATAGGAGATGTTATGGGTAAAGGAATTCCAGCAGGTCTTTTAATGACTATGTTAAGAGGAATGCTACGTGCAGAGGTTCTTACAGGTCTGCCTCCAGATAGAATTTTGCATGATTTGAATCAACTAGCAATAAATGATTTAGATCAATCTCATAGATTTGTGACATTATTTTATTCAGACTATGATCCCAGAACTAGAAAATTGAGATTCGCTAATGCAGCACATAATCCTCCTCTGCTTTGGAAAAGCATAGATCAGAAAATTATAAAATTAGATGCAAAAGGATTTGTACTTGGACTACAAAAAGATGCTGAATATCATTGTTGTGAAATCAAGCTTAATCAAAATGATTTAGTTCTTTATTACACAGATGGTGTTATTGATACTTCTAACTCTTTAGGGCAAAGATTTGATGAGGAAAGATTAATTAAAACACTTACAAAATTATGCAAGCAATCTTATACATCCCAAGAAATTTTAAATAAAATATTCAAAAAGTTAGATGATTTTACAGGGCAAAATAGACATCTTGAAGATGATGCTTCTATGGTTATTTTTCAATTGAAATAGATATTTTTTTGTCACTTATATAAAAAAATGCTTTATTAGAGATACTTAAAGTTATTAATTTATATGGCAAAAGTTTGGAGTAAAAGGTTTGATAATTCACTTGACCCTTTTATTGAAAAGTTTAATGCCTCAATTGGTTTTGATAGAAATCTCATTTTAGAAGATATAGATTGCTCGATTGCTCATACGAAAATGCTTGGTAAAACAAAAGTTTTATCCTCTTCTGAAGCTTTACAAATTATTAATGGTTTAGAGTCCATAAAAGTTGAGTATTTGGAGGGTAAATTTTTTCCAGGGCCACCTTCTGAAGATATTCACTATTGCATAGAAGAAAAGTTGATAAGTTTAATTGGTGAAACTGGAAAAAAATTACATACGGGTAGAAGTAGAAATGATCAAGTTGGTACAGATATAAGATTGTGGCTCAGAAAAGAGATTGACAATATTGAAATTTTAATTATCGATTTGCAAAAATCCTTCTTAAATCTTGCGAAATCTAATATTTATACTTTAATTCCAGGATATACTCACATGCAAAGAGCTCAACCATTATCTTTGGCTCATCATTTATTGGCCTATGTAGAAATGCTCCAAAGAGACCGTGAAAGATATAAAGAAGTACGCTCAAGAGTTAACATTTCTCCGTTAGGAGCTGCAGCTTTAGCTGGAACAAAGATAAAAATTGATAGGCACTTTACAGCTGCAGAATTGGGTTTTAAAAAGATTTATAAAAACAGTATTGATGCAGTTAGTGATAGAGATTTTTGTATAGAGTTTGCTTCTGCATCTGCTTTGTTGATGTCTCATTTAAGTAAAGTTTCAGAGGAAATAATTTTGTGGGTAACTGATGAATTTTCGTTTGCAAAATTAACAGATAAATGTGCCACAGGAAGTAGCTTAATGCCGCAGAAAAAAAATCCTGACGTTCCAGAATTGATCAGAGGTAAGACAGGGAGAGTGTACGGACATCTCCAAGCATTGTTAACGATGGTTAAAGGAGTGCCACTTGCATACAATAAGGATTTTCAGGAGGATAAAGAGCCAATATTTGATACTGCAGAAACAATTTCTTCTTGTATTAAAGCAATGACTATTTTAATTAATGAGGGCATTGAATTTAATATCAAAAACCTATCTGATTCTGTAGAAAATGACTTTTCTAATGCTACTGATTTGGCAGATTATTTAGTTGGTAAAGATGTTCCTTTTAGGACGGCTTATCAGGTTGTAGGTCAAATAGTTAAATATTGCTTGGAGAGAAAAATGTTATTTAAAAATCTCAAAATTGATGAATTTAAAAAATTTCATCCCAAATTTGACGAGGATGTTTTCGTTGATCTTAAACCTCTTAATGTAGTTAAATCAAGAAATAGCGAAGGTGGTACAGGTTTTGTTCAGGTAGAAAAAGAGGTAAATTACTGGCAAAAAAAATTGTTGCTTTGAATATCAATTATTTTTCTACAACAGGGGTATGCTTTGAAGTAGAATAATAAAGCAACGTTATTAGACTACTTATTGTAGTTTTTTTAAAAGGTTAATTTTGTTGAGTTCAAAGTGAGTATTTTTGTTGGCAATTTGCCATTCCGCGCAGAGCGTGAAGATGTTATACAGTTGTTTGCCCCTTTTGGTGAGGTCTTAAATTGTTCTCTTCCACTGGAGAGAGATACCGGAAGGAAAAGAGGATTCGCATTTATTGAAATGGCAGATGAGGCGATTGAGTCAACAGCTATTGATGGTTTGCAAGGAACGGAACTTATGGGTAGACCATTAAGAATAAATAAAGCTGAGCCAAGAGGTTCTGGTGGATCTCGTAGAGGAGGAAGAGGTGGCTACGGCGGTGGTAATAATAGTGGCGGCTACGGCGGTGGTAATAATGGTGGCGGCTACGGCGCTGGTGGCTACGGCGGTGGTAATAAGAGTGGCGGCTACGGCGGTGGTAATCCTGGATCTAATAGCTCTAACGCTAACAAATCTTCTGGAGCAGAAGGTTGGGAAGACAGAAGTTATGGAAATTCTTCTGAAAATTCTGAATATGAAAATGGTAGGAGCAGGAGAAAAAGGGGAGTTTCCCATGAGAGCAATGCTTCAAACGAGACAGATTAATAACCCATTTCTTCAAGTGCCGTCGTTAACTTCAATAGATATTCAATATTTAATTCTTTTTTAATAGATTTATTTGAAATTTGATTTCTCCAAACTTTAGCTTTAGGAATACCTTCAACTAAATTTATAAGATGTTTACAAATATCCCAAGATTTTCCTCCATTTCTTAAATGTGCTTCTATGTATGGAATTAACGAGAATATAATATTTGACGCAGATTTGGGTTTTTTATTAATTCCATAAATCTTTTGATCAATTTCAGACCATCTTAAGGGATGTTTATAAATTGACCGTCCAATCATGACCCCATCAAAATCATTTAAGGCTTTTAATGATTCATCGATATTTGTTAAACCTCCATTGATTTCTATTAATAATTCAGGATTTGATTTTTTTAATTTTTTTACTACATCATAATTTAGTGGAGGTATGGTTCTGTTTTGTTTTGGGTTAAGACCTTTTAATATTGCTTTCCTTGCATGTACTGTGAATCTGTCTGCACCAGCATTTGCGATAATTCTTACGAAATTATTCAAATTAACGAAACTATCATTATTGTCTACTCCGATCCTGTGTTTGATTGTAACTGGTAAGTTGCAATTATTTTTTAAAGTTTCTATACATTTTGCTACTTTTTCAGGGTCTTTCATAAGTGAAGCACCAAAATTTCCAGAACAGACCCTTGGACTCGGACAACCAACATTAAAGTTTATTTCGTCATACCCCCAATCCTGTGCCATTTGGGCTGCCTCTTTGAGGACTTTAGGGTCGTCCCCACCAAACTGAATCGATATCGGGTGTTCCTCATCATTAAAATCTAGAAAACTTTCTTTTTTTTTCGTATAAACTAAACTCTGGGCAACGATCATTTCCGTATACAATAGAGCTTCAGAACTTATTTGTCTCATTAACATTCTGAAGTGCTTATCAGTACAATCCATCATTGGAGCAATACTTAATTTATGAATATTTTTAATAGAATTAAGCGGATTGAAATTCATTACTTTTTTGTGAATTAAATATATGAATCAATTTTTATCAAGAAGGACTTTTATTCTAATTCCTATTATGTCAATCTTAAAAATAATCTTTAAGCCCATGCAAGTATTAGCATCTTCATTTAATTCTAAAGAAGAGTGGAATTTCTCAAAAGACGAATGGAAAGCTAGGCTTAGTCCAGAATCTTATTATATTTTGAGGGAGGAAGGCACTGAAAGAGCTTTCAGCAGCCAACTAAATAATGAGAAAAGAAAAGGAATGTTTCACTGTGCAGGATGCGATTTGCCGCTTTTTTCCTCAGATAAAAAGTACGATAGTGGAACAGGATGGCCCAGCTTTTGGGATTCAATTCAAGGATCAGTAGAAACAAAAGTTGATTTCAAGTTAATTGTCCCAAGAACCGAATATCATTGCTCTAGGTGCGGAGGTCATCAAGGACATGTCTTCAACGATGGACCACTTCCCACTGGAAAAAGATACTGTAACAATGGATTAGCATTAAGGTTTGTCCCTGAATAAATATTTGTGCGGCCTTCCGCAACTTGTATTGTGCATCACTTTATTAGAGAATAGTTTTATTAAATTTTAGAAAAATGATTGAAAATCAATCAGGCAATATTGATAATGAAGAAAATGATGTATCTAACCAGGATAATGTTCCTGAAGATATATCATCTACGCAAAATTCAACTACTGAAAAAGATGAATTATCTTCCCAACAAACAGAAGAATTAAATACCGAAGAATTAAAAAATACTATTTCAAACAATGATGCAAGATTAGAACAATTAGAAAAAGAGCATGAAACATTAAAAAATCAATATGTAAGGATATCAGCAGATTTTGATAATTTCAGAAAAAGGCAGTCAAGGGATCAGGACGACTTAAAAATCCAACTCGTTTCAAAGACCTTAACAGCAATATTGCCTATTGTTGATAATTTTGAGAGGGCAAGACAACAACTTAAACCAGAAAGTGAAGAAGCTCAAGCTCTACATAGAAGTTATCAAGGATTGTATAAACAACTGGTAGAAGTTTTAAAGCAACAAGGAGTTTCACCCATGAGAGTTATTGGCCAACAATTTGATCCAAACTTGCATGAAGCTGTTTTAAGAGAACCTAGTGAAGAGTTTGAAGAGGATTTTATTATTGAAGAATTGCAACGCGGATATCATTTAGACGGTAAGGTTTTGAGACATGCATTGGTTAAGGTTTCTATGGGACCTGGCAAACAAAATTCACAACAGGAAGTAGAAAAGGATAAAGTTGAAGAAGATGTTGATTCAGAGGTAAATACTTCTGAAGATGTATAAATTCTAAATTTTTTTTGAGCATTATCTAATGGCTGATTTTTACCAAATACTTGGAGTTTCAAGAGATGCTGATGCCGATACCTTAAAAAAGGCGTATAGAAAATTAGCAAGACAATACCATCCTGATGTAAATAAGGAACCAGGTGCTGAAGATAAATTTAAAGAAATTGGCAAGGCTTATGAAGCATTAGCTGATCCTGAAACAAGAGCTAGATATGATCAGTTTGGAGAAGCTGGCCTTGGAGGTGCGGCTGGAATGCCTGATATGGGCGATATGGGTGGCTTTGCAGATTTATTTGAAACTTTTTTTAATGGGTTTGGTGGACAAAATCCCCAGGGAGGACGAACTCAAAGAAGAGGCCCTCAACAAGGAGATGATCTAAGGTATGACCTTAATGTTGACTTTAAAGATGCAATTTTTGGCCAACAAAGAGAAATTAAGATTCCCCATCTTGAAACATGTGAAGTTTGTAAGGGAACAGGTGCTAAACCAGGAACTGGACCAAAAACTTGTTCAACATGTGGTGGTAGTGGACAAGTTAGAAGAGCTACGAGAACACCTTTTGGTAATTTCACCCAAGTAGCAGAATGTCCTTCATGTAATGGAGCTGGTCAGATAATTGCAGATCCTTGTTTAAGTTGTGGCGGGAATGGAGTAAAGCAAGTCAGAAAAAAATTAAGAATTAATATTCCTGCAGGTGTTGATACTGGTACTAAATTAAGAGTTTCCGGAGAGGGAAATGTTGGTTTGAAGGGAGGCCCACCTGGAGATCTTTATGTTTTTATTAAGGTTAAGAATGATTCAAAACTTAAAAGAGATGGTGTGACTATTTACTCAGAAATAGCTGTAAGTTACTTACAGGCTATTTTAGGAGATACTGTTAAAATTACTACAGTTGATGGAAGCGTTAATCTAAAAATTCCAAGTGGTACCCAGCCAAATACAACTCTTTCACTTGAGAATAAAGGGGTTCCTAGACTGGGTAATCCAGTTGCTAGAGGAAATCATGAAGTCCTAGTAAAGGTTAAATTGCCAACTCGCGTAACTGATGAAGAGAGAAAGCTTTTAGAGAGTTTAGCTACGCAATATACAGATAAAAATATTAATTCTAGTAGTGGACTTTTTAGCAAATTATTTGGGAAAGAATCTTAATGATTGCTTTAAAGCATTTGGATCTTAAATCTGTTCCATGTCCTTTAAATGTCGTTAAAATTAAATTGGCTTTAGAGAAGTTATCTGAAAATGAACAACTTATAGTTGAACTAGATAAAGGTGAACCAGAAGCAATGGTATTAAATAACTTAAAAGAGATGGGATTTTTCTTTAAGCAAATTAAAGAAAGTGAAAAATTTATAAAAATAAAAATATTTAATGAAAATTAATAGTAAAAATTTAGGTTTAGTTACGAAAAAATTTAATGAATTTTTTTTAGTTGATTTAAAAAATAAAGAAAACTTTGAAAATAGCGATAAATTTTTATGTAAGGTGAGGAAGTCTATAAATTTCAAGGATCAATTAATTTATGTTGGTGACGAAGTGATAATTGAAAATATTGATTTAAAAAGCAAACGCGCAGTAATAACAAGTCTTAAAAAAAGAAAAAATTTATTAGTTAGACCCTCAGTTGCAAATATTTCTAACATATATATCACTTGTTCAGTTAAAGAGCCAGAGTTAAATTTATCTCAAGTTAATAGGTTTTTGATATCAGCAGAATCTATGGGTGTTGAAGTGTCATTAGTTTTGACAAAATGTGATTTAATTTCAGATACAAAAAGATCTTTATTAATTGATAAATTTGAAAAATGGGGTTATCAAATAATAACTTTAAATTTAGAGAGATCTGATTACTTTAATAATTTATTAGCTGAATTAAAGAAAAAAAAATGTTCAATTTTTATGGGCCCATCAGGTGTTGGCAAAACTACTTTGCTTAATATGATAATTCCAGGTCTTCATAATAGTACTGCGCCAGTTTCCAATAAAATTAAGAGAGGTAAAAACACTACTCGAAATGTTGAGTTATTTTCAATATCGAATGAAAGTTACATTGTAGATACTCCTGGTTTTAATATGCAACCTGTAGAGGTTGATATTAAGTTGTTACCAAATCTTTATTCAGAAATATATAAACAGGTAATCGAAGAAGGAATTAAGTGTAAATATCGTAACTGTTTACACTTAAAAGACGAGGGATGTAATTTAAATAAATCTTTTGAAAGATATTCTTTTTATAAAGAAATGATTGAGTCTTCTAAGAGTCACTATTATCAAAACCAGGTAGATTAAGATTTAATCCACCAGTCAAATCATTCATCCTTTCTTTCATTGTAGTAGTTGATAATTCATGAGCTTTTTTAATAGCCTGTAAAATATTCTGCTCTATTTTTTCTTTATCTGCGTTTAGAAAATTTTCTTGTACTTCTACCTTTAAAGGAAGTTGATTTCCACTTATCCAGACTTTAATCATTTCATCATCACTTTTTCCTTCAATCTCCATATTTTCAAGTTCATCTTGTAATTTTTGAGCATCTTGTTGAATTTGTTTAGCTTTTTTAAAAGCTTCTGTAAGTTGTCCAAAGTTAGGAAGTCCAAAACCCGCCATTTTGTAAAAAAGTTTCTTTAGTTAGGATAGTCAAAACCAATCATTCTTACTTCCGGTTGCAAAAAAATTCCTTTGTTTTGTAGTACTTTTTGTTGAATTACTGTTATTAATTCATAAATATCTTTTGAACTTGCTGAAGAAGAGTTAATTATAAAATTTGAATGCATTGTAGAAATTTCAGCACCCCCAATTTTAAATCCTTTTAAACCCATTTCATCAATTAATTTTGCAGCATAATTATTTTCAGGATTTTTAAAAACACTACCAAAACTTGGTTGATGATATGGTTGTGTTTCTGTTTTTAATTTAAGGTTATTTTTGGTTGTTTGTATTAACTGTTTTAGATTTCCATTAGGCTCAAAATGTAGCCTTGCACTAATAATTGTTAAATCATTTTTTTGAAACGAGCTAAATCTATACTCAAAGTTGATATCTTTTTTTTTAATTTCAAGTTTTTCATGAGTTTTATTATCTATAACTTTTACGGAAATAAGATTTTCTGCTAGCGATAAATTACCTGTCCCAGCATTCATATAAATTGCTCCTCCTAATGTTCCTGGAATTCCAACAGCCCATTCCCCTCCTTGCAATCTATTTTTAGCAAGAGAATTAGATAATGTTGGGAGCATTACACCTGCTTCCGCCTCAACAATTCCTGAATATGGGTCTATCTTTAATGATTTCAATTTTTTTGTACAAACAACTAAGCCTTTTATGAAAATATTATTTATTAAAAGATTTGAACCTGCGCCAATTATTTGACATCTTTGTTTGTTTAAATTAGCCCATTTTATTAGATATGAAAATTCTTCAATACTTCTTGGTTCAGCAAAATATTCAGCTACTCCTCCTACTTTTATAGTTGTATAACTACTTAAATTGCAGTTTTTAGAAAAATTTTTTTTATTCATAAATTTGTTATCTATTTAAATGTTTTTTCATTTAAAATTGTCCAGAAATTATGACAATTACCAGCTCCCATATTCAAAATTAAATCCCCTTTTTGAGTTAATTCGTAAAAATTCTTTGCTACTTCATAATAATTATTTATGTAACTAACATTTTTATTTTTTTTATAAATCAGATCAGTGATAATTTTCGAAGTAATTTTATCTTCGTTTCTTTCTCCTGCTCCATAAATACTGGTTACATAAATAACATCTGCTTTTGATAATTCTTCAGCGAATTCGTCTTTAAATTGCTTGACTCGAGAGTATCTATGAGGTTGAAAAATAGCTATTAATCTACTTTTTTGACATTCATTTTCATCTTTTTGCTGAATCAATAATCTTCCTAATTTAATCGTCTCTTTTATTTCGTTTGGGTGATGTGCATAATCATCATATAAACTTCTTTCATCTACTTCGCCTCTGAATTCAAATCTTTTTTTGGGCAGCTTTAGATATTTTATATTTTTCTTAATTTCTATAAAATCTACTCCTATCATCCTTGAAGCTGCTATTGCTGCTGTGATATTAGATAGATTGTGTAATCCTGGAATTGGAATATTTAAACTACTAATAAAATTTCCATTTTCATAATACTTTCCAATTGTATACTTTGAATTAATTTCGGTAGGAATTATCGCATAAGCTACGTTTTTTGCCGTACTGTTTGACCATTTCCAATTAGAATAAAAATTATTTCTTGAGGTTTCACAATCAAAATTAAATAGTAATTTTTTAGAATTTTTAGCGAAACTTTTAAAAGAAGATATGACTTCAGTTAAATTTGAAAAGTGATCGCAATGATCAAAATCAATGTTATTGATTATTCCGATATAAGACTTATATTTGTTAATTGTCCCATCAGATTCATCAACTTCAGCTACTAAGTATTTTGTATTTTCTAAATGACAATTAGAGTTGTAAATAGGAACTATTCCTCCAGTTATTGAAGAAGAATTACTTGTACATAACTCAAGTATTGTAGAAAGAAATGCACTGGTTGATGTTTTTCCGTGACTGCCGGCTACCGCCAATGCACTATAAGTGCTCATAAGCATTGCAAGTATCTCTGAACGGTGTTTTATTGATAAATTTTTTTCTCTGCAGTACGAAAATTCTTCATTTTCTGGCTTGATCGCAGAGCTTACAACAAAATTAATCAATCTGTTGGTAAATTTTGAAATAACAAATTCAATATTTTGTTGAATTTGAGAAGAAAAGATTACTGCACCTAATTCCTCCAATTTTTTAGTTTCATCGTTTTTAACTAAATCAGATCCTGAAACTGAACAACCTTTTTTAAGTAAACCTATTGCTAATGCTGACATCCCAATACCTCCAATCCCAATAAAATGAAAATGACTTTTCAACAGTAATTTTTTATCCAATGTTTATCTTTTACTTAAATCAAAATAACTTCTAGGTAAAATTTTGCTATTTTTCTTAAAAAAAAATGTGTTTTTTTTTTGAATTAATACAAAACTAGACTTATTTGCTTAATAAATCAAAAAAACCTTACGTTATTGCACAAAATTCAGTATGATCAGCAACTTAGGTTAATCATTTAGAAATTATTAGTTATGACTTTGCGTGTTGCAATTAACGGCTTTGGCAGAATTGGTCGAAACTTTATGCGTTGTTGGCTTAGTAGAGGGGCTTACACCAATATTGAAGTAGTTGGAATTAATGTTACCTCAGATCCTAAGACTAATGCTCATCTATTAAAGTATGACTCAGTCCTTGGTCAACTTGATGGTGTTGATATTCAATATACTGACGATACTTTTGTAATTAATAACAAGACAATTAAGTGTTTCTCTGATAGAAACCCAATGAATCTCCCTTGGAAAGACTGGGGTGTCGATTTGGTTATTGAATCTACTGGAGTATTCAATACAGATGTAGGTGCAAGTAAGCACCTAGAGGTAGGAGCAAAAAAAGTCATCTTAACTGCTCCTGGTAAAGGCGATGGCGTTGGTACTTATGTAGTAGGAGTCAATGCTGATACATATAAACATAAAGATTATGATATTTTGAGTAATGCTAGTTGTACAACGAACTGTTTAGCTCCAGTAGTTAAAGTTTTAGATCAAACTTTTGGGATTAACAAAGGTTTGATGACTACAATTCATAGTTATACAGGGGATCAAAGAATTTTAGATAATAGTCATAGAGATCTAAGAAGAGCTAGAGCCGCTGCCACAAATATCGTTCCTACTTCTACAGGAGCTGCAAAAGCAGTAGCTCTTGTATACCCAGAAATGAAAGGCAAATTAACAGGAATTGCAATGAGAGTTCCAACTCCTAACGTGTCAGCAGTAGATTTTGTTTTTGAATCTTCTAAATCTGTTACAGCTGAAGAAGTCAATAATGCTCTCAAAGAAGCATCTCTAAGCTCAATGAAAGGCATTATTAAGTATGGAGATGAACCATTAGTGTCAAGTGATTATGCAGGTACAAATGAATCATCAATCGTAGATAGTGACCTTACTATGTGTATCGGAGATAACCTTGTAAAAGTGCTTGCATGGTATGACAATGAGTGGGGTTATAGTCAGAGAGTTGTAGATTTAGCAGAGATTGTTGCTAAAAATTGGGAGTAATTAAAAGTGTTTGTAAGGTGTGTTAATCAATAATTTGTTTTTTTTAGTATCTTTAAACTCTATTGATGGATTACCATCAGCAAAAAACCCAATTTCGTTAATATCTTTATCAAGTTTAGATAAATTCTTTGCCCATTTTTTTGGCAATGAAAAAACTAATTCATAATCTTCCCCTCCAAAAAAATAATATTCATCCCACTTGTCTCCTTCAGGCCAATCCTTGTCTTTAGGTATTTTTTTATAATTTATGATCGCTTTGCAGTTGCTAGCTATTGCTAAATCTTGTAGAGCTTGAAATAGACCATCACTGCTATCAGTGCATCCTATTCTCTTTATATTTTTATTGGGCCGAGTTTTGAGGAGATTATTTAGAAAATTTGGGTAAACTCTAGGGCGACAAAAATGTTCAATGGACTTAATGATTAATCTTTCATTAAGGAAAAATTCAGTATCGAAATTAATTTTATTTTGTATCAAAAATCCCAGTCTGCTAAGACCATGAATTCCTGTAGTTAATATTATGTCTCCTGGTTTACAAGCGTTTCTTCGTAATTCAAGTTCCCCTTGAACACCAAAGGCCGTAATTGAAATGATTTTTTCATTTCCCTTTGAGCAATCTCCCCCTAGGATGATTCCGCCATATTCTTTTAATGCTTTATTTATTCCTTTGTATAATTCTTCAACCCAAATCCACTCAGTTTTAGCAGGCAGAACTAGGCTTATTGTAATCCCTATAGTTTTCTTGCTCCCACTAGATAATAAGTCAGAGATGTTGCTAACAACTGCTTTCCATCCAAGGTCCCTAGGACAAATAGTAATGTCATTGAAATGAACATTTTCCACCAAACAATCAGTATTAACAAGTAAATTTTCTTTTTTAGTTTTGATTATTGCGCAATCATCTGAAATTTGGTTTTTAGGCATAAATTTTCCTAGCCTATCTATTAATTCTTTTTCTCCTATATCTTCTAATATTTCTTTATGCATTTAATTTGAGGTTTTCAATCCCTTCTAAAACATCAATTGAAATTATTGTGTCATCTTTAGTAAGCTCTTCTAATACATCAAATCCATCTACAACGTAACCAAAGGCAGCATTCCTCCCGTCAATTAAATTGCGACCTGCTGGATTTAATTCTGCTTCATATAAAAAGAAGAAAAATTGCGATGAGCCATCATCAACTGCGGTATTTGAATGGGACCATCCTAATGTTCCAAGTGTTGCAAAAGGTAATGTTGGCGTTTCTGTGTAAAGACCTAAATCTTCAAAAGTTTGATTATAAAAAGTATCTTTTTCATCAGGAATTCTAATTTCTAAGGGAACGTGACGTTCTTCGTTTGTTTCAGGATCTACGTAACCAATATCTTCACCAATTGGATCACCTGTTTGCAGTACAAAAAATTCTTCTGCTCTGTTGATAGGTAAATCTTTGTAGAAGTTTTTTGAAGATAAATCTATAAATGCCCCTGCTGTAAGTGGTGCGTTAAATCCATCCACAATAGCTTGCATATCTCCTTTGGAGGTTTTTATATTGACCTTTGCTCTGCCCAGCAATCTTGGTAAATTATCAAATTCCTGGGGAATGGAGTATGGAAATTCGTTTGGTAGAAAATATTCTTCTAATCCACCTATTTTATCTAAAGCATCTCTTCGGGTAGTTATAAAGGAGTATTTATCCTTTGATTTAGAGTAATCTTGAAGATTATCAAGATTTTCTTTGAGTTTTAAAAATGTTTTTTCAGCAATTTTCTTTTTATCGTTTGGTAATTCTTGAATAATTTTACTCTGGTATTTTTTTAGTAAAGATTGACATTTTGTAACAGTTTTCGTAAGAGCGGGCCATCTTCCTCCCCTTACAAGGTCACTAGTTTCTTCCAATTTGTGTTGAAGTTCTTGTAACTCAACTTGCTTGATAGGGAGAGCGTTTCTGAGGATTGCATTAGGGTCTTTTACTGCATTTCCAGTAGGTAAATCAGCTAGTACTTGAATCGGTTTTAAGAGAAAAACCTGTAAAATTACAATCGAAAGAATTAAGAAAAGTTTGTTCTGATTTGATAAGAATTTTTGCATAGCACTCTTGCAGGTTTATGATCCTTGGGGATGTAATACAGGAATGATTTCCAGTAACGATTTTCGCACAGGTACTACCATCGAATTGGATGGACAAGTTTGGCGTGTTGTAGAATTTCTACATGTCAAGCCTGGCAAGGGTTCTGCTTTTGTGCGAACAAAATTAAAATCAGTTCAAAGCGGCAACGTGGTTGAAAAAACTTTTCGAGCCGGAGAATCAGTACAGCAGGCTATCCTTGAGAAGTCTAACCTGCAACACACTTATGTGGAGTCTGGTGATTATGTTTTTATGGATATGACAAGTTTTGAGGAAACAAGACTTTCCTCAGAACAAATCGGTAAGGGTGCTAAGTATTTGAAAGAGGGTATGGAGGTTAATGTAATTTTCCATAATGGTAAAGTTTTAGAAGTAGAACTTCCAATATCTATTACTTTGAAAGTTACAGAGACTGATCCTGGAGTTAAAGGTGATACTGCTAGTGGGGGCACGAAACCAGCTATTCTAGAAACAGGTGCTCAAGTTATGGTTCCTTTATTTATTTCTGTTGGAGAAATGATTAAAGTTGATACTCGTAATGATAGTTATCTTGGACGTGAAAATTAATGGCTATGAAATTAGATCATGATGACTTAAATCGCTTAATAGAGAAAATCTCCTCAAGCGATATTCAAGAATTCTCACTAGAGGGAGAAGATTTTAAACTTGAAATAAAAAGGAACTTATTTGATCAAAATCAAGTTGTCAATAATTTAGTATCTAATACTTCATTGGATATGCAAACAGTTGCTAATGAAAAAACTTTCAATAATAACCCCCCAGTTGTTAATGAGCCTGAAGCGCCTCAGGTAGCCCCTCCTGGGCGCTCTGACCTTACCGAAATAACATCTCCCATGGTAGGAACCTTTTATAGAGCTGCAGCTCCCGGTGAGGAGCCATTCGTAGAAGTAGGAAACAATGTTAAGGTCGGCCAAACTATTTGTATTTTGGAAGCTATGAAGTTAATGAATGAAATTGAATCTGAATTTAACGCTGAAATTGTAGAGATTCTCGTTGAAAATGGAACTCCAGTTGAATTTGGTCAAGTTTTAATGCGCGTTAAGCAGTCTTGAATTGGTATTCATTTCTACGGCAGCTTTAATAGCCTCTACCATGCTCTGAGATTGAGCAATTCCTTTGCCTGCAATATCAAATCCCGTTCCATGATCAGGAGATGTTCTTACAAAAGGTAAACCGATTGTGGTATTGACTGAGTAATTAAGAGCTATTACTTTCATTGGTATTAAACCTTGATCATGATACATAGCAAGAATGCCATCATGCTTTTCAGCATTTTTGTCATTCCAAGCTTTCATAGAAGAATTCCAGCAACTATCTGGTGATAAAGGTCCTGATAATTTAATATCTCTATTTTTTGCATTCCAAGTAATTAATGCATCATTGAGCCAATCTTTCTCTTCATGACCTAGAACCCCTTCTTCTCCGGCATGAGGGTTTATTCCTGCTACTTTTAAACAAGGTTTATTAGTATAGGTATTACAAAAATCTTTAAAAAGATCCAATTTAGAGTGGATTAATTCCGTAGTTAATTTCTTGGGAACTTCACAAAGGGCTATGTGGGTTGTAGCTAATAAAGTATTAAATCTCCAACCTGTAATTGGTGATTTAGCTGTGAATAACATGCCAACGTTTTTTACTCCACACGATTTTGCCAGTACTTCAGTTTGACCAGAGAAGTAATGGCCTGATAGGTACCATGATTTCTTGCAGATTGGTCCAGTTACAAGTGCTGAATTAGGATGTTGTTTTACAAGTTCAATTGCCTTTGTTAAGTAATAGAAACTAGAATTACCATAACTTGATTTAGAATCATTATCTGCTGAGGAAATTTCGAGATCATGTATCTTTAAATCTTTTGGATTTGCAAGGTTTTCTAATCCTAGGGATCTAAGATTATTGTATGTGTTTTGTAAATGACTTTTTGATCCAACCAGTATAAAGTCAATTTTGTTTGATATCTCATTAGAACAAAGTGCTTTTAAAATTATTTCGGGTCCAATACCAGACTCATCTCCCACGCTTATTACTACCTTCAAATCCTTTTTTGTATTCTGAAAATTCATAAAGAGTTTTTTAAATTTATTTTTTAACTATTTAAATAGCAATTTTTTAGACCTACCTTATAGTTTTTATAAATTAGTTTATATCCTAGTGTTTCGCATAGTAGTTTATTAGAAACTCTTCTATTTTCCATCCAAAAAGATTGAGCAATAGGTGATAATTCTTTTTTTGCATCTTCAAATAACACTGGCCTTGGCATTGTTAAGCCAAGTAAATCGTAGCAATATTGAATAACTTCTATCTGAGAACAGGGTTGATCATCTGCAATATTAATAATCTGATAAAACTTTAAAGAATTTTTATTTCGTAATAGATAGATAATTGCATTAGTAATATCAGCAACATGAATTCTTGAAAATACCTGATTTTTTTTAGAAATAACACGAACTTTTTTATTTTTTATTGCTTCAAAAGTGGATCTTCCGGGTCCATAAATACCAGGTAACCTAAAAATTTGTACAGGTAAACCGGATTCAAGCCATTCTTTTTCACAATTTAATCTCTTAAGACTTCTTTCCTGAAAAGGGTTTGGATTGTCAATTTCAGAAACCCAATCACCCTTGGTGTTTCCGTAAACTCCTGTTGTAGATAAATAGCCAACCCATTCAAGGGATAAACTTTTTAGCTGATCTTTAAGACTGCTTAATACTGGATCTTTTCCATTCTTGTCGGGAGGTATGCAACTAAGAATATGTGTGACTCCATCAAAAGTTTTTTTAGTAGGAATAATACCGATTTCGCTGTTGAATAGGAAACTATCTGGATCTTTTTTTTCAGATCTCGAACTTGTTAAAGCGGTATAACCTAATTGCCTAATTTTTTTTGCAAAGAAACTACCGCTGAAACCACATCCGAAGATTAAAAATTTATTTTTACTATTTAGTGAACTTGCGGGATACTTCATGTGACGCTAAAGTAGTACATATGTATTATCAATGATGAAGACAGTATTGAAACCTGAATACAAATTAAAAACTTTTTGCATTAGCAAAAGTTATAGTCGTCTTAAAGAAAAAGAAATCAGTTTTATTAACTTTAAAGTCTATCAAAAACTATTTGTACTTCTCATTTCATTTTCGACAATTTTAATATTCCCAGAATCGCCAAGAGAATTGGAAAATATATGTGAGAGTTATAACGCTAGAAAAATATGTAATGTTTGGTAATCAAGCTGCTCTGTATTCTGATCTATCTTTTTCGTTATTTTTATTAACCCGAAAATTTGGGTTAGCCCATTGCAGTAATCTTATGGCTAGTCTTAAATCGCCCTCCAACCATGCTCTTATAGCCATGGCTCTTCGGGGATCATAAAATTTTTGCCTTCTGTACCAATACAAAGCGTTTTCATCTGATTTATCTCCATTACAGGAAAGACATGCAGGGACACAGTTTTCTGTTGTACTTAAGCCACCTTGGCTTCTTGGTATTACATGGTCAATAGATTCAGATGTTTTTCCGCAATATATACAACTTTTTCCTGTAAACCTATGAATAGATTTTCGCCATTGTCTGAATCTGAACTTAGGACATAAATCCTCTAAAAAAACCGCATCATTAATATGCATTCAGAATATTTAGTTAAATAAATAATGGCTTGAATATATTAAAAGTCAAGATTTATTTATGCTTTTTAGCCTAAATTTGCCAGTAAAAATATTATTTAGTGTGTTTAGATACAAAATAGTATTTATTAAAGTTTTAAAAATTTTGATCTTTTTGAAACCTTGATTAATAACTATATCTATCAAGTGTTTCATCAGAAAATTCTTTATTAGTTTCTTCTAATTCTTTTTCTAATTTTTTTCTTTTGTCTTCTCTATTTTTTGCTTCTCTTTCTTTTCTTTCTTCTTCTTTTTCTAAATCTCTTATTAGTTTTCTATTTGGATGAAGTTTATCTAAGTATTCAACACAATATGTGAAGGTTTCTCTATCTCTAATAACTGATTCAGTAATTTGTGCTGCTGCTTGTTTTGGTGAGACTTTGAAAATTCCTCCTTTTTGCTTTTTGATATATGTATATGCTGCATCCCAACTACTTTCATGATCATTACCCCCATCCCTCATAGTACAGAAAATTTCTGCTCCAAAAGATCCTGCATTTACTTTTAACGTATTAAGTGAAAGAGGAGATATTATCCCTAAGGTTATAAAAATTAATTCTTTTTTAAATCCTTTCATTGCATATAAGGCTTCTATTTAAAAATATCTTTTTTTAGAAATATGTCTAGAGATTTTTATGATTTTATTACTCCAAATAAATTTAAGCATTTCACAATCAAAGGGAGAATTAAAAGGACGGTAATCAATCTTACTGCGTGTAGAGTTGCCACTGCAGCTCCCACTCCGTATTCAGATCCTACAAGACTCATTCCGCTAATTCCGCCAGGTGCAGCTCCTAGAATTGTTGTAATGACATCTATATTAAGTAATCTGCTTGTCCATAATCCAATTGCTAATCCTGTAATAACTAAAGTAAAAGTTATTAATATGGCTGGTCTCCATAAATTTTGAATATCAACTAAGGAATCTTTTGTTAATGATGTCCCAATAACTGTTCCAATTCCGATTTCTAAAATTGTTCTTGTGCCGGTGGGCCACTCTGCTATTTCGACTTTGCCACTTATGCTAAGTATGCTTGCGCCTATTAAAGCCCCTGCAAGAGGAGCTGCAGGAATACCCGTTTTTAGAGCTAAAGCTCCAAAAATGCAACCTGCAACGAGATAATAGATTAAATTTATGTTAGGCATAAATTTTAAAGATGTTTGAACTTAATATTAGAAAAAATTTTTTTTGTTTAAGTTTATAGCAGAATAATTTTTTTTGTTTCCTCTCGTAATGTCCCCTTTTGTTGGCATAATATTAACTAAAGCATGAATTTTTATGTCTTCACAAATTTCATTTAAAGATAATAAAAACAGAATAAAGAAAAAATTATCTTTTTTTGAGGGTGGTCACCAGCTTGAAAAACTAGAGTTTGCCCTCGCTATAGCCCAAACTAAAGGTGATGAAAAAAAATCAATCGTACTTAGAAAAAAGATTGTTGAATTAGGTGGAAACGTTGAAGAGCCAGGAACTTAATTTTCCTTAAGATATTTTGACACCACAACTAATGCTTCACCGGCTTGTTGGGCTGTAATTTTACCGATTTCGAGAAGTGTATTAGCTATAGCAGTAACTACCGTAATAATATCTCTGTCATTAACATAACCTAAATGTCCGACTCTAAATATCTTCCCTTTTAAATGATCTTGACCACCAGCAAGTAAAATATCGAAATTATTCTTTATTATTTTTCTAAATTCTTCAGCATCCATTCCTTCAGTTTTTATTGCTGTAATAGAAGGGCTTAAGTACTTTTCATCGGCAAATAATTTTAAATTTAAAACCTTTGTGGCATTGCTTACAGCCAATTTATGTTTATTGTGTCTAAAGAAAATGTTATCTAAGCCTTCTTCTCTCATCATTTTTAAAGCTTCATCTAAAGCAAAAATTAAATTAACTGCTGGAGTATATGGATTACTGTTGCTTAAAAGACTCTTTCTATAGGATTTTAAATTTAAATAAAATTTTGGTAGATTAGATTTCTCTGCAGCTGCCCAAGCTTTTTGGCTCATTGATATAAAACTGAGCCCTGGGGGTATCATATATCCCTTTTGTGATCCTGAAGCAACAACATCTAATTCCCATTCATCTACTGGTACATTGCAAGCTCCAAGACTTGTAACGCAGTCAACAATTGATAAAGCTGTGTTGTGTTCGCGAATATATGCACTTATAGTTTTTAGATCATTAATTACACCTGTTGATGTTTCGGAATGAGTCAAGATAACTGCTTTTATTTCTTTTTGTTTATCTTCCTCTAATACCTTTTTGATTTTTTCTGGATCAAGTGGAGTTCCCCATACTGAATCAATTTTTATTACTTCTAGACCAAATTCTTTAGCAACTTTTACCCATCTTTCACCAAATTTTCCATTTTCTCCACAAATTACTTTATCTCCTTTACTTAAGGTATTTATTATTCCAGCTTCCATTGCGGCAGTCCCACTACCAGTGATTGTTAGAACATCATTTTGAGTTTGATGAAGCCATTGTAAGTTTTTGGTAGTGCTTTCAACGAGATCTTGGAATTCTTTACTGCGATGTCCTATGGGATGCTTACTTAATGCTTGTAAAACTTTTTCTGGAACTGGTGTGGGTCCAGGAATCATCAATGATAATTTTTGTTGTATGGCCACTTTTTGTGAAATAGGTCATTCTTAGATTAGTTCTCATTATATATTTTTCAATTACTTGATTTGAAAAAAGGATTTTCTTTACCTTTGTGGGTTGCTGGTGCTGCCAGGTCAGCATTAAAAAAACTAGTAGGGTTACCATTTGATAATTATGAGCTAATAAAAATTCCTAACGAAAAAAAAGAAATAAAAATCGAGATTCATTCTGTTGGTTTACTTAAAGATAACTCGCATGCTTTAGGAATTACCTTTGCAAAGTCCGGCTTAGATCTTGATATTACACAAAACCTAGAAATATGGACAATAGCCTCTTTAGAAAAAATTCCTTTTAATAATTTTGTTCAAACAATTCCAATAAATATTATTGCAGGATCTGGGGTTGGTATAAAAAAAGAAACATCAGAGATATGTATTTCTGATTTCGCAGAAGAAGTTATAAATAAAAATTTATTAGATATTATACCCAAAGGCTTTAATTTGAAATTAGAAATTATTTTTCCAAATGGAGAATTTTTAGCTGAGAGAACTAGTAATAAGTCATTTGGTATCGTTGACGGATTATCTATTATTGGAACTTCTGCTGAGACTTATTCGAGTGCTTCACCTGATCAATTGGAAGAGGCTAAAGCTAATCTATCAAAATTAATTCAAAATGATTTTAAAGGGAAAGTTGTTTTTGTTATTGGTGAAAATGGGTTGGATTTGGCAAAAACTTATAATGTCGATTTACCAATTATCAAAATTGGAAATTGGATAGGCCCATTATTAGTTGATGCCGCAATAAAAAAAGTTAAAACTGTAATTCTTTTTGGTTATCACGGAAAACTTATTAAGTTAGCAGGTGGTATTTTTCATACGCATAATCATTTAGCTGATGCAAGAATTGAGATTCTTGTTTATTTAGCTGTCCAAGAAAAGTTGCCACTTGAAATAATAGTTAAATTATCTGAGTTAAATACTCTTGAGGATGGATTATTACTCATTGAACGATTTAATAAATCTTTAGCTGATAAATTGTTTAAGAATCTATCAAATACAATAGAAAAACGTTCTTTTTCTTACGTAAATAGGTATGTGAAAACGGATATGGAAATCGCATCAATCATTTTTGATAGAAAAAGAGAAATAAGGTGGGCTGGAAATTATGGTAATAATTATTTTTCTTATTTTAAGTGAGATTAATTTTGTAATTCATTATGCTTTTGTAAATAAATTGAGCTAACTTTTATACATGAGTCAAATACCTTTAAAAAAAGAACGAGATCCTTCAATATTGATTTTAGATTTCGGATCTCAATATTCTGAATTGATCGCAAGAAGAATTAGAGAAACGAATGTTTTTTCTCTTGTAGTCAGTAACTCTATTTCAATTGAGGATATTAATGAAATTAATCCTAAGGGGATCATTTTGAGTGGAGGCCCAAATTCTGTATATGAACAAAATGCTCCTAAATGTGATGAAAAAATATTTAATTTAGGAATTCCTATTCTTGGCATATGCTATGGAATGCAACTAATGGTCAAAGAACTCGGAGGATCTGTAGTTTCAGCAACCAAAAAAGCTGAATATGGTAGAGCACCAATAAATATAGATCAAGAATCTGACCTCCTTATTGATGTAGAAGATAAATCAATTATGTGGATGAGTCATGGCGATTCTATTAATTGTTTGCCTGATGGATTTAATAAAATTGCTCATACTGAGAACACACTCCATGCAGCAATTTCAAATGATGTAAAGAAATTATTTGGTGTACAATTTCATCCCGAAGTTATTCATTCAGAGTTTGGGATGATGGTAATTAAAAATTTTGTTTATAAAATTTCTTGTTGTGTGGCTGATTGGACACCCGAAACCTATATAGAGGAAACTATTCCCAGGATAAGAGAGCAAGTGGGCAATAAAAAAGTTTTGCTTGCCTTGTCTGGAGGAGTTGATTCCTCAACTCTCGCTTTTCTTCTGAATAAAGCAATTGGAAATCAGCTTACATGCATGTTTATAGACCAAGGTTTCATGAGAAAAGGTGAACCAGAATTTTTAATGAATTTTTTTGATAAGAAATTTCAAATAAAAGTTGAATATATTAATGCACGGGCAAGGTTTATCGGCAAATTAAAAGGGATTACTGATCCAGAACAAAAAAGGAAAATTATAGGCGAAGAATTTATTAGGGTATTTGAAGAAGAAAGCAATAGATTGGGACCTTTTCAGTATTTAGCCCAGGGTACTCTTTATCCTGATGTTATTGAAAGTGCTGGTACTAATATAGATCCTAAGACTGGTGAAAGAATAGCTGTAAAAATAAAGAGTCATCATAATGTGGGTGGACTTCCAAAAGATTTACAATTTAAATTAGTTGAGCCATTAAGAAAACTTTTTAAGGATGAAGTCCGAAAAGTGGGAGCTGCTTTAGGTTTGCCTGATGAAATAATAAAAAGGCATCCATTCCCAGGCCCAGGATTAGCTATAAGAATTTTGGGAGAGGTCAATAACGAAAAACTTGATTGTTTAAGAGATGCAGACTGGATAGTAAGAGACGAAATTAAAAAAGCAGGTCTTTACAATGATATTTGGCAAGCATTTGCAGTATTGCTACCTGTTAAAACTGTAGGAGTTATGGGAGATAAAAGGACTTATGCATGGCCAATAGTTTTACGTTGTGTATCTAGTGAAGATGGTATGACGGCAGATTGGTCAAAAATTCCTTTTCAGATTTTGGAGAGAATTGCAAATAGAATCGTAAACGAAGTAAGTTCAGTTAATAGAGTTGTTTATGATATTACAAGCAAACCTCCTGGAACCATTGAGTGGGAGTAGTAAATAGACCAAAAAGTGTGCTATAATAAGGGTAGTTAGATCACACACAGATCACACACAAAGATTTCTGATACCTATTTTCAAGGGTTTTCAAGGACGTATCACACACACGTCACACATTGATTTTTGTTTGTTATCGATAGAGAAATCGTAGATGAGTGTGAATCTCTACAAACTGATTATTCTTATTTTGTTATTCGTCTATGGGTGTCAGAGGTAAAAATAAAGATACTTTCGCTGTATGGGAAGAGTTAGATATTGCTGTTGATGATGATTCTCCATTTGCTTACATCTACAAAAGATTGGATAGCGAAAAGCATAAAGATATTGAAGATAGATCTTGGTACATAGGAATCCCAGTACCAAATAGTAAGAATGGTAAAAGATTATCTCTTAGAACAAGTAATAAAGATCAAGCAAAAAGAAAAGCAAGACAAAAAGTGATCGAGGTAATGAAAGATCTACAAACTGGGGTAGATATAGTTGGTACTCCTGTTCGAGATTTCGTAAAAGCATTCCTTCGTCATAAAGAGTCATTAGTTCGTGGCGTAATGGAAGGTAAGAAAGATGGTGGTGTCAGAAGTATTACTAAAGAAAGGTATGGATTGATCGAAAGTAAAGTTAGGAACTATTTCGTTCCTTTCGTAGGAGAAAAAACATCTGCCAAGACACTCAAGTACAAGAAGTTTGATGATGAATGGGAATCGTGGCGAAAACAAAACCCTGCTGGTCGAGGTAATAAGAAAGTTTCTCCTAAACAAGTGACCATAAAAGATGAAATGGGAATGATAAGAGAACTATGGGGATGGGGTCAGAAAGAAAAGTTCATTGATCCATTATCGAAAATGCCATTCGATGATTACAACTTGGTAGAGGATGAAAAAATCAGAAGAGATACTTGGGAACAAGATGAATGGAACAAGTTCAAAAGACGTCTTCGTGAATGGTTGAAGAATGAAAAGAAATCTGATGATTCAGATAGGATCTGGGAATCATTTGTTGCTTATCAACTCATCTTCTTATTGGCACAGTCAGGACTAAGACCAAAGGAATGGAGTTTGTTGAAGTGGAAGGATATCAAGTACTTCGATAATGAAGAGGCAGAGTTTGCTAATGATCGAACTGGTGTAGAAATGAGCATTCATCCTTCTACAAAAACTGGTTTTAGAAAAGCATTCTCTAGAGGTGGAATCTACCTACAAAGAATCGAACAACAAACTAAGTTTCGTAAGAAGAATGATTATGTCTTTACTCATCTAAATGGTAAAAGAATGACACCAGATTTCTTGAGTGACATTTTCAATGGAAAGGGTAAGTGTGATGGGATAGTTGAAGCGACAAAACTAAAAGAACTTACTGGTAAAGAAATCGTTCCATATTCATTACGTCATTACTACGCTACTCAATCAATATATTCATTCGTCCCTGATACATTGATTGCTAAGAATATGGGTATTAGTGTTCAAAGATTACATTCTTCTTACGATCACGCTTACCTAAGAGTTCAAACACCTGATCTCTTCAAAAGGAGTACTAAACAATCAAATATCAGAGAAATGAGGCAAGCAGGTGTTGGAGATTTTGCTTTCTTTACTAGAAGAACAGAAAAGCAGTTAGTACAACCAACTCCTAAAAGTGCTGATTCAAAGTATGGAATCTTCATATCTGATGAAGAATAGTATTCTCAACTGTAACCCTTGTTGAGAACAACCTTTTGACCATTTTTTATGGCGATTATTTTTTGATATACAAGGTAAATAAAAGTTCGATTTGATATCACACTCGAATGAACCCACTTTTGTAGGTTAGGGAAGTTTGCCTTTTTTATATACGGTTTTCATAAAGTCATAAAGCATAGATCTGTCATATTCATCTTGACTGGGTTCATTATCAGGAAACTGTCTGTCTGCTCTTGGGTTGTTGAAGACCAGATCCTTTATGATCCCCTTGAATCTTTTGTATGTTATACCTTTCTTATTGGTCACTCTTTATCTCTTTAGTATCTTCTTGAATGGTTTGTTCTGATAATCGTCATACTCTTGAAGTGCCCAAGAGTCCAAGAAAGAACTAACGCTCTTCCCATTCTTCTTGGATATAAACTCCAACATCTCATACGTTGGTTTGTTGATGTAAATGCTCTTCTTCATACAAGGAACTCTTCTCTAATCTTTTGCTTTACCCATCCCGACCTACTGATGTACAAGTTCTTTTGTAAGTTGTGATCTAGCAAGTTGAGTAGATCTTCTTCATTAGCACCAAATGTGATTGGTACTTGTTTTGGTCTTGGTTTTTCGATTGTTTTTGGCATTTGATTCTAAGGAGATAGATCGATTGAGGTGTCTGTATATATGCTTCTCGTAGTCACATACTATGTATATGTTTTTAGTGGTAGTTTTGGTTGATCTATAGGACAGATTGGAACATCACTATGTTCAAAATCAATATGTTCCCACTTATCAAACTCAACTGAACTCAAGGACTTGTTTGTGTAGGAAATACGTTTCTTGATGCTTTTGGGATCAATAATATCTACACCTTGTTTGCTTTTTGGGATCTTGGTTACTCGTTCCTTTAGATGATTAGTAAGTGATTCTCTCATTAGTTCATCTTCTGAACACGTCCCTTCCCATATCTTGTTCATAGTACGTTTGCTCATTGTGATGTTTCTGTTTCTTGTCGATCTCCACCAATGAAAATCAGGTCTTTCAAGAAGGATATGTATATGAAGGTCACCTGATTGAACTAACTCTAGATTCTGGTTTTTACCTTGTCTGAAGAACATCCCTTCACGTTCATTGAAGAACCATATTCTGATGGGGTTAGTTGGTCTAGTGGTGTTGTAAAAGAAATGAAGTATAACGTTCTTGATGTGACTGTTATCTGCGTACTGCTTGATGATGTCTTTGTTCGGTTTATAGAAGGAGATTGTAAGGAAATCTCTGAACTGTAAGTTCTCTCGAACAATCATATTGGACAACCAATATTCCGTACTCCACCTCTTATTAGTAAGTTGATCGCCTTTTGCGGGAACTTTGCGGACATAATCCGTTAGTTCGATTTTTGGACACACCATTTCCGTGAGTATGGTTGATTGCTCCTTGAATCTTGGATCTTTCAAAGATTCATCAACCCACCTTTTGACAGGTGCTTTCTTGACACTAGATGTCATAAGTTTTATTCGTAGTAGTTGAACTTTTGCGAAACATTCTTATTTCGTCTGGTTTATATAGGTAGTTCGTATGAGAAAACTACGATTGTGTTACGGATCAGTAATATTTCTCTCCATACATCGACATCTAAGAGCGACTGTACATACAGAAGTACAACACGCACCTACGTTTATAAGCATCTTTTTTATATTTCCGTTTTTTGGTCTTTCTTCTGTGTTTTAGAAGAAACCACTATCTTTCAAGATCAAGTTGTTCCATATTGCTAGTTCCTTCCTCTCGCTCATTACTGTTTCTAATCTCCTTCGATAGTTGTATCTTTGTGCTGCGTCTTCAGTTGTTTCGGCAAGCATTTGTAGTTTGGCGATGTATGATTCCCCGTGCTTTTGCCAAAACGTTTCTTTTCCACCAGATGCTTTGATGATGAAACCAGTAAATGATCTTATTGGTGCTTCGTGAAGTTCTTGTACTGTTCTTATGTTGAACTGTTTCTTGATTGGGTCGGATGCTTTATCAAACCATTTTTGATTGAGTTGTTTTCTTAGGATTGCTTTCCAGAAAAGACCTTTCTCGTTTCTTTCTTGCTTTCTCAAGGTTGCTGTACCAGAAGGATTAGCAACTTGTAGTTGTGCTCCATACTCAGTACATACTTTTCTTAGTTCATTCTTCAGAATGTTCATTACCTCTTCACTCATATGAACATCATCGGGTCGAACAATATTGAACAAGTTCTCTTGCTTGTAACCCCATTTACCTTTTTCTCCATCTAATGCTGCTTTGGTTGGGAATCGAACTTGTCTTACATATGCCTTTGCTTCTCGTACTGAAACTGATGACGTTATGACCTTACTCTTTACTGCTGTAACTAACTCTTCTGGATCTAGGGCACAAAGTATATGGATGGTCGAATAAGACGCTGGTAGGCGATCTACGAGGTCTCTACGCTTATCTTCTGGTATATCTAATAGTTTCTCTCCAATAACCTTCAGTTTTGAAAATATCTTAGGCGAAATGTTGATATCATTTTTGTAGAGACCATATATCGATGAATCAAGTGATCGAAATGTCTCAGCAATCGATATCGATAGGTTACATATCTGTTTAGATGTTCCTGTGTATGGATTATTCTTTGCCACTTTCAAGGCATTACCAAGTGTTTGCTTAGGAGTCACATCTTTTACTGGGTTTGTTTGAACTATATCCTACTTGTAGAGAAATCGTCGAGAAAAAGACCATCAAGAAACATACACTCTACTACAACCAAATGTAGAGAAATCGTAGGATAATAAGATTGTACAACAAACATACCGTTATGACACAAACAACAACACAAACTACTTCTCTACAGTTAGATAAGCACTATCTTGTCAAACTTGCTGATGAAGGATTCGACTATAAGAACTTTGTTCGCTTCAGGAATGAAGACAAGATCCGTGAAACTCTTGATGCTTCAGGTGCTTCTTATAATCCTTTTCAAGATGCTTTCTTTGAAAAGTTCTTTGATGAGTTAGGCGAATCGCTTCAGTACGTTGATTTCCGAGCAATAGCAGAAAAGGTTATTACTGATCTGTGTGAAAACCATATTGCTTATAAAGATACTGAGTTAGTAGATAATGAGGAATCTTATGAGAAATACTTTGAAGATGAAGAGGAAATACAACCTGTAGATCCTATTGAACTAGCGATAAAGAATCCATTGTTTGAGCGTTGGTGGGGTGGTTGGTCTCCCTCTGATCATTATCAAATCGCTAATACGACTGATTTTTTATGTGCTCTTGCTACCGATGGTATTGATAGTGCTATCAATAAGCAGATCGCTGAAGAGAAAGCATTTCGTGAAGAGCAAGAGTAATGAGTTCTAAGTACAAAGAGTTCGTGCTCGGACAAATAGCATCTGAACTCAATCTTCTGATGGCATTCTCTAGTTCCTATCAATCCGATAAGGATCAGGAATGGGTTGATGCTATGTGTGAAAGTATTGAAAAACTGAGTGAATATGAGGAGTTCTGGAAACCTTATTACTGATCTAAATGTGGGGAAACTATTATTGGTTTCCCCTGTCTTTCTTTAGTCGTTCTAAGTACTCTTTTGACACTATGTGACCAGTCCAATCGCTTGGATAATACTTCTTCATTAGATGTGGAACTATCATCGTCGTTGGATAACCAGATACGAAATGGAAATAAACTTCCTTCTTCTCTGGATCTTCAAAATGGGGATACTTTATACCTCTCATTGTTATGGATAAAGAAGATCAACAAGAGAACCATTACTATCTACGATCCTATATCTCTTGTTATATCTTGTTGCTCTATCTTGAGCAGTTTTTCTTGCTGATGGAACGTGGTACATCGAAGTGTAGTGTTGCCATCTACCAAACTGATCTAACCATTGAACCTTGTGAAGTTCCATTATCCGACCTCCAGAAGTGAAAGTGTTCGTGAAACTTTAGAAGGATGAAATGATCTTCCTCTGGATGTTGTAATACCACTATTGTTCAAGACATCGCAGATAACTCTTAGAGATTTCCCTTGTTGCTTTAGTGGAACTATGAGACCTTCTAATCTTTTTGCTTCCTTTAGTGCTTTTTCTCTTCTTGCTTTAGCAAGTGCTTCGATATGGTGTATTGGTGCTCCTAGTTTCTTGTCAGGATTTCTTTCTTTCCAACTTTGAAGTGCTGCTTTAGTACGAGATCCTATGAAATCTTTCTCTTGCTCATTTAGTGCCGAGTAAATGTGAAGTTGAAACTTATCAGCAAATGGCATCTGGGCAACTTTGAAGTTTAGATCCTTGTCTTCTAAAAGTGATGCTATGAAAGATACTCGTCTAGACAACCTACAGATCTTTTGAACCAATAATATTGCTGATTCTTTCTTTGCTAATGCGATTGCTTTCTTCAACTCAGGTCTATTGTTATCTCCACCTGATTGAACATCGGTAAATGAACCTAAGATCTCATATGGTTGTTCAGAGTAGTTGTCTAAGTAAAGATCAATATCTCTTTTTTGTGCTTCTAAACCAAGACCAGATTGTGATTGTTTCTGGGTACTGATTCTGTAGTACAAAACATACCTTTTTGACTGTTCCATTATGAATCGGACGATTGATATGCTTATTATACGATATCTCTACAGTAGAGACCATATATGATATGCCAGAATCATAGTTGGACACTTGTTTTCTCTTTTTTGTGTATGATTTCTCTACAAATCAGTCGTAGAGCAAGATTTGAAGTGTAAGTTTTGGTTATAGTTACGTCACACATACATCACACATAGAATATCCGTGTTATCTTGTAAAAAAGAACCTTGTTATACCAAAGGATATGGTCGATTCAAAAATCCAATATTGGTCTGGTACTACTGAGTGGGAGTAAGTTTTCAAATTTTTCAAAAATCTAAAGTTTTTTTTAAGCAAGAAATTTGTAAATGAGATTTTAAACGTAATGCCCGATATTATTAAATTAAGTCGATCTACAGTTGAGAAATATATTAGTTGCCCAAGATGTTGTGTACTAGACAAAAAATATCAAATAAAACCGCCATCATTACCATTTACCTTAAATATAGCTGTAGATAATTTATGTAAAAATGAATTTGATTATTATAGAAAAATTCAGGAGCCGCATCCTTTATTTATTGAATATGGAATTGATGCTGTGCCTTTCAAACACAAAGATTTAGAACGTTGGAGAAGTAATTTTAAAGGGATAAGATATAAGTCAATCGAACACAACTATGACTTTGGTGGAGCTGTAGATGATATTTGGCAGAAAAAAAATGGTCATCTTATTATCGTTGATGTAAAAGCAACATCTAGAAATAATTTTGATTGGCCTGAGACTTTTAATAAATACGAATATGCAAAAGCTTATAAAAGACAGTTAGAAATGTATCAGTGGTTGTTTAAAAAAAACGGTTTTCAAGTCGCTAAAGAAGCTTATCTTTTATATTTTAATGGCAAGAAAAATCAAGAGTTTTTTAATAACCAATTAAATTTTGATGTACATCTAATTAAATTAGATTGTTCTACTTCATGGGTAGAAAATAAGATAATTGATACGGTAAATTTATTACGTTCGGATAATTTCCCCAAACCCTCATTAAATTGTGAATACTGTAATTATTTAAAGAAGCGTTGGCAGTTGTCGATAAATTAATACTAATGGGATAACTTTTTATATTTCTGGAAAAATAGTGAATAAAAGATAATCTTTAAATAGATTATTAATTTAGACTTTTGATAAAATCAAAAAATTCTGAAAGAAAGATAGCTAATCATCTGCAACAAGATGTAGTCAAGGTATCTGGTAAAACAATTTTTATTAATCCTTTTTTATATTGGCGGAGATTCGATGAAAACACTAACAGATGGCTTAGAGAACTTGGTCAAATGTCAGAGGATCAAATCTCACCAAACAGGAAACGTTTCTATCCAGAAATAGAGTGGGCTGATTTAAGTCATGAGCAAAAGCTCATAAAAGATGCAACTGTTGAGATGTTTTTAAAAACTCTTGAATTGATAAGTACATTTAATCCCAATCTTAGTGCTGGACAATTATTGGAAGTTGAGAGAAAAATGGCGATTATTAAAAAGATTCCTTTCGAAAAGTGGGTAAAAAAATCTTTCGCCAAAAAAGCGAGATTGCTAGAAAACGAAAAAAGAAAATTCCAAAGAGAAAGATTTTATAGTAGCTGGAGGGAGTGGTTCAGTCTAGAAAATACTCAACAAGCCATATTGCCTTTAATCGTCACGATATTTATTTCCTCATTTATTGGATGGTCTTTAGGGATTTCAAAGAACAGTTGCAATCCATATTTTGAACAAAATATAGAACAATTAAATTAATTTCTTTTTGATCTTTTTAATTATCTAAGTAAATAAAATTTTGAAAAAATAATTTTTTTATTTAGAATTCTATTAATTGAAATAATTACTTAAAAAGCAAAAGTTTTATGAGTGAAAATTTAAATTCAAATAATATTGAAAATGATAATTTTAATCCTATCAATGAAGATAGTGATTATAAAGATTTAATAAATAGACTTAATGAGATAAAATCAACTATCACTTCAATAGAAAAAACAATATTTAAATAAATCTATATTTTTGATAAAAACAAGTCCTAATAAAAAACTTATTTCATTAAAGAGACAACCTTTAGTCTTACTTATTTTTTCTTCCATATCATTTTTATTGATTCTATGTAGGTTAATTTTTTTACAACTTTTAAATTATGAATCTTTTAAGAAGATGTCAGATGAAAATAGGATCAGACTTATTGCTTCACAGCCAATACGTGGAAGAATCCTAGACAAAAATGGTTATGTTTTAGCAGATAGTAGAGTTAAATATTCTTTGATAATAAAGCCTCAATCTGTTGATAAAAGTAATTGGGAAAAACATAAATCAAGTATTTCTAACTTGTTAAATATTGATAGTAATGAAATTCAAAAAAAATACTCTGATGGTTTAAAAAATCAGAAACTTTCAGTAATTATTCTTGATGATTTAAATGTAGATCAATTAATAAAATTTAAGGAGAATGAAGGTAATTTAATTAGTTTTGAAATAGCTACTAAATTAATTAGAAATTATCCTTATAAATCCCTTGCTGCCCATGTAATTGGTTATACGCAGCCAATAACTCAATTAGAATATAAATTCTTATCTAAGAAAGGTTATAAATTAAATGATTTAATTGGTAGAACTGGAATTGAATATGTTTATGAAGATTTTATAAGAGGTGAATGGGGTGGGGAAATGGTTGAAGTTAATTCATTAGGAAAATTTCAAAGATCATTGGGTATAAGACCTCCAGTACAAGGCAATGATATTGAACTAACAATAGACCTTAAGCTGCAATTAGTTGCGGAGGAAGTTCTTAAAGATAAAAAAGCTGGAGCCATAATAGTAATGGATCCAAGAGATGGTGCAATAAGAGCAATGACAAGTAAACCTACATTTGATTTAAATTTCTTCTCAAAGGATTTTAAACCTGAGAAAGAATATAATAAACTTTTTAATTCTCCTGAAAAACCTTTATTTAATAGAGCATTAAATGCTTACGATCCAGGGAGCGTTTGGAAAATTGTAACTGCTTTAGCTGGCTTGGAAAGTGGAAAATTCCCTAGAGAAACCATGTTAGAAACGAAACCATGTATAACTTATGGGAGCCAATGTTTTAGAGAGCATAATGATTTAGGCTTTGGGGTAATAGGTTATGAAGATGCTTTAAGAGTTTCAAGTAATACATTTTTTTATCAAATAGGTTATGGAGTAGGAGTTGATGAACTTCATAAGGTCGCACGAAAGCTTGGTTTTAATTCTCTATCTGGAGTTGAAATTTTTGAACAAGAAAATATAGGATTAGTAGCTAGTAGTGAATGGGCTAAAGAAGGCAGAGGATGGGGGCAACCTGGAAGAACCCCTTGGGTTCCAGAAGATATTGCGAGTATGTCTATTGGACAATTTGTTGTACAAGTTACCCCTATTCAAATAGCTAGAGCATATGCTGCAATTGCAAATGGTGGTTATCTAGTTACTCCCTATTTAGTTAAAAAAGATGAAGAAAATCTTTCAGATAAAAAACTTATTCCAATTGATATTGATCCACAAAATCTTCAATTAATAAAAAGTGGTCTCAGAAAAGTAGTAGAGTCTGGCACAGGAGTATCAATTAATTATGGAGTTTCAAATTTACCTCCAGTTTCAGGCAAAACTGGAACTGCTGAAGATGGTGAAGGTGGATTAGATCACGCCTGGTTCGTTTGTTTTACTCCCTCTGAAAAAAGTGAATTACTCGTAGTTGCTTTTGCACAAAATACCCCTGGTGGGGGATCTGTTCATGCACTGCCTATGGCGAGAGAAATTTTAAAAGTTTGGAATGAAAATAAATGAAATTTTTTAGGTTTTAAATGTTTATGTTTTTAATTTTTTCATTTGTAAAAGTCTTTGAATAATATCTTCAATAGTTTTTGAATCTATAGGTTTACTATATGAGGACAACATTTGTCGCCCTAATACTTGACTTCCTAAATGTACTAATTGAATGCGCAATGATGTCAGTAGTTCTAGTCCTATGCCACCAGAAAATGTTGCAATTGCAATCGGTTGACCATTAAATAAATTCCTAAAGTCATCTCCCGAAATAGAAAGCCATGCTATGAAGTTGGAGAGAATAGGAGGTATAGATCCATTATATTCAGGCGCACAAATCACCCATCTTTCAATCTTGAAAAGCTTTTTTTTTAATTCTTTTATTTCATTTGGAATATTTTCTTTGTTGTGAATTCTTGGATTAAATAATGGAATATCAAGAGTGGTAAGATCCAAAATTTCAGAACTTATTTTAAATTCATTACTTTTTTCAAGAAATTTTTCAGAAAGCTCTAGATTTTTACCACAACTAGCCGTAATGATTATTAGATCTTTTGTTTCAGTCATAAATTAGATAAATAAATTTAATAGTTAGCGCCTGTTTTGCGGTGATGAACTGCTGTTAGACTATCGGATTTTAGTATATTACCGTGTAGTACTTCGGCGTAAATTACCCAATGATCTCCACATTCCATTCTCTCTTTTACAGAAGCATCTAACCATGCGAGCGATTCAGGAATGATTATCTGTTCATTAGGAGTTAATTCAATATTTAGTCCTTCAAATCTATCTTCTCCAGGTGCAAAGGGCTTTGTGAATCTTTTCAAAGGTTCTTTAAAATCTTTTTCACCAAGAATATTTAATGCAAATGAATCTCCTATTTGCAGAAGAGACTCCACTGATCTATCTTTTGCTACTGCAATACTTAACCCAGGCGGAGAAAAACTTGCTTGACTAACCCAAGATGCAAGCATGGCTCCTTTGATATTATTCTCATCTTTGCCTTTAGAGGCTGTCAGGACACAAAGTGAACCAATTACTCTTCCAAGAGCTTGTAGCTTTGGATCCGTTTTGCTTGTAATCATTCCAGTATCTGATTTTCTGGGTTTTTTCTTTGCTTTTTTTATAATTTTTCTTCCAAAGTGAGTTCCTATTTCTTCTAACTCTTTAATCTTTGGTTTATTTGGACTGAATTTAATCCTAATAGGTTCAAAACTAAACTTAAAACCACCGTCTTTTAATTTTGTTTCGAGTAAATCTATAGCTTCGCCGCTCCAGCCAAAACTGCCAAAAATTCCCACTGGCTTATCTCTATTACCCTCTGCTAACAATGTTCCTAGTGCACTAACTATTGGAGTTGGGGCGTGACCACCCAATGTGGGTGAGCCTATTAAATATCCATCAGCATTTTGGATGGATTTTACAAGTACATCATTAGGTGTAAATTCACAATTAATACTTTCAACTTCTACAGAGGTTCTATTTATCCCTTTAGCTAATGCATCCCCTATTGAGGCTGTGTTTCCATATGCACTTGCATATATAAGAGCGATCTTATGATTATTGGTTGAGAGATTCTCTCCCCATCTAATGTAGTCATTTAAAAAGCTTTTTAAGCTATATTCGATCGCGGGACCATGTAATGGTGCAATAGTTTTAATGTCATAATCTGCAATTTTTTCAGTTATTGAAACTACTTGATTAGACATTGGTGCCATCAAGCAATCATAAAAATGTTTTCTATCAATTTCTGTACTAACTCGATTTGTTTCAGACCAATATTTAGATGCAATATGTGCAGAGAAAATTTTTTCACTAAGAAGTATTTCTTGATTACGTTCATAAATTATCAGGCCACCAGGCCAACGTGCTGTTGGAATAGGAATTAACTCTAATGAAATGTTATCTAATTCTAAATTAAGTTCTTTTTTGATTATATTTATTTCAGGTAATTGAATTTCAATAAAGTTTTCTAAGGTAGGATTTCTTTGATTCCAAAGTTCGCTAATAAGTTTATAACCTGGATTAGAGCAAGTAATAGTTGTATTTTGAAATTGGGTACTTATGTTCTTTATAGTTTCAATGATTTGGGGATTAATATGACCAGTAATGAAGTTGATATTACTTAATTTAAATTGATCGCAAAACCTAGAAATTACTTTATTAAACGAATCTAAATATTGTTTCTCAGGTGGATGAATAATAAAAAGTTCCTCATGACTTCTAATGAAAAAAGTATTAAAAGAGGTTCCTTTTTCAAGGTTAAATTCAAGTTCAAATCTTTCTTTATTTTGGTCTAAGAATCTTAAACAAGAAAAATTTTCAGTAATTTTAAATTCTGATAAATTTTGATTTTCTGCAAGTAAGCCTATATTAATATCTGACATTTCAAAGACTTATTTTCTAATAGTGATTAGCAACTTTTCTGTGATGAACTGCTGTCTTACATGATAAGTCAGAAACATTACCATTTTCAACAATTCCGTAAATTATCCAATGGTCTGGGGTCTCCAGTCTTGAACTGACTTTACAATCTAAAAAGGCAAGTGAATCTGAGAGCACAGGTCCTCCTTCAGCGATGTTGCTAATTATATCTACATCCGCAAATCTATCAGCTCCAGGGGCAAATCTTTTTAAAAAATGTCTGAACATTTTTTGATAGTTATCTTCTCTTAAGATATTTACAACAAAACCTTTACCAACTTGCATATATGATTCAATAGCTCTATCTTTTGCTACTGCAACTGTAATACCTGGAGGAGTAAAGCTTGCTTGACTAACCCAACTTGCGACCATTGCACTTTGTCTAAATGTCGAACCTTCCCCTTGGCTAGCTGTAACTACATATAATCCTCCACTTAATCTACCTAACGCTTTATCTAAATTTGAATCAAGGCTCTTCATAGAGGCAATATTTTTCTTTTTGTTGATCAATTGACCCAAATCAGTTCCAGCTTCTTCGAATTGTTGATAAACAATGGGATCTGGAATATTTTTAACTCTTAAAGGAGAGAAAGCTTCTTTTTGACCAAGTTCTCTTAATTTATTAGCTAAGGAATCTATTGGTTCATCATTTCCACCAAATGCATCATAGACAGCAGTAAATTGTTTTGGTTTTAGTGCTGCAAATAAAGTACCGAGAGATTCTTTTATTTCATTGTCTGAGTCTACTGGCCATGTGGGAATGACTACTGCTTTTGATTCGGAAATTAAACCTGTTAATTCTTGCGGGTCAGAAGATCTTAGATCAATTAACTGAACCTGAGCATCTGCTTTGCTTATTCCATGAGAAATCGCTTGACTGAGTCGATCACAATAACCATAGTCGCTTATGTAGCAGACTGACACAAAATCGTTGCCTTTGCTTTTATTACTACTCCATTCTAGATATTTTCCTTTCCAAAAATTGACCTGATTACGGAGCAAAGGCCCATGACCCACAGCTATTGTTTTTAATTCAGGTAGCTTATCTATTCTTTTAATTGCCTGCATAACGCTTCTAGCGTTTGGACCCATAAGGCAATCGTAATAAAAACGGAAATCATCGTATATTTCTTTTTGATCAGTGTCAAAAAATTCGTCAGAACAATAATGTAGTCCAAAAGCATCGCATGTATAGAGAACATTTGTGCTGTGATCATATGAAAATATGGTATCTGGCCAATGCAAATTTGGTGCACTTATAAATTCAATATTATGTTCTAAACCACTATTAGAATTAGTTCCGAGATTTAAAAACTCTCCGCTCTTAACCTCTAGACGTTTAAAGGGAATATGTATTTGGTCTTCAATAAATTTAAGTGCTAATTTTGATCCAACTACTGTGATATTTTGGTTTAATTCTAAAAGATTACCTATTAAACCAGAATGATCAGGTTCTGTATGGCTAGTAATTAGATAATCAACTTCTTGCGGATTTACCTTTTTCAGTAATTCTTCAAACCATAATTCTTCAAACTTTGCGTGACTAGTATCAATGATTGCTAGTTTCTCGCCTTTAATAATAAAACTATTGTAAGTAGTTCCATTTCTTAAACCAAATTCAATATCAAATCTACTGCGATCCCAATCCAAAGATCTTATGGCACAAGAATCATCAGCAAAGTTTTGAGATTGAACCGTCAACTTGTTATTAGTTAGTGCCAATTTGGAATTACTCGTCTGGGCAGAGGCTATCATAGAATAATTAGCTTTATAAATTAACTTTAGTTATATAGAATATAAATTCGCGTGATTATCTTTGCGAAATAACCGAAATTACGCTTTTCTTTAACTTTTAATCTTCTTATTCTGGATAAATGACATCTCAATTAATTAAAAAAATAGTTACTGGAGATGAGATAAGAAATGCTTTTTTAAATTTTTACAGTGAAAAATTGCATAAAATCATTCCAAGTGCATCTTTGATTCCAGATGACCCTACGGTAATGCTCACAATTGCTGGAATGCTACCTTTTAAACCAGTTTTTTTAGGTTTAAAAGAAAGACCATCAAAAAGGGCTACATCTAGCCAAAAGTGCATCAGAACAAATGATATAGAAAACGTTGGAGTTACAGCTAGACACCACACTTTTTTTGAAATGCTTGGTAATTTCTCTTTTGGAGATTATTTTAAACGAGAGGCTATTCAATGGGCTTGGGAATTAGTTACTAATATTTATCAACTTTCTGTTGAAAATATAATTGTGAGTGTTTTTCACGAAGACGAAGAGTCTGCAAAAATTTGGAGAGATGAAATTGGTATTCATCCAGATAGGATAGTCAAACTAGGTGAGGAAGATAACTTTTGGTCATCTGGCAAAACAGGTCCATGTGGACCTTGTTCAGAACTTTATTATGATTTTCATCCTGAAAAGGGTCTGCAGAATATTGATTTAGAAGATGGAGATCGTTTTATTGAATTTTATAATCTTGTTTTTATGCAATATAATCGTGATCCTAATGGAAAATTGACAAATTTAAAATTTAAAAATATTGATACAGGAATGGGTCTTGAGAGGATGGCTCAAATACTACAAAAAAAGCAAAATAATTATGAGACAGATTTGATTTTTCCTATTATTCAAAAAATTTGTGAGATTGCAAATATTGATTATTTTTCTTCAGATGATAAAAACAAAATTTCTTTAAAAATCATTGGTGATCATACAAGAGCTGTTATTCATTTAATTTCTGATGGAGTATCAGCAAGTAATCTCGGTAGGGGATATATATTAAGAAGGCTTATTAGAAGAATGGTCAGACATGGCAGATTATTAGGCATAACAAATGAATTTTTACCTCATATTGCTACTGTCGGAATTAACTTAATGCAAAATAATTATCCTGATTTAAAAAATAATAATGATTTAATTTTGAATGAAATAAAAATTGAAGAAATAAGATTTAGGGAAACTCTTGAAAGAGGGGAGAAATTGCTAGATGAGTTAATTTCTTCAGGGCAGAAATTAATTTCTGGTTTTAAAGCTTTTGAACTTTATGATACTTATGGATTTCCTCTAGAACTTACTGTAGAAATTGCTGAAGAACGTAGTATCAGTGTAGATGTAAAGGGTTTTCAAGAAGAAATGAATGTACAAAAAGAGAGAGCTAAAGCTGCTTCAAGTAATATTGATTTGACACTAGAGGGATCATTAGAGCGAGAAATAGATGTTTTTAACAAAACTGTTTTTAATGGTTATAAGTCACTCCTTTCGGAAGCTGAAATAAAGGGTATATTCTTGGATTCAATATTAGTTAAGGAAGCAAGTGAAGGTCAGAAAGTTTTAATTGTTCTTGATCAGACAACTTTTTATGGAGAATCTGGTGGGCAAGTTGGTGATATTGGAACGATATTTTCAAACGATGTTGAGGTCTTGGTTGATAATGTCATACGAAAGAAAAATGTTTTTTTACATTATGGAACTATCAAAAAAGGAAAATTAACTATTGGACAAAAAGTTAAGACTAATGTTAGCTCCTCTAATAGAGCTAAGGCTGCTGCAAATCATACAGCTACTCATTTATTACAATCTGCACTTAAATCAGTTATTAATGAAAGTGTTGGACAGAAAGGTTCATTAGTAGCCTTTAATAAATTACGATTTGATTTTAATTCCTCTAATCCTATTTCTAAAGATCAAATTACTAATATTGAGACTTTAGTTAACTCTTGGATTATGGAAAATCATGCCCTAGAAATAAAAAATATGTCTAAGAGTGAGGCTCTTGAAAAGGGCGCAGTCGCCATGTTTGGAGAAAAATATGATGATGAAGTACGCGTTGTTAATGTACCAGGAGTTTCAATGGAACTTTGTGGTGGCACACATGTTAAAACTACATCCGAATTAGGTTCTTTCAAAATAATTAGTGAGGAAGGAATCTCAGCTGGAGTCAGAAGAATCGAAGCATTATCAGGCCAATCAGCATTAGACTATTTCAGTGATAGAAATGCATTAGTAAACCAACTAAGTGATTTGTTAAAGGCAAATCCTAATCAACTTTTTGAAAGGGTTAATAATTTGCAAGCAGAGCTTATTAATAAGAATAAAGAGATACAAAAAATGAAAGATGAAATTGCATATTTTAAATACTCTTCTATAAAATCATCCGCAGAAATAGTAAATTCTTTTTCAATTTTAGTAAATCAGATTGATGGCTTAGATGGGAATTCTTTGCAATCTGCAGCACTTAATTTAACTTCTCATTTGGGAAATAAAGCAATAGTGATTCTTGGGGGAATACCAAATCCAGAAAATAGAAAGTTGTTATTTGTAGTTTCTTTAGGAGATGATGCAGTAAAAATAGGATTGCATGCAGGTCAATTAATTAATGAGATTGCAAGAATTTGTTCGGGAGGTGGAGGAGGAAAGCCTAACTTTGCTCAAGCAGGTGCTAAAGATATTGATAAGTTAAGTGATGCTTTAGATTATGCTAAAAATTATTTGCAAAAAACACTAGCTAGTCATTCTGATAAATAACTACTTTTTCTGAGACTAATTTCGATTTGATCCATTAATTTCCTTGCTTCTTCAATAGTTAATTTTTTTTGATCAATTGCTGATTCAGTATTAATTCTTATAGATTCAACCAAAGAAGCTGAACTGTAATCTAATAATTGTAAAATTTCAGATTTACTATCCTCTTTAATAATATTTCTGACCTTATATGAATTATCGTGATTTATGTCTATATGAACAACGTTGGTACTGCCAAATAAATTGTGCAAGTTTCCTAATGCTTCTTGATAGGCTCCAGTCATAAAAATTCCAATTAGGTAATCTTTATCTTCTTCTGGCTTATGCAAATTTAGTAGTGATTTAATTTTTCCATTATCAATAAAATTATTTAGTTTCCCATCTGAATCACAAGTTAAATCTGCAAAGTTGCCTTTGCAGAAGGGCTCCTCTAAGTGCCTATGTATTGGTACTATTGGAAAAATCTGATTTATTGCCCAGCTATCAGGAATAGATTTAAATATAGATAAATTTGCATAATAAGTTGATGCAAGAGTTTCTGTAATTTCAGATAAATCAGGGTGATTGATTTCATCATTATTCAGGTTATTAGAAATTTCTTTTGCGCAAGCCCAAGTAAGTTCTTCGGCGTAAGCTCTTTCTGCCAAACTTAAAAATCCTAATCTAAAAGCGACTAAGCAATCTTCTTTAAACTTTTTTGCATCATTCCATAGTTCAATTATTTGAGATAAATTTATTTTTTTATTTTTAAGTTTTTTTAATTCATAGAAAGTATCAAGTAAATTTGAAATTATTAATTGTTGATTTTTGTTATCAAAAATTTGTAGTTTGGAACTGACATGACTTGTTCCTAAGACATTAAAAATTAAAACTGAACAATGACTAATTATTGCTCTTCCACTTTCTGAGATTATGGTTGGATGCTTGATATTATTTAATTCACATGAATCCTTAATAGTTGCAATTACATCGTTAGCATAATTTTGGAGAGAATAATTAGTAGAAGTGTTGGATGAGGTTTTAGTTCCATCAAAATCTATTCCTAATCCACCCCCAACGTCGATATATTGCATTGGGGCTCCTAGTTTGCATAGTTCAACATATATTTGACTCGCTTCTTGTAATGCGTCTTTGATCACAGCAATATCACTTATTTGACTGCCTATATGAAAATGGAGTAATTTCATTTCGTTGATAAGATTCGCTTCTTTTAGTTCTTTTATTGTCAACATAATTTCTGGGATTGATAATCCAAATTTGGAATTATCTCCAATAGATTTACCCCACCTACCACTACTTTTACTTGATAACTTTGCTCTAATTCCTATCAATGGAGTCGCGTTAAGTTCTTGAACTGCTTCAATAATTCTTTTTACCTCATCTCGTTGTTCAATAACTATTATTGGATTTTTGCCGAGTTTTCTGGCCAAAGTAGCAATCTCAATATATTTTTTATCTTTATATCCGTTACATATTAGTAATGAATTTTGGTTTTCAAGAAGTGCAAGGCCAATTAATAGTTCTGATTTACTTCCTACTTCTAAACCAAAATTCCATTGGCTACCAAACTCTATTATCTTTTCTAGGACATTTTTCTGTTGATTACATTTGACAGGAAAAACGCCTTGATAAATGTTCTTATATTTATAGGTTTTTATTGCTTTTAAAAAAGAGTCATGTAATGCATTTATTCGATCTTTCAAGATATCATTAAATCTTATGATTAATGGAGGATTTATTTCTCTACTCTTAAGTTCTTTGACAAGCTTAAAAAGATCAATCTTATTTTCAGATTTTATATCTTTAGTTACTGATATATTTCCTTTGGAATTTATAGAAAAATATTTATCTCCCCATTTGTCTATCTTATAAGTCGAAATACTATCTTCAATAGTCCAAATATTCTTAAATTTTTTCGGCTCAAAATTGGTCAATTTATGTCTTAGTGATTAATAAATGTTTTTGAAAATGACTTAAAACAATATCTTTTATTTTAATGATTACTTGCCAAGTTACCACCCAAAAGTTGAATATACATAGAGTGATTATTAACTAAATGACCAAAGAGAGAACCTTTATTGCAATTAAACCAGATGGAGTTCAAAGAGGATATGTTTCTGAGATTATTGGCAGATTTGAAAAAAAAGGATTTAAATTGGTTGGATTAAAGCAATTAATTCCTTCAAAAGAACTTGCTCAAAATCATTATGGAGTACATAGAGAAAGACCCTTTTTTGGTGATTTAGTAGACTTTATTTCAAGTGGTCCTGTTGTAGCAATGGTGTGGGAAGGCGAAGGAGTTATTTTGAGTGCTAGAAAACTAATAGGTGCAACAAAACCTCTGGAAGCAGAGCCTGGAACAATTAGGGGTGATTTAGCTATTGATATTGGGCGGAATATTATTCATGGTTCTGATGGAGAAGATACAGCAAAATTTGAAGTTGATCTATGGTTTAACGAAGAGGAATTATGTGAGTGGGAAACTTCTGATTCGAAATGGCGATCTGAAAATTAAAATTTAAATCGCAAATCTATCAAAACTAAATTTTTCTAAAAAGCTTTTCTCTATTTCTTTGAGATTTTTATTTTGAACTATTTTCAAAAGAAGATCACTTGTTATTGCAGAAAATAAAACTCCATTTCTGTAATGTCCTGTAGCTATATAAAGATTTTCAATTTTTGATTTTCCAATTATTGGTTTTAGATCTGGTGTGCAAGGTCTAAAGCCCCACCAATGTTCCATTTGTGGCCAATTAATAGCTTCTGGCAATAAAGAGAGAATGCCTTCTTGCAGTTGTTTTATTCCATTAGGAGTATTACCTTGATTAAATTTTGAATCTTTTTCAACTGTCGCTCCAACTATAATAAGTCCATCATCACGGGGAACTAGATAAGTTTTTGGACCAAAAATAACCCTTTTCAAAAAATTTGTTGGACCTTGTATTGATAGCATTTGTCCCTTTACAGGAAAGACTGGAAGCTTATTAAAAATTTTTTTACTCCACGCACCGCTGCATATAATTGCTTTTTCGCAGTTAATTTTTTTTATTTCCCCAGTGGCACATAAAACTGTTGCACCTGTAATTTTGTTTTTTTCGAATGTCAAATCCTCTACTTCAGATCCTTCTTGAAATTCGACACCATTTAAGGAGCATGCTCTCTCAAGAGCACGCATCAGTTTTCTTCGGTTATCTATTTGACCATCTTGTTCAAAAAGTAAACCATGTTTCCAAATAGAATTCATTCCATTGATTTCTGTTTGAAGATCTTTGTGATTTAAATATTTTCCATATTCATAAGTGGGAAACTCTTCAAGATCTTCTTTGTTTTTAAAAGGAACTACTATGCCACATTTTTTTAAACCGCATTTAATATTACTATCTTGTTCAATACTTTGTATCCACTTTGGAATTAGATTTTGACTTTCTTGGCCAAATTTTAGTAATTCATCTTCGAGACCTTCGGCATGAGTAGCTAACATTCCTGCAGCAACAAATCCAGCTGATTCATTTCTGTTTTTGCTTAAAACTAAAACTTTGAAGTTATTTTTAGAAAATTCATAAGCAATAGATAAACCTAAAAGTCCACCTCCAATGATTAATATTGAATTTTTGGTTTCTTGTGCCATTTAAAAATTAATATTTTTATTTGTGTTTTGGTCCTCTTTTCCTTTATATCCAATAATATTAATAAAGAGACTTTTAATAATGAACAATTTGGAATCTTGGGAAGCTGTGATTGGTTTGGAAACTCATGTACAGCTTAATACGAAAAGTAAAATATTCACATCTGCGTCAACAGCTTTTGGTGATGCACCTAATACCCATATAGATCCCGTAGTTTGTGGTTTACCAGGAACTCTTCCAGTTCTGAATGAGACTGTTCTTGAGTATGCTGTAAAAACTTCGTTAGCATTAAATTTAAACGTTGCAGAACATTGTAAATTTGATAGAAAACAATATTTTTATCCTGATCTTCCTAAAAATTATCAAATTTCACAATTTGATGAGCCACTAGCTGAAAATGGCTGGTTAGAGGTTGAAATAATTGAAAAGGACAAAGAACCTTACATAAAAAAAATTGGTATAGAAAGGCTACATATGGAAGAAGACGCCGGAAAACTAGTCCATTCAGGAAGTGATAGATTAGCTGGCTCTAAGTATTCTTTAGTTGATTACAATCGTGCCGGAATAGCATTGTGTGAGATTGTAAGTAAACCAGATATTAGATCAGGTAAAGAGGCATCTGAATATGCTTCAGAGATTAGAAGAACAGTTAGATATCTAGGGGTATCAGACGGAAATATGCAGGAGGGTTCATTACGCTGTGATGTCAATATTTCAGTTAGAAAAGGACCTAATGCTCCTTTTGGTACCAAAGTGGAAATAAAAAATATGAATTCATTTTCTGCAATTCAAAAGGCTTGTGATTATGAAATAGCCAGACAAATAGAAGTTTATGAAAATGGAGGAAAAATTTTCCAAGAAACAAGGTTATGGGATGAAACTAAGCAATTAACGAAAAGTATGAGATTAAAAGAAGGTAGCAGTGACTATAGATATTTTCCTGATCCTGACTTAGGTCCAATTGAAATAACAAAAGCCCAACAAGAAATATGGTTTAAAGAATTACCAGAATTACCTTCAAAGAAAAGATATAAATACGTAAGTCAATTTGGGTTGTCTGCATATGATGCAAGGGTAATTTCTGATGAAATAAGCATGGCAAACTTTTTTGAAGAAACAGTAGCAAATGGTGCTGAGGCTAAACTGGCTTCAAATTGGGTAACAAGTGATATTGTGGGCTATTTAAAATCAAACAAACTAAGTTTTAGTGAATTAAAGCTTAGACCTGAAAATCTCGCTGAAATGATTAAAATGATTTCAAAAAATATAATTAGTGGAAAAATTGCAAAAGAAATTTTACCTGAACTTATTCAAAAAAATATTTCCCCGAAAAAATTAGTTGAGGAAAAAGGGTTGGCAATGATATCTGATTCTTCAAGTATTTCACCAATAGTTGATGAACTTATAAATGAACATCCAAATGAAGTTCAAGCATTTAAAAATGGCAAAACTAAGTTACTTGGTTTTTTTGTTGGTCAACTTATGAAGAGAACAAAAGGTAAAGCTGACCCTAAACTTGCAAATAAACTTCTTATGGAAAAATTAAATAGCTAAAGCTTAAAGAAGCTCTTTTATCGTATTGATCCATTTATTTTGATCATCCGAATTCTCTAAAATAATATCTGAGAATTTTCTTTTTTCCTCAAAATTTAATTGAAAATTAATCAATTCATATGCTTCTTTTTCGCTAATTTTATCTCTTGTGATAAGTCTGTTTTTTTGTATTTCTTTAGGACATTTAACTAACCATATTTCAGTGCAAATATCTTCAAATTTTGCTTCAAACAATAATGGAATAACCAATACTATAGTTTGATTATTTCTGTATTGACTGCATTCTTCTATCATTCTTTCTTTAATTAAAGGGTGAAGCAGTTTTTCAATCCATTTCTTGCTTTCTGAATGTTTAAAAATAATTTTCCTTAAAAGTTTTCTGTTTATTTCCCTTTCTGAATTGCTTTTATTATCAATAATTTTATTTCCAAAATAATCTAAAATTTTCTTATATCCATATGTGTTTGGTTTGATTAATTCTCTTGAAAAATGATCTGCATCTAATATTGGTATGTTTTTATGTTTTCTTATGTAATTAGTTATGGTTGTCTTCCCACTTGCAATACCTCCTGTTAAACCAATCCTTCTTTGGTTGTTTTTTAATTTTTGAAGAATATCCATATAATTAATAATAATCTAATTACTTAGTTTCTTTAGTTTTAAAGAGTAGTTAGTATGAATTAAAATACCAAAAAGTTTGAGCCAGTTAGATTCCAATTGGTCGTTTGTTGATGACAGTAAGGTAACACCCAAGGGGTTTCTTTTTGCTGGGATATCTGCTGGTTTAAAAGCTTCTAATAAAAAAGATTTAGCATTAATACTCGCTCCAGAAGGAAGTATTTTTAGTGGGATGTTTACCCAATCAATTGTTCGAGCTTCTTGTGTGGATATTTGCGAGGAAAGGATTAAAACAACTTTAGGTTTAGTAAGAGCAATATTAATTAATTCTGGTCAAGCAAATGCATGTACAGGAAATCTTGGCATTCAACATTTTCAAATTGCTACAGGAAAGATTGCGGAACTTTTAGGAATAAAAGAAGAAGAAGTTTTAATGTGCTCAACTGGTGTAATTGGTGTTCCAATACGAATAAATGATTTAGTAAAAAATTTACCGAATTTAGTTAGTGATTTAAAGGGTAATAATTTTGAAAATGCAGCAGAAGCAATTTTAACTACTGATTTGACTTTGAAAAAAGTGTCAATAGAGAAGATTATTCAAGGTAGAAAAATAAAAATAGCAGGATTCGCAAAAGGTTCAGGAATGATTTACCCCAACATGGCTACAATGCTTGCTTTTCTAACCTGTGATGCAGGTATTCAAAAAGAAGAATGGGACAAAATGATTGCTATTGCGGTTAAAAAATCTTTTAATGCAATATCAGTTGATGGAGAAACAAGCACAAATGATTCGTTTATTGGAATAAATGCTGGAGAAAAAATTGATAAAAGATTTTTCCCAATTATCCAAAAAGGGATTGATATTGTTTGTCAAAACTTGGCAAAAAATATTGCAAGGGATGGAGAGGGAGCAAATTGTTTAATAGAAGTTTTGGTTCAAGGAGCAAAAAATACTGATGATGCAATTATGCTCGCGAAATCCATTTGTAATTCTGCCTTAGTAAAAACTGCGATACATGGTTGTGATCCGAATTGGGGACGAATAATTTCTGCTGCAGGCAATTCTGGAGTTAAATTTAATTTAAATGACGTTGATTTGTTTATAGGTAATGCTCAGATTTTGAAAAATGGCAAGTTAAATAAATATGATCCACAAAAAGTCGCAGACTATATTAAGTCCAGAATGAAAGGTAAATATTTAGTTGATGATATTGTGAAAATTATGATTAATCTAAATTCTGGCGAATCCAAAGGCAAAGCTTGGGGGTGCGACCTTTCTAAAAAGTATGTTGAAATAAATAGCGAATATACAACATAGTAAGTGTGATCTCAAATTTATAAACTTACCAAGTCTATATTTGGGTTTTAAGGATAAAAATGGTTAAAACTGTTGCGCAACATTAAAAGTGCGACCTGAATGTGATTTTGATGCGCACCTTTAATCACTTTAATTATCCTAGATAAGCTAAAAATATATAGTAATCAAAGACCTATGCAAGATCCTGCATAGGTTTGATTATAAGTTTTTACTTGAGTTTATAAACTGCAACATCTTTAGAGGTAGTTTCGCTAAGAGCTATTTTCTCTAATCTTTCTAATCTTGCCACTAAGGTAAATACTTTATTTTCTAATTTTTGATTTTTTGTAAGGATATTTTCGTTATTTTCTTTCAAATCACTAATTTCTTTTTTAAATTCTTCCTTTTCTTTTATGCTGATTTGATTTGGTTTATTTAATTCACCTAATTTAAAAATAAATCCTGCTTTTACTACTCCACTATCTAACGTTCCTCCTCCATAAGACTTAGAACCTCCAAAAACATAAGATCCACCTGCATTGATGTCAACTCTTTCACTTACTTTAGAAGCACAACCAAAACCAACTGCATATCTACTACTGTAAGCACCTGTTCCAACACCGCAACTTAATTTAGATTCTTTAGATGTCTGAGGTAAAGCAGATAATGCGGCTGTAAGTGCTGTTGACCCTGCAACTCCTTCTCCAAGATTTTTGATATTGGAAGTATTAGTTGAGATATTAGAAGTATTAGTTGAAATATTATTTTTGTTGGTTGTAATTTGAGTAATGTCTGCACCAGCAGTGACTTCTACTCCGTCAATTAATAGTTTACTACCATCAATATTAATTGGAATTTTATTGCCATCAGCGTCTTTTGCATAAAGAGGTTGAACTTTTGTCCCGTCAGAAAGTGTCTCTTCTTCTGATTTTGTAATTAGAGAATTTTTACCAATATGAATTTCTCCATTATCTTTTTTTGTAATTAAGGGATTACCATCAACATTCAAACCCTCTGCAGTTATATCAATGTCATTCCCATCAGCACCAATTTGAATAGAACCATCAGTATTTTTAGTAATAACAGCAGCACCATCAATATTTAAACCATCTGCTACTACATCGATATCATTTGTATCAGCACCAAGTTGGACAGAACCATCTGATTCTTGTGATACGATTTTTGAACCACCTAATTCAATTGATTTTGTTCCATCTGATTTACCTAGAACTGTAGGAATTTCAAATATTTTTTGATAATCAGAAGTTGGATTAGTTGGAGCGTCATAGTCACTTGTAGAAATAGTATTATTTTTAATGTCGTAGATATATTGTTTATTTTGACCGGTTACTTTTAAATTGATTTTTCCTTCAATAGAGTTTAATGTAATACTATCTTTATCAACCTGATACATTTTCCATTGGTCTGAAGTCCCAATATCAGAGTCTTGAAGTTGTTGGTGTCGTAATTTTCTATTTTCTGACCCTGTTACTGAATTATATTCATATACTTCAATAAAATATGATTCGTACCCAGGTTCTCCGCCTTTTGAGGGGTCCAATGGATCAATATAAGTAGGTTGCCGTACCCATGTTGTCTCATTGATTTTTATCGCCCAAGAATCATATTCCTCTGCTTTTATAGAAGTAGAACCAAAAAGAAAAGAGGATCCAATTAAAGATAATGCTAAAAATCTTTTCATAAGTATTTTTTAATTAAATTTATTTTGGATCAATTAAAATATTTGTCACTTGATAAGTAAAGTTTTGAAAATTTGATCATCCAAATTGATACTTTTTATTATTACTTTTCAGAGTAAATCTTTTTAGTATTTTTAATATTTACGTGCACTTTCCTGGTATCAGTAAAGTACCACTAGTTTTCATGATGACAACGTTTTGAATGGTTAATAATAGTTAGGTACCACCAAGGTGCCACCATTTTTTAGAGTTAAAACCTAGTGATAGTATTGTTTTTTGGATTATATATAAATTAATAGCAAATATACTAGTTAAGTTTTAGTAAATCCATTGGCAGATATTCATTTATATAAAGAAATATTATTGTAGAAGTTCCAATTACAGAACCTACAAAACCGCCAATCAAATTAACTAAAAATCCAGATTTTATAATTATTTTTTCTTCGTTTTTTTCTCTCTCAAAATCAGTCTTATCAACAACTTTTAAGCGCTGATTGGTTGTTGGTTGTTTAAGTTGTTGGTGTCGGATGAGGGCTTCGAAATCAGGCATGGAATTTGTGAGGCAATTGAACAATAAGCAGACCAGCCCGTCATTCGACGGGGATCTGATCTACCTAAATCGTCTACAGCTTCAAATACAGCATTGCCAGAGGCCTCAGCTTTATCAAATGCTGAAAGTAAGGGTATAAATGTATCAAAAACATATAAACCAAAATTTTCTAGAGCTGCTTTGGCTTGTTGCGCTGCTTTTTGCTGTCTAAAATCAACTTTTACTATTACTACAGCATGGTTAACTTTTAAGTTGCTTAATAAATTAGCTAGTTCAACAGTTAATTCTACTGATCTTGCTTTTGCAGTTGTAGGTAAGATAACTAAATCTGAACCATACGCTAAGTGTTTAAGTTCTTCTTGATCACTGCTAGCCTGTCCATCAGTGATTACAATTTCTGATGATCTTGATGCTTTGGCAGCGGAACTGACGGGGAAAACTGGAAATGGAAGATTGCCTCTTGATGCGTATGCTAAAGCAGATCTATTCTTGTCGGCATCGACTATGCAAACTTTTTTACCTTCAGAATGCCAAACACTAGCAAGGTGAATACTTGTGCAGGTCTTAGCCACACCCCCTTTTTGTCCGCAAACGGTAATGAACAATTTTTTATTTTTATTTCCCTTACTTTGGAGAATAATTTCTTAATGTCAAGAGAAATTCATTTTTAATGCTTTAAAACTTATTTTTTGAAATATTTTAAAGAAGTTAATATTTTTAGATAACCTTATAAAGTTCCTTATTTAAATTAGCTAGTGAAGAAAAGAATTGGATTAGGTACGTGGTCTTGGGGGAATAAGCTTTTCTGGAATTACCAATCTACAAATGACGATGATTTACGTGAGACATATAATGAAGCGTTACGCAGAGGGTTCGATCTAATTGATACTGCAGATTCTTACGGTACTGGGAATCTTCAGGGTAGAAGTGAATTGTTGATAGGAAAATTTTTACTAAATACTCCTTCAGCAAAGAAAAAAAGAATTCAAGTAGCAACCAAACTTGCACCTTATCCCTGGAGAATAGGTAAAAGAGGTTTTAATAAACCTTTTTTGAAAAGTTTAGAAAGACTTAATAACAAATTAGATATAGTGCAATTACATTGGTCAACTGCAAAATACAATCCTTGGCAGGAATTAGGGCTGTTGAATAATCTTTGCGATTTAAAAGATGAAGGCTTTGATTTTCAAATAGGCTTATCAAATATAGGCCCTAAAAGATTGATGAAATTAATTAATTTTTTAGCAAAAAGAGATCAGAGCCTAAAGAGTGTTCAAATACAGTTTTCTTTGCTTGCGCCCGATTTAGGAAAACAATATCAGGTAAAAAAGATTTGCGACGAAAATGATATTGATTTCTTTGCTTATAGTCCTTTGTCCTTTGGAATACTTTGTATTGATCCAGATAAAGAACAGAATAAAGAAAAAAGTTTTATTCGCAATGCATTATTTGAAAACTATAAAAAACCAACATATGAATTGCGGAGGTGTTTAAAAAGAATTGCAAATCAAAGATCAGTTTCCCAGGCGCAAGTAGCAATTAATTGGTGTTGTTATCAAGGCGTTATTCCGCTCGTTGGCATGCGAAAAAAATCTCAAGTTATAGATGTATCGAATGTATTCAAGTGGAATTTAAATAAAAGTGAATTTAAAGTACTTCAGGAATTGTCAAAAAAATGTTTAAAAAAAATGCCTAAAAATCCTTTTTCAAGCATTTAATTAAATTTTTAGCTAGATATTTTCTTATTTTTTTTTATTTGATAACCACTATTCCATAGTTCGTTGGGAAATTTTTCGCCAGTGAATCTAATAATTTTTGGTTTGAGATTTAATATCAAGTCATTCAGTTTTTTATTAGATTCCATTTTGCAAGATTCGATTTTTTAATAAGATAAATTAATTTTAAACTTATCTTCTCAGTATTTATACTTATAAAATTAAAAAAATTCCTTTTAATACAAGCATTTGCAGCAATATTTACACACTAATCAATTATCTATTACAAATTCTTAGTTATTTAAAAAAAGTGGAGTCCTTCCAGACTCCTCGTATCATTTGGTTGATAAGGCTGATATAACCCCATCTCCTTTAGAATCAAGCAGCAACTGGTGCTGTTTGACGGGAGAAACTAACGATTTTGTTAGCATTTGTGTTTTTGCTCTAACCGAGCCGGCTTCAGTCACCTTCCTTATGCCCCGTCGAAACCATTACAACCCCAAATAGTGGAGTTGAGCGGAATCGAACCGCTGTCCGAAACATCGGTTGAGATCACCTAGTCCAATTGGACATTTATATTCTGACAGGCAAAATGGTTATTGAATAGTTTTTTTACTAAGTTTTATCGTATATGAATGTAGTAGCATCATCTCCGGAGGGACTAGAGAAATCTTTAGCAGAAGAAATTTCAAATTTAGGCGGCTTTAATATTAATACTTATAAAAGATTTATTAATTTTGAATGTGATTTTGAAACTTTTTATAGAGTTCATTTCTATTCCAGATTAGCTTTTCGTTTTTATAGAGAAATTGCAAGTTTTAATTGCTATGACAAGCAATCTTTATATGCGGGGGTTAGAGATTCATTTGATTGGTTAAATTGGTTGCACTTTGATAAAACGTTTAATGTTCAAGTAACTGGTAGAACATCTTCTTTAAGTCATACTCATTTCACAGCTCTTGAAGTAAAAAATTCTATAACTGATTTGCAACAGGCAGCTTGGAATAAAAGGTCAAATATTTCTCTAGATAATCCTGATTTTATAATTCATCTGCATTTAAATAATAATCAAGCAATTCTTAGTCTTCAAAGCAGCGTAGAAAGCTTACATAAAAGAGGCTATAGACCCGCAATTGGAAATGCTCCATTAAAAGAAAATTTAGCTTCTGGATTGATAAATATGACTCAATGGAATGGCAAAGTTCCATTAATAGATTTTATGTGTGGCTCGGGTACTTTTTTAATTGAGGCAGTCAACAAATTCCTTGGCGTTCCCATTAATATTGATCAAGTATATCTTTTTGAGAATTGGTTGGACTTTAGAGAAGATATTTATCTTAATGAAAAAAATAAAGCAAAAAATAAAACTATAAATTATGAAAAATTACCAACAATAATAGGGTGTGAAATTAATAAAAAGGTTTTTGAGCAGGCGAATGTAAACATATCTTTAGCTGGACTTGAAAATTATATTGAGCTTGTAAATAATGATTTTTTAGCACTCCAATTAAGTTGCACACCTGGGATAATTATATGTAATCCTCCATACGGCAAAAAATTAGGCGATGAAAATGAATTGATTTCTTTATATGAACAAATGGGAATCTTCCTAAAGAACAATTTTTCAGGTTGGGAATTTTGGCTGCTAAGTGGAAATCCAAAACTAACAAAATATTTGAAAATGAAATCTTCATTGAAAATTCCCGTTAGCAATGGGGGAATAGATTGTAGATGGATAAAGTATTTAATAAGGTAATTTATTTTTTGCCTAAAACTGCCTTTGTTGTCTTGCCTAAACCCTCTAATGTTTGAGGAAGATAAGGTCCTTTAGCTAATTTTCCCCCAAGCTTCAAACTTAAGCCTGCAAGAAATAAATCGATAAATATTATTAGTAATAAATTATATTCAATATTCCAGTTATTATATTTCGCTAGAAAAAGATAAAAAATAATATGGATGCAAATTAGTACTAATAATAATAATGTACTGCCAATTGCCAAAAATATTCCACCACTAATTAATCTTCTTTTTTCTCTATCTACTTCTTGAAGAGCTATTCTTACATGCAAATCCATCACTGAACTTGCGATCGCTGAAATTCTCGAGGCGGTACTTGCAAAGTTTTTATTTTTTGGTTTTTCCATATTATTTTCTGCCACTGTTAAGGAGAGTTCCTATTAGTAAACCAATACCAGCCGCAATAGCAATAGATAATAGTGGTTTTTTTCTTATTGGATTTTCTATTTTTGGTCTAAGTGTATTGTTAAGTTCTTCTAATAATTCTTCTAATTGACTTTCGATAGGTTCAATTTTTTCTGATATTTCCCAATTGTTTTCTTTTAGTGAATCAATGATTTCAAATAGTTGGCTTTTTATCCCAATTACTGAGGTTCCACTATGACTAGCTATTACTTCAACTAAATCATCAATGCTCCCTTTTGTAGCTTCAAGGGTTTGTTGTGCAATGTTAGGCCATTTTTCTTTTATTAAAGGTATTAAACTGTCAATTTTTTCAAGTAACCATTTTTCCGAAATAACTTCTTTTTCAGGAAGATCAGAGTTATTTTCTTTTTCTTCTACTTCTTTGGGAGGATGGTAAGTCTCCATTATTTAAAATTATTTATTTTAAGATTAGACCCTATTTTCTTAATTTGGAACCCTTATCTAAAGAATTGTTCGAATAATATAGAAAAAAAACATATAAAAGTTTATTTACATTTTATTTATCTACTCTGTTCTGCAAGAAGGTTTTGTTAAGCTATTACTGAATTTATTAAATGAGTTTAAATTTCATCATGGATATTACATTTGCATCCTTAATTTTTGCATCTCGCACAATCCCAACAGATTTTGGATTAATAGCTGCAGCTATCGCTGGTGCTGGAAGTTTGCTATTCATTGCTTTAAGATTTGTACCTGATGCAGGTAATTAAATAACAGGAACCATCTTTAATAAAATATATCTTTATCTCAACTTTGTTTTGAAAATAGATTCGGTTTATTTATTAATTAGATAATGAATAAATGGGTTTTGCTTGAACATAAAGTTTATTCTTCTAACTCGTACGATATTCATTATGATTTTCTTGTTGAAAATGTCATAGATTGTTTAACTTGGAAATTTTTAAAACTACCTTTATTAAATCAAGCTTCTGTAGAAATTATTAAGCAGCCAAATCATAGACTTGTATGGTTATCTAGGATAGAACATGAACTTTCTGATAATAGAGGGTTTGTAAAAAGAATTGATCATGGAATATTTAAAAGTGTTTCTGATAAATTGGACCCTGAACATTATAGATTCATTTTAGATGGTGAACTTCTTTATGGCATGTTTGAAATTTCGGGTAATTTTTGCAGATTGAGCAAAAGTTATTAATACTCATTTATAAATAAACGTAATATTTCTATTGAGAATTTTTGCAAATTAGTTATTCTTATTTAGCTATTGAGACTTGAGATTGGTACATATCAATCAGGTCGAGTTTGAAAATTTTAAATCTTTTGGGGGAAATGTAAAAATACCTCTTGAAGAAGGTTTTACAGTGGTTACGGGTCCTAATGGTTCTGGGAAAAGTAATATTTTAGATGGAATTTTATTTTGTTTAGGTTTAGCTAATAGCAGAGGTATGAGGGCTGAAAGATTACCAGATCTAATAAATAACTCCAAAGTTAAAGAGGGTAAGTCATCAGAAACATCTGTATCGGTAAAATTTAATATTCAAGATTGGTCTCCCAGAGAGGACCTTTCGCCTTTGGAACTAGAGGAAGAAGAAATTGCCCTTAATAAAGGTCAAAAAGAATGGTTAGTTTCTAGAAAATTAAGGCTTATGCCAGGTGGTTCTTATGCTTCTACTTATACTTCTGACGGAAAACAATGTACCTTGCAACAAATACAGAGAATATTAAGAGATATCAGTGTTGATCCTGAAGGCAGCAATGTTGTTATGCAGGGTGATGTAACAAGAATAGTATCAATGAATAATAAGGAGAGGAGAAATCTTATTGATGAATTAGCAGGAGTCGCACTTTTTGATACAAGAATAGAACAAACTAATGGAAAATTAAATGACGTTTTCGAAAGACAAGAAAGATGTGAAATTTTAGAAAACGAATTGCAATCTAGTAAAAATAAGCTTGAAAAGGAATGTGAAAAAGCAAAGCGATATAAAGAGTTAAAGGCAAAACTATTACAAATAACAGAATTAGAGAAAGTTCTTATTTTTGAAAAACAAGTTAAGCATGTTGAATCTATAGAAAAAAAAGAAAGTGAAATTGAAAAGAATAAAGTCTTATTTAATAAACAAAAAGAATCTATTAGTAATGAAATATCAGTTTTAGAAGATGCTTTGAAAATACTTGTTGATGAGCTTAAGGAGAAAGGAGAGGATACTTTGATAAAAGTTAATTCTGATATTGGAAGTATTAACTCTAGCTTGAGAGAACTTGATAGGATATCAATTCTGAATAAAGAAGAAGGTATTAAATTACAAAAACAGAGAGATGAAATTGCAATTTCTAAGAGGAATATCGAGTCAGAAAAGATGAGCCAAGAAAATTTCGATGATAATTTTTTAAATCAATTGAATTTGCAAATTAATGATCTCGCTTTAAAACACAAACTATCTAGAAAAAAACTTTCTGATGCGGCTGGAGAATCTGGAGAATTCTCAAAACAAAGTATCAAATTAAATGCTGAGCTTGAAAGTATAAAAAATCAAATTAATCCTTTGGAAATAAAAAAAAGGAAAATTGAAGAAGAAACTATTCAAAATAATATTCAAAAAGATGAGATATTGTCACAGATTGAATCCCTAGAATTAGAAAAGCAGAAACTTTTTCAGGGAAATCAAAGTAAAAAAGAGACATCCGATATAAAGAGTAAAAACTTGGAAAGTAATAGCTCAGAAATTAATTCTTTAAAAAATGAAATAGATTTATTAATTAAAACTAAATCAAGGCTAAATAACGAGCAATTAAGGCTTGAAAAGGATTTATCTAGATTCGAAAGCAGGAAGGAAGCTTTAAACGAATCTAGAGGTTCATATGCTCTCAGAATTCTCTTAGAGGCAGGTTTAGAGGGTATACATGGTTATGTAGCTCAACTTGGAGAGGTCAGTGAGAAAAATAGATATGCATTAGAAATTGCTGCTGGAAATAGGTTAGGACAAATTGTTGTTGATAATGATCATATTGCTGCAAAAGCAATTGAAATTCTTAAAAAGAGGAAAGCGGGAAGATTAACTTTTTTACCTTTAAATAGAATTAAAAGTCAAAAAAAGAATTATGCAATTTCAAGATTTGAAAATAATAGGGAGAATGGATTTATTGATAAAGCTATTAATCTAATTACTTTTGATGAAGTTTATTCAGATGTTTTTCGATATGTTTTTGGAGATACTTTGGTTTTTTCAGACTTATCCTCAGCTAGGTTATCTACACAAAAAAATAGATTGGTTACTTTAAGTGGTGAATTATTAGAAGCAAGTGGTGCTATTACAGGAGGCAGTAAGTTAAATAAAGATTTGGCTTATAGGTTTGGAATTAATAATGATATTGATGATTCCAGTCCTATAAAAGAAAGATTATTAGTGATCGAAGAAGCTTTAAAAGAGTCAAATAATGATTTGATGCTAAAAAATAATAGACTTAGTATATTAAATTCTAACCGCAGTCAAATAATTGAGGATTGTGCCTCATTTAATAAAGAAATTGAAGTAAATCAAGATTCTCTTAAAGCTGTCTCGCAAAGAATTGAGGATTGTAAATCGAGATTAAATAAACTTGATACTGCTAATAATTTATTAGTTAACGATTTAGGTCATTTAAAAAATCAATTAAAGCCTTATCACGATAAGTTTGATCAATTACAAACCATTCAAAAGGCAAATTATGAAAAAAATCAAAAATCATCATTAATAGCTTTTAATGACGATTTTAATAATCTTGATAAAAAACTTGAATTACTTATTAAAGAGAGAAATACATTACTAGATAAAAAGAATCAATTTGCTTTAAATAAAGAGCGTATCAATAATTCATTAAAAATTACTTTACTACAAGAAAAAAACTTGCAGGAATCTATTAAACAACTCGCAATTGCTCATAGTGAATGGATAGAAAAAAGAGATCAATTTAAAAAAGAGCTTTCAGATCTCGATAATCAAAAAAATTCTCTAGAGAAGAATTTAGGTTTATTGAGAAGGAAAAGAGATGAATTAAATTCTTCAATTTCAAATAAAAGGCAAGAATATAATAACTATCTGTTAAAGCTTGAATATCTTGAAAGGGATTTGCATTCCCTTAAAGAAGAGATGAGGAGCGAGAAAATAAAATTAGAAAATTATAAAAAAGATCTACCTAATCCTTCCCCGGAGTTTGGAGAATATGAAGGTAAGAGTCTTGACTCTTTGCAATCAGAAATTTCGATTATAAATGCAAAACTAGAAAGCTTAGAACCTGTCAATATGTTGGCTCTTGATGAACTAGAAGAATTAATTGAGAGATTAAATGGTTTGCGAGAAAAATTAGAAATTCTATCTAATGAAAGATCTGAATTATTGCTGAGAATAGAAACTGTATCTACGATGCGTCAAGAAGCTTTTATGCAAGCATTTACAGAAGTTGATAGACATTTTAGAGAAATTTTTGCAAATTTATCTGATGGAGATGGATTTCTTCAACTTGAAAATCCTAATTCTCCTTTAGAAGGAGGATTAACTTTAGTGGCTCATCCTAAGGGAAAAAATGTCAGAAGATTAGCGTCTATGTCAGGTGGTGAAAAATCGTTAACTGCTTTAAGTTTTTTATTTGCTTTGCAAAAGTATAAGCCTTCACCTTTTTATGCATTAGACGAGGTTGATAGTTTTTTAGATGGTATTAATGTTGAAAGGTTGTCAAAACTAATATCAAATCAGTCATCAAATGCTCAATTTATAGTCGTAAGTCATAGAAGGCCTATGATTAGTGCATCTGAACGAACAATTGGGGTTGCGCAAGCAAGAGGTGCTAATACTCAAGTTCTTGGGTTACCAAATGCTGCATAAACACACTTTTTTAAATTTATACGTCAGAATGATAAAAAGAAATTTATGAGCTTGTCTAACACATCTGCTAATAATAATCTCCCTAATTCGGTTCCAAGTGAACGTTTATGGTTAAGGTCAGAATTAATGGGAACACAAGTGATAACTACTGATACTGGAAGGCGGCTAGGCGTAGTTGGCGAAGTTGTTGTTGATATTGATAGAAGAGAGGTGGTCGCTTTGGGACTAAGAGATAATCCACTTACAAGATTTTTACCAGGTTTGCCAAAATGGATGCCTTTAGAAAGTATAAAGCAAGTTGGAGATGTCATATTAGTTGACTCTCTAGATTCTTTGAGTGAAAGTTTTTCTCCAGAAAGGTATGGGAAGGTAATTAATTGTCAAGTGATTACAGAATCTGGACAACTTCTGGGAAGAGTTCTTGGCTTTTCTTTTGATATTGAGACTGGGGATTTGATATCTCTTGTTATGGGTGCTGTTGGTGTTCCACTTTTAGGCGAGGGGGTTTTAAGTACTTGGGAAATACCTGCTGAGGAAATTGTAAGTAGTGGTACCGATAGGATCATTGTTTATGAAGGTGCGGAAGAAAAATTGAAGCAACTAAGTAGTGGACTACTTGAGAAACTTGGCGTCGGGGGTTCTTCATGGGATGAAAGGGAAGTAAATGGATACTCAGCAAATCTTGTACCTGTTGAGAATCAGTTACTTTCAGGTTCTGAATCAGAACAGCAAAACAATTTGGTAGAGGAATATGAAGAAGTTTTTGAACAAGATGATTATGAAGATGATTATGAAGATGAACTTGAATATGTTGAAATAAAGGGTTCTGAAGAAGAAATAAATAATAGAAAAAAGCTATACATGGATAATGATGATTCTGATCAGATCCAGAATCAAAATAGTGTTAATCAAATAGATGAAAAAAATAATATTGATTTAAAGCAAAAAAAACAATCAACTACTAATTTAGCTTCTAAAAGACCAATTCAAAATGCAACTGAAACTTTAGATATTGAACCACTAAATGAACAAAATTTAGTTCAAGATAATAAAAAATCAGAAAAGTTTGAAATTGATGATCCCTGGTAATTGTTAAAGTTTTTTTATTGAATTAACAATAATAGAAGCAAGTTTTTTTGCAGCACCTTTATCACCTCTTTCTTTGTTTAGATTATCTCTAATACTTTTTAATTGATCTCTATTTTTAATAAGAAATAATACTTCTCTTGCAATTTTTATTGTTGAAATATTACCTATCCTTTCAGGGACAATCATTCTTTTAGCTTTAATATTTGGCCAAGCAAAAAACTTCTTTTTTTTAAAGTAGAAATTTTTAATTATAAAAGTTAGGAATCTATTTATGAATGAAATTTTTCCAACTACCCCAAAAATACCATCCCAAGCGTTCATCATATTTAAATGTTGAGTTGGCAGAA
>QCER01000006.1 GCA_003280515.1 Prochlorococcus sp. AG-355-P18
CATCTTCCCAGCAGCCAGTAAAAGTTTTAAATGGTTTATGTGAATGGCTTAATTTGAGGGGATGGAAGCAAACAGGAGGAGATTTTGAACAAAGAATTTTAATATTTAAGGGACAAGTTGTTTCTAGTAAATTTTTAGCAATTTTTTTAGGTTTTCTTGGCGGTTTTGGTTCTTGTGCTTTGGGATTAGTAATTATTCAAATATATCCTGAATTAGGTTGGTGGCCTATTCTTTTAGGATTAGTTGGCGGCCCTTTGTCTGGAGTTGTCTATTTTAAAAAATCAGCAAGAGAGGAGAAATTTGAATTAAGGTTGATCAACGCAAATGAAAATGATTCAACTTTTATGAGACTAAGAGCGCATAGGGATGAATTGATCTCTTTAGAAAATGAACTTGGAGAAAAACTTCAATTGAAAAGTGACGGTTCTTTATTTAAAACACCTATTTAGATGCTATAACAATTTATTCGATAATTTTTAATCAAAAATATTATTATCGATACAGAATTTCTCTAACTCTTTATCATTTAACCAATCTTGGGGTTTTGTAAAAATTGATGTGAGAAATTCCTCTCGAGAACCTTTTTTAGCTTTATATCCATATTCCCATCTAGCTAGAGGCGGTAAGGACATTAATATGGATTCAGTTCTTCCATTTGTTTGTAGTCCAAAAATTGTCCCCCTATCCCAAACTAAATTGAATTCCACATATCTACCTCTTCGATATAGTTGGAATTCTCTTTCCTTCGATGAATATGTTTGAGAAGCTCTTTTTTCAATAATGGGCAAGTATGAAGGGAGAAATGCCTGGCCACAGTTTTCCGCTAAGGAAAATAAATTATCCCAACTTAAATTAGATCTGCCAATATTTTGTGAGGCTACTGACGCCTCTCCAGTTTGATTATTGCCTCTATAAATATTGTCCGAACCATCTTGATAATCATAAAAAATACCCCCTATGCCTCTAGATTCATTTCTATGCTTCAAGAAGAAGTATTCATCACACCATGGTTTGAAAACTTTATGCAAATCTTCATCAACTTTCTCGCAAGCTTTTTTATGCTCGTTATGAAAATTCCTCACATCAGAAAGATAAGGATAAAAAGGGGTTAAGTCTGCACCTCCCCCAAACCACCAAACAGGACCAGCTTCGAAATATCGATAATTTAGATGAACTGTAGGAATATAGGGATTCTTAGGATGCAAAACCATAGAAGTTCCCGTAGCAAACCATTCATGACCTTTTGCTTCGGGCCTTTGAGAGATTATAGATTGAGGTAATTCTTTTCCCTGTACTTCCGAGAAATTAACGCCTGCTTGCTCAAAAATAGAACCATTTTTCAATACTCTTGATCTTCCACCGCCTCCTTCGTCTCTAAGCCAGGATTCCTCTGTAAATTTCCCTTTGCCATCTACATTTTCAAGTCCTGAACAAATTTTATCTTGTAGAGTTAATAAGAGATTTTTAGTTTTTTCTCTCGAGTTTTTAGGAGGTTCTTTCAACATGTATTTAGTAAATCTTGAAGAAAAAAATTTTTTTGGTTTATTATAAGTTTCTCTTTATAATTTCTCTTAGGGGGTCCTTATTGCCTATTATTTGATAGTTCGACATAGTTCTTAATCTTTTAAACAGTCGACTACCTTGTCAAAATATTTAAAAATTTAATGACCACAATAGAAGATGCGAATTTTGCTTTACAAAAAGTTCTAGATGCTGGATCACAGAAAAATGTAATTGAATTAGCTTGGATTAAAAATGTAAGAGTAACTATACCGAGAATAATCGTAACATTAGCATTACCTTCGTTTGCAAATTCTCAGAGAGATAGAATTGTAAAAGAGGTTAGGGGCGTACTACTGGATTTTGAAGATATTGATGATGTTCAAATAGAAGTAGATAATAATCCTTCCAAAACAGAATCTCAAAATCAAAGCAATGCTCCTGAGTTGCGGAAGATTGATGGTATTCGGAATATCATAGCTGTTAGCAGTGGTAAAGGTGGAGTTGGCAAAAGTACCATTGCAGTTAATCTCGCTTGTTCTCTCGCTAAATTAGGCTTGAAAACTGGTTTGCTGGATGCCGATATATATGGACCTAATACTCCCTCAATGATGGGCGTTGCCGAACAGAATCCAAAGGTTTCAGAAGGAAGTGGCAGTGATCAAAGGTTAATACCAATAAACAAATATGGAATTTCGATGGTATCAATGGGTTTCCTCATAGAAGAAGGTCAGCCAGTTATATGGAGAGGACCAATGCTTAATAGTATTATCAGACAATTTTTGTACCAAGTTGAATGGAATAATCTTGATTTTTTGGTTATTGATTTACCTCCGGGAACAGGAGACGCTCAAATATCCCTTTCTCAATCTGTGCCTATTTCTGGAGCTATAGTTGTCACTACTCCTCAACAAGTATCTTTGCAAGATGCAAGGAGGGGATTAGCAATGTTTAAACAACTCGGAGTACCTTTACTGGGAATTGTAGAAAATATGTCAGTATTTATTCCGCCAGATATGCCAGCTAAAAAATATGAAATCTTTGGTAAAGGTGGTGGCCAAACATTAGCTACCGAAAATGACTTACCATTATTAGCTCAAATTCCTATTGAAATCCCTCTCGTTGATGATAGTAATAAAGGTGTACCAATCTCAATAAGCCAGCCCAATAAAGAAAGCTCTATCGTATTTGGTAATTTAGCTCAATTAATTAAGAACCAATTTGTTAATACTTATTGATGTTTAAGAGAATTGCTTTATTAAATAAAAGAGGATTTTTACAAAAAAAAGACAATTTTAATAGAGGTTTTTTATTTTCTCCGCTACTTATTATTCCCCTGTTTTTGGTTATTATTTCGGGGGTTTTGATAAAAAGTATTCAGGGCGATTTTTTAGTATCGAATTATCTAGGACATATCGTAACTGGTTTTTTAGGTTATTTCTTAGCATTTTTTATTTCTTATATACCGTTAGAGAGACTTAGAAAGTATGTGGTTCCTTTTTATTTTTGTACTCTAATATCCTTATTACTTATTTATTTTTTTGGGATTTCAGTTTCTGGAGCTCAAAGATGGCTAAACTTGGGCATCTTTTCTTTTCAGCCTTCAGAGGTAGCTAAGCTTAGTAGTGTATTAACTCTTGCTTTAGTACTCGACAAAAAAATAATCCTAACAATAAGAGATTTAGTTTTGCCTTTAGTAGTATTTGTTATTCCTTGGTTATTAATTTTCTTCCAACCAGACTTGGGTACCTCTTTAGTTTTAATTGTTTTGACAGGTGTTATGCTCTATTGGTCTCAACTGCCAATAGAGTGGATTTTGATATTAGTGTTTTGTATTGTCACATCAATATTATATCTAACCTTACCAACTATTCTTATTTTCTGGATTCCAGTTATAGGATATCTTGCCTATAGATCTTCAAAAAAGAAAATTATTTCTTCTGCTCTCGCTATTTCGTTCCATTTATTAGTGGCAAAATTTACACCAATTTTGTGGCAATATGGCTTAAAAGAATATCAAAAAGATAGATTAGTTTTATTTTTAGATCCAAGTAGAGATCCATTAGGTGGCGGATATCATCTGATACAGAGTAAAATTGCAATTGGTTCTGGAGGATTATTTGGGACCGGTTTGCTACAAGGTAAGCTGACTAATTTGCAATTTATACCTGAACAACATACTGATTTTATATTCAGTGCTTTAGGGGAAGAATTAGGTTTTGTGGGGTGCGTTATGGTTTTATTTTTGTTCTTTTTTTTGATTAAAAAACTTATTGCTACTGCAACAATTGCTAGGACTAACTTTGAATCTCTAATTGTCATTGGAATAGCCTCAACTTTTTTATTTCAAATAATTATTAATTTATTTATGACTATTGGATTAGGACCAGTTACTGGGATTCCCCTTCCTTTTATGAGCTATGGTCGAACGTCATTGGTGACTAATTTTATATCTATTGGATTTGTTTTATCTACATTGAAACGCTCTAGATCACTTAGAAGTTGATGAATTCACAAATAACTATAAAAAAAATTCAAGAGCTTTTAATTAAAGGAGTTCAAACCATATATGTTGAAGATGATACATCCAGAAGAATGTGGTGGGCTTCTTTAGAAGTCATTCAAAAAGATTTCTTATCTCAAAATTATAAACAAGGGGGGATTTGGGTTGCCTCCCCTTTGCCAGCTTTTAATGAAAAAAAATTTTTAAATCAACTTCATGGATGGCTTTGGTCTCCTGAGGGGTTTCCATACTTTCAAAATGAGAATGCAGGTTTTTTACCAGTCAATAATTCAGAGAAGATAAAAAAAAATTTCGATTTAGCTAGTAATTATAAAGTCTTAAATCTTTGTCAGGAAGATGGTTATGATCCTTTTTTGATGATAATCACCCCAAATTTTCAGTGCGTATTATCAATTGTAGGAGAAAAAGATAAGAAAATTCTATTAATGAAGTGTGATGAAGAAAGCCTAAAACTTTCAATTGAATTAATGCATGCAAAATTAAATCAAGAAAATTATGAGGAAGGAGTAAAATTTCGTAATGCAATCAACAATTTAGGTAACCTTAATATTAACAATCAATTTGAAAAATTATTTTGGCCAATATTATCGGCAAAATTAGCGAATAATACCCCAAGTCATAATATACATAATTCTGTGAAAAATGATGAAAAAAATGTTCAAATTACTGAAGCAAAGTTATTACGTGCAATTTCTCATGAAGTAAGAACTCCCTTGGCAACAATAAGAACCCTAATAAGTTCTACTTTAAAAAAATATAAAATGGATGAATCAATGAGAAATCGTTTAATTCAAATAGATAATGAATGTAATGAACAAATTGATAGGTTTGGTTTAATATTTAACGCAGCAGAATTAGTTAGTAATGAAGTGCCGTCATTGAATAATTTGGCGAAAATTAATTTAACCGAAATTTTCAAAAAGCTTTCTCCTTTATGGAATAAACAATTAAATCGACGCGGTATCTCTTTGAAGATAGATATTCCTAAACAAGTTCCACAAATTTTGAGTGATTCTGAAAAATTAGAATTAATGCTAAGAGGATTAATTGATAAAAATACTAGAGGATTGAAAGAAGGTAGTACATTGATTTTAGAATTGAGACCAGCTGGTCAAAAACTCAAACTTCAACTCAAAGTTCAAAAATTAGATAACAATCAAAAAGAAATTCTAAAAAAAGATAATGGTTCTGATATTGGCCCTGTTTTAAATTGGAACCCTCAAACTGGAAGTTTACAACTTAGTCAAAATGCCACTCAGAAGTTGTTAGCTAGTTTAGGAGGTCATGTCACCCAAAGACGTGATGCGGGTTTGACAGTATTTTTTCCGATTTCAGATGCAAAATGAAATGAGAATTAAGTTATGCATATATTAAATAATGTAGAAAATTTCTTATTAATTTTGAATTTTGCAAAATATGAATGCTAATTTCTTATAAGAAATAACTCAAAATTTAGGATGACTGAAACTTTAGTTGGTCAATTTCCAAAGCATATAGGAAGTACTGGGGGTTTATTAAACTCAGCAGAAACCGAAGAAAAATATGCAATTGTTTGGAAAAGTTCAAAGGAACAAGCATTTGAATTGCCCACCGGAGGAGCGGCTATTATGCATGAAGGTGATAATCTAATGTACTTTGCAAGAAAAGAACAATGCCTTGCATTAGGGACACAATTAAGAGCCTTCAAACCAAGAATTGAAGATTTTAAAATCTACCGAATTTTCCCAGGTGGCGATATTGAATTTTTACATCCAAAGGATGGTGTTTTCCCTGAAAAAGTAAATGAAGGCAGAGAGAAAGTAGGTCATAATCCTAGAAGAATAGGTGAGAATCCTAATCCAGCTGGTTTAAAATTCACAACTAAGAATACTTTTGATTAACTTCCTTCAAGTTGATATAAAAGAAGAAAATAATTATAATTTGGGCTGACATTATTAATATGATCAGCTCAAACAAAGATAGTTTTTTAAAGGCTTACAAAGAAGGTAAAAATTTTATACCTTTAGTTGAAACTTGGCCAGCAGATTTAGAGACTCCATTATCGACTTGGTTAAAATTATCTTCAAAAGATTCCCATGGTGTTTTTCTTGAATCTGTCGAAGGCGGGGAGAATTTGGGTAGGTGGAGTATCGTTGCTACTAAACCTCTTTGGGAAGCCGTTTGTTATGGAGAAGAAATAATTAAAACTTGGAATGATGGCAAAACTGAAACACATAAAGGTGATCCTTTTGATACTTTAAGAAGTTGGACACAAGAATACAAGTCAACCATGCTTGAGGACTTGCCATCAATTGGACAGTTATATGGCTCTTGGGGTTATGAATTAATAAATCGAATAGAACCAAGCGTTCCAATAAATGAAATTCCAGAAAACAATATCCCCTATGGTTCCTGGATGTTTTTTGATCAATTAGTTGTTTTTGATCAAATAAAAAGATGTATTACAGCAGTTGTTTATGCAGATACAACTTTTTCAAAAGAGTTCTCAATTGAAGAGTTGTATCTAAACTCAATTTCTAAAATTCAGAAAACTAGAAATTTAATGAGAGTTCCTTTAAAAGAAAATCAGTTTTTAGATTGGAATGAAAATGAGAATTTGAATTTAGATCTAGAAAGTAATTGGGAGAAAAAAGATTTTGAAGATGCAGTTCTCTCTGCAAAAGAATACATAAGAAAGGGAGATATCTTCCAAATAGTTATAAGTCAGAGATTCAAAACTCAAATCAATAATGATCCCTTTAATTTATATAGAAGTTTGAGGATGGTTAATCCATCTCCATACATGGCATTTTTTGATTTTGGCTCATGGTATCTGATAGGTTCAAGTCCTGAAGTAATGGTTAAAGCAGAAAAAAATAAAAATAGTCAGATTGTTGCAAGCTTAAGACCAATAGCTGGCACAAGACCTAGAGGTATTGATAATCAACAAGACTTGGAATTAGAAAAGGAATTATTAAAAGATCCAAAAGAAATAGCTGAGCATGTAATGCTAATTGATCTTGGGAGAAATGATCTTGGAAGAGTTTGTGAAATTGGTACTGTCAAAGTTAAGGATTTAATGGTAATTGAGAAATATTCACATGTTATGCATATAGTCAGTCAAGTTGAGGGAATCTTAAAAAACAATGCTGATGTATGGGATTTGCTCAAAGCATCCTTTCCCGCTGGGACAGTAACCGGTGCCCCAAAAATAAGAGCTATGCAATTGATTAAGCATTTTGAAAAAGATGCTAGAGGACCTTATGCTGGTGTATATGGATCTATTGATATTAATGGTGCATTAAATACAGCAATCACGATAAGAACCATGATAGTTGAACCCTCAAGAGATGGGAAGTATGATGTTTCGGTGCAAGCAGGAGCTGGAATAGTTGCTGATTCTTTTCCCGAAAATGAATATCAAGAGACGATAAATAAAGCAAAGGGGATACTGAAAGCATTAGCCTGTTTGGATAAATAAATGAGTCAAAATAATCTTTATAAGGGTTTTGAAGTGGAACTTTTCACAGGTTCCTTAAATTCTCATATTGGTGTTTCGGCTGAAATTGAGAAAAAATTTCCTGATTTTGTTAAAGAGCCAGATAACAGAAACGTTGAATACATAACAACACCTGAAAGAGACTATGACTCTTTATATGAGAAATTAATAACTCCAAGAAAAAAGTTAAGGAAGTGGCTAAATACTCAAAATTTAACAATCATTCCTTCATCCACTCTTTGTTTTAAACACGATATTCAATTTCAAAGATCTGATATTGACAATGTCTATCATCAATTTATTCAAGATAATTATGGAATATCTATTGCAACTTCAAGTGTCCATATAAACATAGGAATAGATGATTTAGATAAACTTTTTGCAGCTATAAGACTGACAAGATCTGAGGCTTCTCTATATCTAGCATTAAGTGCTAGTTCACCGTTTTTAAATAATAAAATTACGAATAACCACTCTCAAAGATGGATCCAGTTTCCTAAAACACCAAGTAGGGTACCATTTTTTGCAAATCATAATTCTTATATCGACTGGATAGAGGAAAATATATCTAATAAAAAAATGCAAAATATTAGGCATTTTTGGTCGTCAATCCGACCAAACGGTCCCCAAAGACCTTTAATTCTTGATCGTTTGGAATTAAGAATTTGTGATTTTGTTCACGATATTAATCTGCTTTTAGGGATAACGGCCATGATAGAACTAAGAATTTTAAATCTTTTTGAAAATATAAACACCTTAGATCCTTTGAATGCTAGTAATTTTTCTATGGATGAGTTGTCAGAAATATGTGATCAAAATGAAATTAATGCTGCTAAAGATAGTCTGAATTCAGAGTTAATTCACTGGCAAGATGGCAAAAGAGTTATTTGTAGAGAATGGATTCAAAATTTGTTATCAGATTTATCATCCACAGCAGAAAATTTTGGTATGAAACATCTTTTAGATCCTATTTATAAAGTGCTTGAAGAAGGCAATCAATCTATGAAATGGATAAATCAACATGAAAAAGGTCTTTCTATTGAGCAGATAATGAAAATTTCTATCGAAGATATGATTAGGAGTGAGGCCTAGAATGTTTGATTATTTAAATAAACATTTGATCTGAACATTTTCACTTGTGACATAATGATTATATGGAATCTTTTCGACAGATAAAAAATAATAACGTGGATCTCATAAGTAACAATGATCCACTTGATAAAAATCGTCTTTTAATTGAAGATCTCTGGGAATCTGTGCTCAGAGAAGAATGCCCAGATGATCAAGCAGAGAGATTGATACAGCTTAAAGAATTAAGTTATTCAAAACAAATTGATGGTGATAGTTCAAAAACTTTTAAAAATGAAATAGTTGATATTGTAAATTCTATGGATTTAGCGGAATCCATAGCTGCAGCAAGGGCATTTTCATTATATTTTCAACTTGTGAATATTTTGGAACAAAGAGTTGAGGAAGATAGATATATTCAAAGCTTTACCAATAAAGATGTTCAAAAATCGCCCGATAATCTTGATCCTTTTGCCCCAGCATTGGCTAGACAAAATGCTCCAGTAACTTTTAGAGAATTATTTTACAGGCTAAGAAAATTAAATGTACCTCCAGGAAAATTAGAGGAGTTGTTACAGGAAATGGATATTCGTTTAGTTTTTACTGCACATCCGACGGAGATAGTGAGACATACGATTAGACATAAGCAAACAAGAGTAGCAAATTTGTTAAAAAAAATACAGATTGAGCAATTTCTAACAAAAGAAGAAAAAATTTCTCTAAAAACCCAATTAAAAGAGGAAGTAAGACTTTGGTGGAGAACAGATGAATTGCATCAATTTAAACCTTCAGTTTTAGATGAAGTTGATTATGCTTTGCATTATTTTCAGCAAGTTTTATTTAACGCGATGCCTCAATTGAGGGGCAGGATTGCTGAAGCACTTACCGAAAATTATCCAGATGTTCAGTTACCCTCAGAATCTTTTTGTAACTTCGGTTCTTGGGTAGGCTCTGATAGGGACGGTAATCCATCAGTAACTCCGGAAATAACATGGAGAACTGCTTGCTACCAAAGGCAGTTGATGCTGGAAAGATATATTATTGCTACGTCTAATCTTAGAGATCAATTAAGTGTGTCGATGCAATGGAGTCAAGTAAGTTCCTCCTTATTAGAATCACTCGAAACTGACAGGGTTAAGTTCCCTGAAATATATGAAGCTAGAGCTACAAGGTATAGATCAGAACCCTATAGATTAAAATTAAGTTATATTTTAGAGAAATTAAGGTTAACACAAGAAAGAAATAATTTATTAGCTGATAGTGGGTGGAAGTTTGACTTGGAGGGAGAAATTGAGAATAAAAATCTAGATAAAGTTGAAAACTTATATTACAAGTCAGTAAACGAATTTACTTATGATCTAGAACTAATTAAAAATAGCTTAATTAGTACAGATTTAACTTGTGAATCTGTAAACACCTTACTTACGCAGGTTCATATTTTTGGATTCTCTTTAGCAAGTTTAGATATTCGTCAAGAGAGTACAAGGCATAGTGACGCTATACAAGAGCTTACAAATTATCTTGATATATCTTTTCAATATGACCAAATGTCTGAGGAAGAGAAAATTAAATGGCTTATAGACGAATTAAATACAAAAAGGCCTTTAATTCCATCTGACGTTAATTGGACAAAAACTACAGAAGAAACCTTTTCAGTTTTTAAAATGGTTAAAAGATTACAGCAAGAATTTGGAAGTCGCATTTGTCATTCTTATGTAATTTCAATGAGTCATAGTGCATCTGATTTGCTTGAAGTTCTCTTACTGGCAAAAGAAATGGGATTGCTTGATCAGAATTCACACAAGTCAAAATTATTAGTTGTTCCTCTTTTTGAAACTGTGGAAGACCTTAAAAGAGCACCAGAAGTAATGGAAAAGTTGTTTAAATTAGATTTCTATAGATCATTATTGCCAAAAGTAGGAGAATCTTTTAAACCCCTGCAAGAATTAATGCTTGGATATTCTGATAGTAATAAAGATTCAGGATTTGTTTCTAGTAATTGGGAAATTCATAGAGCCCAAATAGCTCTTCAAAATCTCTCAAGTAGAAATAACATATTGCTGAGACTTTTTCATGGAAGAGGTGGTTCTGTAGGGAGAGGAGGAGGTCCAGCCTATCAGGCAATATTGGCTCAACCAAGCGGAACTTTAAAAGGGCGAATAAAAATAACAGAACAAGGTGAAGTGTTAGCTTCTAAATATAGTCTGCCCGAACTAGCTTTGTACAATCTTGAGACTGTAACTACAGCGGTAATTCAAAATAGTTTGGTAAATAATAGACTTGACGCTACTCCAGAATGGAATCAATTAATGTCTAGGCTGGCAGAAACATCAAGGTCTCATTACAGAAAATTAGTACATGAGAATCCTGATTTATTGAATTTTTTTCAAGAGGTCACTCCAATAGAAGAAATAAGTAAATTACAGATATCTAGTAGGCCTGCTAGAAGAAAAAAAGGTGCAAAAGATTTGTCAAGTTTAAGAGCTATTCCATGGGTATTTGGTTGGACGCAAAGTAGATTTCTTTTGCCAAGTTGGTTTGGAGTAGGGACTGCATTGTCTTCTGAATTAAATTCGGATCCGCAACAAATTGAACTATTAAGAGTTCTGCATCAAAGATGGCCATTTTTTAGAATGCTTATATCTAAGGTGGAAATGACATTATCCAAGGTGGATCTGGAAGTTGCTAGATATTATGTTGATACTCTTGGCAGTAAAGAAAATAAAGATTCTTTTGATCATATTTTTGAAGTAATTTCTAAAGAATATAATCTTACAAAATCTTTAATACTTGAAATAACTGGTAAAAATAACCTACTAGAATCTGATAGAGACTTGAAATCATCAGTAAGCTTGAGAAATAAGACAATTATTCCATTAGGGTTTTTGCAGGTTTCACTTCTAAGAAGATTAAGAGACCAGACAAGACAGCCTCCAATAAGTGAATTTCTTATAGATAAAGATGAATCTAGAAGAGCTTACAGCAGAAGTGAACTATTGAGGGGGGCACTTTTAACTATTAATGGGATAGCAGCTGGTATGAGAAATACAGGTTAATAATTGCAATATTTTTCTAAAAAAAAACTTGTTCTTCCAGAAGGTTATTTTGTTAACTCTTCTCAAATCCCATTAGCTAAAGAAGTTAACAAACTTTTAGCGAATTGTGGTTGTGAGACATTTCCAATAAAGCCTCTTTCTGAGGCTATTAAGAAAAGTAATTTCTTTTTTACTATACAGAGTGAATTAAAAAATAAATTATATGGCTTTGTAAGGGTTACGTCCGACAGGGGATTGAATGCCAACTTGTGGAATTTAAGCGCATTACCAGGGAATAATCAACAACTTTATTATTCAATATTAATTCGAGTAACTCTTGAGAAAATAAATAGAGAAATGCCTGGATGCAGTATTTCTGTACAGGCTCCAGTATCTTCGTTTATAAGTTTAGAGGAAAATGGATTCATACTAGATCCAAATGGAATAAGAGTAATGGGATATAAACTTTAAAAGTCATTTTACGAGCATGGAGGGATTCGAACCCCCGACTCTCAGAACCGGAATCTGATGCTCTATCCAACTGAGCTACATGCCCTTTAATTTTTCAATTTCTTTAAAGAGAATCTAAATATTTTAAACTTAGCTAATTTAATTAATGAATGCACAAAAAAAATTTTTTTAAATAAATTAAAAATTAAAAATTTTCGGAACCATAAAAGTTTTGAAATTGATCTAAAAGAACAAAGAGCAATTGTTCTTGGCTGCAATGGCATTGGCAAGTCAAATTTACTGGAATCGGTTGAATTTTTAAGTCAATTAAAATCTAATAGAGCACTAAGCGATAAAGACTTAATAGAGAATGGCAGTGATATGGCTATAGTTATAGGACAGATAAATTTTAAAGACGATTTAAAGTTAAATTTATTCCGAAAAGGGCCTAAAAGAATTTATGTAAATGAATCAATCTTGAAAAAACAGAGTGAAATAAAGAATTATATTCGGAGTGTATGTTTTTGTTCTAATGATATTGATATTGTTAGAAGTGAACCCAGTTATCGAAGAACATGGATTGATAAAGTCGTATCTCAGCTTGAACCAGTATATTTAGACCTGATAAGTAGATTTAATAGGCTTTTAAAACAAAGAAGTCATTTTTGGCGTTCGGAAAGTTTCTTAAAAACCCAATCCACAGATATTGTTGAAAGCTTTGATATTCAAATGTCAATAATAAGTACAAGAATTTTTCGGCGCAGAAGAAGAGCTTTATTAAAAATAAAACCATATGTTGAATATTGGCATAATCATTTAAGTAAATCTAAAGAGCAAATAGACATAAATTATCTATCGGGGATACAAAATATAAGTCCAGAAGAAGAAGAAGAAGAAGTTATTAGTAAAAAAATAGCAGAAGAACTCTTAAATCAACGTTCAATAGAAGCATTGACTGGTAAATGTAATTTTGGCCCTCATCGTGATGATATTGAGTTTCTAATTAATAATGTTTCAGTTAGAAAATATGGTTCCTCAGGACAGCAAAGGACTTTTATCTTGGCTTTAAAGATGGCTGAACTCGATTTATTAACTAAAACATTAAATGTTCCTCCAATACTTATATTGGATGATGTCTTGGCGGAATTAGATTTAACCAGGCAAAATTTATTATTAAATTCTGTTGGTAAAGATAGTCAATGTTTTATAAGTGCGACACATTTAGATAAATTTAATCAGTCTTTCTTAGGTTCTTCACAAATGATTCACTTATAATTTTTAAAAAGCGTGTTTTTTAGCTAATCTTAATTTCATATAAATTTCTTAAATGGAAATCTACAAAAAAAGTCAAATTTTAAGTTCGTTAAGTAATGAGCAAAAATTAATTCATCAAAGTAAACACCTTTTGTTGGAACTTTATAGGTGCGATCGCGAAAAATTAAATGACGAATCCTTTTTGCGGTGTATTTTAAATAGAGCTGCTAAATTGGCAAATGCAACAGTTTTGAATTTGATAAGTAATAAATTTGAGCCTCAGGGGGTTACGGCAATTGCATTACTGGCAGAATCTCATATTTCAATACATACTTGGCCTGAATCTAATTATTCGGCAGTCGATATTTTTACATGTGGTCAAAATATGATGCCTGAACTAGCTAGTCAATATTTAATTGAATCTTTGATGGCTAAAGAACATTCTTTGCGTGTCATTGAGCGAAATCCACCTTCAGCAGTCTCTAATCAGATCAGAACGGTTGTTTGACAATATTTACCTATTTAATTTTCCGCTTACAAGTCCCTCAAGATCTAAACTTGTGCAATTAAATCCTAAATTAGAAAAATATTGAACTAACTCACTAAAATTATATTTGTTAAAAAAATGCTTTAATTCATCTTGGGGAATTTCTATTCTTGCAGTTAAGCCTTGGCATCTAACTCTAACCTCCGATATTCCACATTCTTTAAGATATTCTTCTGCTTTCTCAACCATTTTTAGCCTTTCACTAGTTATTTCATGGCCATAAGGAAATCTTGATGATAAACAAGGTTGGGCAGGTTTATCCCACCAAGGAAAACCCAATGCTTTTGATATATCCCTAATGTCTTGTTTTGAGACTTTAAATTTTGCAAGGGGAGAGATAACTCCTGCTTGTTTTGAGGCTTGTATACCTGGTCTGTAATCTTTAAGGTCATCCAGATTGACTCCATCTAAAACTATCTTGTAATTAAGTTTTTTAGAGAGGTAGGTTGTATGTTTGTGGAGCTCTTTTTTGCATGCAAAGCACCTATCCTTGGGATTTTCACTGTAACTTGATTGGTCTAATTCTGATGTTTTAATCTCTACATGCTTTACTCCAATCCATTTTGCTTGCATTCTTGCTTCTTCACGAAGAGTAGTGGCTAATGCAGGAGAAATTCCAGTAATGGCAATTGCTTTGCTACCTAATTGCTCGAATGCTAATGATGCTACTAATGTACTGTCAACTCCTCCGGAATAAGCAATACAAACACTATCAAGATTCTTAATGTATCTTCTAATTGTATAAAGCTTTTCACTTTGTTCATCAGAGAGAATTTCTAGTTGATTGAACATGCTTATTACTTTAAAATTCAAATTACCTATGAATAGGTTGAATTTATTATTAAATCTTTAATAATATTCTTATCTATATCTTAGATTAAATTTACTAATTTTGTTCAATTGACGAATACGAGTAGAAATAGAGGAATTGGAATTGTCACAGCAAGTGACAGTCAAGAAAGATCAAAAGGTCAATTACATATTTATGATGGAGAAGGTAAGGGGAAAAGTCAGGCTGCTTTGGGAGTAGTTCTCAGGACAATAGGATTAGGAATATGCGAAAAAAGACAGTCAAGAGTTTTACTTCTAAGATTTTTAAAAGGCCCTGAGAGACCATATGACGAGGATTCAGCTATAGAGGCTTTACAAAGAGGCTTTCCACATTTAATTGACCATGTAAGGACAGGAAGATCCGAATTTTTTACTGCTGACCAAGTTACAAAGTTTGATGTTGGTGAGGCCGAAAGAGGTTGGAATATTGCTAAAGGAGCAATTGCTAGTTCTCTTTATTCTGTAGTTGTACTAGATGAGTTAAATCCAGTTCTTGATTTAGGAATGCTTGATATCAATGAAGTAGTTGAGACTCTGCAAAATCGTCCAGATGGATTAGAAATAATTATTACTGGAAGGGCAGCCCCACCCTCTTTGGTAAGAATATCTCAACTCCACTCAGAAATGAGACCACGTTTGATAGGAGACTTATTAGAACTATCCAAACAAAGTAGTTCTAGTGGTGGAATTGAGATTTATACAGGAGAAGGAAAGGGTAAATCCACAAGTGCACTCGGTAAGGCTCTTCAAGCTATTGGTAAAGGAATATCTCAAGATAAAAGTCATAGAGTTTTAATATTACAGTGGTTAAAAGGTGGAAATGGATATACCGAAGATGCTGCCATAGAAGCTTTGAGAGAGAGTTACCCTCATTTAGTAGATCATTTGCGTTCAGGCAGAGATGCCATCGTATGGAGAGGTCAACAACAACCAATTGATTATGTTGAGGCTGAAAGAGCATGGGAAATTGCTAAAGCTGCTATTTTGTCTGGCTTGTATAAAACAATCATTTTAGATGAATTGAATCCAACTGTTGATTTAGAGTTGTTACCTGTGGAATCAATACATCAAACGCTCTTAAAAAAACCAGCAGATACAGAAGTTGTAATTACTGGAAGGTGTAAAAATGAACCTTCATACTTTGAACTAGCTGATGTTTACTCTGAAATGGTTTGTCATAAGCATTATGCAAATGTGGGAGTTGATTTAAAAAGAGGAGTTGATTACTAACTTATTCTTTAAAAATTATTTGCACAATATTTTTTTATTTTTTCAATGCCGCCTTCAATAGATCTTGACTGAATTTTGAATTTAGACAAGATTCTTGAAGCTTTTTCAGAGCGTTTCCCCGATTTACATATAGTGAAAACCTCTTTATTTAAACTTTCTTTTTGAATAAATTTTAAGTCAGATTCTTGCTTCAAATGACTCAGGGGAATTGAGATAGAACCCTCTATTGCGGATTTAGAAAACTCTTCATTTTCTCTAACATCAATTAAAAGAATTTTGTTTGGTTTTGATTTGTATAAACTATTAAAGTCATTAGCATTAATACTTTTAATTTCATCGTTTTCCCCACAATATTCATCACTATTATAAAAGCTCTCAAACTGAGACAGATTTTTTATTCGTTTATTTAACTGATCACTTTTTAAATGTAATTTTTTCATATTCATATTCAATAGATCAAAAATTAAAATTTTCCCATCTAAAATTTCACCTTTTTTCAAAATGATTTTGATAATTTCATTAACCTGAAGAATTCCTATTAAACCTGTTGAAACACCTACTACCCCGTATTCTGCACAACTAGGGACAGCATTTTTTGTAGGTGATTCTGGAAGTAAGTCTCTTAAATTAGGACTATTTTTATATAAATTGAAAACACTCACTTGCCCTTCAAAGCCTTGTACACTTCCAAAGACTAAGGGTTTTTTTAATATCAGGCATGAATCATTTATTAAATATCTTGTGCCAAAGTTATCCGAGCAATCACAAATAACATCAAACTCCTTTATTAATTCAAGAGCATTTTTAGGATTAATTCTCTCTGAAAAGGTTAATATTTCACAATTAGGATTGAATTTTTTAATTCTTTCCCGAGCAGAATCAATTTTAAGATTGCCAATAGTATTTGTTTCATGAATTATCTGTCTCTGGAGATTAGACTTTTCAACTTGATCGTTATCAACTATTCCAATTCTCCCAATTCCTGCTGCAGCTAGATAAAGCAAAACGGAAGAACCAAGCCCACCTGCTCCAATGCATAATACTGAGCTGTTTTTAAGATTTAGTTGGCCCTCATAACCTATCTCTTTGAGGGTCAAATGTTTTTGATATCTTTCTTCTTCATCAGAGTTTAAGAAATTAATTTTTATATCTTTGGACATTGAAATCCTTTAATTTTTGCGAGATAAACTATGAAAATATAATAATTAAAATAAAAATTTTAGACTTTTAAATTTTTCTTATTACTCTAATTAATTAATGTTTTTGTTAGAACTAGACCATAATGTGAAGTTTTTATAAATCAATTTTAAGTTTAAATATCTTCAGAAAACATACATACCAAAGCCTCTAAAAAAATACAAAATGTTTCGGTTCGGAATTTTGCACAACAAAAAGGTAGTCAATAGACGTTTTTTCCGATACTGTCTGGTTCATACATTAAGTTTACTGAATTCATGAGTGATAACACTCCAGAGTCAAACCAAGACTCCGGCTCCGATACAAGCTCAGAAACCAAAAGTTTTTCAGAGAAGTACTCTGATGTTATGGGAAAAGTCAACGAAACCCTTGGTAATGTTGATTGGACTCAAATGGGCAAGTACGGCAAGGCGGCAGGCATAATTGCTGTTGTCGTAATAGCTCAGATAATCATTAAAGTTGTCATTGACACGATAAACTTTTTCCCAATTCTTCCTGGTTTACTAGAACTGCTAGGGGTCATTGTTGTAGGTCAATGGAGCTGGCAAAATCTTCGTACCAGTGAAAATCGTGAAGCTGTTCTAGATAAGGTACAAAATCTTAAGAAGACATATTTAGGGTAGTTTAATATTACATATTAAGAATTACTTTTACGTAATTTTCAACTTGGTTTAAGTACCCTCCGCCAAACATATTGGCGTGATTCAATATGTGGTAAAAATTATAAATAATAATTCTTTTTTCAAATCCGTCTTTTATTGGAAAAATTCTATGGTATTCTTCATAAAATTCTTTTCTAAAACCTCCAAATAGTTTTGTCATAGCTATATCTACTTCATTATCTGCCCACCAAGATGCAGGGTCAAATATAACCCCCTTTCCATTTTTGTCCATTCCTGCATTGCCTGACCATAAATCACCATGAACTAGAGAATTTATTGGTTTGTGATTAAGCAATTCTGATTTAATTTTTTCTTTAACTTTATTTATGATTTCTTTATCTAAAATTCTCGATTTAAGACTTAATAATTGTGGAATTATCCTTAAGTTTAAAAAACAATCTATCCAATTATCTTCCAAGCCTTTTTTCTGATCTGTTGTTCCGATAAAACCCTCAACTGGAAACCCAAACATTTTGGGGTTAGATTCAGCTGATTTCAAGTGCAGTTCACCTAAACCTTTTCCAAGCTTTTTTTGGTCAAATTTATGCATATCTATCCATTCAATTAAAAGAATCTCTATATTTTTTATATTTTTATATGCAATAACTTCAGGAATAACTAAGTTTTCTTGATTAATATATTTTCTCAAATTTTGGAGACAATATTTTTCAAATTCAAGAAATTTTTTGTTTCTAATGTTTCTTTTAAGGAATAACTTTTTGTTAGAGAATTCTATTCGCCATGCATTATGAATATCGCCACCATGTACTTGTTCAATACTTTTTGGGTAGGTTTCACCTAATTCTTCACAAATTTCGTTAATTTCAATAGGAGATAATTTTTGCATTTTAATGAAAAAGTCTGAAGTTATTGTTGTAGGCGCAGGTATAGCAGGACTAACTTCTGCAGCGATTTTATCAAAACAAGGCTTATCAGTGACTTTAATCGAATCTCATACTCAAGCCGGAGGATGTGCCGGTACTTTTAAAAGAAAGAATTATATTTTCGATGTTGGAGCAACTCAGGTTGCTGGTTTAGAGAAGGGAGGAATACATTCTAGAATTTTTGATTTTTTAGATATTCCATCCCCAGAAGCCATAATTTTAGACCCTGCTTGCATTGTTGATTTAAACGATGGTAGTAATCCTATACCTATTTGGTATGAAAAAAGCAAATGGATTGCTGAACGAGAAATGCAGTTTCCTGGGAGTCAAAGATTTTGGAAGCTTTGTACCCTAATACATGAAAGTAATTGGATATTTGCCAATAATAATCCTGTATTACCTATAAGTAATTTTTGGGATTTTTCTCAACTTCTCAAAGCACTAGTACCTTCAAACCTTGTCACAGGTATCTTACTTAAATCTACTATTTTTGATCTATTGCGGATATGTGGATTATCCAAGAATGAACGCTTGATTAAATTCTTAAATCTTCAACTAAAACTTTATTCTCAAGAGGACGTTTATAGTACTGCAGCATTATATGGATCTACTGTTCTGCAGATGTGTCAACAGCCACATGGTCTGTGGCATCTTAAAAAATCTATGCAGTCTTTAAGTGAATCATTAGAAAGTTCATTAATTAAAACTGGAGTTAATTTAATTTTTGGACAAGAAGTTAATTCTATAACTTTTGACGACGTAAATATGTGTTGGCAACTATCTGCTAATTCGAAAAAAAAATCATTTATTTATCAAGCAAAAGATGTAATTTATACCCCACCTCCACAATCTTTGCTCAAGCATTTGAAAGATCCTTTAGAACGAAAAAAAAATTATAAAAATCGACTTAATAATTTGCCTGATCCAAGTGGAGCTGTAGTTTTTTATTCAGCATTAAAAAAAGAACATATTAAAAAAACATTCTCCAATCATTATCAATTTGTTTCAAAAGAATTTTGTTCGTTATTTGTATCAATTAGTGATGATGGTGATGGAAGAGCGCCAAAAGGTGAGGTTACTTTAATTGCCAGTATCTTTACCAAAACTGAAGATTGGTTTGATCTAGATAAACAAACTTACTTAAAGAAAAAAAACGGTTTCATGAAAAAAATATCTCTTGAATTGGAAAGTCAATTTGATATTGATCCTGAAAAATGGCTACATAGAGAATTAGCAACTCCATTGGGCTTTGAAAAATGGACAAAAAGACCTAATGGAATAGTAGGCGGGCTTGGTCAAAATCCAGATATTTTTGGTTTATTTGGATTATCAAGTAGGACACCTTTTGAGGGTTTATGGCTATGTGGAGATTCTATTTATCCAGGAGAGGGGACTGCAGGTGTTAGTCAGTCAGCATTAATGGTTTCAAGGCAAATTTTAGCTTCCAAAGGTATAGAAAATTTTAGTTTATAAAATTTTGTCTGTTTTCTTTTGCTTCAGCAAGTTTTTTAGAAAGTAAATCCCAATTTTTTTCTTTAATAAGAGATTCCAGTATATTCAGCTTATTTTTAAAATTATTTATGGAATTTAAAACATTAATCTGATTATTAATAGCTAAATCTAGGCCTAGTTGTTCATTGCCTCCGCCAACTCTCGAAGTGTCAGCAAATCCTGTAGCAGCTAATTTTTGCGAGAGATCTAATAAAGATTGATTATTTTTTGTTTGCGCAGTTTCTATCAGGGCAGAAGCTAAAAATATAGGTAAATGAGAAATTAGAGATACTGCTTCATCATGCTCTTTTGGCGAAGCTTGGCAAATTTCACAATCCATTGATTTTATGAGCTCGGAAATAGTTCTGACTGAATTTAAATCACTATTTTGTGTTGGGGTAATAATCCATTTTGCATTTTTAAAAAGACCTTCAAAACCTGAATTAACTCCTTTTTTTTCTGTGCCTGCCATTGGATGAGATCCAATAAATAGAGGATGTGTATTTTCCCATGTATTTACAATTGGTTCTTTTACAGACCCTACATCAGTTAGTATTGTTTCCTGAGGTATTGATGCTACTAATTGTTGCGAAGGACTGATCAAATCTTTGATAGGCAATGCCAAAATTATTAGCTCACATTTTTTTAATAAGCTGAGATCACAGCTAACAAAATTTGCAAGTTTTTTATCCTTAGCTTTTTTTTCATTAAATTCATTATTTGCTATTCCATAAATTGTATGATTTAGACTTTGGAGTTTTAATCCTAAAGAACCACCGATTAATCCTAATCCTACTATTCCAATTTTCATAAATTAATTAATTCAAAACCCTCTTTTATTGATAACAATTTTTTGTATATTAGGTTCATAAATTTTGCATGTTTTTGGAATTAAATTAATTATAAATGCTTGAAATCTTAAGTCATCAATATTTGAAAAATTTTTTGAGAGATCAAAGTATTAATTGGGAGCACATATATTCTTTTGGGAGGATAGTTTCCAAATGTATTGAAAATGATTCTACCTATCTAATTAATTCTGAAATTTTCTCTAGCTATGATTGGTTACCTCCAATTTTGATTTCTTTATTTTTAAAAGAAGAGGATTCAACTTTTATTTTATCTAAAGAAAAAATCCAATTTATAACCCAATTTCAGATTGATTCATTGAAAAATCTAGGTTTTAATTTTATTTTGAAAAATGATCAATTTATTTTTGCAAATCATCGTGTTCACTTGATAACTATCCAAAGTTTTCTTAATGATCCCAATTCTCGTGATCTTAGAAATCATCGAATAGTTTATTCAGGAATTGAGGATATAAAACATGATTTAAAAAATCATTTTAGGATTTCTTTACTTAAAAAGGATTGGACAAAAAATTTTAAAGAATTTGAATTAATCAATCAAAAATTTATAAAAGTATATGATTCGTTGAAGAAAAAGTTCTTCTTGAGAAAGGTCTTAGGAAATAGTTATATCAATTTAGATGAAAATGAAATTAGTTTCTTATCAAACTTTTTTCATGAAAATTCTTTTTTTTCTGATAAATTTTTAAGCGTCAACAAAGCATTATCTCAAGGCTGGGCATGCTGGGTAAAGTTAAATGATACAAATTTAGATTGGAATTTATATTTACAGCCAATAGATGAACTTTTTCAAATTAAGGAATTTTTTTCAAATAATAAATTTGTTTTTTTATCAGCATTGAGAAAAGATAATTTTTTCCAAATGTATTTTAAAAAACACAGTTTAGATATTGACTTGGTTATTAACTTTAAGAGTAATTTTGAAGAGAAAAAGATTTCATTATATATACCTTCTAAACAGTTGCTTCCTAATAATCCTTTTTTTACAAATTCAATCTTGGACAAATGCAAAAAGTTAATACTTTTTAGAAAGGGTTTAACTTTAGTGTTGTCTGATGATATTGATTTAAAAACTAATCTTGCTACAGAATTAGCTTCTACTTACGGGAAGAGAGTATTTCTAGAGACAATTCCCTCTGGTAAGAATGAAATTCTTTGCTCTAGTTTTGACTGGTGGATTATGAATTCTTATTTAATTCAAATTCCACAACAAATTATCATTCCTTTACTTCCGATTCCGAATATGTCAGAACCCATTAATGCAATTACTGTTTCTCATAAAAAGAAGCTTTCTCAAGATTGGTTTAGAGACTTCTTTCTTCCTCAAGCGAGAATTAAACTTGAAAGATCTATTTCTCCTTTAAGAAGAAATTCAGGTAAGTTAATAATCCTAGATGGAAGAGCAAATAAAAGAACCTGGGGAAGATTACTTTTGCAAAATATTCAACCCTCAAAACAAATTAACTATATGCTACCTTTTGATTAGGTTATGATTTTGTAAATAACTAAAGAAATATGGGAGAAGCAAAAAGACGTAAAACACTTGGTTTACCCCCAAAAAAAAATAATACTAAAACTAAAATTGATGAGTCTCCAAGATTATTTGAATGGCTTCCCTTTACAGTCAATCAAAGAGATAACCTAATTAAATTAAGTATTAAGGCCAGTTGGTTTGGAATCGGAGGGTTAGTAATCTTATGGATTGTAGTTAGATTTATAGGCCCTGCTGCTGGGTGGTGGACTTTAGCTGATTCTTTATAAATCTAAGCTACTGTTTTTATATCATTAACAGCGATTGTATTAGCAGGATTGCTATTTAATGCTTTCATTGAATTAGAACTGACTTCAGTTCCTTCTGTTAATTTCTCTTTAACCATAGATTCTACTTTATTCCTGATTTCTAAGTTTTGATCGAGCCAAATAATTGTGTTATCTCTTCCTTGTCCAATATTTTCTCCTTCATAACTATACCAAGCACCTCTCCTTATGATGATATTAGTCTCTTCTGCTAAATCTAATAAGCATCCTGTTGTACTAATACCTTTCCCAAAGAGAATATCAAATTCTGCAATTCTAAATGGTGGTGCAACTTTGTTTTTTGCTACTTTCACTTTTGCTCTTATGCCATATTCCTCAGTACCTCTTTTAAGAGTTTGAATTCTTCTGATATCAAGTCTTACTGAGGCGTAAAACTTTAATGCATTACCTCCTGTGGTTGTTTCTGGATTGCCGTATGTAACGCCAATTTTTAGGCGTAATTGATTCAGGAATATTACCGTACATCCAGATTTGCCAATATTTCCTGTTATTTTTCTCATTGCTTGGCTCATCAGCCTTGCTTGGCTTCCAATGACGTGATCTCCCATCTCTCCTTCTATCTCGGCTCTTGGGGTTAGCGCTGCGACCGAGTCAACAACAACAAGATCTACCGCACTCGATCTTATAAGTTGGTCAACTATTTCCAGAGCCATTTCACCAGTATCTGGCTGTGAAACTAACAAATTTTCTACATCAACTCCTAAAGAGGCTGCATAAACTGGATCGAGTGCATGCTCAGCATCTACAAATGCAGCTACTCCTCCATTTTTTTGGACCTCCGCAATCGCGTGAAGCGTTAATGTAGTTTTTCCTGAACTTTCAGGTCCGTAAACTTCTACTACTCTTCCTTTTGGATAGCCTCCTCCTAATGCTAAATCTAAGGTGAGCGCTCCAGTAGATATTGTTTCTACTTTCATTCTTGAGGCGTCACCAAGTCTCATTATTGAACCTCGTCCAAAATTTCTTTCTATTTGACCTAAGACAAGACTTAATGCCTTGTCTTTTTCTTTTGATTCAGTTTTTTTCTTTTCTTCAAGGCTCATTGTTTGATTTATCGGTTAAAGTTCTTGTAATTATTCTAAATTTGGAAATCATTATTTAAACCAAACTTCATAAATACAAACTATAGTACACCTGTACTCTAACTGATTATATTTAAATTGCAACTAATTCTCCAAGGTTTCCTAATTTTAATAATTTGATTTCATTATTTAACTCATTTTTATCTGATTCTTTCAAATATCCCCAATCAGCTAGGAAGCATGGAATGTGAGAAGTTTCTGAATTCTGTTTAATATCGATTAGAGTTTTTTTTCTATCTTCTATAAAGCCTAAAATTTCATAAGTTTGTGTAAGTTTTTCAGCTATTTTGATTTTTGTTCCTGATTCATAACCAAAAATAAATTCTGGAAAAATATTTAATTGTTTAAGAATTTTTTCTGCAAATATTTTACCTTTAGTTGTTATGACTCCAGTTTTTATTGCTCTTTTGCTTAATTCTTTCATAAAATTTATAATTTCAAAAAAAGGTTTATGTAAATTTACCCACGATTTAAAATCTTTATCAATTTGGTACTTGCGAGACTTATCTAACATTTTTTGTATATCTTCTGCTATCCAGGAATTTTCATTTAATATCCTCTGGCAATTTTGATGATAATTATTAATGAATTCATCTTTATTATCATTTTTTAATGGATTTTCTGTTTTTATAATTTCGTGAACAATTAGAATCATTTCCCAACCATATTTAACCCAAGGCCTAATTTCTTTGAAAGAATTTGGTACTTCTTGATAAAGTTTTTGATCAATAGTGATGTTGGGAGAATTTAAATATCTTTCACAGGCCAGCAAGGAGCTATGCCAATATTCTTGCATTCCATCAACTATTACTCCATCAAAATCGAATAGAAAAATTTTTTGAGAAGACACCAATTGAATATTAGAACTGGGCCGCTAGGATTCGAACCTAGGAATGTCGAGACCAAAACCCGATGCCTTACCACTTGGCGACGGCCCATTGAAATTCCATTTTAATACATGAGAAGATTTTTTTCTATCCAAAAAATACAAATTTTTTATAAACATGGCGCTAGTTTTGAAAAATAAAAATATTATTTGAATGAGCTCGATTTCCATGGCTCTAGAAATTTCTGAGCTTTTTTGATCGCCAAACCCATTATTTCAGGATACTCATAGAGTTTTTTGTTATTTTTGTGAGCAAATTCAATAAGGGGCTGCATAATTTTTCTTGCAGCACTTCCAAATGCTATTCCATCTGGGAGATTGTTTGAATTCAACAATTCATGAGTTTTTTCATTTGTTCCTCCTGCTAATTGAATTAATCCTGGTGGAAGATCTGAACCGATTTTTTCAAACAACTTAACAGCATCTCTACTTGTTGTAGGAGCAAGATCTCCAGACATTGGCCTTCCATCTAGTTGCCAAATGAGTGGAATATCTAGCTCATTCAGAATTTCATATCTTTCCCAAAGAGCCTTCAAAAGATCTTCGGGCTCTTGGGCTTTTTTGAAAGATTGATTTAATCCACAACTAATAGATATCTTGTCTAATTTCATTCCAGAACTTTTAAGGATATTTACAACTTTTGCAAAAGAATCTAGGCGATTGATTTCCGTATGAATTTCTACTGCATTAGGCCTTATTGTTTGAAGTGTTGATGCTAAATCGTTTTTTGACAAATTATATTCATATTCACTAATTAGATTTAGAGGACAACTATTTAAACATCTTCCACATCCATAACATTTACTCTTTTTGATCCCAGAATTATCAATAGCAAAGGTGGGGCATACTTTTTCGCATGGTCTTGGACAGCTAGAGGGACATTTTAAAGGATCAAATTTTGCTTTTCGAAAGTGGATATCATTACCATCACTAATACTTATCATTAATCCAGGGGAGTTTTTAAAGACTTTTTTTGCCCACTCGATTCCTTTTTTTGCTGCATGGACTATAGATTCTTCTGCGGCAACATCTATGTAATCGACACCAGCAGCAGTATAAATTGCACATAAATCTTCTATGGCAATAATATCTTCATTACTGGCACCACAAATTAACTTAATCCATTTATCTTTTTTATAATTTGTTTTAATCAAACAATTTAACTTTCAAATTCATCCAAAATATAATTACTTAATGGTTTCCATTCAAGTTTTCTTGAACCCCCCATTTCAACAACTATTGTTAGTTTATTATCGTTAGTGCAAATCTCTATTAAGCTCTCTAATTCAGATTGAGATAATACTTGACCTTCTAATAACCAAAGCAATTTATTTTTATCATTTTCATTAAATAACTCAGAAGCTTGTGGGATTACTTGTTGAACTTCCCCAAGCGCTCCGTTTCTTCCTATACTTTGATGACCAAGGTGAGGTGGTCTAACGCCATGCAATTTGAGCAAGAAAACTTCTGGATCTCCAAGACCTCTTGCTGAAGTTATATAAGTTTTAAAGCCTTTGGTCCTCATTCTCCTTAAAAGACGAGTTTCATAACCACCTTCAAGAGGAGCAAATATTGCGAGACATTTGTTAGTTTTTAAATCGTTATGAAACTTTTTCCCTGAGAGAAGTAATGGCATAAAAATTTCCTTTATTTCTATTTTATTTTATTTTATGGTACTTGATGATGTACAATTGTAACTCAGTGAATTTTTAAGCTCGCAAGCTAGCCGAGCCTCTGAAAATTTCACATTTTTTAGCGTTTCGTTAAAAAACTCAGGTGGGTTTATCCCGAGAGAAACTATCTATTATTTCAGATAAGTCTCGACCTTACTAATTGTTTTTTTATTAACTTCACCTTAATAACTGAAGGGTTTAGATAATCGAAAAATTATTACGAGCTAGCCTAATTTAGTCTTATGTCTATCGGAATTTTAGGAAAGAAATTGGGCATGTCCCAACTTTTCGATGATAAAGGTAATTCGGTACCAGTTACTCTTATAGAGGCTGGTCCATGCCGCGTCACTCAATTGAAAACAACTGCTTTGGATGGTTATACCGCCGTTCAGATAGGTTATGGCTTGTCCAAAGAGAAGCATTTAAGCAAACCTGAAAAGGGACACTTATTGAAATCAGGTGAAGAACTTTTAAAGCATTTGAAAGAATATAGGGTTGAAGAAACTTCATCTTATGAAATCGGAAAACAAATAACTGTAAAAAACTTTGAGGTTGGTCAAAAAGTTGATATCAGTGGCAAATCTATGGGTAGAGGTTTTGCAGGTTACCAGAAAAGACATGGTTTTAGCAGAGGTCCTATGAGTCATGGTTCAAAAAATCATAGAGCACCAGGATCTACAGGAGCAGGAACAACTCCGGGTAGAATTTATCCAGGGAAAAGAATGGCAGGAAGATATGGAGGGAAACAGATAACTACTAAAGGATTGTTAGTTCTAAAAATTGATGATCAGAAGAATTTGCTTGTTGTAAAGGGTTCTGTTCCAGGTAAGCCCGGCTCAATTGTCAATATTAAGCCAAATAATGTTGTGGGCAAAAAAGGAGGTGAAAAATCATGACAACACTTGAAACTTTAAAGTGGGATGGTAAAAAATCAGGCAAAGTTACTCTTGATTTGGCAGTTGCTAAAGAAACTTCTTCGGCAGACTTAATCCATAGAGCAGTCCTTAGACAGCTAGCAAATAAAAGACAAGGGACAGCATCAACTTTGACAAGATCTGAAGTGCGCGGGGGCGGTAGAAAGCCATACAAACAAAAAGGTACAGGAAGAGCTCGTCAAGGATCAATAAGGACACCCTTAAGACCTGGTGGCGGAATTATTTTTGGACCGAAGCCACGTTCTTACAATCTTGATATGAATCGAAAGGAACGTAGATTAGCTCTTAGAACAGCTCTTATGTCCAGAGTATCTGATATGAAGGCTGTTGAAGATTTTGGATCTACTTTAAAGCAGCCTAAAACAAGTGATATCATCAATGGCCTTGCTCGATTAGGTATACAAAAAACTGAAAAAGTTTTGGTTATTCTCGATAGTCCTTCCGATATTATAAAAAAATCCATTAATAATATTGAGAAAGTAAAATTAATCGCCGCCGATCAATTAAATGTATTTGATATTCTCAATGCCAATAAATTGGTAATAGGTCAATCAGCGATAGATAAAATTCAGGAGGTTTATGCATCATGAGTAAATTATTCGATTCTCGTTTAGCCGATGTAATACGAAAGCCAGTTATTACTGAAAAAGCTACAAATGCACTAGATTTTAACCAATATACTTTCGAAGTAGATCATAGAGCGGCTAAACCACAAATAAAGGCAGCTATTGAAGCCTTGTTTAGTGTTAAAGTCATAGGAGTTAATACTATGAATCCTCCTAGGAGAACAAGAAGAGTCGGGAAATTTTCCGGTAAACGTTCTCAGGTCAAGAAGGCAATTGTACGTCTTGCTGAAGGAGACAAAATCCAACTATTTCCAGAATCTTAAGGAGTTTTAATCATGGCAATACGTAAATTTAAACCTTATACACCTGGCACTAGGCAGAGAGTAGTATCTGACTTTAGTGAAATCACAAGTGCAAAACCTGAAAGATCACTAATAGTTTCAAAACATAGAGTTAAAGGCAGGAATAATCGTGGAGTTATCACTTGTCGGCATCGTGGTGGTGGTCATAAAAGGCAATATAGATTGGTCGACTTTAGAAGAGATAAAAGAAATATCAACGCTAAAGTTGCAGCTATACACTACGATCCTCATAGAAATGCAAGGTTGGCACTTTTATTTTACGAAGATGGAGAGAAAAGATATATTATCGCTCCAGCAGGAGTAAAAGTCGGACAAAATGTCATTTCTGGAGAAAATGTTCCAATTGAAGATGGAAATGCAATGCCGCTTTCTGTTATGCCATTAGGATCTAGTGTTCATTGTGTTGAGTTATACGCAGGTAGGGGTGCTCAAATGGTTAGATCCGCAGGAGCTAGTGCTCAAGTTATGGCAAAAGAGGGAGATTACGTTGCTTTAAAACTCCCATCTACTGAGGTAAGACTTGTAAGAAAAGAATGCTACGCAACTCTTGGTGAAGTAGGTAATTCTGAAATAAGAAATACTAGCTTAGGTAAAGCAGGAAGAAGAAGATGGCTTGGAAGAAGGCCTCAAGTAAGAGGTAGTGTAATGAACCCATGTGATCATCCACATGGAGGAGGAGAGGGAAAAGCACCAATTGGTAGAGCAGGCCCAGTTACTCCATGGGGTAAGCCAGCTCTTGGACTAAAGACACGTAAAAAGAACAAACCAAGCAATAAATTAGTTGTTCGAAGACGCCGTCGCGTTTCTAAGAGGAGTAGAGGAGGAAGAGACTCTTGATTACTTCATTTATTATTTCAATTTCTATTACATAATCATGGGACGTTCACTAAAAAAAGGACCTTTTATAGCGGATAGCCTGCTCAAGAAGGTAGAAAAACAAAATACCGATAATGACAAGTCTGTCATCAAAACTTGGTCAAGATCCTCTACGATTTTACCTTTAATGATCGGTCACACAATCGCTGTACATAATGGCAAGACTCACATTCCAGTATTTATTACTGAACAAATGATTGGTCATAAACTCGGAGAATTTGCTCCTACACGCACTTACCGAGGTCATATAAGAGATAAGAAAGGAGCAAAATCATGACAAAAACACCTGAAACACCTAAAACAGCCATTGCTCATGGGAATTATGTTCGCGGATCAGCCTCTAAAGTGAGAAGAGTTTTGGATCAGATAAGGGGTAGGTCTTATAGAGATGCATTGATTATGTTGGAATTTATGCCTTACAGATCTACAGATCCTATCACTAAAGTTCTAAGATCTGCTGTTGCCAACGCAGAAAATAACCTTGGGATGGATCCATCTACATTAGTTATTTCTTCTGCATGGGCTAATAGTGGTCCTGTAATGAAAAGGTATAGGCCTAGAGCTCAAGGTCGAGCTTTTTCAATTAAAAAACAGACTTGCCACATCAGTATTTCTGTCGAATCTGCTCCTACTCAAACTAATGCGGAGGTACAAAACTAATGGGACATAAAATACATCCTACTGGACTAAGATTAGGAATTACACAAGAGCATCGCTCTAAATGGTTTGCTACTTCCAAAACATATCCAGTTCTTCTTCAAGAAGATTTTAAAATTCGTACATTTATACAAAAAAAATATGGAGCAGCGGGAATTAGCGATGTTTTAATAGCTAGAAAAGCTGACCAACTGGAACTTGAATTAAAAACAGCAAGACCAGGAGTAATAGTTGGAAGACAAGGAAGTGGTATTGAAGAATTAAGATCTGGTATTCAAAAAACTTTAGGTGATAGAACAAGGCAAGTTAGAATAAATGTTGTTGAAGTTGAACGTGTAGACGCCGATGCCTTTTTACTAGCTGAGTATATTGCGCAACAATTAGAGAAAAGAGTCGCCTTTAGAAGAACTATCAGGATGGCCTTACAAAGAGCTCAAAGGGCTGGAGTCTTAGGTCTTAAAATACAAGTAGGGGGAAGGTTGAATGGTGCTGAAATAGCTAGGACTGAATGGACTAGAGAAGGTAGAGTACCTTTACATACTTTGAGAGCTGAAATTGACTATGCAACACGGGAAGCTAATACAACTTACGGTGTTCTTGGCATTAAAGTTTGGGTTTTCAAAGGTGAAGTTCTCCCTAAAGAAGAACAAACTATCCCTGTGGGTGCTGGCCCTAAGAGGAAAGCTAGTAGAAGACCTCAGCAATTTGAGGATCGTTCAAATGAGAATTCATAGGAGGTATAAAAATGCTTAGTCCAAAGCGTACTAAATTCCGTAAACAACACAGAGGCAGAATGAGGGGTGTAGCCTCAAAAGGTAATACTATTGCTTTTGGTCAATTTGCCCTTCAAGCACAAGACTGTGGATGGGTAACCGCACGTCAGATTGAAGCAAGTAGACGAGCTATGACAAGATATATCAAGCGTGGTGGTCAAATCTGGATAAGAATATTTCCTGATAAACCAGTAACCATGAGACCTGCTGAAACTAGAATGGGTTCTGGTAAGGGTAATCCCGAGTTTTGGGTCGCAGTTGTAAAACCTGGGAGAATACTTTTTGAAATGGGTGGTGATGATATCACTGAGGAAATTGCAAAGGAAGCTATGCGTTTAGCTCAATACAAACTCCCAGTAAAAACTAAATTTATCTCTATTGATAAAAATCTAGAAGATTCCTCCCAAGAAAATCCAAAAAATAATAAAAAATCTCAAGAGGAGGTTAAACAATGAAAAACTCAGAGTCTCTTAAAGAATTTAAAAAATTAAATTCTGATCAAATTGCCGAAAAGATTAATCAATTACGCAAAGATCTTTTTGATTTGAGATTCAAGCAAGCTACAAGACAGCTCAATGAAACTCATAAATTTAAAATTATCAAGAAACAAGTTGCGCAATTACTTACTCTCAGTAAGAGCCAATTTGCTTCTAAAACAACTTCTGATTAATTATTAGTTATGGCACTTAAAGAAAGAATTGGTACTGTTGTCAGCGACAAAATGGATAAAACAGTTGTTGTTGCTGTTATCAACAGATATCCACATCCCACTTATAAAAAAATTGTAAGTAGAACTACAAGATATAAAGCGCATGATCCCGAAAATACATGTGTTTTGGGAGATCGAGTTAAAATTAGAGAAACTAGACCGCTTAGTGCTCAAAAAAGATGGGCAATAGAAGAGATTCTCAATAAAACAAGTCAGGCTAAGGAGGTTAAAAAATGATTCAACAAGAAACTTACTTAACAGTTGCTGATAACAGCGGAGCGAAAAGACTCCAATGTATCAGAGTTTTAGGTTCTAATAGAAGGTATGCACATGTTGGGGATGTAATCGTAGCAACTGTAAAAGATGCTCTTCCTAACATGGGAGTTAAGAAATCTGAAGTTGTCAAAGCCGTTATTGTAAGAACTAAAGCAACATTAAGAAGAAATACTGGTAATTCAATCAGATTTGATGACAATGCTGCAGTTTTGATTAATGAAGATAAAAATCCAAAAGGTACTAGAGTCTTTGGTCCTGTAGCTAGAGAACTGCGGGAAAAAAATTATACAAAGATTGTTTCTCTTGCTCCGGAGGTGATTTAAATGTTGGATTCATTAAAACAAAAGAAAAATTTTCAGAGAATTAAAATGAGAATCAAAACTGGAGATTTGGTAAAAGTAATCAATGGTAAGGACAAAGGGAAAACTGGTGAGGTTTTAAAAACTATCCCTCTTGAAAATAGAGTAGTTGTTAAGGGTATTAACCTTAGGACTAAACATGTAAAACCACAGCAGGAAGGAGAAACTGGAAGAATACTTACAGAGGAAGCATCTTTACATGCGTCAAATGTGATGTTCTTCTCAAAGGATAAAAATCTTACAAGTAAGATTGAATACTTTATTGATAAAGAAGGGGTTAAGAAAAGAAGATTGAAGAAAACTGGTGAAGTAATTGATTAATTTTTCATCAGAAATCAGATTTCAACTTTTTCTAATTTATCAATTCTGACAAAGACCAGAATTTACAAAAAATTATGACTCTTAAAAATCGCTACAAAGAAACAATAAGACCAAAACTTTTAAAGGATCTTGGTCTTAATAATATTCATCAAGTACCTAAAGTTGTCAAAGTCAACGTTAACAGAGGTCTTGGTGAAGCAGCTTCAAATTCGAAAGCTCTAGAAGCCTCTTTAAACGAAATGGCCACAATTACAGGACAAAAGGCTCTTGTTACTAGGGCCAAAAAAGCTATCGCGGGTTTTAAAATTCGTGAAGGCATGCCTATTGGTTGTACTGTAACTTTGAGAGGAGATAAGATGTATTCCTTTTTGGAAAGATTTATAAATCTAGCTTTACCAAGAATAAGAGACTTCAGAGGAGTTAATCCAAAAAGTTTTGATGGGAGAGGGAATTATACCCTTGGAGTGAAAGAGCAATTGATTTTTCCTGAAATCTCTTTTGATAAAATAGATTCAATTAGAGGTATGGATATAACTATTGTCACTAGTGCAAAATCAGATCAAGAAGGTAAAGCTCTTTTGCAGGAGTTAGGAATGCCTTTTAGTAAGAATTAAATTAAAACTATGTCAAATCACGATCCTATTTCAGATATGCTTACTCGAATTAGAAATGCGAGTCAAAAAAAGCATACAACCACAACAATTCCAGGTTCAAAAATGTCCTTAAGTATCGCCAAAGTGCTTCAAAAGGAGGGGTTCATTTCTGATATTAATGAGGAAGGTGAAGGTTATAAGGCACAAATAATACTCGGCCTCAAATATAGTGGTAAAAATAAATTCCCTACCATTAGATCAATGCAAAGAGTTAGTAAACCTGGTTTGAGAATTTATAAAAATACTAGAGCTTTACCAAAAGTTCTTGGAGGTCTTGGTGTTGCCATAATATCAACTTCTAAAGGTGTCATGAGTGATCGCGATGCTAGGAAGCAAGGCATTGGCGGTGAAGTCCTCTGCTATGTTTATTAAGGAGAATTAATCATGTCAAGAATAGGAAAAACACCAGTACTGATTCCAGAGAAAGTTACAGTTGATTTTGATGGATTAACAGTTACAGTGAGAGGCCCAAAGGGTGAGTTAAAACGTCTCATGCCTGAAGGAGTTAGTTTTGATAAGAAAGATAATACTATTATCGTAAGTCCTACTTCAACCAAAATATATTCAAGGCAGAGACATGGTTTATGTAGAGCGTTAATTGCAAATATGGTTGAAGGGGTTACTCAAGGTTTTTCAAAGAAACTAGAAATTGTTGGCGTCGGATCAAGAGCACAAGTAAAAGGTAAAAATCTTGTTGTAAGTGCAGGATATAGTCATCCTGTAGAAATGATCCCCCCTGATGGTATAACATACAAAGTTGAGAGTAATACAAACGTTACTGTATCTGGAATTGATAAGGAAATTGTTGGCAATGAAGCAGCAAAAATCAGATCAATTAGACCTCCAGAGCCATATAAAGGTAAAGGAATTAAATACCATGATGAGAGAATTCTCAGAAAAGCTGGTAAATCTGGCAAAAAATAATTCCAATTAAAAAAATGACCAAACTTTCCAGGAAATTACAAACCCAAAAAAGACATAAAAGATTAAGGAGATTCTTAATCGGAGATTCAACACGTCCAAGATTGTCTGTTTTTCGCTCTAATAACCATATTTACGCCCAGGTTATAGATGATAACGCTCAAACAACTATTTGCTCAGCTTCAACTGTTGATAAGGAACTAAGAGAAAAATCTGAGAAATTACCTTCTGATTGCAATTCTTCATCTATTGTTGGAAAATTACTAGCAAAGAGAGCGATAAAAAAAGGTATTAAGCAAGTAATTTTTGACCGTGGAGGTAATTTATATCACGGTAGAGTTAAGGCGCTTGCAGACGCTGCTCGTGAAGCCGGCTTAGAATTCTAACTTTTATTTTTACTATGACTGACACTCCCACAAAACAAGAAATTCAATCCAAGAATGAAAACGTTCCAGGAGCAATGCCTGACGAACAAAAAAAGAATAATCGTAATGATCGTAGAAGAAATAGAAGAGGCGATTCGAAAAATCTTGAGAGAGATTCTGATTGGCAAGAAAGAGTTGTTCAAATAAGACGCGTTTCTAAAACTGTTAAAGGTGGAAAAAAAATGAGTTTTAGAGCAATCGTTGTTGTAGGAAATGAGAAAGGTCAAGTTGGGGTTGGAGTTGGTAAAGCAGGGGATGTGATTGGTGCTGTGAGAAAGGGAGTCTCAGATGGTAAAAAGAATCTTGTTAGGGTTCCTTTAACTCCAAATAATTCAATACCGACTCTATCTAAAGGTCGAGATGGTGCTGCTAACGTATTGATTAGACCAGCTGCTCCAGGTACAGGTGTAATTGCTGGTGGTTCAATAAGAACTGTTTTAGAATTGGCAGGTATAAAAAACGTCTTAGCCAAAAGATTGGGTAGTAAAACACCTTTAAATAATGCAAGAGCTGCTATGGTTGCTCTTTCTCAATTAAGAACACACAAATCCGCCTCAAGGGAGAGAGGCATCTCACTTGAACAGCTCTACTCTTGAAAATTATGACTTCAACATTAAATACACTAAAATCGAACTCTGGCTCGAGAAAGAAAAAATTAAGAAAGGGTAGAGGTATTGCAGCCGGTCAAGGTGCTTCATGCGGTTTTGGAATGAGAGGACAAAAGTCACGTTCTGGAAGACCCACACGCCCAGGTTTTGAAGGTGGCCAAATGCCTTTATACAGAAGAGTTCCTAAATTAAAGCATTTTGAAATAATTAATCAAAAGAACTTTTCAATAATCAATTTAGAGAAATTAAATGATTTTAAAGATAATGATACTGTTAACCTAGACTCATTAGTTAAGAAAGGATTGATTTTCAAACCAAAATTTCCTTTAAAAGTACTTGGCAACGGAAAAATTAATGTAAAACTAAAAGTCCAAGCTCATGCATTCACAAAAGTCGCAAAACAAAAAATTGAGGACGCAGGTGGATCTTGCGAGCTTTTGAATAATAAATAAATTTATTAAAAATTTAGGTAAGCTTCAAAATGTTTGTCAACAAAAGTAGAAATCCAAGCGCTACTGAAATACTTTCCCAATTATTTTTAAATAAAGAGCTAAGGAGTAGAGTTTTAACAACTTTAGGTCTCCTCCTTTTAGTGAGACTTGGTATCTATATACCCATGCCAGGTATTGATAGAGTTGCTTTTAAAAGTTTTATCGATCAAGGGGGTCAATTAATAGGTTTTTTAGATATTTTTACTGGAGGAGGAATTTCAACCTTAGGAATTTTCGCATTAGGAATACTTCCTTTTATCAACGCATCAATTATTATTCAGCTCCTCACAGCTTCGTTGCCTGTACTTGAAGATTTACAAAAAAATGAAGGAGAGGCGGGAAGAAGAAAAATTGCTCAAATAACAAGATATGTCTCATTAGGATGGGGGTTTTTGCAAAGTATAATTTTTTCTTTAATTCTCAAACAATATGCTGTTCAGGGGATAAGTGAAACTACATTTGTCTTACAAACTTCTATTGCCTTAGTTACTGGTTCAATGTTAGTGATGTGGTTTAGTGAAATTATTACGGAGAAAGGGATAGGTCAAGGAGCTTCACTGGTAATTTTTTTGAATATTGTTTCTACTTTACCTAAAGCTCTAAGTTCAACCATTGAAAAAGCTCAAACTGGTGATAGAGGAGATGTCTTAGGTATAGCAGTTTTACTTGGAGTATTTTTACTTACAATTATTGGGATCATTTTTGTGCAAGAGGGAGCAAGACGCATTCCTATTGTTAGTGCAAAAAGGCAACTAGGCAATTCAACACTACTTCCTACTAGGCAAAGTTATTTACCTTTGAAATTAAATGCAGGAGGAGTTATGCCAATTATATTTGCATCTGCTTTAATCTTTTTACCTATTACTATTGCAAACGTTACGGGTAATCCAGTCTTAATCAAGTTAGCGAGTAGTTTAAATCCAGGATCTTCTAATCCATGGCCATATGCTCTTACTTTCTTCTCCTTGATTTTGGGGTTCTCCTATTTTTATGCATCTCTTACTATTAATCCGGTTGATGTTGCTTCAAATTTAAAGAAAGGAGGAGTCGCCATACCAGGAGTCAGACCAGGAACTAATACGGCAAACTACCTATCAGGTATACAAAATAGGTTAACTTTATTAGGAGGATTATTTCTGGGTTCAGTAGCTATAATCCCTGCTGCAGTAGAGAGAGCTACAAATGTGCAGACTTTTCAAGGCTTAGGAGCAACTTCATTACTCATCTTAGTGGGTGTTGCTATAGATACTGCTAAGCAAATTCAAACTTATGTTATTTCTCAAAGGTATGAGGGACTAATTAATAATTAATGAAGAAACATTTACTATTTTTAGGAGCTCCCGGAGCAGGGAAAGGGACTCAAGCGGAATTGCTAAGTCAGACTAATTCTTATTTACATCTTTCTACTGGTGAATTATTAAGAAAGGAAATAGAAATGAATACTAACCTTGGTATCCAGGTAAAAGATATTATGAATCGAGGGGAACTTGTTAGTGATGAACTAGTATTAAAGATAGTAAGACAAAATTTAGTAAAGGATAATAAAGGTTGGATTCTAGATGGCTATCCAAGAAATTTATCTCAAGTAAATTCATTGAATGAGGTTTTAACTGAAATTAATCAACCTTTGGAAGTGGTTTTTTATTTAGATATTCCAGAAGAAGTGCTAATTAAGCGTTTGCTTTTAAGAGGGAGAAAAGATGATACGGAAGAGACAATTAGAAAAAGAGTTGACATTTATAAAAAAACTACTGAACCATTGATTCAATATTTTAGAAATCTCTCATTGTTAGAATATATTAATGCTGATAGAGATTTTAAAACCATTTCCTCTGATATCAAACAAAAAATGGCTTGATGATGATGTAGAATATGGTATTAACGTTTTTTTTGTTAAATCCCTATGAAGGTCAGATCTTCAGTCAAAAAAATTAGTCCTGACGATCAGATCGTGAGGAGAAGAGGTAAAATCTATGTTATCAACAAGAAAAGACCTCGCAATAAACAGCGTCAGGGTTAAATTTCAACCCTTAAATTCAAACTTTTACTTATTCAAAACACGTGGCCAGGATTGCAGGAATTGACATACCTCGCGAAAAGCGAGTTGAAATAGCACTTACATACGTCTATGGAATTGGTTTAACGAGATCAAAGCTAATTCTTGCTAATACGGGTGTAAACCCAGATACTCGTGTCAAAGACCTTTCAGATTCTGATGTGCAAAAACTTAGAGGTGCTACAGAAGAATTCACTTTAGAAGGAGATTTGAGAAGAAAAGAGGGAATGGCTTTAAAACGTCTACAAGATATAGGTTGTGTAAGAGGAAGAAGACATAGAATGAGTCTTCCAGTGAGAGGTCAAAGAACTAGAACCAATGCAAGAACAAGACGGGGTTCTAGGAAAACTGTTGCAGGAAGAAAAAAATAATTAACTAAATCTATTTACAAATTGAAGTATTAAATTAAAACATCATGGCACCTACAGTAAAAAAAGCAGGTTCAAAGAAATCTAAACGTAATGTACCTAATGGTGTGGTACATATTCAAAGCACATTTAATAACACTATTGTCTCAATTACTGACACCTCAGGACATGTAATTTCTTGGTCTTCTGCAGGCGCAAGTGGATTTAAAGGGGCTCGTAAAGGTACGCCATTTGCTGCTCAAACAGCTGCTGAAGCTGCTGCTAGAAGAGCACTTGATCAAGGAATGAGACAAATTGAAGTACTAGTTAGAGGGCCTGGCGCAGGTAGGGAAACGGCCATAAGGGCTTTACAAGTGGCCGGATTAGAAATAACTCTAATAAGAGATGTCACTCCATTACCTCATAATGGATGTAGAAGACCTAAACGGAGACGCGTTTAGGTCTTAACCATTCTCAACCCCCCCCAAAAAAAAACTCTTAACCTCATTATTTTCCGTGTTGCAATACCAGATTGAAAGAACCGACCATCAAATAGCAGATGATCGCTCCCAAACAGGAACTTTTTTAATTGGCCCTCTAGAAAGGGGACAAGCTACAACTTTGGGTAATTCTCTTAGAAGAGTCCTTATGGGAGGACTTGAAGGGAGTGCAGTTACTGCAGTAAGAATAGCAGGAATTAATCATGAATATGCCACCATTCCTGGTGTTAGAGAGGACGTTTTAGATATTCTTCTCAATTGCAAGCAATTATCAATAAATAGTTCTAATCCAGAACTAGAAATCGGCAGGTTAGTGGCGAGTGGTCCAATGGAGGTGAAGGCGAATGACATTCAATTCTCCTCTCAAGTTGAAATTGTTGATGGCGAAAAACCCATCGCTACTATTCAGGAGGGTCATAACTTAGAGTTGGAAATCCATGTTGAAAGAGGTGTTGGATATAGACCCGTTGACCGTAAGAGTGAAGAGACAACTGCTATTGATTTACTCCAAATTGATGCTGTATTTATGCCAGTGAAGAGAGTTAATTTTACGATCGATGAGACTGCTGTAGCAGAAGGAGGAACGGGAAGAGAAAGATTAAAAATGGAAGTCGTAACAGATGGTTCAACAAGTCCTGACGATGCTATTGCTGAAGCTGCAAATCAGTTAATAGAACTTTTTCAACCCCTTGCTACTGTCACAATGGTTGAGGAAATTCCTGAAGAACCTGAACCATCTCCTGAAGCTCAAATTCCTCTAGAGGAACTAAACTTGTCCGTTAGAGCATATAATTGTTTGAAAAGGGCGCAAGTTAACTCAGTTTCAGATTTAATGGGCTTCAGTTATGAAGATCTTCTTGAAATTAAGAACTTTGGCTCTAAATCTGCAGATGAGGTTATTGAGGCTCTTGAGCGCATCGGCATTTCTATTCCACAAAGCAGAACATCTGTTTAACAATTTTAAAGATTATGAGACACCAACTTAGAATTCCATTATTAAGTAAACCTGCTGACCAGAGGAAAGCACTTCTAAGAGGTTTAACTACTCAATTAATTAAGGAAGGTAGAGTAACTACAACAAAAGCTCGTGCTAAAGCTTTAAGAAATGAAGCTGAAAGAATGATTTCACTCGCTAAAGATGGAAGTTTGGCATCTAGGAGAAGGGCTATTGGATATATTTATGATAAAAAATTAGTTCATTCATTATTTGAAAAAGCACAGGAAAGATATGGAGACAGAGATGGTGGTTATACACGCATAGTAAGAACTGTATCTAGAAAAGGTGATAACGCTCAGATGGCAATAATCGAGCTTGTTTAAGTTAGTTAATTAAAGAGGCTTTTACTAAAAAATAACTTTTGAAAAGGGTAGCTTTACTAGTCCAATATGACGGAACTCATTATTCAGGTTGGCAAAAACAAAAAAATGCAACTACTGTTCAAGAAATTTTAGACAGAGCTCTCTTAAAAATTACGAATCATACAGTAAAGACTTTTGCAGCAGGTAGGACTGATGCTGGGGTTCATGCATCAGGTCAAGTAGTACACTTTGATGTTGATTGTGTTGTTCCAGGAAATAGTTATTCTGATGTCTTAAATAGTCTCTTACCCTCATCAATTAGGATCTTGGAATCAGTTGAGGTAAAAGATAGTTGGCATGCATGCTATTCAGCAATGTATAGACATTATCGATATGTCATTAATAACAGTAAATTCCCAAACTTGTTCATCAATAATTGGTCATGGCATAGATATCAAAAAGTATTAGATGAAGTTTTAATGTTAAATGCATCCAAGAAAATGATAGGAGAACATGATTTTTTTGCTTTTCAGAAAAGTGGTAGTAATAGAATAAACTCAATTACAAAAATAAAAAATATAGATATTAAAAGAATTGAAGATTTGATTTTTATTGATATTAAAGCTACTGGTTTTCTATATGGAATGGTCCGCTTAATTATTGGTCAACTAGTTTTAGTTGGAGAAAACAAAATATCGCCAGAAATTTTTACGGATAGATGGGTAAACAAAAAGAAAAATGATGTTAAAGAATCTGCTCCAGCTAAGGGGTTATGTTTTGTAAATGCTGTTTATGAAGAAAATGTTTTTAAAAAGATTAATAACAATGATTTTTTCCCTGTATTTTTAATTAAGGGTTTTTCTTAAGTCAGTTTTAATTAAGAGAATTTTTTGTGTAAATCATTCAAAACTGTTGTTTAATATTCCTTCAATAAGGTAGAATTTAAGACTAATTTAAATTTATTTGCAGAAATTTGGTAAATGAATAAAACAATTACTCCATCTTTAGAAACAATTGAAAGAAATTGGTTTTTAGTTGACGCAAAAGATAAGACGCTTGGTAGACTTGCCACAGAAATCGCAACTGTATTGAGAGGTAAGAATAAACCAACATTTACACCTCATCTAGATACTGGAGATTTTGTCATTGTAGTAAATGCCGAGAAAGTTGAGGTAACAGGTAAAAAAGCATCACAAAAATTGTACAGGAGACATTCTGGAAGACCAGGAGGAATGAAAATTGAAAAATTTGAGTCTTTACAAGAAAGAATTCCCGAAAGAATCATCGAGCAAGCTGTTAAGGGCATGCTGCCTCATAATTCTTTAGGAAGACAGCAGTTTAAAAAACTAAAAGTTTATAAAGGTGCTGATCATCCTCATGCTGCTCAGAATCCTGTATTATTAAATAGTTAATTTATCAAAATGAATAGTCAAATAAAAAACAAAGCTGTGTATTGGGGAACTGGAAGAAGAAAAACTTCAGTAGCTAGAGTTCGCTTGATTCCAGGAAATGGACTTATAAAAATTAATGGTCGTTCTGGAGATGATTACTTAAACTTTAATCCCCTGTACTTAAATTCAATAAAAGCACCTTTGCAAACATTAGGCCTTGAAAATTCTTATGATATTTTGGTAAATGTTTTTGGTGGTGGATTGACTGGCCAAGCAGATGCTATAAAGCAAGGTGCAGCTCGAGCACTTTGCGAATTATCTCCTGACAATAGGAAACCGCTAAAAACGGAAGGCCATCTGAGTAGAGATCCTAGAGCTAAGGAAAGAAGAAAATATGGTCTTAAAAAAGCAAGAAAAGCTCCTCAATTCTCTAAACGTTAAAGGAATTTAAATTATGCCAAAATCAGAAATTCATCCAAAATGGTATCCAGATGCAAAAGTTATTTGTAATGGAGAAGTTGTAATGACTACTGGCTCCACGCAGCCTGAATTACATGTTGATGTTTGGAGTGGAAATCATCCCTTCTTCACCGGAACTCAAAAGATTCTTGATACAGAAGGTAGGGTTGATAGATTTATGAAAAAATATGGAATGGGTTCAGCTAATTCGGCCACGTCAAAAGATCAAAAAGAAGAAAAAGATTCTAAAAAATAGAATTTTCAAAATTAAGCACTATTTCAATTGGAATACTCAACATTAATTGCAAGGTTGAAAACTGCTTCAGAAAGTTTTGAAAATTTGGAAGTGCAACTTGCAGATCCAGATATAGCTAATGATCCAAAAAAATTAGAATCCATAGCAAGAGAAAGGTCAAAATTGGAACCTTTGGTGATTGATTTTAATAAGTTGCTTGATACTGATAAAGAAATCGAAGATTCAAAAAATCTACTTAAAGAGAATAGAAATGACAAAGAAATGGAATCTTTGATAAATGAGGAGTTAATAACTCTAGAGGAATCTAAGAGTGAACTGATTCAAAAAACCACAATCGCCTTATTGCCAAAAGACCCAAGAGATGAAAGAAGTGTAATGTTAGAAATCAGAGCCGGTGCTGGAGGCAACGAGGCTTGTATCTGGGCGGGTGATTTAGCAAGAATGTATGAAAGATATGGACAAAAAATTGGATGGTCTGTAAAACCTGTTAGCGCTTCCGAGTCAGATATGGGTGGATTTAAGGAGCTAGTTATCTCTGTTAAGGGAGATTCTGTTTATAGTCAACTTAAATTTGAGGCTGGTGTACATAGAGTCCAAAGAGTTCCAGCTACTGAATCTCAAGGTAGAGTTCACACCTCTACTGCTACAGTCGCCGTTATGCCTGAGGCTGATCCTGTTGAGGTTAAAATTGATCCAACAGATCTAGAGGTTGGAACAGCAAGATCAGGAGGTGCAGGGGGACAAAATGTTAATAAGGTAGAGACAGCTATTGATCTTCTCCACAAGCCTACAGGAATAAGAGTTTTTTGTACTCAAGAGAGATCACAGTTGCAAAATCGAGAACGAGCAATGGAAATTTTAAGAGCTAAATTGTATGAAATTCAATTAAAAGAAGCCAATGCAAAAGAGAGATCACAAAGGCTTTCCCAAGTTGGAACAGGCGATAGAAGTGAAAAAATCAGAACTTATAATTTTAAAGATAACAGGACAACTGATCATAGATTAGGTTCCAATTTTTCTCTTGAGCCAATTCTTGCTGGTCAATTAGAAGAAGTGATTAATGCATGCATAGCGCAAGAACAAAAAAGAATGATGGAAGATTTTAATAAAGAAGTAAATTAAGATTTTTTTATTAAATTGAAACCCCTATTACGTATTTACTCCATTCTTTATGCTTGCCAGAGTCAATTTGTCTTGTAGCTTCAAAATTTAGATTACTTAATGGACGATAAGGCCGACGTTTTAAGGGCATATTCGCCTCCTCGGGGGTTCGATTACCTTTTTGTACATTACATCTGAGACATGCAGTAGTAACATTTTCCCAGTTATCTGTTCCACCTCTGCTTCTCGGTAAAACATGATCTATTGATAGGTCACTACCCCTATAATTACAGTATTGGCAAGAATTATTATCTCTCAGAAGAATATTTTTTCTTGTTAAAGAAACCTCTCTAAAAGGAACTTTGACGTAGTAACGAAGTCTTATAACTGTCGGCAACTTTTTCCCGCTATGAATTGAATATGTTTTGTCTTCCTCTAAGCTTTCTGCTTTACCTTTAATCATCAAAATTACAGCTCTTCGCCAGGAAGTGATGTTTAAAGGTTCATAAGATGCATTTAAAACTAGAGTCTGGCCCATGCCAAAATACAATTTACATGTCATGCTAACTGTATATTTCAATAAGCGCATATATTTGTGCAAAGTTAATGCAAAATAGGCAAACAAATCAGGTATATAATTTTGACAAATTTCCAAATTTTGAAAAAGATATAGATCTAAAACAAAGAGCATGGATTGAAGTCAAAGGTAAAGCAATAGAGACAAACGTTAGACAGTTAAGATCAAAATTAAGTAAAAATTGTCAATTTATGGCAGTCGTTAAAGCTGATGGATATGGACATGATGCGAAATTAGTATCAGAGTATGCTATCAAAGGTGGAGCATCTCAATTAGGTGTTGCCACATTAAATGAGGGCATTAAGCTTCGTTCTTCTGGAGTTAAAAAACCAATACTTATCCTAGGAAATCTTTATACGAAAAAGGATCTTACTATATGTTTTAAAAATGATCTTATGCCAACTATTAGTAGTATGAGAGAATGTTTAATTTGTAATAACATTGGTAAGCAATTTGGATTGAAATTTCTTTTACATCTTAAAATTGACACGGGAATGTCAAGATTAGGATTTGAATACAGTAAATTTTTTCAGCAATTTGAAAAAATTAAATCTTTTGAGAACATTTTAATAGAAGGAATATATAGTCATTTGTCTTCTGCAGATGAAGCTAACGCATTAGATCCTAAAAGTATTACACAACTACAAAGACTGAAGTTTAATGAAATATTAAAGCAAATTAATTTTGATCGAAATAATGAAATTAAGATTCATTTGGCTAATTCTGCAGGAATGCTTATTAACAAAGATTTTCATTTTCACATGGTACGGGTTGGGCTTTCTATGTATGGATACAGTCCTTTAGACAAAATAGATAAAAATTTATCACTTAAACCAGCTTTATGTTTGAAAGCTAAAGTAGCTTTTATTAGAACTATTGATCCAGGAGTTGGTGTAAGTTATGGAGGTAAATTTGTAAGTCATAGAAAAACTAATTTAGCTGTATTAAGTATTGGATATGCAGATGGAGTACCAAGAAATCTTTCAGGAAAGATAAACGTTATTCATAATGATAAACTTTATCCCCAAGTTGGATCTATAACTATGGATCAAATGATGGTGGACATAACAGGTTCAAGTGAAATTAAAGTTGGGAGTACCATGGTATTACTAGGATCTGATGGAGATAAAACAATTTCTCCTCTTGAATGGGCAAGAAAATCTAATACTATACCGTGGGAAATTCTTTGTTCTTTTAAAAATAGATTACCTAGAGTTCAAGTTGATTAGACATTTCGATTAAATAAAAAATTTTGAATGTTTGCAAAAAAATTGATAATGTATAAGAACTGGAGAGGTGGCTGAGTGGTTGAAAGCGGCTCCCTGCTAAGGAGTTACAGGAGGTAACTTTTGTCGAGGGTTCGAATCCCTCCCTCTCCGTGATTTATTTAGAAAATTTTTAATTAATATTTTTTTTAAAACAAGTCAAGAATAATATCTTTAAGGTCATAAATAGAATTCAAAATTAAATCAGCACCAGCATCTCTAAGATTTGTTTCGTAAGAATTACGTTCTTTTAATCGAGAATTTAAATGTAAATGAGGTGGAGCTATTCCGATACTTATGAATTTCTGAGATGGTATTTCCTTTCTAGCATTTATAACTGTATTTATATCTGCAATAGTATCTCCTACATATGCAATGGGAATATTTGATTCGCCAAGTTTATTTCCAATAAGCTTTTTTGATAAGTTAATAAAACCTTTAGGATCAGGCTTGTCAGGGGCATCTCCCATAGATATTAATGGTGGTGATTTTAGTCCAAGTCTTTTTTCTAAAACAAATTTTGCAGAAGCAGATTCTGCACCACTAACAAAACCCCAGATTATTCCATTACCTTGAATTAAATCAAAAAACTTTTTATCAACTAATAACTCCTCGTTTGTTATATAACCAGACCAATATTTACTATCTTTATTTGGATCTCCACCAAAGTAAAACTCTTCAAAACATTTTACTATTTCCTCTCTTGGAGGAATTTTAAGGTTTAAGTTCTCTTTTTTTATAAATCTTTTTATAAGTTCTAAACTTAAATCCCAGTCATTATTCCAGATCCCTTCATTTTTTGCATTATCAATATCTACATAACTTGGCTCCCATCCGGAAAATTTGTAAACCGTTTTTTTTAATGAAAGTCTATAACTATTTTCTACACTGCGGATTACCCCATCAATGTCAAACAAAATTAAACCAATATTTTTCAATTAATTTTCTCAAATCACTATAAAAGATTAGTATTCTTATACAGAAAAAGCAAAGAAAAACATTCTATATTATAAAATTATGGATTATCTAAAATTAATTTTGTAAATATCCTCTGGGAGTGAGAAATATTTCGTCAACCAAGGTTGTTTGAGAATTGCCAATAATAATAATTGATAACATATCAATCTCTTTAAAAGGAATAGTGTTTAAGGTAAAAAATTTTTTGGTTTGATTTTCTCTCCCTACTTGTCTAGCTATTAAAACAGGAGTGTTACCATGCCTAGATTGTAAACATATATCTATTACACTTTTTAGCTGCCAATTTCTTTCAATGGATTGAGGATTAAATAAAGCTATTACAAAGTCACCCAAAAGAGCTCCTTCAATTCTTTTTTCTATTAAGGACCATGGAGTTAATTTATCGCTTAAGCTTACTGAACAAAAGTCATTCATCAGTGGGGCGCCACTAATCGCAGCCGCTAATTGAACACTACTTATACCTGGATGTACTTCAAAGTAAGGTCTATATTCTTTTTTGATTTTTTGGAGTAATTCTAAAAGTAAACCTGCCATGCCATAAAATCCAGATTCCCCTGAAGAAATTAAAGCCACTTTTATTCCTTCCTCAGCTAGTTTTATTGCTTTATTGCATCTCTCTTTTTCTTCAGTAAGATTACTTTCAAATAAAACTTGGTCACTCCTTTTTAAGCACTTAATTAAATCTAAATACATTTTGTATCCGATCCAAACACTACATCTTGAAAGTGCTTTTCTTGAATTATTGGTTAGGAAGGAGATATCACCAGGCCCACTTCCAATAATATGGATTTCACCTTGGGTGGGATTATATTGATTTTTTGATTCTGATACAGCGATAGTTACTGCCCCAGATTGATTTTTAAAAATTCTTTTTTCTTCTAATAATTTTGATCCTTCTCCTGCTGCAAGTAAGCAAGATGCTTCTGCTACGGAAGGGGTGCCAATTTCTTTTTGCACAACATTTGATGGATTTGGAACAATTATTTTTGAAAGATCTTCTTTACTAAAAAACTTTATAGGCAAGTTTTTTTCTTTAGCAACTTCTAAAATTCCTTTCTCATCTTTTTTAATATCAACCGTTGCAAGTCCTGCAATTGAATACTTGGATAAATTTCTCGACTCCAATAAATTATTGAAAGAATTTGCTATTAATTCTTTGCTTGTATTTCTTTCACATCCAATGCCAATCCATAATACGGGCGGGTGCCAAGTTGTTTTATGATTTTCAAATATACTCACATGAAATGTTGAATCTGGTTTTTCAATTTCTTTTTCATTAATTTGATTAATATTTTCCCCTGATTCTGATTTTTTCCATAAGCTATTACCAGATAATTGTTTGCAAAATATCTCTTCTTTCTTAGCTTGTTTAATTACTAGTTTTGACCAATCCTTAATGTTGCCAGATCTTTCCCAACCCCATTGATTCCCAAATGCATCAAGATTTAAGAAGCTTTGATCATTGGAATTATTTGTTTCTATTATTTCGCCATCAAGTAAATTAGCAATTTGATATGCAATATTTTGCGTATTTGACTGATGTAAGCCAATTAAAGGAACTATCTTGGAACATTTGTTATCTATTACGATTACTCCTGGATCTTGATCTTTAGAGGTTAAAAAAGAGTTTATTATGCGTATTGATGCAGCAATTGAGCCTATAAAAATAATTAAATCTATCTCCGGCCATTTTTTAAGTAAGATTTCTCTAGGTTTTTGCACTTGAATAAGTTCATTTTTATCTCCATCATCTTTTGAAGAACTTGCAATATATATATCTTTGACAAATTCGGTTTTTTTAAGCCTTTTTAAAATTTCTTTTGAATTATTAGATAGACCTATAGCAATTCCTTTCAAATCAGAAACTATTGATAGTTACGTTGAAATTATATACTGTCGCTGGATTTAATAAATTTTCTTTGAAATATAAAAAAAAATTTAAGAAATTTTCATAAATTTTGAGTAAAAATACTCATAATTTAGTCATAGACTAGAATTTAACAAAATATTCATATAGTAACAATCATTAGAACATTTGTTACGTTAATGCATAACGAAAGAATCTTTGCCTTATTATTTTTGAAACGAATATCTAAAGTTCCGATGGATTCGTTTTCTTGAACATTATGATTAAAAATAGGTTCAAGATCCGATCAATCGGCTTTAATGTCAATTATTTTCGAGGTGCTAGATGACCATCAGCCCACCAGAAAGTGGAGAAAAAAACAAAAAAGTTTTGGAGGATCCTGTTAAGGCCGATCCAAGACCTATTGATTTTGCCAAATTAGATAAGCCAGGTTTCTGGTCAAGTAAATTATCTAAAGGTCCAAAAACAACAACTTGGATCTGGAATTTGCATGCTGACGCACATGATTTCGATGTGCATACAGGCGATGCTGAAGAAGCAACAAGAAAAATCTTTTCAGCTCATTTTGGACATCTTGCAGTCATCTTTATATGGATGAGTGCTGCATTTTTCCATGGAGCAAGATTTTCTAATTACTCAGGTTGGTTAGCTGATCCAACTCATGTCAAACCCGGTGCTCAGCAAGTTTGGGCAATTGTTGGTCAAGAAATGTTGAATGCTGATCTTGGTGCTAACTACAATGGAATTCAAATCAGTTCAGGAATATTTCACATGTGGCGAGCATGGGGAATTACTAATGAGAGTGAACTGATGGCTTTGGCAATAGGTGCTGTAGTAATGGCCGCACTTATGCTTCATGCTGGAATTTTTCATTATCATAAAGCAGCTCCAAAAATGGAGTGGTTCCAAGATATTGAGTCTATGCTTAACCACCATATAGCTGGTTTAGTAGGATTAGGATCTTTAGCATGGGCTGGCCATTGTATTCACATTGGAGCTCCTACAGCAGCTCTCCTAGATGCAATTGATGCAGGCTCTCCTTTAGTTATTAATGGAAAAGAAATAGCAACTATTGCAGATATGCCTATGCCGCATCAACTCTGCGATCCACAAATTATTGGTCAGATATTTCCAGGATTAGCAAGTGGTACAGGCAATTTCTTTAGTTTAAATTGGTTAGCTTTTTCAGACTTCCTTACTTTCAAAGGTGGACTTAACCCTGTGACAGGAAGCTTGTGGATGACTGATGTTTCACATCATCATTTAGCTTTTGGTGTAATAGCAATAATCGGTGGTCATATGTACAGAACCAATTACGGTATTGGTCATAGTATGAAAGAAATATTAGATTCACAACAAGGAGACCCAATATTATTTCCTGCGCCTAAAGGTCATCAAGGTCTCTTTGAGTTCATGGCAGAAAGTAGACATGCTCAGCTTTCAGTAAACCTAGCGATGCTTGGATCTATAAGCATACTTGTATCTCATCACATGTATGCGATGCCTCCATATCCTTACATAGCTACTGACTACATGACAGTTCTTGGATTATTTACCCATCACATGTGGATAGGTGGATTATTCATAGTAGGAGCAGGTGCGCATGCTGGAATTGCAATGGTTAGAGATTACGATCCAGCAAAGCATATCGATAATGTATTAGACAGAATTCTTAAGGCAAGAGATGCTTTAATCAGTCACTTGAACTGGGTATGTATGTGGTTAGGATTCCATAGTTTTGGACTCTATATTCACAACGATACTATGAGAGCCTTGGGTAGACCCCAAGATATGTTTAGTGATTCTGCAATCCAACTTCAGCCAATCTTTGCTCAATGGGTACAGAGTATTCAAGCATCTGCTGTTGGAACTTCTCTTCTAGCGGGTACTGCAGAAGCTTTACCTCACAAAGCCTTAAGTGAAGTTTTTAATGGAAGTTTAGTAGAAGTTGGTGGAAAGGTAGCTATAGCGCCAATTCCATTAGGTACAGCTGATTTAATGATTCATCATATTCATGCTTTCCAAATCCATGTAACTGTTTTGATACTTCTCAAAGGAGTACTTTATGCAAGAAGTTCAAGGTTAATCCCTGATAAAGCTTCTCTAGGATTTAGATTCCCTTGTGACGGTCCTGGAAGAGGTGGTACATGTCAAGTTTCTTCATGGGATCACGTTTTCTTGGCTCTCTTCTGGATGTATAACTGTTTATCAATAGTTATTTTCCACTTCTCTTGGAAAATGCAGAGTGATGTTTGGGGACTCACTGGTGGTAATTTTGCACAAAGTTCAATTACTATCAATGGTTGGTTAAGAGATTTCCTCTGGGCTCAAGCTTCTCAAGTTTTAACAAGCTATGGTCAATCAATAAGCATGTACGGTTTGATGTTCTTAGGAGCTCACTTTATATGGGCCTTCAGTTTAATGTTCCTCTTCAGCGGAAGAGGATATTGGCAAGAATTGTTCGAATCAATTGTTTGGGCACACAATAAATTAAAGGTTGCACCAACCATTCAACCTAGAGCTCTATCTATTACTCAGGGACGTGCAGTAGGTGTAACACACTTCCTTGTAGGTGGTATTGCTACAACATGGGCCTTCTTCCATGCTCGCCTTTTCGGGCTGGGCTAATAACCTGAACTTCACCTTTTTAATTCAATGGCAACAAAATTTCCATCATTTAACCAGGGTCTAGCTCAGGACCCTACAACCCGACGAATATGGTACGGAATAGCTACCGCTCACGACTTTGAAAGTCATGATGGTATGACCGAAGAAAAGCTTTATCAGAAGCTTTTCTCTACACATTTTGGACATCTAGCAATAATCGCCCTTTGGGTAGCTGGTAACTTATTCCATATTGCTTGGCAAGGTAACTTTGAGCAATTTGTACTTGATCCAACTCACGTTCGTCCTATTGCTCATGCTATTTGGGATCCTCATTTTGGATCTGGTATTACAGAAGCAATGACACAAGCTGGAGCTAGTGGTCCCGTTAATATAGCTTACTCAGGTCTCTATCATTGGTGGTACACAATTGGAATGAGAACTAATGAGCAACTCTTCCAAGCTTCAATATTTATGAGTATTTTAGCTTGTTGGACCCTATTTGCAGGTTGGTTACACTTACAGCCAAAATTCAGACCTTCTCTAGCTTGGTTCAAAAATGCAGAGTCAAGATTAAATCATCATTTAGCTGTCTTATTCGGTTTTAGTAGTATCGCTTGGACAGGTCATTTGGTTCATGTCGCTATACCTGAATCAAGAGGACAGCATGTAGGTTGGGATAACTGGTTAACAGTACTTCCACACCCTGCAGGACTAGCCCCTTTCTTTACCTTAAACTGGGGAGCTTATGCCCAAAATCCTGATTCTTTGGATCAAGTTTTTGGAACAACTCAAGGAGCTGGAACAGCAATCTTTACTTTCTTAGGAGGACTTCATCCTCAAAGTGAAGCACTATGGCTTACTGATATTGCTCATCACCATATTGCAATTGGAACAGTATTTGTAATTGCTGGCCATATGTATAGAAATACTTTTGGAATAGGCCATAGCCTCAAAGAAATTACAGAAGCTCATAATACTAGACATCCAAATGATCCCCATAAAGGTAGTTTCGGAATTAATCATGATGGTATATATGAAACTGTAAATAACTCATTACATTTCCAACTTGGACTAGCATTAGCATCACTTGGAGTAGCAACTTCGCTTGTCGCTCAACATATGGGAGCACTTCCTTCTTATGCTTTTATCGCTAGGGACTACACTACACAATCTGCTTTATATAGTCATCATCAGTACATAGCAATGTTCTTGATGGTTGGTGCTTTTGCACATGGAGCTATTTTCTTTGTGAGAGATTACGATCCTGAATTAAACAAAGACAATGTATTAGCTAGAGTTCTTGGAACAAAGGAAGCTTTAATTAGTCACCTTAGTTGGGTAACAATGTTGCTTGGATTCCATACTCTTGGAATTTATGTCCATAACGATGTTGTTGTAGCTTTTGGTAATCCTGAAAAGCAAATTCTCATTGAGCCAGTATTTGCTCAATTTGTTCAGGCAGCTCAAGGTAAGATGATGTATGGTTTCAATGCTTTACTTTCTGATCCCACAAGCTCAGCAAGTCTTGCTGCGAATTCTTTACCAGGTAATCACTACTGGATGGATCTTATCAATAGACAAGATGCCTTAAGTGCATTCTTACCTATAGGTCCTGCAGATTTCTTAGTTCATCACGCTATTGCTTTAGGTCTTCATACAACTGCTTTAATCCTTATCAAAGGCGCACTTGATGCTAGAGGAACTAAATTAATTCCTGATAAGAAAGATTTGGGTTATGCATTCCCTTGTGATGGACCTGGACGTGGAGGTACTTGTGATAGTTCATCATGGGATGCTATGTACTTAGCGATGTTCTGGGCATTAAATTTACTAGCATGGGTAACCTTCTACTGGCATTGGAAACATCTAGCAATATGGCAGGGTAATGTAGCACAATTTAATGAATCAGGAACTTATCTAATGGGTTGGTTCAGAGATTATCTCTGGTTAAACTCTGCTCAACTTATTAACGGATATAATCCATTTGGAGTAAATTCTTTATCACCTTGGGCTTGGATGTTCCTATTCGGACACTTAGTTTGGGCTACTGGTTTCATGTTCTTAATATCATGGCGTGGTTACTGGCAAGAATTAATCGAAACCTTAGTTTGGGCACATCAGAGAACTCCAATAGCTAATCTTGTTGGGTGGAGAGATAAGCCAGTTGCACTCTCAATTGTTCAAGCTAGATTAGTTGGATTGGCACATTTCACCATAGGTAACATTCTTACATTCGGTGCATTTGTGATTGCATCAACTTCTGGTAAGTTTGGATAAATTTCCTTTAAATAATTAAAATCACCACATATGTGGTGATTTTTTTTGTTTATTTTTAATTTTCTAAATTAAGTTACAATTAAATGATTATTGTCTAATAAATATGTCAGATATAAATCAACTAATTTCTATTGTTATACCTGTTTTCAACGAAAGCGAGAGTATTGGTTTTTTATTGGATGAACTTATTAATGTAATGTCATCTCATAATTTTAATTTCGAATTGATCGTTGTAAACGATGGATCTACAGACAATACTCATCAAGTACTAAAACAACTAACTCTTAAAATAAAAGAATTATGTGTAATTTCTCTCCGCAAAAATTATGGGCAAACTGCAGCGATGTCAGCTGGCTTTGATAATTCTACAGGCGATATCGTTATTACTTTGGATGGTGATTTACAAAATGACCCCAATGATATTCCTAAATTAATTTCAGAAATTAATAATGGCTATGACTTGATTTGTGGGTGGAGGTTTGATAGGAAAGATAAATTACTTAATCGGAAGATACCATCAAAAATAGCAAATAAATTAATAGCTCAAGTAACAGGTTTGAAGTTTCATGACTATGGATGCTCACTAAAAGCTTTTAAAAAAGAAATAATAGATGATATTAAATTATATGGAGAACTTCACAGGTTTCTGCCAGTTTTAGCCAACATTGAAGGTGCAAGAATTAAGGAAATTAAAGTCAATCATAGAAGTCGGAAATATGGATCCAGTAAATATGGAATTAATAGAACTTTTAAGGTTTTAATGGATTTACTCACTGTTTGGTTTATGAATAAATTTTTAACAAGACCTATGTATGGATTTGGTTTCGCTGGAATCATAAGTATACTGATAAGCCTTGTTATGAGCTCTTATTTGATAGTTCTTAAATTAATGGGAGAGGATATTGGTAATCGTCCGATGCTAATGTTTACATTAATATTAGGAATTGCTGGTGTCCAATTATTTAGCTTTGGATTATTAAGCGAACTTTTAATGAGGACATATCATGAAAGTCAAAGTCGTCCAATTTATAGAATAAGGTCAATAAGTAGTGCCAACCAAAATTAAATTTTTACTTGAATTTTCTTATTAATAAAGCTGAAAGTTTAACTACTTCAGGAGACATATCTCTTAAGCCTTGTCGTAAAATTGATAATGTTGATTTATCAGATAATTCTTCCGCAATTTTTAATGCTTTTAATTTGTCTTCTGTATTTCCCTGAAAAAGACTACACATTTTATTTCTTTGAGAATTTTTATAAAATTCTGAGTACTCTCTCTCCTTATGATTGTATAAAAAACTATTTTTTTTAGATGAAAATTTATTATTTTTATTTAATTTAATAGAATATAAATCGCTTTTATTTATTAACTTTTTAAAGCTTCTTTTTTTTAAAACTAGAAGTAATATTCCTGTAAAAATAATCAGTACAATTGCGAAAAATTTTATCATGTAAAAAGTTAATAATTTTTATATCATCCAGTAATAAAATTAACACTATTTCGCAGATAAATACTAAAGTGTTTAAAGATGTTTAATGAACTATGCCATCTGATTTACCAAGTCTTTTACCTTCAATTTTTGTTCCATTAATTGGTATAGCAATGCCTGCTGTTTTTATCGTATTGATTGGAAGATTAATTACAGCAACTGAATAAATTATCAAATACTAAACTATTAAAAAAATGAGCGACTTTCAAAAATCATTCTCAGAATCAACAAGTTCTATTAAGTTTGATGAGAAATACATAGATACTTCTGTACAACCAAATGATATTGGAGTAGCAGAACAATGGGCAGTAAAAACTGTTGCTGATCCTTGTGTAGGTAATTTAGCTACTCCAGTTAACAGTGGTTATTTTACAAAAGCCTTCATAAATAATTTACCTTTTTACAGAGAAGGTATTTCCCCTAATTTTAGAGGTTTAGAAACTGGAGCAGCTTTTGGATATCTTCTATACGGACCTTTCACTATGACTGGCCCATTAAGAAATTCTGAATTTGCTCTAACAGCTGGACTTCTCGCTACTATTGGAGCTGTTCATATTTTGACAGCACTTTTTGTTCTATACAATGCACCTGGCAAAGCACCTAATGTTCAACCTCCAGATGCGACTGTTAATAATCCGCCAAAGGATTTATTTACAAGAGCTGGCTGGGCTGATTTTACAAGTGGATTTTGGTTAGGAGGCTGTGGAGGAGCTGTTTTTGCTTGGTTACTTGTTGGGACATTACACTTAGATACCATAATGCCAATTATCAAAAATATTTGGACTGCTGGTTGATTCCTAAATAAAAGAATAAGTAAAATTAAATTTAATTTAAAGTTAAAGGTTAGTTTATTAATTAACGTATAGTTCTGTCCCATCTATAATTTCTAATTACTCGTCCTGCAGAAATTAGCTTAGATTTATAATGAAATGAAATTTTGTCATTAGACTTTTTTAGGGTATCTAATCCTATTCCATTTCTGCCAAAATCTTTTCCAGAGCTATGGTAATATAATCCGTCTCCCTTGTAGATTCCAATATGATCACATTTTTCTTTATTTCCAAAAAATAAAAGATCGCCAGGTCGTAGACCTGCATATGATTCTTTGTAATAAAAAAGGTGTTTACAAAAACTTTTTATTTGAAAAGAGTCTCTAGGTATATTAATTTGATGCTTTAAGAAAGCAGTCTGAATTAATCCAGAACAATCAAAATTGGGTCCTAATGTTCCTCCCCAAAGGTATTCATTATTTAACTCAGATTGAACCTTGATCCATTTTAAAATTGAGTTAACTTTATCTTTTATAAAGAAGTATTCATTTTTTAAACTGTTATTTTTTTTGAATTCGCATTTCTCAATAATTAATCCATCTAAATTTATCCAACAGACGTATCCATCTTCATATAGTTGAACTAGTATTCTTGAAAATTTATGATTGTTTTGATAAATATTTGGATAAATAAGTCTAAAAATTCTATTTTTAAATATTTCAGTAACTAATTTATCTTCTGTTTCATTTTGATATCCCGAAATATTAACTTTTAATTGCCACCAAATAGTTTTTGAAAAATTAGTTTGTTTAAATAGTGAGATAGGATTTTTATAAATTTCCATACAATGTCCTTTTACTATTTAAGTCAGGAGATGGGGCTAGCCTTAAATGGTATTTTAAGGAGAATATGCTCTCATAATAAAGATTTTTTAATAGAAGACATTTCGATAACTTGGATTAATTATAAAAGTGAAAATAAAAGTGTATTTAAAGGTTTTGGAACTGGCATTAATAATAAAAAAATGGTTTACCCTGCCAGCATAGTCAAGTTAGTTTATGGCCTTGCTGCATTTTATTGGATTAAAAAAGGAAGTTTATTTTTATCAGATGAAATTATTGATGCTGTATGGAAAATGTTGTCTTTCTCCAGTAATAATGCAACAAGCTTTTTAATTGATTTACTCACTGGAACAACAAGTGGACCTCGTATTGAAGGCGAACTATGGGAAAATTGGAAATATCAAAGAAATATAATAAATGATTGGCTACATGATTTAAATTGGGAAGAATTGGTTGGAATAAATTGCTGTCAGAAGACTTGGGATGATGGCCCATTTGGTCGTGAGAAAGAATTTTACGGATATGATAATAAAAATAGAAATGCTATGACCTCTGATTCAGCTGCAAGGTTTTTGGAAGAAATTATGATTCATATTGATTATCAAGAAAATAATTTAAATTTGCGAAGTTTTTTAAAAAGAAATTTAAATAAAGTTGTTCTTAAAAAGGATTCACTTAATCAAATAGATGGTTTTTTGGGTGAAGGATTACCAGAAAACATTAATCTTTGGAGTAAAGCAGGCTTAATGTCTGAAGTTAGACATGATTCAGCTTGGTGGATTAATAATCAATCTCTACAAACTTTATTGGTAGTTTTTTGTAATGGAGAAAAATATTCCAAAGATTCTTCCCTTTTACCGTTTATAGCAAAAGAAGTATACGATTTTAATAAGAAATATATTATTGAGGACTAAAGTGAATCTTCTAAGAAATTAGAATCTAATTTGTCAGTATATGCTTCATAAGGTAGCATCATTACTTCTTCCAAATCTAAATCATTCATAATCCATTCTCTATATTCTGCTAACAAGCTTTTTCTGTCTTCATTATCTAATTCATAAATACGCAATGCGGTATCTTTAAAATTTTCTTTTATTAAATTTTCAATTTCTTTCTTCATTATTTTATGTTAATTCTCCCTCCAAAATCACTCTCCTAATTGTTGATAATGCAATTCCAGTTTGTGTTCTGATTGATCGATATGAATATCCTTCATTGCGCAATCTGATTACTAAAGATTCTTTTAAAGGACTTATTTTGGGCCTGCCTCCCAAATTATTTCCAGATAATTTTCTGCGTAATAGTTGTTCTTTTTTTCTTTCACCTAAACTTTTGTCTTCTAAATTATCTAATTCATATAAAATCTTAAAAATTGAAGAATTTGCATTAGAAGATTCATTAGCAGCAAAAAAACCAGTCAAAGTTCGCAATTGAATATTCTTATTAATAAGTTTATTTATTGTTATCAAACATTCTTTTTTATTTTTGAATGCTCGATCAAGCTGAGTTATTATTAATTGATCTCCTTTTGATAAGGAATTTATAGCTTTATTGAGTTGGGGTTTGATTTCTTCATCTAAACTTATAAATTCAGAGAACACTAAACTGCAACCCTCTTCCTTCAAAAATTTTATTTGCTCTTCTAAATATTCATATTCGTTATGAGTAGCTCTAGCATAACCTATTGCTTTAGAGTTTTTATTTTTTTCCGATAATAAAATACGCTTTCTTTTAAATTTAAAAGTCAATGTTTTATTACATATATTTTTTACTGTATCAAAAAATAATTAAAAAAACACTTTTTAGTACAAAATAAAGCATATATTATTGGTTTTTTAGCTAAATTTTTTAATCATTACGTTCTGATATCTGTATTAAAAATAACGTTATGAAATCTGATTCAATTTTAGTTTATGAAACAAAAACGTTGTGTAAATAGTAACTTTAATTAAGATTTTCTAAATTGCAGAAGGATTAGTTGGATTCATTTATTTATTTACTTCTGTTGAATGAGCTTCGTCTTTGAAATTATAAATAGTTAATTCATCTTGTTTTTAGTAAAATAAAATTACAGGTCAAGAAGATTTAATGTGACTAATAATCCTAATAGTTTAATTTCAAAACCTGAATGGTTAAGGGTCAAAGCTCCACAAATTGAGCGAATTGGTAATACTGCAAATTTATTAAATGATTTAAATCTCAATACCGTGTGTCAAGAAGCAAGCTGTCCAAATATCGGTGAATGTTTTGCTAGTGGAACTGCAACTTTCCTCATAATGGGTCCTGGTTGCACTAGGGCATGTCCATATTGCGATATTGATTTTGATAGATCTAAGAGAGACTTAGACCCAACTGAACCATATCGTCTAGCCGAGGCTGTTTTTAGAATGAAGCTTAAGCATGTTGTAATTACATCAGTTAATAGAGACGATCTTGAGGATGGTGGCGCATCTCAATTTTTTCAATGTGTTCATCAAATAAGAGAAAAATCTCCTGAAACTACTATTGAGCTTTTAATTCCTGATTTTTGTGGCAACTGGAAAGCTCTTGAAAAAGTTCTTGATTCAAATCCAAACGTTTTAAACCATAATATTGAGACTGTGCCTTCGCTATATAAAAAAGTAAGACCTCAGGGTAAATATGAAAGAACTCTTGAGTTGCTTAAAAGAACCAGAGACTATTCTCCCAAAATTTATACAAAGTCAGGCTTCATGCTTGGTTTAGGGGAAAAAGATGAGGAGGTCGTAAGTCTGCTTAAGGATTTAAAAAGTAATTTCGTTGATATTGTTACTATCGGCCAATATTTATCTCCTGGCCCTAATCATTTACCTGTTAAAAGATTTGTAAGTCCTTCAAAATTTAATTACTTTAAAGTGTTCGGGGAAAAAGATTTAAACTTCATGCAAGTAATTAGTTCTCCTTTAACTCGTAGTAGCTACCATGCTGAAGAGATTCAAAAACTTATGAAAAAGTATCCAAGATAGTTATATTCATTTATTTGGATCTACCCACTCATTTAATTTCCATTCAACTAGATCATTTTTAATCATTGGATCATTCTTAATTATTTTTAGTGCATTTCTATAATTATTCATCTCAAGAATAAGTAATCCGCCATCACCTGGCCTATTTAACTCATCTACCAAAAAGCCACTTTTTATATTAATTCCCTCTTCTTTTAATTTTTTTACCCAATCAATATGTTCGTTAATTATTTTTCGTTTTAAATCATTATTAATTAAGTAATCTTTTTTGATAATTTCAGTTTTTACAAAGAAAGGCATTTACATTTTTTTTATATCAAGCATCTCTTCTTCGCTTGGAGGAACAATCAATTTGAAAGTACTCTTAAAATGAGACCAATTTTCAATTATTTTGGCAGCCTTTAAGCTATTTGTTTTCGCTTGATATTCTCTAATAATTTCCAATAAGATATTTTCCTGCTTTGATGAAGTTATTTGATGAATGCTTACTATTTCTTTATTTACTTTATTACTTAAATCATTATTTTCATCGATTATAAAAGCTATTCCACCAGTCATGCCCGCACCAATATTCCTTCCTGTGGAACCTAGAATAACTACTTTCCCACCAGTCATGTATTCACAACAATGATCACCTGCTCCTTCTGTGACCGCTACAGCACCACTATTTCTAACCGCAAATCTTTCTCCCGATTTTCCTAATGCAAATAATTTCCCACCTGTTGCTCCATAAAGACAAGTATTTCCTAGGATGACTTGTTCGGAGGAGATTTCATTAATTTTTGGTGGAATTATTGTTAGTATTCCTCCATTCATTCCTTTACAAACATAATCATTAGCTTCTCCGATTAATTGAACATTCATTCCCTTCAATAAAAAGGCACCAAAGCTTTGTCCTGCATATCCTTTGAAATTTAAGTTGAGTTCGCCATTGAAGCCCGTGTTGCCGTGAAGTTCTGCGATTTCGCCTGATATTTTCGCACAAACACTTCTATCTGTATTTTTTATCTCAATTTCTTTGGTTAATATTTTGTGATTTTTAATTGAATCTATAAATTTAGTATCAGACAAAAACTCGTCTTCTAATACAGAACCATTACTATGGGCAGTTTTTAAATGTTTTAACCATGATCTATCAGGGGTTGAGTGTTCATTTACTAAAGAAGAAAGATCAATATTAGAAGTTTTTGGAAGATCGATATTTCTTTCAGAAAGAAATTCTTGATTACCAATCAGTTCTTCCATATTAGAAACACCGATAGTACTCATTATCTGTCTTACTTCTTCAGCAATATACAAGAAAAAATTTACGACATTTTCTGGAATACCTTTAAATCTTTTTCTTAACTCTTCTTTTTGAGTGGCAACTCCAACAGGACACTTGTTTGTATGACAAACCCGAGCCATTATGCATCCTTCAGCAATCATTGCTACAGAACCAAAACCGTATTCTTCAGCACCTAGTAAAGCTGCAATAACTACGTCCCAGCCTGTTTTAAGACCTCCATCAGTTCTCAAAATTACTCTTTCGCGTAAGTTATTCTCTAAGAGAGATTTATGAACCTCAGCAACACCAAGTTCCCATGGTAAACCTGCATGTTTAATAGAACTCAGGGGTGAAGCACCTGTACCTCCGTCATGGCCTGATATTTGAATTACATCTGCATTAGCTTTGCTTACTCCAGCAGCAATAGTGCCTATACCAATTTCAGAAACAAGTTTAACGCTTACTTTAGCTTTTGGGTGAACTTGGTGTAAGTCGTGGATAAGTTGAGCTAAATCTTCAATTGAGTAAATATCATGATGCGGGGGAGGAGATATTAAAGCTACTCCAGGTTTACTATTTCTTAGTTTTGCGATGTAAGAATCAACTTTTGGACCAGGTAATTGTCCCCCCTCACCGGGTTTTGCACCTTGAGCCATTTTAATTTCGAGTTGTTTACCACTTCTTAGATATTCAGGTGTAACTCCAAATCTTCCTGATGCTATTTGTTTAATAGCGGAGCATGCTGTGTCTCCATTCTTTAAGCCTTTAATAAATGGCAACGTCCCTGACTGAGTATTTTCATCGATATCATTTAAAACATTAAAACGAGCTGGATCTTCTCCCCCTTCTCCACTATTACTTTTTCCACCAATTCTATTCATTGCAACTGCTAAAACTTCATGCGCTTCTCTGGATAAAGCACCTAAACTCATTCCTCCAGTACAGAACCTTTTGCAAATTGATTCAACACTTTCAACTTCCTCTAATGGAATACTTTTTCTTTTTGAATTAATTGTTAGTAAATCTCTAAGAGATGTTGTGGGTCTATTACTAATAAGTTTTTTGTAAGTTTCAAAATGATCGTACCCTGGACCTTGTTTTACCGCCGAATGTAAAACTTTGGACATCTCTGGGTTATTGGAATGATATTCTCCATTATTTCTAAATTGTACAAATCCTAAAAATTCTAATTTCTTTAGATCGATCTCTGGATAGGCTTTCGTATGTATTGAAAGTGTTTCATTAGTTAATTCTTTTAATGTTATGCCAGCGATACGACTTGTTGTACCATCAAAAGCAATTTTTATTAAGTCAGATCCAAGGCCTACAGCTTCAAAAATTTGTGCACCATGGTAACTAGATAAAAGTGAGATGCCTATTTTTGAGAGAATTTTTCTTAGACCGTCTTCTAGAGCTTTTTTAATATTTTCTTGAACATCAACTATTGATAATGGATTGATTTTTTTGCTATCAATGAGTTTTTGTGTTTTTGGATGTTTTAACCAGTGTCTACCTGCTTCGAAGGTCAACCAAGGGCAAACTGCACTTGCTCCATATCCAATTAAACAAGCTAAGTGATGTGTGCTCCAACATTGACCGGTCTCAATTATTAGAGAAGCTTTGAGCCTGATTTCTTTTTTAAGAAGATAATGATGAATTGCTCCAACAGCCAGTAAAGGAGGTATGAAAGTCTTTTTAGGATTAATTCCCTTATCAGAAATGATAATTAAAGAGCAACCTTCTTTTATAGAAAGCTCACTCTGTTTACAGATTAGTTTTAATTGGTTCTCTAAGCCTTTAATACCTTCCTCTAAATCAAACAAACTTGAAATTGTCTGAGATTTAATTGTTGATTTTTTGAGGGAAATGAGTTCTTCCTCATTTAGAATCGGACTTTGTAAATGAATAAAAGGTTTAGCATCTTTAATTTCAAATGGTGTACATCTCTCTCCTAAATGCATCTCTAAACTCATTACAAGTTTTTCTCTCAGAGGGTCAATAGGAGGATTAGTAACTTGCGCAAATCTTTGCTTAAAGTAGTCGTATAAAATATGTGGCTTAGATGAAAGAACTGCTAATGGAATGTCGTCTCCCATGCAATAAGTAGGCTCTTTAGCTAATGAAGCCATTGAATCTAAGATAAGGTCATTATCTTCCGCTGAAAAACCGTATGCTGTTTGTTGTTGCAACAACTCAAGGTCTTTTAGTTTGCAGTTTTTAACCCATTCATTATTTTTAATTTTTATAGTTCTATTACTGAGAAGATTTTTATAATCATGCCTTTGAGCGGCTTCAGATTTTACTTCCCAATTCCTTAGTATTTTATTCTGATGAAAATCAACTGCCAACATTTGTCCCGGTCCTAATCGACCTTTTTCTATTACTCTTTCTTCTTCAAGATCTACTACTCCTGTTTCAGAACCCATTATTACAAAACCATCATTTGTGATTGAATATCTTGCTGGTCTTAGGCCATTTCTATCAAGCGTTGCTCCGACAAAATTTCCATCAGCAAATACAAGGAGTGCAGGACCATCCCAAGCTTCTTGTAGGCTTGCAGAATATTCATAAAAAGCTTTTATATACTCTCTCTCCTCAAGTTCTGGTTGATCTCTAAATGCTTCAGGAACAAGTTTTAATAGTGAGTCAGTAATGGGCTGACCTGAACGAATATTGATTTCAAGGGTTGCATCGAGATTTGATGAATCACTTTTGTTTACATCTACAATGGGCTTAATTTCATTAGATAAATCTCCCCAAAAATCATCTATATGTGTTTCTGAAGCTTTAGCCCAATTAATATTGCCTAAGAGAGTATTTATTTCGCCATTATGACCCAAAAATCTCATGGGCTGAGCTAGTGGCCATTTTGGAAGTGTATTAGTACTAAATCTACGATGATAAACAGAAAATGAAACTTTAAAACTCTCTTCTTTAAGATCTTGATAAAACTCGGATAATATTTCAGAACGAACCATACCTTTATAAACAACTGTTTGAGAACTTAGTGAGGCAAAATAAAATTCACAATCCCCAACATCGTTTTTGAAGGTTTCTCTTATTTTTTTCTCAATTCTTTTCCTTAACTGAAATAAAAGTCTTTCAACATCCTTATGATCTTTTTTATCTATATATAAAATCCACTGACAGATGAATGGAGCATTTGCTTTAGCTAAAGGACCTAAGATTTCATTATTAACGGGTACTGTTCTCCAAGATGTTTTGTTGACTTTTAATTTTTCTGCTTCTTCATCACATGTTGATTTACATACATCAATTTTTTCTTTTTTATTAGGCATAAAAACCATGCCTAAACCTCTATTAAATTCTTGAGTATTTTTTTGATTAATTTTCTCTTCTAGATATCCCCATGGAATTGAACATAAAATGCCTGCTCCATCTCCTGAATCACTATCTCCTCCACAACCTCCTCTATGCTCCATGCAGTTGAGTCCCTTTAGAGATTGTTTAAGGATCCAGTTGCTTTCTATACCTTCAACATTTGCTACGAAACCAACTCCACACGCATCTTTCTCCCCAATTATTCCATTTGGGGAATAACTATCTTGATATGGGCCAACGATTCTTTTGATACTCTCTCCCATGGATTATTTAATTCTATTTAGTTATTTATGTATTTCTATTATAAAAATAAATATGAAAATAAATCTAAAGATAATGAATATTTACCAAATAATTTTAATTTGACAAATTTTAAAAAAATTATAATTAAAAACTTTTAGTTAGTGCTCTTAAAAGGTTATGATGGTTTAATGTTTATTTTTATCTAAGTTTTAATAGATGCCCACCATCTCACAATTAGTAGGTTCAGAAAGAAAACGTCTGACAAAGAAAACAAAATCTCCTGCATTAAAAGCTTGCCCTGAGAGAAGAGGGGTATGCACAAGAGTCTATACATCAACACCAAAGAAGCCTAATTCAGCTTTGAGAAAAGTTGCTAGGGTTAGATTAACTTCTGGTTTCGAAGTAACTGCTTATATTCCTGGGATTGGACATAATTTGCAAGAACATTCTGTAGTGCTGCTTAGGGGGGGAAGAGTAAAGGATTTGCCAGGAGTTAGATATCATATAATAAGAGGAACTTTAGATACGGCTGGAGTCAAAGATAGACGTCAATCCAGATCTAAGTATGGAGCAAAAGCTCCAAAAGATTAATTAGTAAACATCACTTTTTTTAAACATGTCACGTCGTAATGCAGCAGTAAAAAGACCAGTCCTTCCTGATCCTCAATTTAATAGTCGTCTTGCCTCAATGATGATTTCTCGATTGATGAAGCATGGTAAAAAATCTACAGCTCAAAGAATATTGTCTGATGCGTTTTCTTTAATAAGCGAGAGAACAGGAGGGAATGCAGTGGAATTATTCGAAACAGCTGTAAAAAATGCTACTCCTCTTGTCGAGGTACGAGCTAGAAGAGTTGGTGGTGCAACATATCAGGTACCTATGGAAGTTCGCCAAGAGAGGGGTACAGCTATGGCATTAAGATGGCTTGTTACATTCTCACGAGCAAGAAATGGCAAGAGTATGTCCCAAAAACTCGCTGGCGAATTGATGGATGCAGCAAATGAAACTGGTAGTGCCGTTAAAAAAAGAGAAGATACTCATAAAATGGCAGAAGCTAATAAGGCTTTTGCACATTACAGATATTAATTTCATCAAAAGTTACTTAAGTAGTTTATTATAATTAAAGTTTGCTTTTAGGGTGAACTACACTTATCAAAAATTATTTTTATTTGGAGCTTTAAAATTGGCACGCGACTTTCCCCTAGAACGAGTAAGGAACATAGGTATAGCCGCTCATATTGATGCAGGTAAGACAACAACTACTGAAAGAATTTTGTTTTATTCAGGTGTAGTTCATAAGATAGGAGAGGTTCATGATGGTGCCGCTGTAACCGATTGGATGGCTCAAGAAAGAGAAAGAGGAATAACTATTACTGCTGCTGCAATATCTACCAGTTGGCAAGATCATAGGATTAATATTATTGATACTCCTGGACACGTTGATTTTACTATTGAAGTTGAAAGATCAATGCGTGTGTTGGATGGGGTTATAGCTGTATTTTGCGCAGTTGGTGGAGTTCAGCCTCAATCCGAAACGGTTTGGCGTCAAGCAGATAGATACTCTGTTCCAAGGATGGTCTTTGTCAATAAAATGGATAGAACTGGTGCAGATTTTTTAAAGGTTAATAAGCAAATTAAAGATCGACTAAAGGCAAATGCACTTCCAATCCAGTTACCTATTGGGGCTGAAGGTGATCTCACAGGAATTATTGATTTAGTAGCCAACAAAGCATATCTTTACAAAAACGATTTAGGTACTGATATTGAAGAAGCACCAATACCTTCTGACATGGAGGAGGAAGCTGCTGAGTGGAGATTTAAGCTAATGGAAAGTGTTGCAGAAAATGATGAAGAGTTAATAGAAATATTTCTCGAAACAGGAGAATTATCTGAAGAACAACTTAAAAAAGGTATCAGAGAAGGGGTTTTAAAACATGGATTGGTTCCAGTACTATGCGGTTCAGCTTTTAAGAATAAAGGTGTCCAACTAGTTTTAGACGCTGTAGTTGATTATTTGCCAGCTCCAGTTGATGTAAAACCAATACAAGGTGTTTTGCCAAGTGGTAAAGAAGATATTAGACCTTCAGATGATAATGCTCCCTTCAGTGCATTAGCTTTCAAAGTGATGTCAGATCCCTATGGAAAACTAACTTTTGTAAGAATGTATTCAGGTGTTCTTTCAAAAGGAAGTTATGTAATGAATTCTACTAAAGATGCTAAAGAGAGAATCTCTAGATTAGTGATTCTTAAGGCTGATGAAAGAGAGGAAGTTGATGAATTGAGGGCTGGGGATTTAGGAGCTGTATTAGGCCTCAAGAACACAACCACCGGCGACACTTTGTGTAACACAGAAGATCCAATAGTTTTGGAGACATTGTTTATCCCTGAACCAGTCATCTCTGTTGCTGTCGAGCCAAAAACTAAAGGCGATATGGAAAAATTATCAAAAGCTTTAACAGCTTTATCTGAAGAGGATCCAACCTTTAGGGTAAGCACAGATCCTGAGACAAATCAAACTGTTATTGCAGGTATGGGTGAGTTGCACTTAGAAATCCTTGTTGACAGAATGCTAAGGGAATTTAAAGTTGAAGCAAATATAGGAGCTCCTCAGGTATCTTATAGAGAAACCATTAGGTCTAGTTCAAAAGGTGAAGGTAAATATGCAAGACAGACTGGAGGAAAAGGTCAATATGGCCATGTAATTATTGAAATGGAACCTGCTGAAGTAGGAAAAGGTTTTGAATTTGTAAACAAAATTGTTGGTGGAGCTGTGCCAAAAGAGTATATTGGTCCTGCATCTAATGGAATGAAAGAAACCTGTGAATCTGGTGTTCTTGCCGGTTATCCACTCATTGATGTAAAAGTAACACTAGTCGATGGTTCATTCCACGATGTAGACTCATCTGAAATGGCCTTCAAAATTGCAGGTTCTATGGCTTTTAAAGACGGGGTTAAAAAATGCAACCCTGTCCTGTTAGAGCCTATGATGAAAGTCGAGGTCGAAAGTCCTGATGATTTTCTTGGATCTGTAATTGGTGATCTCTCTTCTAGAAGAGGTCAAGTAGAAGGACAATCTGTTGATGATGGATTGTCTAAGGTACAGGCCAAAGTGCCCTTAGCCGAAATGTTCGGTTATGCCACTCAACTCCGATCAATGACTCAAGGTCGGGGTATATTTTCAATGGAGTTCGCAAATTATGAGGAAGTTCCTCGTAATGTTGCCGAAGCTATCATTTCCAAGAATCAGGGCAACTCCTGATCTCTAAACTAAAAAACTCTTAAACCCTCGATTCTTTAATTCAAAATGGCTCGCGAGAAGTTCGAAAGGAACAAACCACATGTCAACATAGGTACTATTGGCCACGTTGATCATGGAAAAACAACACTTACTGCTGCTATTACAAACGTATTAGCCAAAAAAGGTCAAGCTCAAGCTCAAGACTATGGAGACATTGATGGTGCTCCTGAAGAAAGAGAGCGCGGTATTACTATCAATACAGCTCATGTCGAATATGAAACTGAAGGCAGACATTATGCTCATGTAGATTGCCCAGGACATGCTGATTATGTTAAAAACATGATTACAGGGGCAGCCCAAATGGACGGAGCTATCCTCGTTTGTGCAGCCACAGATGGCCCTATGGCACAAACAAAAGAGCATATTCTTTTAGCTAAACAGGTTGGAGTTCCCGCTCTTGTAGTAGCTCTTAATAAGTGCGACATGGTCGATGATGAAGAAATTATTGAACTTGTTGAAATGGAAATCAGAGAACTATTAGATAGTTATGACTTCCCCGGAGATGATATTCCAATTGTTCAAGTCTCTGGTTTAAAAGCTCTTGAAGGCGATTCAACTTGGGAATCAAAGATTGAAGAATTAATGAAAGCAGTTGATGCTAGCATTCCTGAGCCTGAAAGAGAAGTTGATAAACCATTCTTGATGGCAGTAGAAGACGTTTTCTCTATTACTGGTAGAGGAACTGTTGCTACTGGAAGAATTGAGAGAGGTAAGGTTAAGGTTGGAGAAGAAGTCGAAATAGTTGGAATAAGAGACACAAGAGTAACAACTGTTACTGGTGTTGAAATGTTCCGAAAACTTCTTGATGAAGGTATGGCTGGCGATAATGTTGGTTTACTTTTACGTGGTGTCCAGAAAGAAGATATTGAGAGAGGAATGGTACTTGTTAAGAAAGGATCTATTACCCCACATACTCAGTTTGAAGGAGAAGTTTATGTTCTTAAAAAAGAAGAGGGCGGAAGACACACTCCTTTCTTTGCGGGATATAGACCTCAGTTCTACATCAGAACGACTGATGTAACAGGTCAAATCACTGCATTTACCTCTGATGATGGCTCTAATGTTGAAATGGTTATGCCTGGAGACAGAATTAAGATGACTGGAGAACTAATTTGTCCAGTAGCTATCGAGCAAGGTATGCGATTCGCAATCCGTGAAGGTGGACGTACTATTGGTGCTGGAGTTGTTTCTAAAATACTCAAATAATTTTTTTGAATTTTAAAAATTTAACCTCAATCATCTAATATAGAAAAAGGACAAGGGTCATTATTATTAATGACCCTTCATTTGAAGTTATTTGAAACTATGACTGCATCAATTGCACAACAAAAAATAAGAATAAGACTGAAAGCATTCGATAGGAGAATGCTAGATTTATCTTGCGACAAAATTATCCAAACTGCAGATACTACCGCTGCTTCAGCAATAGGTCCAATACCTTTACCTACAAAAAGGAAAATTTATTGTGTCTTAAGATCACCCCATGTTGATAAAGATTCTAGAGAGCATTTCGAAACAAGAACACATCGAAGATTAATAGATATCTATAGTCCTTCTGCAAAAACTATTGATGCTTTAATGAAACTCGATCTCCCTAGTGGTGTAGATATAGAAGTTAAACTTTAAGAAATCCCGAAATCGCCCTCAATTGATTAGTATAAATAAAATGAAATGAGGTTTAAATGGGAGAACTCTCCGTAAGGGAATTACCTTTATTTCCTTTGCCAGAGGTAGTCCTTTTTCCTCAAGAAGTATTACCTTTACATATTTTTGAATCGAGATACAGAATCATGCTTCAATCTGTTCTTGAAAGCGATTCTATGTTTGGGGTTATTAAGTGGGATCCAACTACTAAAAGTATGGCTAATGTAGGATGTTGCGCCCAAATAATAAAACATCAAACTGCAGAGGATGGGAGAAGTAACATTATCACCCTAGGACAACAAAGATTTCAAGTCTTAGAAGTCACGCGTTCCACGCCATTTTGTTCGGCGATGGTTAGTTGGATTAGTGACGACAATATTGATGATCTAAAGAAATTAGATTCTCTAAAAGATTCAGTAAAAGAAGCTCTTAGTGATGTTATTAAACTAACAGGTAAATTGACTAATACCAAGAAAAATCTACCAGATAAATTACCTGATAATCCACTTGATTTATCATTTTGGATAGCAGCTCATTTGGGTGGTCCTGTAGCTGAGGAACAGCAAAGACTTCTTGAGGAAAAAAACACTTTAACACGTTTGCAAAGAGAATATGAAATGCTTGATCATACAAGAAAACAACTTGCAGCAAGAACAGCTTTAAAAGAAAGTTTTCCTGATATAAAAGAAAATTAAATGTTTGAATTTTTATTACCTTTTTTTTTACTAGTTTTATTCTTTTTAGTCCTAACTATAAGTTGGAGAATTAATGCAAGAAAATATATTTCTTCCGGTACTGTAGCTTCTGCATATGATGCTTGGACCCAAGATAAATTACTTGAGAGATTATGGGGAGAACATATACATTTGGGCTTTTATCCCTCAGGAAAAAAAAATATTGATTTTAGAGAGGCTAAAGTTAAGTTTGTTCATGAATTAGTCATTTGGAGTGGTTTAGATAAATTGCCAAAGGGATCTAGAGTACTCGATGTTGGTTGTGGAATAGGAGGAAGTTCGAGGATTCTTGCAGAATTTTACGGGTTTAATGTTACAGGAATTACAATTAGTCCTGCTCAAGTAAAAAGAGCGAGAGAACTAACTCCTTCAGGACTCAATTGCAGTTTCCAAGTTATGGATGCTTTGGATTTGAAATTTGAAGATGGATCATTTGATGCGGTTTGGAGTGTTGAGGCTGGTGCTCATATGAATGATAAAACTAAATTCGCAGATGAGATGCTCAGAACTTTGAGGCCTGGCGGGTATTTAGCATTGGCTGATTGGAATTCAAGAGATCTCAGAGCTCACCCCCCATCTTTGTTTGAGAAATTGGTTCTAAAGCAATTACTTGAACAGTGGGTACATCCTAATTTTATTAGCATTAATGAATTCGGTAATATTCTTAGTACTAATAAAAATAGTGCAGGAAGAGTTATTTCTGAAAATTGGAATACTTATACTAACCCTTCATGGTATGACTCAATTATTGAAGGAATTAGAAGACCTATAACAATTTTATCTCTTGGTCCATTAGGGATAATAAAATCCATTAGAGAAATACCAACCATACTTCTTATGAATTGGGCATTCAGAAAAGGTTTAATGGAGTTTGGAGTTTATAAATGCAGGGGATAAATTAATCTAATTTAACATTTTCGGAAAAGTAATTTCCAAAATCTACAAAGTTATTACAGAGGGGCATAAGCTGATGTTTAAGTTTAAGAAAATTTTCTATGTTATGTTGATGATCAATTTCTAGATCGATATAAATAATATATTCGCCTAATTCTCTTTTAGAAGGTCTAGACTCTATTTTACTCATATTAAAACCAAAATCTGCAATATAATTCAAAGCCTCAAGTAATGCTCCAGGTTTGTTTGAAATTAATGAGAAAGCAAAACTAGCAATATTAGCTGAATTAGAATTTGATTCTTTGCTCAATAAGACAAATCTTGTGCAATTACCTGAAACATCATTAATAGGAAAGGCTAATTCTTTAAGTCCTTCTATTTTAATAAGTGATTTTGAGCCAATAGCAGCTCTGAATTTACTCCCCTTAACCATATTGACAGCTTCTGATGTTGAATTTGTTGGTAGAGGAATTGCATTTGGAAGATTTTCAGATAACCATTCTGAACATTGAGCTAAGGCTTGAGGATGAGATAATACTTCTGAAATGTTTGAAAGTTCTCCATTACTAATCAATGCATGTTTTATAGGCAAAACAATTGCTTTATTAATAAAAATTTCAGGAAATTTCCATAGGGCATCTAGAGTGGCAGTAACTCCCCCTTCTACAGAATTTTCTATAGGGACTACAGCAGCATCACAATTGTTATACGCTATTGATTTAATGACCGAATGTAACCCATTACATGGTACAAATATAGGTGTCTGAAAATTGGCAAGCTTTGATAATATATGAGCTGCTTTTTCTGCGTATGTTCCTTTAGGACCTAAATATGCAACTTGTTTGCGCATGATTAACCGTAAAAAAAAGAGAGATCAAATAAGCATTGGAGGGATATAGAAAATGCTATTGTCTTTTGATGCTAAACAGAAATTAAAGCTTTCTGTAAAACGAAATAAAGAATATCTTTCTAAATATCTTTTGGAAGAAGAAAGAGTTGTAGGAGCAATGCTTGACTCCAAAAAGTTAGTACCAGAAGGAGTAGGTAGATATAAGTATACAGTAACAAGTTTTAAGGTTTTCCAATTAGATATTAACCCTGTTGTCTCAATTGCGGTAGAAAATAAAGATGGAATTTTAAAAATGAGCGCACTTGAAAGTACATTGGATGGTTTGGGGATGATAGATGATTTTAATCTCATTCTAAAAGCGAATTTGGAAGCAACTGAAACTGGTTTGGAAGGTGAGGCACTTCTTGGGGTTTCTGTCAGCCAACCACCTTTACTGAAGCTGGTCCCAAAGAAAATATTAGAATCTACTGGGCAGTCGGTATTAAATGGGATTCTGTTGGGTATAAAGTCTAGGGTTCAACAGCAACTAGTAAAAGATTTTTTAGATTGGTGTGAATTTAATAAGATTTGATTTTTTTAAAAAACTTTTTCTATGAAGTTTAGTTATTCCATTTTCTTTGATTAATGAAAGATGCTCTTTGGTACCATAACCTTTATTTTTAGATATCAGAAATCCTGAGTATTTTTTTTCTAATCTCTCCATAAGATTGTCGCGAGAAACTTTGGCAACTATGCTTGCTGAAGCTATTGAGATAAACTTTGAGTCACCAGATACTATGTTTTTCTGAATTCCGTTCCATAGCCTTAATGATAAGGGGCCATCAATTATTAGTTCAGATGGCATCTCTTTCAATTTTTTTAAAGCTCTTATCATTGAAAGTTCTGTCGCAACTCTAATACCTAACTTATCTATTTCTGCAGCAGAAGATTGCCCAATTCCATAATCAGAAGAGAATAATAAAATTTTTGGTAAAAGAAATTGTCTTTTTTTTGGAGTTAGTTTTTTACTATCTGTTACTCCAAATTGTTTTAGTATAAATTTATTTTTTTCAGTTAATACAACAGCTGCTGAAAAAACTGGACCAAAAATTGCTCCCCTTCCAACTTCATCTATTCCAACTTCGCATACTTTATTCAACGTTTGCTGAAGATCTTCTTCTTTTTTTTCTTGCATTGTTTAGCTCATCTGTAAGTTCGATCTCATCTTTTTTATCTTTCGATACAATTTCATTATTTTCAGTGGTTTTATTTGTTGATTTATCTTTATAATTTTCATTTGCTTCAATTTTAATTGGAATCTTTTCTTCTCCCAATTTTGAGATTTTTTGAATTTGTTTTGATTTCGTTTTTTTATTATCTAGAGTTTTTGTCGTTTCCTTATTACTGTCTTTTAAGCGCATAAAATTATTGGTGGTGAGATATTCTTTACCTAACTTTATGAGTGGATTGATACCTAATTGACTGAAAACAATTTTTTCTTCATTAGTAAGATCAACTGTTATTATATTTTTTTCTTTTGAATTTGATTGGTTCATATTATCATCATCATTTTCTTTTTTATTAGAATTCTCTCTACTTAGGTCTTTGAAGTTAAGTAATTCCTTGTCAATTATTTTTTCCTGCTCAGCAGTTGATTGAGAAGTATCTATATCTAAAGATTTTAAATTGTTTGATTGATTAGATTTATTTTCAAAATTTTGAATTTTTAAGCTAGAAATTTCATGATTTAGTATATTTTCTACATGTCCTGTACCATCGCATGCAGAACATTTTTTACCGAATAACTCATATATATTTTGACCTTGTCTTTTTCTGGTTAACTCCACTAAGCCTAATTCAGTCAGCTGAGCTATTTGTGGCCTGGCAGAATCATCTTTTATTGCCGAGGTGAAATGCTCCAGTAACTGGAATTGATCTCTTCTTGATTCCATATCAATAAAATCTACTACTATAACTCCACCAATATTTCTTAATTTCATCTGTCTTGAGATTTCTACTGCTGCTTCACAGTTCGTCCACAAAACGGTTTGTCTTGAGTTGGCAGAACTTGTAAATGATCCAGAGTTTACATCTATTACTGTTAAAGCTTCGGTAGGTTCAATTATTATATAACCTCCCGAAGGAAGATCTACTCTCGGTTGGAGAGCTTTTTGAATTGTTTTCTTAATTTCGTACTTCTCGAAAATATGTTGGTTTAAACTATTATCGTGAAATTCTATAGCTACATTAGATTCATAATTAGTTAAAAAATCTTTTGCCCTTGCAACTGAATTTTTACTGTCGATAATTATGCTTTTGGTCGATTCTTTAATATGATCTCTTAGGATCTTTAGAGAGAAATCATCATCTCTTTTTATTAAATTTGGCGGATTGGAAGCCTCAGAAGCCTTTAGTATATTTTCCCATTGTTGAATTAGATATTCTAAATCATCAATTAGTAGTTCTTCTTTTATTTTTTCAGACTCTGTTCTAAATAGTAAACCTGCGCTAGGCGGTTTTATTAAAACCCCAAGAGCTTTCAAACGGCTTCTTTCTGTTTCTGTATTTATTTTTCTTGAAATATTTACGCCTTGGCCATATGGCTGTAATATCAGGTATTTTCCTGGAATTGAAATACTTCCAGTTAGTCTAGGCCCTTTAGATCCAGTTGGTTCCTTTATTACCTGTACTAAAACTTTTTGTTTTGGTTCTAGTAATTCAGTTATTCCAAATGTCCCTTTTTTTAGTCTTAGTGGACCAAGATCTGAAATATGGATGAACCCATTTTTCTCACTTTCATCAATATTTATGAAAGCGGCATCAATACCAGGGAGAACATTTTCAACGGTTCCTAAAAAAATATCTCCAATTTGGTATTGACCTTGTGCGACGATTAATTCATCAACTCGATCATCTGTGAGTAGTGCTGCAATTCGAGCCTGCTCAGCGATGATAATTTGCTGAGACATATTATTTATTCTGAATGATTTGGATTTTGAAAATCGTCTAAATTAAATCATTAGATTTTTATCATTTAATAAAGCATTTTTTGATAGCTATTATTTACTTTTTAGAATTAATAAATTTAATAGTGATTGAATTCTGCTATTTATAGAGCTTTAAACGATTTTCAAAATAATTGAAGTTGAATTCATAGCTATGATTATTCTTTAAATTAACCATAACTAAGATAATATTAACATCTAATCACCACTTAAGCACGTTGATACATTATTCTAAGATTGGTGAAATTTTTTATCTAAAGTGGTTCAAGTAAACGAAAATTATTTAAAACTCAAAGCAGGCTATTTATTCCCTGAAATTGCTAAAAGAGTAAAAATATATTCTCAATCAAATAAGAGTGCTGAAATCATTAAGCTTGGCATAGGAGATGTTACAGAACCATTACCTAGATCATGCATTGAGGCTATGGGCAAAGCTTTAGATGAAATGGGCACAATAGATGGTTTTAGAGGTTATGGACCAGAACAAGGTTATTTTTGGCTCAGAGAAAAAATATCTGAGCATGATTTTATTTCAAGAGGCTGTAAAATTTCTCCTGAAGAAATCTTTGTTTCAGATGGTTCTAAATGCGACAGTAGCAATATTTTAGATATTCTTGGCAAAGATAATTCAATCGCTGTAACAGATCCTGTTTACCCTGTTTATGTAGATAGCAACGTCATGACAGGCAGAACTGGAGATGCTCTTGAAAATGGTACTTATAAGGGATTAACGTATCTCGCAATCAATGAGGAAAATAATTTTCTTCCAGAACTGCCTAAAAATAAAGTTGATGTTTTATATCTTTGCTTCCCAAATAATCCCACTGGAGCAACCATCACTAAAGAAGAATTGAAAAAGTGGGTGGACTACGCTATTCGAAATAAATCTCTATTATTATTTGATGCCGCTTATGAAGCATTTATTCAAGACAAGGATATTCCTCATTCAATATACGAGATTGAAGGTGCAAAAGATTGTGCTATTGAATTTAGATCTTTTTCAAAGAATGCCGGTTTCACAGGAGTAAGATGTGCTTACACAGTAATACCAAAAAATCTCAAAGGTTTTAGTTCAACAAATGAGGAAATAGACTTATGGCCTCTTTGGAATAGGCGTCAATCTACAAAGTTCAATGGAGTAAGTTATGTTGTTCAGAGAGGCGCAGAGGCTGTTTATTCTCTTGAAGGGAAGAAACAGGTTAAAGGATTAATTGATTTTTATATGGAAAATGCAAAAATCATGAAAAATAAACTACAGAATGCAGGATATAAAGTTTATGGTGGGGACAATGCTCCTTATATCTGGATTAAGGTTCCTGATCCAATGACATCTTGGGACTTTTTTGATTTCCTTCTACAAAAAGTTAGTGTAGTGGGAACACCTGGGAGCGGATTTGGATTGTCAGGTGAAGGTTATTTTCGTTTGTCAGCGTTTAACTCACGATCAAACGTAATTGATGCAATGGAAAGAATAATTAATATATAATTATTAGTACAACTTAGAATCTAAGAAATTTTAATGCTATCTATAAAGTTAGAACAAAGTGTAAGTAATAATTCAGCAGTAATTGAAAAGAAACCTGCTGAATTAAAAAATAAGTCCCCAAAATACAAGGTTTTACTTCATAATGACCCAGTTAATTCTATGGAGTATGTAACTATTTCACTACGAGAAGTTGTACCTCAATTAAGCGAGCAAGATGCTATCGCCATAATGCTTGAGGCACATAATACGGGTGTAGGTTTGGTAATAGTTTGTGATTTAGAGCCTGCAGAATTCTACTCAGAATCATTAAAATCTAAAGGAATTTCTAGTTCAATCGAGAAAGAAGATTGATAATGTTTTAATTTTATTATTTAGAATGAGCTAATTTCCTTTCTGATAAGGGACGGACTTTCAAAGATTCTATTAAGGAGGACTTCCCATATTCTCTTTCGAGAATGTCTATAACTGTTTTGCCAAATTCATCTTCTGTATTATCAAAAGCTTCTAAGCAAACCTGACCAAGTTTTTTCCCTAATGAGCCTGGATTCCATAGAAGTTTTCTCGCTGTCCAGGGCATCATGCTCATTGGATTATAATTTGGTTTTAAAATTTTATGTTCCAAAGCGTACTTCTCAAGGAGAGTGTGAGGTTGCAATCCTATAAAGAATATAGCTGGATCAACTAGGCCTTTGCCAAAAATATTTTCTAATTCCCTATGGTAAGCAATTGTTTGTCTTATGGTGCTAGGCGTTTCATCAAAAACATTGAATGAATAATTGACTGAAACATGATTCTTGAAACCTGCTTTGACTAGCATTCTGCAATTATTTAAAACAGTTTCAAGGTCATACGCTAATCTCATTTTTCTAACAAGTTCTTGAGACCCCGAGGTGATACCTATTTCAAAATAACTCATACCTGTGTCAACCATAAGTTGGGCTAGCTCAGCATCAATGTTATCTGCTCTGATGTATGCAGCCCAATTAATATCGTCCCAGCCTTGATCTTTAATTGCTTGCAAGAGTGTTTTTGCATCTTCAATATGTTTTTTGGCTGGAATAAACTGTGCATCTGTGAACCAAAATCCTCTTACGCCAAGATCATATAATTGTTTCATTTCCTTGATTACTTCGTTAACAGGATTAACGCGAACCTGCTTACCCTCCACAACTGTATAGACACAGAAACAACAATTATGAGGACAACCTCTTTTTGTTTGCACCCCTACGTAGTATTCTCCACCTTCTATATACCAATTGAATTCAGGCCATATTTTTTTAATATATTTATAATTACAGGCAGTTTTAACAGTGCCCGAAGGTTGTTCATGTATTAATTTGTTCCGAGGTTTTTGTCCAGCAATGTAACATCTTTCTTCTTCTATTGAATCTCCTCTAATAATTTTTTCTATGAGATTTTCTCCCTCTCCTACTGAAATAACAGTTCCTTTTGGGAGTAAATTTCCCAACTGTTCATAGAAGACACTAACAGCTCCACCTCCTAAAATTACTTTTACATTTTTGTTGTATTTTTGCGCTCTTTTTAGTCCCATCTTGACTAAAGAAGTATTTCTATATATTTCTCCATAATGAGATGCAATTAATTTTAATCCACCCCAAGAACCTCTAATTTTTTTAAGGATATTTTTTGAGTAGAAAACTTCAAAAGAGTTTTGTAGGGGATTTCCGCTTCTACCATCAACAGGTGCATAAATTTGTATATCTCTCCATGAAAAAATTATTAGATGTGGTCTGAATTGATCAATTTTTCTAGATAAACATTTGGAAACCTTATTAGATGGAATTATTGCTAGATCAATGAATTGTTGCTCTATATCTGGAAAACATTTATGTATATGGTCTGCTAAATAAATAGGTCCTATTGGAAATATTGGATTACATGGCAGTCTTACTGTTAGGACTTTTCCATAAAACTTTCTTTGGTTATTTTTATTTAATTTTTCTATTTTCAAATTAAAATTCATGTCATGAAATTTAATGAATTTATTTTCTTTAAGAATCTAACTACTTTATTACTAATTTGGAGAAATTAAAAATCTTAAGAAAATACTCACGAAAAGTTTATCAATCATTCTTTAGTTTTAATTTGCTGTTAAAGTGCCGATAATTGGAATTGAACCAATGACCTACTGTTTACGAAACAGTTGCTCTACCGCTGAGCTATACCGGCAATCTTAAAATATTGATTTTTCATATAGACTTAATTTTATAAATTAAAGAATTTATGTCAAAAATAGATCCTGAATTAAAAAAGAAATTATTAAAGGAATCCCAATCTCCTTTTAAGGGATTGAGAAGAATATTGTGGATAGCATTGAGTGGTTCGGCTTTTTTGGGACTATTAATAATGCTTGCCAAAATTGCAAGCGGCAGTGAATTGCAGCAAAATAACCTTTTAATACAATTGGGTGCTTGCATAATATTTCCCGCTTTATTATTTTTTGATAGGAATAAAGATTAGTAAATGAAATAGTTAATTATTGAGTTAATGTCCTTTTTTTAGTAACAAATTTGAATGCTTCAATCATGTCTCCTTCAATCCAGTTCGAGAATTTATCGCATCCAACTCCACATTCAAATCCTGTATTTACTTCTTTTACATCGTCTTTAGACCTTTTTAGTGAGTCTAAATTACCCTCAAAAATTATTTTTTCTGATCGAATAACTCTGAGCGAACAATTTCGTTGTAATTTACCAGTTTGTATATAGCAGCCTGCTATGGCTCCTTTACCAACTGAGAAAGTTGCTCTTACTTCGGCTTTTCCTAGAGATTCTTCAACAAGATCAGGTTCAAGTAGTCCTTCCATTGCCAACTGAATATCTTCTAAGAGTTTATAGATTACTTCATATTCTCTTATGTCAACGTCATTAGCATCAGCAGCTCTCTTTGCACCAGATGCTAGTGAGGTGTTAAAGCCAATAATTACTGACCCAGATGCAGCAGCGAGATCTATATCTGTCTCAGTTATTTCTCCTGGAGCAGAAAGTAGAACTCTGACTTGCACTTCATTTTTTGGTAGTTGTTCTAGTGATCCTAATATTGCTTCAACGCTACCTTGAACATCAGCTTTGAGAATTAAATTTAACTCCTTTAGTTCTCCTTCATTCGCTTGAGTTGATAAGGATGATAAGCTGACTCTTCTAGAAGCCATTTGCTGCGCTAATTTTGTGGCTCTAGCATCTGTTGCCCTATCTCCGACAATGGCACGAGCAGTTTTCTCATCAGGGTAGACTTCGAATTCATCTCCAGCTGTGGGTACTTCACTGAATCCTAGGGCTTCTACTGGGAATGATGGTCCTGCTTCTTTGATTCTTGTACCATGTTCATCAACCATTGCTCTAATTTTCCCTAGGACAGAACCCGCAGCTAAAACATCTCCAGATTTTAAGGTTCCATTTTGTACTAACAAAGTAGCGACAGGACCTTTGGCTTTGTCTAGATGGGCTTCAATAACGGTGCCTTTCGCAAATCTATCGGGGTTGGCTTGAAGATCTTCCACTTCGGAGACTAATAAAATCATTTCGAGCAATTTATCAATGTTTTGTTTTTTGATAGCACTTACTGGAACCATTACTGTATCTCCTCCCCAATCTTCAGCAATTAAATCTTTTTCTGATAGTTCTTGCTTTACTCTGTCTGGAGATGCACCTTCTTTGTCAATTTTATTAATTGCAACAACTATTGGTACTTTTGCAGCTCTTGCATGACTGATAGCCTCTAATGTTTGAGGTCTGCAACCATCATCTGCAGCAACTACAAGAACAGCTACGTCTGTAACTTTTGTACCCCTTGCTCTCATTGCAGTGAAGGCTTCATGACCAGGGGTATCAAGAAAAGTTAATTTTTTCTTTTTTGATTCATGTTCAAATTCAACTTGATATGCTCCTATGTGTTGAGTGATGCCTCCTGCTTCGCCCGAAGCTACTCTTGATTCTCTTATGGAATCTAAAAGACTTGTTTTGCCATGATCTACATGACCCATAACTGTAATAACAGGTGGTCTCTTTATTAAATTATCAATATCTTCAGATTCAATCATATCTACTGTTTTCTCAGCAGCTTCTTGGATATCATCTTGCAAAACAGGTACTCCAAATTCTTCTGCTACTGTTTCAATAGTTGCTAAGTCGAGTGATTGAGTAACAGTTGCAGTTATACCTTTAAAGAAAAGAGATTTGATTATTTCAGAACTTTCAAGACTTAATTTATCAGCTAATTCTTGAACTGTTAAATTATCTTCGGGCACAATAATCATTTCAGGCCTTACTTGTTTAGCTTCTTTGGCAGCCTTTAACTCCATAGCTCTTCTTTTCTGCCTTTGTCTAGTAGTCTCTTTTTTCTTTTTTTTAAATTGTTTAGTGGTTTTTTGAGATTTGGATTCATCAGACTTTTCTTTCTTTGGACGAGCTAAACTAGCTGATAAGATTGAAATTTTTTCGCCCGAATATCCACTAGTTTCAGATGTTAATGAATCATCATTCTCACCGATAATATGAACTTTCTGTCTTTGTTTTTGGGTATTTTTACTTCTTAAAGCTTCAAGTTTTGCGCTGTCGTCCCAGTCTGTCTTTCCTGTTTTTTTAGAATTATTTGCAAATGTTCTATTTGGTGGTTTTTTTGAATTAGGGGCAGTATTTGGACGAATATTTGGAGCTTTCGCCTTCTGTTTCGGTGTCTCAATATTTTGTTTTTCGTTATTTTCTATAACTTTTTTGCCACTTTCAGATTTGTTTGTTTTTTGAAGTTTTAAAAGTTCATTAGGTGATACTGGCTTTCTAATTCCAGGTGACTTTTGACTATTGAATTTAGTTCCAGGACTATTTGGCATGCCAGGTCTGTTGGGAGAACCAGGTCGATTTGTATTGGATTGTCTATTGAAAGATCCAGGCTTGAATTGATCTGAGGGTTTATTTCTTAACCCAGGACTATTTGGCATACCAGGTCTTTTGGGAGCACCAGGCCTACTTGTATTGGCTTGTCTATTGAAAGATCCAGGCTTGAATTGATCTGAGGGTTTATTTCTTAACCCAGGACTATTTGGCATACCAGGTCTGTTGGGAGCACCAGGTCTGTTGGGAGCACCAGGTCTGTTGGGAGCAGTTTGTTTAAAAGAAATGTTTCGCTTATTATTTTGCTGATTTGGTCTATCTCTTCTTATTGGGGCCCCTACAAGCTCAGGAGGAGACATTCTGTTATTAATATTTTTTGGTTTTGATTGGTTCGAATTTTGGTCGGATTTATTTGATATTTGCCTTTTCCCGCCTGAAATGGGAATGTTTTGGGAAGATTTATTGAATTTAGCATTGTTATTAATATTCTTAGGCTTAGCAATTAGTTGAATAGGCGGTTTCGCAGGACTTTTTGCGGGTGAGGTAGTTTTATTTAGGAAAGTTTTCTTATCTTGGTTAAAATTTTGGGAAGTTTTACCATTTATATTTTTATTTGTAAGATTTTCTTGAGATTGCGAACCGTTGGTAATTTTTGGTTTATTTAGATTTTTAGGTTGATTTGAAATTATTTTTAGACTCTCAGGTTTATTGTGAGGTTTAATCAACAATGGTTTTTTGTTTGCAATATCTTTAATAGGTTCACCTTTTTCTGAGGAGATAACAGAAGAATCATCTTCTTTGTTTTGTTTGTAATTATTTTTTTTAATCGAAGGTTTCTTAATTGAAAGTATTTTTTTATCTGAATTTTTTTTATTAATAAGATTTTTTATTTTTTTTGCTTCCTCTGCACTAATTGAACTGCTATGACTTTTTACTGAAATTGAAAGTTTTTGCGCGGCATCCAATATATCTTTATTGTCCAGATTTAAATCTCTGGAAAGTTCGTAAATTCTGATTTTATCGCTGATAGTCATTTAATCTGATTTGGACTCTTTTGGAAAATTAAAGAGGATTTAGTTTAATTATATTCCCTTATTGGGATAGTCATTATAGCTTGAAATTTCTTTTTCAAAAATATCAATAAATTCAGGTTCTAAAGCTGTTTTTAAAGCTTTTTGAAGCTTTTTTTTGATCTTGGAATCTGAATAACATTTTTCTGACTTGCAAACGTAGGCTGATCGCCCCATCCCTTTTTGAAACATAATGCCTTGCTTATGATCTTTAGTAATCTTTATAAGATGTTTCCTGTCATATGTTTTTCTGCATGAAATGCATATACGCATAACAGGGGTTTGTTGTATCACCGTTTTCTCTCCTCTTTGGCGGTAATTTCACTATCTTGAACAGTCTCCAATTGTTCATTATCGGAGAAGGTCTCCTCTTCATATTTTTCTTGCCCATATTCTTCATCATCTTCAGGAAGAGGATAAAGCTCTCTTAATCTTGCATCTTCCGCGGCACGCTCAGCTTGTTCTGCTTCTAATCTAAGCTCGGCTTCTCGTTGCAGATTCTCTTCATCTTCCCTTTGACTTATTAATTCAGAGACTGCAGCATCTTCTGCTTCTTGATCGTATTCATGTGAGTTTTTAACATCAATCTTCCATCCAGTTAATCTTGCTGCAAGTCTTACATTTTGTCCTTCTCTACCAATTGCGAGACTCAATTGATCAGGAGGAACTAGTACGTGCGCGTGTTGACCTTCTGGGTCAACAAGTCTAACGAGATCGACTTTCGCAGGACTTAATGAGTTTAAGATATACTGAATCGGGTCAGATGACCATTTAATAACATCAATTTTTTCCCCTCTTAATTCATTCACTACTTGTTGGATTCTTGCACCTCGCGCTCCAATACAGGCACCCACAGGGTCAACTTCTTGTTCTACGCTATCTACAGCTACTTTTGTTCTTGGTCCAACAGCTCTTGAAGGAGGATTCGCTTCTCTTGAAACAGCAACAATTTTTACAGTACCCTCTTGAATCTCCGGTACTTCATTTTCAAATAAATAAACAACTAAACCAGCATTAGCTCTACTCACAAAAAGTTGTGGCCCTTTTCTAGCTATTTCGCTAACTTCTTTCAAAAATACTTTGAAAGTTGCATTTGCTCTATAGTTATCATTTGGTAATTGATCTCTCTTGGGAAGTTCTGCTTCAACCTCAGGTCTGCCGATTCCAGAACTAACTCCCATAATTACTGATTGTCTTTCAAATCTGATCACTCTTGCAGTTAAAACAGGATCCTCCAAATCTGCAAATTCTTCTTGGATCATTTTTCGTTGTTGATCCCTTAATTTTTGTGCTAAGACTTGCTTTGTTGTTGAAGCAGCCATTCGCCCAAAATCCTCTTTTTCAGGAGTTACATCTAATACAACTGTATCGCCTATTTGAGCATCATCAGCAACTTGTTTAACCTCTACTAGAGATATTTGATGATCCTCGCTCTCAACTTCTTCAACGATTATTTTACTAGATAAAATCCTATAACCTTCTTCATCAAGATCTAGTCCAACATCAAAATTACTAAAGTATTCTTCATCAAATGGATCTTCGTTGATTCCAATGTAAAAAGTTCTTCTATATTTTTCATATCCTTTTAACAAAGCTTCGCGTAAGGCTGCTTCAACGATATTAGGAGGTAACTTTTTTTCCTCACTAATGTCTTCAATAAGATTGTTTAAACCTGGGAGAGTAACTAATGCCATCTATGATGGATAAAATTGAATAATGTTTGAAAATAATTAATCTTTTAAGGTACAAAGATTAACTTTTGATACTTCATTGAAAGGAATTTTTTTAATCCTACCTTTTATGTTAATGGCTAAATAATCATTAGACTTTTCATAAAGTAAACCATTTAGGAATTTTATTTTTGAATTCTTTTGGTTTAACTCAACATTAACTGGAAAACCCTTAAAAGTTTTGAAGTCTCTTTCTGAGGTTAATTCATCACTGACCCCTTGACTACTAATTTCTAACACATATGAACAATTTAAAAGATTTGATTTTTCTATCTCGTCCGATGCTGGGGTATTAAATTGCGCACAATCATTTAAGGTAATGTCATCTCCATTAGTTTTTTT